>NZ_JNJS01000001.1:0-758459 GCF_000701765.1 Pseudobutyrivibrio sp. LB2011 | reverse complement strand
ATCTAAAAACTTTAATGAAATACTGCCACTTTATAACATAATTCACTCTATGTCCCGTGCGGGAACTCCTACTGATAATGCTGCTATGGAAGCGATTAATGGTTGGATTAAGGCAGAGATATTTAGTGATCTACATATAACAAGCAATGCCACCATTGAAAAAGACATTGCCAGATACATAGTGTTCTTCAATGAAGAACGCCCTGCCTACTCTCTGAGTTATCTGACTCCAAAACAGTATCGAGAGTATTACAGTGGAGAAACTATGTGTAAAAACACGTAAACCTGTCTACTTTTGCTTGACTAGTGCAAAATAGCAAAAAGGCGTGTTCAGTAAGCCTGAAATGGACACGCGGAAATACTGAAAGAACAAATCCGCGTGTTTCAGCTCAGTTTAAGTAGAACTGCGGCTTCGCCACAGTCTCAGTTTCAAGCCTGCTTGACTAACATGTATCTGCCAAAAGTTATGAAGTCAAGGGAGCGAAGCTCCAAAGGCTTGCCCTTGACTGAAATAACTTGGCAGATATGATGTGTCTAGCAGGTTGAAACAAAAGATGTTCATTTATAAAGTAATGAATTAGAATATCTTTTATAATTGGTTCAATATATTACAGATCTACAGGAGCAACACATGAACAAAAGCCAAGCGCGTAAAATCCTAGGGCTGGATGGCAGCGAGGATAAGCGTGAAATAAAAAAGAAATATAGAAAGCTGATGCATGAGCATCATCCGGATAATAGCGATTCTGATGATAGTAAGCTGGCGGCGAAGATTAATACAGCCTATGAGCTGATTATGAAGGACTATGACGACAGCGCAACCAATTCTGGAGACCAAAGCAACAAATCGAATCGCAGCGCCACAAAAAAAACATCGCGCCCTAAGCACAGGCCTTGGTCTGCGAGGGAAAACAAGAATGCATTTTGTGCAAGGCCAATCCTGCATGAGGTGGAGGATTTTGAAGGGAACAACTTAGGCACTATCGAAATCGCTAGAGGCAAGTACATATGGACAAAGGACGAAGAGTTTTCCATGTTTTTGAAAAGCCTTTATGAAACAAGCAAGGAGCTACTTGATAATGCCAGACCATCCTTGTTCTTTGAATTGCCAGAGATAATTAAGCAAAAATACCTTGCTGATATTACTTACCTGCTGACTGGTCAATTCATTGATAGCACGCTTACTTTAAATGAACTGGCACTTGTGGAAGCAGATTCTTATAAAGTGAATGCAATGGTAGAGCTTGAACCCGGTGCAACTCCACCAAAGCCTGGCAGTATGCTTTATCCTGCGGGCGTTTCTAATCACAGGCTGTTTCTTAGAAATAAGGTGGGAGAGATTATAGGCTACCTAAGCTTCAAGGATGACAGACTTTATTATGTAGTCATCCCGCTTTTTGAGCAGAAGAAAGCACAGGTGAAAATGGTAGTGGTAGATGATATTCAGAAAACACGTAGAGGCAATAAGTACGTTGATTTAGATTTGTGGATCAGGATTCTACCAACTGAAACATCGGCTGTAGAAAGTACAAACAATCAAATACAAGCATTATTAGATAAGTACGCGCATGAAGGATTTTAAGTATCGTAAATGCGATAACAGAAATTTCAAAATATCAGAAAGTATGAAATAACAGTGAACTTTTACTTATACCACTAGTATGTAAATTTTGTTGTGCTATTATGTTAGGAACAGATGTGCACAATGCTAATTAAATGAGGAGAAACAAAATGAAAAATAAGGTATTTTCAATACTAATTTGCTCTATGTTGTTACTTTCGGCTTGTGGAGCGAACAATGCTGATAACAGTGTTAGTAATGAGACTGCAGGGGAGGCGGAATCATCAGAGTCACAAACAACAGAGAATAATGCCACAGCAGCTGAGACAGGAGAGGTTCTTTCAAATTCACTGTTTTCAATCACTATGCCTGCTGACCTTGAAGGCGTATATGAGGCAGAGGTTGAGGATCAGCAGATTACTCTTTATCACAAAGAATCTAAAGATGCTGGTTACAATGGTATGGCATATACGATATGGGCAAGAGAGATGCCACCAGAGTTCTACGGCGGCCCTTATGTTAAAAAGGGTGAACTTACTGATGCAGATGGAAAGCAATACGAGGTTGTATTAGGATATGCAACTGAAGTTCAATGGGATTTTGAAACATACACAGAGATGCCAGAGGACTTCGAAAAGCTTTACAATACAGCAGAGGATGTTGTTGCTAACATGACCGGTGTTAATGGTGCAACATTTGAATATTTGGCCGGCACCCAGGGTGAGGACCTTTACGGAGATGTAGTTGCAAAATATCAGACTGCACTTGATGAAGGATGGGATGCATCTAAGCTTGAAGAGAATGGCATGAGCCCAGAATTCTATAGCATTTCACAGACAGATGGCGCTTCAGGTATAGGTATTGCTTACTACGATACTGATAAAGATGGCGTCGACGAATTGTTCGTAGGCACACTTGTTGATGACGAGCTGAGAGGTTCTATCTACGATATCTACACAATGGTAGATGGCGAACCAGCACTCGTGGCTTCTGGAACAGCTCGCAATCGATTCTATGTTTACAGCGAAGGTATGATTGTAAATGAGTACTCAAGCGGCGCACTTGAAAATGGCAAGCTTGTATATTGTATGGAGCCAAACTCTTCTGAACTGATGTATCAGTGGGGAACAAAAATCGATGCTTATACAAATGAGGATCAGCCATGGTTCATAAGCTACATGGAAGATGAATGGGAAAATGTTACCGAGGATGAATTCACTTCTAGAGAAGCTGCTTCAGAGGATTACACAGACCTTGAGTTTAAAGCTTTATCAGATTTCTAAATGATAAAAATTAAGGGTACGTACTTATTGGTACGTACCCTTTTTGTTTTAGTTAAGAATCTTAATTCCGCCGAGAATAGGAACTGGTTTCTGCTCGTCATTGCAAGCACCAACTAATGCCATAATCCAAAGAACAACCATAATAATCCACCAAACCCATCCAAGTACTGGAATAGCACATGCGAAGAAGAAGAGGTTGATTACAAGAGCCTGATTGATGTGGAACTTAGCTCCCTCACGATCACCTACAAGAACTGCGATTAAGAATCCAATCCATGTAAGGTATGCAACAATACCTGTTGTGTGTGCGCTCATGCTTGCTGATGAGCTAGTTGTGATAGGTGTTGCATTAAGCAAATCAGCCTTTTTTTGTTCAAATTCTTCCTCTGTGATAACTCCCTGGTCAAGCAAATCCTTATACTTTTGGATTTCCTCTGCTGCTGAAAAATTACTCATATCTTTCCTCCCTAATTTAAAATATCTGTCAATTATTGTATCACTCTTTAAATGCTGAGTCAGTAATAATTTAATATTTTTACCAATTACGAAAAATATCATGTCTTCAGTTACTTAAACGTTTACGAAAATCCCTCCTTTTATTAGAATATAACTAGTTTAATAACATATAAGGAGAAGGATATTATGAAAACATTTGAAGGTTATATCCATGGAATCAACCTGGGAGGCTGGCTTTCTCAGTGCGTCCATACAAAGGAGCACTATGATTCATTTATTCATGAATCAGATATTGAAACAATCAAGAAATGGGGGATGGATCATTTCAGAGTTCCTGTGGATTACGAGCTTGTAGAACGCGGCGCTGGGGACTATAAAGAAGATGGCTTCCAGTATCTTCAAAATGCAATTGACTGGGCTGGAAAAAATGGCTTGAACATGGTTCTTGATTTGCACAAAACAGCAGGCTTTAGTTTTGATGAGGGAGAGGCAGAGACTGGCTTCTTTGAAAATGAAGAATATCAGGAGCGTTTCTATCTTCTTTGGGGAGAGTTCGCAAAGAGATTTGGAAAGTATTCTGATCGTCTTAGCTTTGAGCTTTTAAATGAGGTTACTAAGAAGGAATACTGCGATACATGGAATAGAATTTCCAGCACATGTGTGGAGCGTATCAGAAAGTATGCTCCAGACATCAAAATCCTTATCGGAGGATATTACAACAACGCAATTGAATCACTAAAGGACATTGCGCCACCTTACGATGAAAATATCGTTTACAATTTCCATTGCTATGAGCCACTGATTTTCACACATCAGGGTGCATATTGGATTCCAACAATGGACAATAATTTCAGAATGCCATTTGATGTTACATACAAGGAGTACAAGCAGAATACTCGAAATAATCTTGAAGGCTTCACTATTAACTTTGATTCTTACAACGAGAATGATAAAATTGGAATAGAGTTCTTTAGAGACTTGGTAAAGGAAGCCGTTCGTGTGGCAGATGAAAGAAACGTTGCTCTTTATTGTGGAGAGTTTGGCGTTATCAATCTTGCATCTCCAGAGGATAGCAAGAAATGGTACGAAATGATTTGCAAGTGCTTTGATGAGTATGGCATTGGCCGTGCAGCATGGAGCTTCAGACAGATGGATTTCGGTATCGAAGATGAACACATGGCTTCCGTAAGAGACGATATTTTGAAAATGATTTAATAGGAGGCTTAATGAAGACAGCACTTATTACAGGAGCAACATCAGGCATCGGCCTTGAGTTTGCCAAGAGACTTGCAGACAGAGGATACAGACTGATTGTCACAGGACGAAGAGTAGACAGACTTAATGAACTTGCAGAGCAGGTAAATGTTCCTGTGGAAATTATTTCAGGTGACCTTAGCAAGAAAAAGGAATGTTTTGCCCTTCTTGATAAGCTGAAGGAGGAGCGCATCGATGTATTTATCAATAATGCAGGATTTGGTGTTGCTGGTTCATTCCTTGAAACAGATATTGATAGAGAAGTTTCTATGATAAAGGTAAATGATGTTGCAATGCACATCCTCTTTAAAGGAATTCTTCAAAAGATGGATGCAGATGGTGCTGGTCAGATTTTAAACGTAGCTTCATCAGCAGGTCTTCTTCCGGGTGGCCCATACATGGCTGGCTACTACGCAAGCAAGGCATATGTCACAAGCCTTACTCGCGCTGTTGCAGTAGAGCTCAAGGAAAAAGGCTCAAAGGTAAAGGTTTCAGCTCTTTGCCCAGGGCCTGTAGATACAGAGTTCAATGACAGAGCAGATGTAGTTTTTGCATTGAAGGGAATAAGCCCTGAAAAATGCGTAGCAGAAGCGCTGAAGGGAATGGATAGAGGCAAAACTATTATCGTGCCAGGCTTTGGTATGAGACTTGCCATGGCTTTCCAGCATTTGCTACCAATTCCAATTCTTGTTAAGCTTACAGGCCATCAGCAGAAAAAGAAACTTGGCTAAAGGGTTGCATTTTTTCAAGTATGGGTTTATCATACAGAGGCTTTAATAATTAAATAGGACAGTTCGTTTGTACCATCCTGTCCCTAAACAAAACCAGGACTAATTTTTTCTTTATGAAATCAATTAGGCTGTAGGTGCGCATCTACAGCCTTTTCTTTTTGAGAAAATCAGGTCCTGTTTCCGGAGGAAATCAATGTATTATTTAACTGCAGAAGCATCATTTGACGGCGCTCATTTTTTAAGTGGCTACGAAGGCAAGTGTTCTAATCTTCATGGTCATCGCTGGAGAGTGATTCTTAAAATAAAGGCTAACGAGCTTCAGGCTGAAGGTCAGCAGCGTGGCATGGTTGTAGATTTTGGTGATGTAAAAAATGCTCTCAAGAAAGAGACAGATTTCTTTGATCACACATTTATATATGAAGAAGGATCACTAAAGGAGACAACTGTTGCAGCTCTCAAGGACGAAGACTTCCTTATGAGAGTGGTTCCTTTCAGACCTACAGCAGAAAACTTTTCAAAGTATTTTTATGAGAAGTTTGAGAAATACGGATTTGAGGTTGCTGAAGTGACTGTATATGAAACTCCAAACAACTGCGCAAGCTATAGCAAGTAGGAGGAGTTATGTCGGTATTCAATGTAGTAGAAAAATTCGTAAGTATAAATGGCGAAGGCCAGCATGCAGGTGAGCTTGCAGTGTTCATCAGGCTTCGTGGCTGCAATCTTAGCTGTAGCTATTGTGACACCAGATGGGCTTGTACAGCAGATGCTCCTGCAGAGGAAATGACAGAAACACAGATTGTGGACTACGTCATCTCTACTGGAGTGAAGCGTGTTACTCTCACAGGCGGTGAGCCACTTCTTTCGCCACATGTTATTGATTTGCTGAAGGCATTTGCTGCAAACCCTGATATTTTTGTTGAGATAGAAACAAATGGAAGTGTTGATATACACCCATTTGCTTGTATAGATAATCCGCCAGCATTTACTCTTGATTACAAGCTGGCAGGTTCGGGAATGGAAGATAAAATGCTTCTTTCAAACTTTGATGTTCTTACTGCAAAGGACACAGTCAAGTTTGTTTGCTCTGATGTAAGTGAGCTTGATAAGGTTTGCAAGATTGTTGATGATTATCGTATTTCCGATAAATGTACTTGCTTGATTAGTCCTGTGTTTGGACGAATTGAGCCAGCAGATATGGTTGATTACTTAATTGACCACAAAAGAAATGATATAAGATTGCAGTTACAGCTTCACAAATTTATTTGGGATCCAAATAAAAGAGGCGTTTAATATAGGAAGGAAAGTCATGGCTATAAATAAAGAGCTTATTAAAGAAAGCATTAGAAATATTATTATTGCCCTTGGTGATGACCCTGAAAGAGCAGGTCTTAAGGAGACTCCTGATAGAGTTGCTCGCATGTACGAAGAAGTTTTTGAGGGCATGAATTACACAAATGAACAGATTGCAGAGATGTTCAACAAGACCTTTGATGAGGATTACTACGATGAAACAAATCAGGATCTTGTTTTTGTAAAGGACATCGAAGTTTTCTCATATTGCGAGCATCATCTTGCGCTTATGTATGATATGAAGGTCAGCGTTGCCTACATTCCAAATGGCAAGGTCATCGGCCTTTCAAAAATCGCACGTATTGCAGATATGGCAGCGAAGCGTCTTCAGCTTCAGGAACGTATCGGCAACGATATTGCAGAAATCATCCAGATGGTTACAGGTTCTGAGGATGTGGCTGTATTTATCGAAGCAAGCCACAGCTGCATGACAGCACGTGGAATCAAAAATGCCAGTGCAAAGACTCATACACAGACATTAAGAGGTCGTTTCAAGACTGATAGAGACTTACTTCAGAGATTATTATAAGGAGAATTGATATGAAAGCTTTAGTACTTGTTAGCGGAGGCTTGGACAGCACAACTTGTCTTGCCTTGGCAGTAAAAGAATATGGACATGAAAACGTGGTGGGACTTTCTATTTTCTATGGTCAGCGTCACGATAAAGAAATTAAGGCTGCAGATGCAGTTTGTGAATACTACAAAGTGGAGCATATCACACTTGATTTATCTACAATGTTCCAGTTTAGTGATTGCACATTGCTTCAGCATTCTGATGGTGAGATTCCTGAGGAGTCATATGACAAACAGCTTGAAAAGACGAATGGTAAGCCAGTAAGCACTTATGTGCCTTTTAGAAATGGATTATTCCTTTCTAGCGCAGCAGCAATTGCACTTTCTAAGGGATGCTCAAAAATCTATTATGGTGCTCATGCTGATGATGCTGCTGGTAACGCATATCCGGATTGCTCTAGCGATTTCAACAATGCAATGAACACAGCCATCTACGAAGGAAGTGGAAAGCAGCTTACAATCGAGGCTCCATTTATCAATAAGAATAAAGCCGGTGTTGTAAAGCTTGGCATGGAGCTTGGAGTTCCTTATGAGCTTACATGGTCATGCTACGAAGGTCACGATAAGGCATGCGGCAAGTGCGGTACCTGTATCGACAGAATTGCAGCATTTGAATTAAACGGAATCAAAGATCCAATCGAGTATGAGAATTAATTAGGAGGTCTACTATGACAGATAGCAGAAAAGAAGAAGGAACACTTACACTTTTAGGAAATAAAAATAACGTTTATCCAGATAACTACGCACCAGAGATGCTTCAGACATTCCTTAATAAGCATCCTGAGAATGACTATTTTGTAAAGTTCAACTGCCCAGAGTTTACATCACTTTGTCCAATCACTGGCCAGCCAGATTTTGCAAACATCATCATTTCTTATGTACCAGGTGAAAAGATGGTAGAGAGTAAGTCATTAAAGCTTTACTTATTCAGCTTCAGAAACCACGGTGATTTTCATGAGGATTGCGTAAACATCATCATGAAGGATTTGATCAAGCTTATGGATCCTAAGTACATCGAAGTTTGGGGCAAGTTCACTCCAAGAGGAGGAATCTCTATCGACCCATATTGCAACTACGGTAAGCCAGGAACTAAGTGGGAAAAGGTTGCAGAGGACAGACTTTTCAATCACGATATGTATCCAGAAAAAGTAGATAACAGATAATAAATATGATAAATTTAAAGGCAGACAGATAGTCTGTCTTTATTTTATTTCTGGGAGATTTTTATGAGAATACTAATTACAAATGATGACGGTATAAATTCAGATGGAATTATTCGTTTAGCCAGAGCAGCTAAGGAGTTTGGTGAGGTTTGGGTAGTTGCACCTGAAAGCCAGAGAAGTGCAGCAAGCCACAGTATTTCCCTTCATAATTCCATTGATGTTTACCCATGTGAGGAATTTCCTGTAGAGGGTGTTTTTGCATATTCTTGCAGTGGCACACCTGGAGATTGTGTTCGAGTTGGCGGCTTAAGCGTTATGCCAGAACGTCCGGATGTAGTACTTTCAGGAATTAATTATGGATACAATTGCGCTTCGGATATTCAGTATTCAGCTACCTGCGGAGCAGCCTTTGAGGGAGCGTTCCAAGGGTATCATGCAATAGCCCTTTCGGAAGGGGCTTGTGATTGCCATCAGGTAACTGACAAATATATAAAGCAGGTTTTAAAGAAGCTTTTGGCGGAACCACTTGCACCTGGTATGATTCATAATGTCAACTTCCCAGGATGCGAATTATCGGATTGTGGGGGTATTTTATACGACAGAAAAGTTTCCCGAGGAATGTTTTATAAAGATAGCTATGATGTGGTGGAAAACCTTGATGATGGCGGCGTCAGATACATGGTAAATGGCTGCTATACACCGGTTGCAGAGGAGGGCACAGACTTTGATGCAATCCTTAATAACTATGTGTCTGTCGGGGTTGTAAATAATGTAGGTTATTGATATAATTACGATAGTTTTTCTATGATTTTTAGGAGGCAGATATGGCAGAGAACAAGAATTTTGTTATAAATATTAATGGCGATGGCGGTGTAAACATCTCTGAAGAGGTTGTTGGAATTATCGCTGGCCTTGGTGCAGTTGAGGTTGATGGTGTTGAGTCACTTGCAGGCAACCTTACATCTGAAACTATTTCAAAGGCTGGTCAGGGAAAGCTTGCAAAGGCTATCAGAGTAGTAGATAGCGAGCCAGGCAAGATCTCAGTACACATGGCTATCAATATGAAGTATGGCTACGAAATCCCAAAGGTTTCAGGCATGGTTCAGGAAAAGGTTAAATCAGCAGTTGAGACAATGACAGGTCTTGAGGTTACAGCTGTTGATATCCGTATCGCAACTGTTAGCGTAGCAGGAAACAATTAATCAGGATTTATTTATTTTTTATGCATATTAATGTATAATTATGGGGTGCTATTTTAAGTAGCACCCTATATTAGTCTAAACTATTAGATTTTCAGGAGTTTTTATTTATGAATAGACATGAAATTAGAAAAGAAGTATTTAAGGCTGTATTTATGAACGAGTTTCATGATGCAGAGGATATGGATAGCGTAATCAGCACATTCCTTGGCGGCCGTGATAATGCAGAAGCAGAGGATCTTGCTAAAAACAACAAGACAGCTGAGGATGAAGAGTATATCAAGACAAAGTCTGAGGATATCATTGCTAAGCTTCCAGAAATCGACGAGCTTATTAACAAGTCTGTTGATGGTTGGAAGACTACACGTATGGCAAAGGTTGATTTAACACTTATCAGACTTGCTTTATACGAAATCAAATTCGAGAATCTTCCTGTTGGTGTTGCTATCAATGAGGCAGTTTCACTTGCTGATGAATTCGGTACAGATTCTTCTGCTGGATTCGTTAATGGAGCACTTGCTAAATTAGTATAATGAATAAAAATGTATATAGTGTATCTCAGATAAATACATATATTGAGCGTATGTTTTCTGATGATTTTATGCTTGGAAACCTTTCCTTATCAGGGGAGGTTTCTAATTGCAAGTACAATCATACAGGACACATATATTTTACTTTGAAGGATGATAAATCATCTATTTCTTGTGTAATGTTTGCTGGCAAGCGAGCAAAAGGGCTAAAGTTCAACATGAAGGACGGAGACCAGATTGTGGTTACCGGATATGTTGGAATCTATGCGGCTGCCGGCAGATATCAAGTGTATGCAAACGAGATAGAGCTGGCTGGTGTGGGCGATTTATATCAGCGTTTCGAAGCATTAAAGCAGGAGCTTGAAGAAAGCGGTATGTTTGATGCCATGTACAAAAAGCCACTTCCAAGCCACGCTATGAGAATCGGTATCATCACAGCTCCTACAGGAGCGGCTGTTCACGATATCATCCGAGTATCTAAGACACGAAATCCTTTTGTAGAATTGATTCTTTATCCAGCTCAGGTTCAGGGTGAGGGGGCAGTGCCTTCCATCATTTCCGGAATCAATTGCCTGGATGAGTTGAATCTGGATGTTATCATCCTAGGTCGTGGTGGTGGTTCAATCGAAGACCTTTGGGCTTTCAATGAGGAGCCGGTAGCACGAGCTATTTTCAAAGCCAGCACACCAATCATATCTGCCGTTGGCCACGAAACAGATTTCACAATTGCGGATTTTGTTGCAGATAAAAGAGCAGCTACACCTTCTCAAGCAGCAGAGCTGGCTAATTTTGTTTACGAAGATTTTGCCAGAACGGTAGAGCGATATTCCGATAGGCTCAACAGCACATTGGATTACAAGCTTTCATCAATCACTTCTCAGCTTGAGAACTACAAACTACGATTACAATCTCTCAGACCAGAGAACAAAATAAAAGCAAATCAGGACAAGCTGAATCATCTCTACGAAAGGCTCAACAGCCTTATGAACGCCAAAATAGAGCGCTACGAAAGTCGTTTGATTGCGGCTTCCGGTCGTTTGGATGGTCTTTCACCAGCCAAACGATTGGCTTCCGGTTTCGGTTATGTTACTGGTCCTGATGGAAAAAAGGTTGATAGCGTATCAAATCTTTCCGTTGGCGATAGTCTTAGTATCAGAGTAAAGGATGGTATGCTGGAGAGCCAAATCACCAGCATTTCAAAGGATAAATAGGAGCACGTATGGCAGAAAAAGAAACAAAAGAGACAACAATCGAAGAAAGCTTTCAGGCTCTCGATGAGATAATCACAAAGATGGAATCATCAGATGTCACTTTGGATGAATCCTTTGCTTTGTATAAAAGCGGAATGGAAGAGCTTCAAAAAGCTAATTCAAAAATAGAACAGACTAAAAAGGCTGTCATGGCAATCAGTAAAGATGGCGGCTTTGAGGTGTTTGAAGGGGTTGAGTAAAATGGACATTAAAAACGAACTTAGCGTAAGAGCAGAGTCTGCACAGGATGTTGTTTGCAGATTTTTGCCGGATGTAGAGGGATTACAGGGCATCATATTTGATGCAATGGAATACGGGGTTACAGCAGGCGGTAAACGCCTTCGTCCAATCCTTATGAATGAGACGTTTCAGCTTTTCGGTGGCACTGGCGATGTGATCGAGCCATTTATGGCTGCCATCGAAATGATTCACACATATTCGTTGATTCACGACGATTTACCAGCAATGGACAATGACGCACTTCGCCGTGGCAAGCCTACTGTGCATGTAGCATACGGTGAGGCAATGGGCGTACTTGCAGGAGATGCTCTTTTAAACTATGCTTTCGAGACTGCATTAAATGCATACGATGCAGATGTAGATGTGGTTCGCGTCACAGAGGCAATGCGAATTCTGGCCAGAAAAGCCGGTGTATTCGGCATGATTGGTGGCCAGGTTGTAGATGTGGAGGCTGAAAAGAAGCAGCTAGACATGACAGAGGACAGGCTTCATTTCATCTACGAGCTAAAGACTGGTGCGTTGATTGAGGCATCTATGATGATTGGTGCAGTTTTAGCTGGCGCCAGTGAAGAACAGGTTTCTCTCGTTGAGAGCGTGGCAGGCAAAATCGGCATGGCCTTCCAGATTCAGGATGATATCCTTGATATCGAAGGAGATGAAGCAAAGCTTGGCAAGCCAATTGGCTCAGACGAGAAAAACGAAAAATGTACCTACGTTACATTTGCAGGTATAGAAAAATCCAAGGAAGAGGTAAAGCGTCTTACAGACGAGGCAGTTGAAGAACTTAATAGCTTAGATAATCACAACGAGTTTTTAAATGAGCTACTTAAATACCTTGTCTACAGAGACAATTAAAATCGATTATGGTTCTTGAAAAAATAAAGCAACCTAATGATATAAAGAATTTAACAGAGGAAGAAGTTTTAGCTCTTCCTGCAGAAATACGAAGCTTTCTTATTGAGCATCTATCAAAGACTGGTGGTCATTTGGCTTCCAATCTTGGAACTGTTGAGCTTACAATTGCTCTTCACATGCTTCTTGATTTCCCAAAGGATAAGCTTGTTTGGGATGTAGGTCATCAGGCATACACTCACAAGATTCTTACTGGTAGAGCAAATGAATTCGACCATCTTCGTCAGTACGATGGAATCAGTGGCTTCCCTAAAAGAGTGGAGAGTCCTTGCGACAGTTTTGATACAGGTCACAGCTCTACATCTTTGTCTGCAGCTTTAGGCTATTGCATGGCAAGGGATTTAGCAGGTGATGACTATAAGGTTTGCGCAGTTATTGGTGATGGAGCACTTACTGGCGGACTTGCTTACGAGGCTTTGAATAATGCTTCTCGTTTAAAGAAGTCTAATTTCCTTATCGTACTTAATGATAACGAAATGTCCATCTCTAAAAACGTAGGTGGTATGTCTACCAATCTTGAGCGTCTTCGTACCAGCTCAAAATACGTTGGCTTGAAAAACAACGTGTTATCATCTTTGGAAAGCTGGCCAAATGGTGAGCGCATTATTAGAAAGATTCGTAGCACAAAAAATGGTATTAAGTCTCTTATGGTTCCTAATATGGTTTTTGAGGATTTAGGAATTATGTATCTTGGCCCGGTTGATGGCCACGATATCAAAGCCATGATGGAGACATTCAATATGGCCATGGGTATCAATGGACCTGTGCTTGTTCACGTCATTACTAAAAAGGGTAATGGTTACGAGCCAGCAGAGCGTCATCCATCCAGATTCCACGGTACAGATATATTTGAAATCGAGACAGGACTTCCAATGCGCAATCCAAATCCTGGATACACAGATGTTTTCTCAACTGTAATGCGTAAGATGGGAGATCGTAACCCAGAGGTTGTTGCTATTACTGCAGCTATGGCAGAGGGCGCTGGCTTAAAGCGTTTCAGAAATATGTTCCCAGACAGATTCTTTGATGTTGGAATCGCCGAGGAGCACGCAGTTACCTTTGCTGCCGGATTGGCACTGGGCGGTCGTATTCCTGTTTTTGCCGTATATTCATCATTCTTACAGCGTGCATACGACCAAATCCTTGAGGATGTTTGCTTACAAAATCTTCATGTGATTTTTGCAATTGATAGAGCAGGTCTTGTTGGCGCAGATGGAAGCACACATCAGGGTATATTCGATGTTTCATTCCTTACATCTATGCCAAACATGACAGTAATGGCTCCAAAGAATAAATGGGAGCTTTCAGATATGATGAAATTTGCAGTGGCTTATGATGGCCCAATCGCTATCAGATACCCTAGAGGCGAGGCATACTGCGGATTAAAGGAGCATAGAGCTGAAATCGTCCTTGGCAAATCCGAGGAGATAAAGGCTGGTTCAAAGGTAATGCTATTTGCTCTTGGTTCCATGGTAAAGAAGGCTGAGGAAGTGGAAGAGCTTCTTAAGGCTCAGGGAATCGATGCAGGTATCTGCAACGCTAGATTTGCAAAGCCACTTGATCAGGCGTATCTGGATAAAATCAAAAATGAATACGATTTAATCGTTACATTAGAGGAAAATGTTATTACCGGAGGTTTTGGCCAGCAGGTTCAGGCTTATCTTGATGACAATGGCTATAATGGTCAGGTCCTTAAAATAGCAGTTCCAGATGAGTTTGTTAGACATGGAAGTGTTACACTTCTGTTTAAAGAGCTTGGCATGGATGCAGAGTCCATTACACAGCGTATATTAGAAAAATTAGGAAAGTAATATGAAAGAAAGACTTGATATAGTATTAGTAGATAGAGGGTTTGCTCCTTCTCGTGAAAAAGCCAAGACCATGATTATGGAAGGCAATGTTTTCGTTAAAGGAAACAGAGAGGATAAAGCAGGCACTAAAATAGATGTAGATGCAGATATCGAAATCCACGGACAGCAGCTGAAATACGTTAGCCGTGGTGGTCTTAAGCTTGAAAAGGCTATGACTCACTTTGATATTTCCTTAGATGGAAAGGTATGCATGGATATCGGCGCATCTACTGGTGGTTTTACTGATTGTATGCTTCAGAATGGAGCTACAAAGGTATTCTCTGTAGACGTTGGATATGGACAGTTTGCTTGGAAGCTTCGTCAAGATCCTAGGGTAGTCTGCATGGAAAAGACAAACATCAGATATGTCACTGTAGAAGATATCGGCGAGCAGCTTGATTTTGCTTCAGTTGATGTATCATTTATCAGTCTTACAAAGGTACTTGGTCCAGCAAAGGCACTTCTTAAGGATGATGCTGAAATGGTTTGCCTTATCAAGCCACAGTTTGAAGCTGGACGTGAAAAGGTTGGAAAGAAGGGCGTTGTCCGTGATCCAGCAGTTCATGAAGAAGTTATTAATACAATTATTGATTTTGTAAAAGAAATTGGATTTTATGTACTTCATCTGGAATATTCCCCAATCAAGGGACCAGAAGGAAACATAGAATACCTCATTCATATATCAACACAGGAAAAACAGGGGGATGCTATTGATGTTGCTGCAACGGTAGCAGCTGCACATGGTAGCTTAGACAAATAATGAAGAATTTCTTAATTGTTGCAAGATCTTTTAGTGATTTACATGAAAAATATATCAACCTTATTCGAGATTATATTTCGGCACATGGCGGAATGTGCATTCTCGATTTAGATACTTGCCCGGATAGCTCCGAAACACAGGTAACAGTTGATGACAATATTGAGTGCATCATTACTGTTGGTGGTGATGGAACTGTTGTTAGGGTTGCTCAGAATGTTACAAATCGCAAGGTGCCTATCGTTGGTCTTAATTGCGGTCACCTGGGCTATCTTTGCGATATGACAGTTGATAATGTTGAGCACTGCTTAGATCAATTACTTAGCGACAATTATAAGATAGATGAGAGAATGATGCTTGAGGGCGATTGTTCGAGTGATGCTGACAATCGTTTTAGAGCTCTTAATGATATTGTAGTTGCATCTGATGCTGCTGGGCTTTTTGTTTTAAACCTGACAGTCAAGGTCAACGGAATTCAGCTGTATTCCCACAATTGTGATGGACTGATTGTTTCCACACCTACAGGTTCAACTGCTTACAATCTTTCTGCTAACGGACCAATTGTGAGCCCTCATGCAGATTGCATTGTTTTGACACCTATCAACCCTCATACACTTAATTCCCGTAGCATTATTTTGGCCTCAAATGATGAGGTTGAAGTTAGTATAGAGGCTCGTCACGAAGAGGACGAGCCAAAAGCAAACATTATTTACGATGGAACACTTAGACAAATCCTCAAAAAGGGTGAAGTTTTAAAAATCCATCGTTCAAAGATTACATCCAACATGGTTATGTTAGAAAACGTCAATTTCTTGGAACGTATTCGAGCTAGGATGCAGGAGATTTAAATGAAGATTGAAAGACAGGCAAAGATACTAGAGTTAATAGTAAAAAATGAAATAGGAACTCAGGAGGAGCTTACAGCTCGCCTTGAGGAAGCTGGATTTAACGCCACACAGGCTACAGTTTCCAGAGATATACGCGAAATGAAGCTGACAAAGGTTGCTGATGCAGCTGGCAAGCTTCGTTACGTAGCATACAAAACTACCGAGGACGATATGAATGAGAAGTACATTCGTATTTTCTTGGATGGTTTTGTTTCAATGGACAACGCCCAGAATATTTTAGTTGTCAAGACTGTTTCAGGTATGGCTATGGCTGTTGCGGCTGCCTTAGACCATATGGATTTTGCAGAAATAGTTGGCTCAATTGCTGGTGATGATACTATTATGTGCGCTGTCAGAAGCATTGATGATACTGTCGTTTTAATGGGGAAACTAAAACGAATCATCGAGAAATAAAAGGTTGGTGCAAGGATCCTTTTACACAGAAACGCGGGCATAGAAAAGGAGAATTAAATGCTAGCTAGTTTGCACGTTAAAAACTTAGCCCTTATTGATGAAGAGGAGATTATTTTTTCTAAGGGGCTTAATATCTTATCGGGAGAAACCGGAGCAGGTAAATCTATCATTTTGGGAGCACTTCATTTAAGTCTTGGAGACAAGGCATCAAAGGATTTCCTTCGTGATGCTGATTCTGAGGCATTTGTGGAAGCTGTGTACCTTATCAATGATGAAAGCACAAAGGAAGCTCTGAGAGAAATGGGCGTGGAGCCATACGATGATGAGGTGATTATGTCTAGAAGAATCACTGAATCTCGCGCCGTTGGAAAGATTAATGGTGAACAGGTTCCAGCTGCAAAGATGAAAGAAGTTGGGGCGTTGTTACTTGATATCTACGGACAGAAGGAACATCAGTCACTTCTTAACACAAAGCGCCATATGGAGCTTTTGGATGAGTTTGCTAAAAATGAAATTGGCGATTTAAAAGATAAAATCGCTGAATCTTACAAGAATTATAAAGCACTTACTGCGGAGCTTGAGGAAGCAAAGCAAAGTGATGTTTCAAAGGAAAGAGAAATTGTTCTTTTGGAACATGAGATAAATGAAATCGAATCTGCAAATTTAAAAATTGGTGAGGATGAAGAGCTTGAGGATGAGTATAAGCGTCTTTCAAACTTTAGCCGCACTATGGAATATTTTGGTAGAGCCCATGAAGCAATGGCAGGAGATGGCGGTGTGTCAGATGCCATTAGTTCTGCAATATCGGATATACGATATATAGAAGGAATTGATGATAGAGCATCAGAATTTCTTTCAATGCTCAATGATGCAGATAGCATTATTTCGGATTTCAACAGAGAGCTTTCAAGCTACATGTCTGATGCATCCTTTGATGCTGGCAGATTCAACGAGGTGGAGCTTCGTCTCAATGAAATCAACAGACTCAAGGACAAATACGGTACCACAATCGAGGCTGTATTAGAGGAGCTTGCTGCTCGTCAGGAAAAGAAGGCAAAGTTTGAATCCTTTGATGAATACCTGGAAGAATTGAAGCACAAGGTTGATGTTGCTACAAAGGAGCTTGATGAGCTTTGTCAGAAGCTTTCCGATATCCGTAGAAAGTGCGCAGCAGATCTTTCTAAAAAGATGCAGGAAGCCATGAGCGATTTGAACTTCCTCAATTCCGAATTCGAAATGCATCTTACAAAGCTTGATCACTACACAGCAGATGGTTTTGATAGTGGTGAGTTTATGATTTGTACAAACCCAGGTGAGCCACTTCGTCCACTTAAGGATATTGCTTCAGGCGGTGAAATGAGCCGTATCATGCTTGCAATCAAGACTGTTCTTGCGTCAGGTGGCGGAATTGATACTCTTATTTTCGATGAGATTGATGCTGGTATTTCTGGTAGAACAGCCCAGGCTGTTTCTGAGAAGCTTTCTACTGTAGCAGACAATCACCAGGTAATTTGTATCACTCATTTGCCACAGATTGCGGCAATGGCAGATACGCATTTCCTCATTGAAAAGAACGTCGAGCAGGGCCATACCATTTCAGGTATTAAAAAGCTCTATGACAACGACACTATCGAAGAGCTTGCTAGAATGCTTGGTGGTAGCGCTATTACAGAGGCTGTGCTTACAAACGCCAGGGAAATGAAAGAGTTGGCAAACAGCTATAAAAATAAAGCTTGATTTTAAAAATGAATCTTGATATATTAGTATCCGCATGGAAACATGCGGATCATTTTTTCTTTATATAAATCCCAATACTTTTTATATCATTTAATTATGATTGCTGAAAAAATTAATATTGATCGAATTGATTTTGCCCTTATGTTTAAGGACATTGAGGAGGCTAAAACTCGTATTATATATAAGCTCATGAACAAGGAGAAGAATCAGGAGCTTTTAGAAACTGTACCGCATGTGGAATATTTGGACTTGGCTATTGTGTTTTATTATTTATTTCCAAGTGACAATGAGGAGCAGTTTAAGGGGTTCATGCTAAATAATGAGCATATGCTTATGCTTGGTCTTAGTGTTACTGATTTGATGAATGCAGCCAGTGTAAATACTCAGCGTATTTTAGGACTTAAATATCAGGGGATTTTCTCTACAATTGCAGAGATTACGGGAGCAGAAGATATGTATGATGCTGCCGCAATAGAAGATGGATTTATTCCACTCCAGGTGTTATCTAATCGTTTGGGGACATATGGTGCATCTGCAATTTTATATAAGGATGTGATTAAGGATATTGCTGAAAAGATGAATTCAAATATATTCATCATACCTTGTTCAGTCCATGAGGTTTTGATTTATAGAGAAATGAAAAACTGCCAGATAGGAATCGATGACCTAAAGGAAATGATTTCGATGGTTAATCAAAATGAAGTTCCTGAAGGAGATATTCTATCTGACAGTTTGTATTATTATTCTTTAGAGAACAACGCTATTTGCATAATCTAATATGCCTTAAGCTTTTTCCAAAGAGTAGTAGTGTAGTCTAATGTTTCGTCATCGTAGGCGTTGTATAAATCACAGCGAGCGAGAGTTTCCTTAGTAGGGAATACTGTTTCATCTGCAAGTGTTTCAGCGTCTTCGTTGGCGGCTACTGTGAGATTAGGGGTAGCATACCAAACATATTCAAAGTTTTCAGTGGCTGCTTCTTCCTCACACATGAAATCAATCCATTTCATTGCTGCATCGTAGTGCTTGCAGGTACGTGGAACGAACCATGAATCAATCCAAAGGTTGCCACCTTCTTTTGGAACTGTGTAAGCAAGCTTGTCATTGTATTCCATACCCATAGCAGCTTCACCGGAGTAGCATACAGCCATTGCAGCATCTTCTGAAACCATACATTCGTATGTCTCATCCATTAGATAAGCGTAAACATACTGCTTTTCGTTGCAAAGCATATCGAATGCTTCATCAAGCTCAGCCTTGCTAGTGGTGTTGATATTGTACTGAAGAAGCTTAAGTGGAACCATAAATGCATCACGCTGTGAGTTAATCATAACGATTTGATTTTTGTATTCTGGGTCCCAAAGACAATTCCAACTGCTAACTGTTTCTTCATCAACCTTTTCAGTGTTGTAAAGAATACCTACCGTACCGTAGAAGTAAGGGACAGTGTATTTGTGAGTTGGGTCGAAGGCTTCTGACGCTTCGATGATAGTTGGGTCAATGTTTTCGTAGTATTGAAGAGAGTTGTAATCGATAGGGATAAGCTCGCCTTCTTCACGAAGTGTCTCAATCATGTAGTCTGAAGTACAGATTACATCGTAATTGATTGAGCCGGCCTTGTATTTAGCGTACATATCCTCAACTGATTCGTACTCTTCGTATTTAACAGTGATTCCTGTTTCCTTCTGGAAACGCTTCAAAACATCTGCCTCAATGTATTTACCGTAATTTAAAACAACTAATGTGTCATCGCTGGCTGCATCATTGCCACAAGCTGTAAATGAAAAGCAACTTGTAAAAGTGAGACACAGGAGGCTACAGATAATAATAAGCTTTTTCTTCATCGTTTAGCTGATACCTCCTTTTTAGAACCTTTAAAGTTTGTTGCTATAAGCATAATGAATGCCAAAAGGAAGAGGAGAGTTGAAAGGGCGTAAAGCTCTGGCTGAATACCTTTTCTAAGCTCTGTGTAAAGCATAGTTGAAAGGGTGTTGACTCCGGCTCCCTTTGTGAAGTATGTGATTGTGAAATCATCAAGTGACATTGTAAATGCCATCAAAAATCCTGAAAGCACTCCAGGAAAGATTTCTGGCCAAATTACTTTACAAAATGCATACCAAGGTGTGGCTCCTAAGTCCATAGCTGCTTCGTAGCAGGCATCAGACATAGATTGAAGCTTTGGCAAAACGTTGAAAATAACGTATGGAACTGAAAATGCTATATGAGCAAGTACAACTGAAAACTCTCCAAGTGATGAGAATCGTGTAAACAGAAGCATAAGTGAAATACCTGTAACGATATCTGCATTTAAAAGAGGTATGTTTGTAGCTCCTAGCATAATAGCTGCATGACGCTTTTTCATTCGGTTGATACCGATGGCTGCTGATGTACCAAGGACAGTAGCAAGGATGCTGGAAGAAAGTGTGATTCTAAGTGTAGTAAACAAAGCATCCATGATAGTGTCGTTGGAAGGAAGATTAAGGTACCATTGAATGGTAAATCCTCCCCATACTGTTCGCGACATAGAATTATTAAATGATAAAACTATGAGAACAAGTATTGGTGCATATAAGAATAAAAATATTAATGCTAAGTATAGAGTAGAGGCGCCTTTTTTGATTTTTTTCATAGAAGCATACCTCCATTCTCGGAATCATCAAGCTTGTTCATGATGCTCATTGATGCAAGAACGAAAAGCATAAGGATGATTGATAATCCTGATCCTAAGTTCCAGTTTCTAGCTAGAGTAAATTCCTGCTCAATAACATTTCCGATTAATAATACCTTTCCTCCACCAAGTAAGTTGGAAACAACGAAAGATGAGAGGGCTGGTACGAATACCATAATAATTCCTGATATAATTCCGTCTCGTGAGAGAGGGACTGTGATTTTGATAAATGTGTTTAACCAGTTTGAACCAAGGTCGGCAGCTGCTTCGATTACATCGTCACTTATTTTTGAAAGTGAGTTGTAAATTGGCAAAATCATGTATGGCAAGAAATCATATACCATACCAAGGATAACTGCGGCCTTTGTATAAAGGATGTGGACTGTTGGAAGCCCAAGTGCTGTAAGTATGCTGTTTAGAATTCCGTTGTTTGAAAGGATGTTTTGCCATGCAAGAATACGAAGCATGAAATTCATCCACATTGGAAGTATAAACAAAAATACGATAAATCCTTTATTTGTGATTTTCAGGTTGTGAAGTATCAAAGCTACTGGATATGCCATAATTAGACAAATCACGGTAGTGATAAACGCAACCTGAATAGACAGACCAAGTGACTTTAAGTGGACTGGATCTGCTATAGCTGTAAGGTTATGAATAGTTAAGCCTCCATCGCCATTTGTGATGGCATAGCCAAGGATGTAAAACAAAGGAAGGATGGTGCAAATCAACACCCATATTGCATAAGGCATGGCGAGAAAGCTAGTGCGTAGCTTATTAATCATCCTCCTTAAGTACCTCCTCATCCTCAGACTCAGGCTTGTTCATGATTTGAATGTTGAATGGAATAACATTTAATGAAACATGCTGGCCAACTTCAAAGTATTTTGTAGTGTGAACTAACCATTCGTACTGGCCACACTGTACATCTAATTCGTAGTGAACGCCCTTGAAGAGACAATCTGTGATGACGCCATCCATGAATCCTTCGCCTGGCTTGCCAAGCTCAACATCCTCTGGACGGATTACAACATCGACAGGCTTCATTGTTCCGAATCCCTTATCAACGCAAGGAACCTGAACTCCAAGGAATGAAACAAGCTCATCCTTGATCATGATTCCTTCTATAATATTACTTTCTCCGATGAAGTCGGCAACGAATGCGTTTTCTGGCTCGTTGTAGATATCTTCTGGAGTACCAATCTGCTGGATGTAGCCCTGGTTCATAACAACAATTGTGTCTGACATTGTAAGGGCTTCTTCCTGGTCGTGTGTTACATATATGAATGTGATACCAAGCTCCTGCTTAATCTTCATAAGCTCGTACTGCATGCTTTGACGGAGTTTTAAATCGAGAGCACCAAGTGGCTCATCTAATAGAAGAACCTTTGGTTCGTTAACGATAGCTCGTGCAATGGCAATACGTTGTTGCTGACCACCAGAAAGAGAATCAATTGAACGATTTTCAAATCCATCAAGGTTAACAAGCTTTAATGCATACTTGATTTTGTCGTCGATATATTCTTTTGATTTCTTTTGGATTTTCAATCCGAAGGCAATGTTTTCCTCAATAGTCATATGAGGGAAGAGTGCGTACTTCTGGAAAACCGTGTTGATTGGACGAAGGTTTGCTGGAAGTGCAGTGATATCATTACCATTTAAATAGATTTTGCCTGAATCAGGCTTTTCAAAACCACCTAAAAGACGAAGAGTGGTTGTTTTACCGCAGCCAGATGGACCTAAAAGAGTCACGAAAGAGTTCTCTTTTACAGAGAGTTCAAGCTCATCAAGAACCAGCTGCTTACCGTAGCTTTTTGATACGTGATCGAATTGAATAAATTCCAATTAATCATCCTCCTTATACATTCATAACATTTACTTTACCCATAGTAGTGTAGGTAAAATAAAAGCTCCGAATCAGACTCGAACTGACGACCCCCTCATTACGAGTGAGGTGCTCTACCAACTGAGCTATCGGAGCTTATGAAAAAAGCCTATATAGCCTTAATCCATGCGAGATTAAGTGTAATATAACGGTTGGAAAAAATCAATTAAAAACTCAATTAAAATGTTGAGAAAATCAATATGTTTTATTATAATGACACATGTACCAAAATTTATTATTAGTGGGGATTTAAAATGGAAACTAAAAAGAAAAATTTACCTGCATTTAACATTAAGGAGTTCTTTTCAAAAGAAAATCTTCCTTTAATTACACTTATAGCCCTTGGAATTTTCGCAATTTTTGCTATTGTAGTTTCAATCGTTGCTTTCAAAATCAACGTGGTAGTAGCTTGCGTGATGGTTATTTTGGAGGCTGCTCTTGCTGCTTGCCTCAATAAAATTCCTATTTGGATTCATGGACTTGTCATCATTGCTCAGATTGTCTGCGGTATCATGGCATCTCAGGTACCTTTCATGATCCTTATGGCATGTGTTTATATATTTGCAATTGTTTTTTTATATATTTGGTCAAGTTATGATTCGTCAAAATTATCAAAATAAGCTAGATAAATTAATAGAGAACTTAGAAAAAGAAGGCCAAGTGCCTTCTTTATTGTTACATAGCTGTTGTGGGCCTTGTAGTAGCTACTGCATTGAGTATCTTTCACAGTATTTCAATGTTACTGTCTTTTATTACAACCCAAACATTTATCCAGATGAAGAGTATTATCATCGTGTAAAGGAGCAACAGCGTTTTATCAACGAATTTCCTACTAAGCATCCAGTTGCTTTTATCGAGGGTGATTACGACAAGGACAGCTTCTATGAAATTGCCAAAGGCCTTGAAAATGAGCCGGAAAAAGGTGCTAGATGCCACAAGTGTTATGATCTTCGTTTGAGACGTACTGCAATGGTTGCAAAAGAAAAAGGCTTTGACTTTTTCACAACAACGCTTACAATATCACCAATGAAAGATTCCCAGGTGCTTAATGAAATCGGCATGAAAATTGCCGAAGAGCTTGAGATACCTTGGCTTCCAAGTGATTTTAAAAAGAGGGAAGGGTATAAGCGAAGCACTGAGCTTTCAAAGGAATACGACATGTATAGGCAGGATTACTGCGGATGCGTCTATTCCTATAGAGACAGACAGTTACAGAAACAACAGGCAAGTATGGAGGATTAGTTATGGCGCAGTTATGGGGTGGAAGATTCACCAAGGCTACAGATCAAATTGTTTACGATTTCAATGCTTCTATCAATTTTGATAAAAAGCTTTTCGAGCAGGATGTAAGAGGTAGCAGAGCACATGTTACTATGTTGGCATCTGTTGGTGTTATCACAGATGATGAGAAAAATCAGATTCTTGCTGGTCTTGATGGAATCGAAGCTGATGTTAAGTCTGGTGCACTTCAGATAACATCTGAGTACGAGGACGTACACAGTTTTGTAGAGGCAAATCTGATTGATAGAATCGGAGATGCTGGAAAGAAGCTCCATACTGGACGTTCCAGAAATGACCAGGTTGCACTTGATATGAAGCTCTACACAAGAGAGCAGGTCAACTCTACAGCCAAAGCCTTGGAACACCTTTTAAATACAATTCTTGGCATCATGGAAGAAAACATCGACACTATCATGCCAGGCTTTACACATCTTCAAAAGGCTCAGCCAATTACAGTTGCCCATCATATGGGAGCCTACTTCGAGATGTTTAAAAGAGATGTTATGCGCTTAGCTTTCATCAACTCATCAATGTACACTTGTCCATTGGGCTCTGGCGCCTTGGCAGGCACCACATATCCTCTTGATAGAGATATGACTGCAAAGCTCCTTGGTTTTGAAATACCTACACTTAATTCGATGGACGGTGTTTCTGACAGAGATTATCTTATCGAGTTCTTATCAGCACTTTGTACTATCCAGATGCATCTTTCTCGTTTTTCAGAGGAAATCATTATCTGGAATAGTAATGAATATCGATTTATCGAGATTGATGATGCCTTCTCTACAGGAAGCTCTATCATGCCTCAGAAGAAGAACCCTGATATTGCTGAGCTTGTACGTGGAAAGACAGGCCGTGT
The DNA here is from genome assembly GCF_000701765.1 of Pseudobutyrivibrio sp. LB2011. Lineage (NCBI taxonomy): Bacteria > Bacillati > Bacillota > Clostridia > Lachnospirales > Lachnospiraceae > Pseudobutyrivibrio > Pseudobutyrivibrio sp. LB2011. The sequence goes on along the minus strand of NZ_JNJS01000001.1, from coordinate 733,622 downwards.
TTATGGCGCTTTGATGTCCCTTCTTACTACAATGAAGGGCATACCTCTTGCTTACAACAAGGACATGCAGGAGGACAAGGAAATGTCTTTCGACGCTATGAAGACAGTTCAGGATTGCATAATACTTTTCGATGGTATGCTTTCTACAATCAAGTTCAATAAGGACGTGATGGCGAAGAGCGCTAGAAACGGCTTTACAAATGCCACAGATGCGGCAGATTACCTTGTAAATAAGGGCGTACCTTTCAGAGATGCCCACGGCATAATCGGTCAAATCGTTTTGGCTTGCATCGACAAAGGGATTGCCATTGATGATATGTCTTTAGAGGAGCTTAGAAGCTATTCTGAAGCTTTCGATGAAGATATTTTCGATGCGATTTCTATGGAGACTTGCGTAAACAAGCGCCTTACAGTTGGTGCTCCAGGTCATGATGTTATGCTAGATGAAATCCAGTTATGTAAGGATTTTATGAAGAATATTCCAGAACATTTTAGTTTTGAGTAATAATTATGCAAGGAGTTGTTAAATTTGTTTAATTTCTCCTTGCATTTATTATATAGTTTGATTATAATCTAGTCTAATGACGGACATTTGTCCGCGACACAAATACAAAAGTAAGGAGAAGTTTGAAATGAGCGAGAAATTAAGAGTCGGAATTCTTGGTGGTACTGGTATGGTTGGTCAGAGATTTATTTCTCTACTTGAGAACCATCCATGGTTCGAGGTTACAACTATTGCAGCTTCACCACGTTCTGCGGGACAGCGTTATGAGGATGCAGTAGGTGGCAGATGGAAGATGGATACTCCAATGCCTGCAGCTGTAAAGGACATCATTGTAAAGAACGTTAATGAGGTTGAAGAAGTAGCTAAAGAAGTAGACTTCGTATTCTCTGCAGTTGATATGTCTAAGGATGAAATCAAGGCAATCGAAGAAGCTTACGCTAAAACTGAGACTCCAGTAGTTTCAAACAACTCAGCACATAGATGGACTCCAGATGTACCTATGGTTGTTCCAGAAATCAATCCTCAGCACATGGATGTTATCAAGTATCAGAAGGAAAGACTTGGTACAACTAGAGGATTCGTTGCAGTTAAGCCTAACTGCTCAATTCAGTCATATGCTCCAGTTCTTACAGCTTGGAAGGAATTCGAGCCATATGAGGTTGTTGTTACAACATATCAGGCTATTTCTGGTGCAGGTAAGACTTTCAAGGATTGGCCAGAGATGGAGCACAACATCATCCCATTTATCTCAGGAGAGGAAGAGAAGTCTGAGAAGGAGCCACTTAGAATTTGGGGCGAAATCAAGGACGGTGTTATCGTTCCAGCTGATGATGTAAAGATTACTAGCCAGTGTATCCGTGTTCCAGTTCTTAACGGACATACAGCAGCTGTATTTGTTAAGTTCAAGAAACAGCCTACAAAGCAGCAGCTTATCGATGCAATCAACAACTTCTCTGGTGTACCACAGGAGCTTAAGCTTCCATCAGCACCAAAGCAGTTCATCCGTTACATGGAAGAGGACAACAGACCTCAGGTAGCACTTGATGTAGATTACGAAAATGGTATGGGCATCAATGTTGGTCGTCTTCGTGAGGATAGCATCTATGATTGGAAGTTCGTTGGATTGTCACACAATACAGTACGTGGTGCTGCAGGTGGTGCAGTTCTTTGTGCAGAGCTTCTTAAGGCACAGGGTTATATCACAGCTAAATAGTATAAAATCTGATTTTAAGGCAGGCACAGTTGTTAGTGCTTGCCTTTTTTATTGGATATAAATATATTTTATAAATTAAATTCAAATAAAATACTTTTTTAGTGTAGTCTGCTAAAGTGAATTGTGTTATTATAGTACTCGTACTTAGTGAATTGACGTTTTATTGGGAGAATAACATGACACGAAGCAACGAACTTAAGAAGCTAGAAACTATTTACCAAGAGAATAAAAGCAACCTTGTGCTTTTATATGGCAGACGTGGCTGCGGCTGTGAGTCCGTTTTAGATGAATTCACAACTGGCAAAGATTATTTATATTACCGTAGCCGTCAATGCTCAGATAACAAGCAGCTAAAGTATCTTAATGATCAGATGGCATCTGCGTACGATAAAAAGATGGAATCTGAATCTTTTGACGAGTGTTTCAAGAATTTCAAATCTAAAGATGGCTCTAAGCTTGTGTTTATTATTGATGAAGCTCAGTTTGCTATCAAGAAGAATAACGATTTGCTTTCAAGCCTTGTTTCTTTAAAGAATAGAAAGCTTTATCCTGGCAAGATCATGATCATTATTGCTAGTTCTTCGATAGTATGGTCTGAAAACACTTTTACAGAATTTGCAGGAAATGCCATTAATGAAATTGATGAGACTATCAAGCTTGAGAATCATTCATTCCTTGATATTGTCAGAGCTTTTCCAAATTACACTGTTGCTCAGTGCGTTAGCACATACGGTATCATCGGTGGTGTTTCTGATTACCTTGACAGATGGAATGGTAAAAAGAGCATTAAAGCAAATGTCTGTGAAAATATATTATCTCCAACAGGATTTCTTTACTCGGAGGCTGAGGGATATATTTCTTCAGAGCTTAGAGAATTATCTTGCTACAACACAATTTTAGGTTCTATTGCAGCTGGCAATGAAAAGCTTAATGATTTGTTTGAGGATACAGGATATTCAAGAGCAAAGATTTCTGTATATATGAAAAACTTGGCAGCATTTGATGTTATAGATAAGGTTGTTTCCTTTGAGACAGGCGGATGGGACAATACAAAAAAAGGTATTTACAGAATTGTTGAGCCTTACACAAATTTCTGGTTCACATTTGTATATCCTCATTTATCAGAGTTGATTTCACACACACCAGAAGCTTTCTATGACAAGTTTATTGCTCCAAGCTTGGATGAATACTTACAGAATTACTTCGTGGATGTATGTAGAGAATATTTACATCTATTAAATATGGTAGGGCAGCTACCAATCAAGCTAGTAAAAATTGGTACATGGCTTGGTAAAGAAGGAACAATTGATGTAATCGGTCAGAGTACTAACAGAGAAAATGTGGTTGGTATTTGCAACTGGACAGAGAAGACTATGGGATACGAAACATACGAAAAGCTTCTCGATTCTATGAAGCAAGCTCGTATCACTGCAAACACCATATTCCTTTTCTCAGCTACTAAGTTTGACAACAAATTAGTTGAGCTTTCAAAAGAAAATAAATCTGTTGTGTTGGTGGACATGACGGAGCTATAAAGTTATAATATTTAGAGCCCCTTGCCTTTGGCTAGGGGCTCTAAATATTATTAAAACTAAAATTAATTTTTACAAGGGAGTAATAAGTTTGGGCAAAAAATTGATTATCACTGAGAAACCATCTGTTGCAAGAGACTTTGCAAGAGTGCTGAAGGTTTCCGGAAATCAAAACGGATTTATTGAGAATAATGAATATGTCATTAGCTGGTGCTATGGCCATTTGGTTCAGATGGTTTATCCAGAGGAGTATGACATTAAATATAAAAACTGGAATCTTGAGGATTTGCCATTTTTGCCTACTGAGTACAAGTATGGTGTTGTTGAATCTGCAAAGGACCAATACAAAGTAGTTAATGGCCTTTTGCACAGAGAGGATATTGATACTGTATATTGGGCAGGTGACTCGGGAAAAGAAGGACAGACAATTGAGGAAAACATCCGTAATTATGGTGGAGTTCGTGATGGCATGACAGAGCTTCGTGTTTGGATTGATTCACAGACTGATGATGAAATCCTGCGCGGTATTAATGAAGCAAAGCCAATGAGCGATTACGCAAAGCTTGGAGCTTCTGGTATTATGCGTACCATCGAGGATTACAGTCTTGGTATTAATTTTTCCCGTGCTTTATCTGTTAAATACGGCCGTTTGATAAACGATGCGGCAGCTACCACAAGCTATGCAGCAATTGCTATTGGTCGAGTTATGACTTGTGTGCTTGGTATGGTAGTTGAGAGAGAAAGAGAGATTCGTAATTTCAACGAGGATCCTTTCTTCAAAGTAGTTGGTAAGTTCTCAGATGTTAATTTCCCGGCTGAGTGGAAAGCTGTTGACGGATCCAAGTATTTTGAATCTCCTTTGTTGTATGGCGACAAGGGTAACGGCTTTAAAATAAAGGATAGTGCTCAAAAGTTAATAGACGATTTAACAAATGCAGAAGCCCAGGTCTCAGATAAGGAAACAGGTATTTCAAAGAAAAAAGCACCTTTGCTTTTCAACCTGGCTGAGCTTCAGTCGGAGTGCTCTAAGCGCTTCAAGATTTCTCCGGCTCAAACCCTTGATATTATTCAGGAGCTTTACGAGAAAAAGTACACTACATATCCTCGTACAGACGCCAGAGTTCTTACAACAGCAGTTGCAAAGGAAATCAATAAAAACCTTAACAAGCTTCAGTCTTACGGACCTACTGCAAAGTATGTTCATGAGATTCTTGCAGATAGAAAATACATCGGCATTGAAAAGACAAGCTATACAGACGATAGCAAGGTTACTGATCACTATGCGATTATTCCTACAGGTCAGTGCAATGGAATAGAAAACCTTTCCCCTCTTAGTCAAAAGGTTTACGAGCTTATTGTTCGTCGTTTCCTTTCTATTTTCTATCCACCTGCAGAATACAAAAATGTAAAAATCACAGTTAAGATAGATTCTGAATACTTCTTTGCAGGAGCAAAGCTGTTAGTAAAGCCAGGATACCTTGAAATTGCCGGCATCCCTAAGAATAAAAAGGATGATGCAGGCGATTCTGACGATGAGAACGAAGAGGCAGAGGATGATTTCTCTAAAGAGAAGTTTGCTGCCTTTGTAGAACAGGTTAATATTGGAGATTCCATCAATGTAAATGGCTTCGAGTTAAAGGAAGGAAAGACTTCTCCACCTAAGAGATATACATCTGGTTCATTGATTCTTGCAATGGAAAACGCAGGAAAGCTAATCGAGGATGAGGAGCTTCGAGAGCAGATTAAAACGACTGGTATTGGAACATCTGCTACACGAGGCGAAATACTTGAAAAGCTTGTTCGAATCGGATATCTCAATCAAAACAATAAGACTCAGGTCATCACACCTGAACGCTTGGGCGAGATGATTTACGAGGTAGTTCTTTTGACTACACCATCTCTTTTAAAGCCAGAGCAGACTGCCAACTGGGAAAAGGGATTGGAAGGAATTATTAATGGTTCTGTAGAGTTCGATGATTATCGTAAAGAACTAGAGGACTACATTCGTACTGAAACAAAGAGCATGATAGATTCCGACCTGACTCAGACTATTGCTCTTAATATTAATCAGTTCACTGGTAAGGATTCTAAGGGTCTTGCTACAAGAAAGCCTCTTGGAATTAATTGTCCAGCATGTGGTGGCGAGCTTACCACTACATCCTTTGGATATGGCTGCAGTAACTACACTAACGATGAAATTAAATGTAGATTTAGTATCGGCCAGATTGCTGGAGTTGACTTGCCTGAGGAGCAATTTAGAAAGCTCATCCTTGAGGGTAAGACAGATTTAATAGAAGGATTTAAGAGTAAGTCAAACAAGCCATTTAAATCTGTGCTTAAGCTAGGCAAAAACGAAGATGGTGAATTCAACGTTAGCTTTGATTTCTCTGAAACACCTACTGAGTATGTTGAGGATTTGAAATGTCCTGTTTGTGGTGGAAGAATTGCAAAGACTGGATATGGATTTGCATGCGAGCATCGTTTCCAGGAGGAGAATCAGTGTTATTTCTCTGTTGGTGAAATCGCTGGCAGAAAAATCTCATTAGAAGAGCTTACTACACTTCTTAATAATGGAATCACTGATGTGCTTACTGGTTTCAAGTCAAAGACTAATCAGAAGTTCAGCGCTAAGATTCAATTAAAAGAAAACGAAGAGGGCAAGAAGGTACTTAGCTTTAACTTTGATGGAATTGAGGCTGAAAAGCTTCCAGATGTTAAATGTCCTGATTGTGGAGGAGATATTCTTGTTCGTCCTAGCGGATATGGCTGTGCAAATTTTAATGCCCAGGATGAAAACTCATGTAAGTTCTATATAGGAAAGACAATTGCAGGAAAGAATATCAGCTCGCAGGTTGTTACCGAGATTCTTAAAGAAGGAAAGTCAGATACACTTAGAGGCTTTAAGGGCAAGACTGGAAAGAAGTTTGACGCAAGGCTTGTTCTTAAAAAGAATGAGGAGACAGGTCGTACAGAGCTTGTATTTGATTTCGATGATGTGGCTCCTAACTATTTGGCAGATGTGGTTTGTCCTGATTGCGGCAATAAAATCATAAAGACAAACTTCGGTTTTGCGTGTGAAAAGTACTTTGATAAAGAGAATAAATGTAATTTTGTCATAGGAGAGATTGCTTCTAAAAAGATTGGCGATGGTGATGTGAAAGAGCTTCTTACAGAAGGACACACCAAAACTATTCGTGGCTTCAAAGGCAAATCAGGTAAGAAGTTTGATGCATGCCTTGTCCTTAAGAAAAATGAAGAAGGCAAATCAGAGGTAACCTTCGATTTTGATAATGTAGAAGCGAAGGATATTAAGGATGTAGTTTGTCCTGTATGTGGAGGCAAAGTGGTTGTCACTCCGTTTGGTTACGGATGTAGCAATTACAAAAAGGATGATCCTGAGAATTCATGTGGCTTTAATATTGGACAGATTGCTGGCGTTAAGCTTAAAGAAGCTCAGGTAAAGGAGCTTTTAAAGGATGGCATCACATCTACAATATCTGGATTCAAGTCTAAGAAGGGAACAAAGTTTGATGCGAAGCTTGCTTTAAATAAAGATGAAACTGGTAAAGTATCAGGCATCAAGTTTGTATTCGAAGACGAAGAAAAGGTAATGGAAGGTTTGAAATGTCCTAAATGTGGCGAGCCTATTTTAAAGAATCACTTTGGCTACAGATGTAAGAACAACATCAGGGACAACGTAGACAGCTGTCAGTTCTATGTAGGCAAGGTCGCCGGCGTAGATATTCCAGAAGACCAATTCAAAAAGCTTATCCTGGAAAAGAAAACTGATGTTATATCTGGCTTTTTGAGTAAAAAAGGTTTATTCTTTGATGCGAGACTTAAGCTCAATGACGAATGTAGAACAGAGTTTGAGTTTGATAATTATTCAGATGCAAAGTAATTTACATACAAGAAAGGGAACATTATGGAACAGACAAAAATTAAATCTATGTATAATTTAGATGAAACTATCGCTAAAGACTTGTTTGATGGAAAGGAATATCCATGGGAGGTTCTTCCTGAGATTTCTGAGTTCATCAAGAAGCTTGGCCCAACTCTTGATCCAGAGAAGTTCGAGAAAAGAGGAGAGGATGTTTGGGTAGCTAAGTCAGCTAAGGTTTTTGATTCTGCATATCTAAACGGACCTCTTATCATTGATGAGGATGCTGAGGTTCGTCAGTGCGCTTTTATTAGAGGTTCAGCTATCGTTGGAAAGAACTGCGTAGTAGGTAACTCTACAGAGCTTAAAAACGTTGTTCTTTTTAACAACGTACAGGTACCTCATTACAACTATGTTGGTGATTCAGTCCTTGGTTACAAGTCTCATATGGGCGCTGGTTCAATCACATCAAATGTAAAGCAGGACAAGACTCTTGTTGTTGTAAAATCACGCGATGGAGAGAAAATTGAAACAGGATTAAAGAAATTCGGAGCCATGCTTGGAGACAATGTAGAGGTTGGATGCAACTCAGTTCTTAACCCTGGTACAGTAGTTTGCCCTCGTTCAAATGTTTACCCACTTTCTTCTGTAAGAGGAGTTGTTGAGGCAGACAGCATTTTCAAGAGCCAGGACAACATCGTTAAGAAAAACTAAAAAATTGAAATTTTTTAAGACCCGTTCTTTAAAGAATGGGTCTTTTTTGTTAAACTAATTAAAGATTATTTTTTTTAGGGAGGATTTATAAAAAATGGGACTTATTCAAGCAGTAAAAGGCTCAGTGTCTGGTGAGCTTGCAAATCAGTGGAAAGAGTTATTCGTATCTGATTCAATGTCATCAGATGTACTTGTTAAAAGAGCTGTTCACAAGATGACAGGCCGCGGTACAAATACTCAGGGAGATGTTGATGTTATTTCACACGGCTCTGCAATCATTGTAAACGAAGGTCAGTGTGCTCTTTTAGTTGATAGCGGAAGAATTATCGATGTTGCTGCAGAGGCAGGTGCATATGAATGGGAAGATAATGGTTCTGCTTCTATTTTTGCAGGTGACTTTATCGATGTATTTAAGGAATTCGGACGTAGATTTACATTCGCCGGCGAGAAGCCAGTTCAGCAGAGAGTGTATTTTGTTAATACAAAGGATATTGTTGGATTGAAGTTCGGCACACCATCACCTATTCCTTTCAGAATTCTTGATAACAACATTGGATTAGATTTAGATACAACACTTAAGCTTAACGGTAACTACAGCATGAGAGTATCTGATCCTACTCAGCTTTATGTTAACCTTGCAGGTAACGTAAAGAACGAATACACAGTTGATGATATTCAGGATCAGCTTCGTGCTACATTTATCCAGGCTCTTCAGCCAGCACTTGGCAAGCTTACAGCACTTGGCGTTAGACCTTCAGGTATTCCAGCCTATACAAAGGAAATATCTGAGGCTATGAGTGATGAGCTTGATCAGGAATGGACAGATAAGTACGGTCTTGCAATTACATCTGTTCAGATTCTTACAACAGTTATTCCTGACAAGGACGCTGATTTACTTAGAGAACTTCAGAAGTCTGGTGCACTTCGCTCACAGGCTATGGCAGGTGCTACACTTGTACAGGCTCAGGCAGAGGCAATGAAGACAGCAGCTGGCAATGCAAACGGTGCAGCTATGGGATTCTTTGGTATGAACATGGCTATGCAGGCAGGTGGTGCAAATGCAGCTGATTTATTAAATGCAGGTGCTGCAGGTCAGCCTCAGGCTGCTCCAGTTCAGGACGCAGCTGCAGCACAGCCAGGTAGATGGTTCTGTCCAAATTGTGGCAATGAAAACTACGGCAATTTCTGCGTAAATTGCGGAACTAAGAGACCATAGGAAGGAAGTTGAAAAATGGCTACAATGTTCCCTTGCCCAAGTTGTGGAGGGCAACTGAAGTTTTCGCCAGAACGTATGCAAATGCTTTGTAGCTCTTGCGGTCAGTATACAGATCCAAGAGCATACAAAGGGAATGATATTGAAAATGAGGCAGGTATAAATACTACAATTTATACCTGTCCTAATTGTGCTGGGGAAATTCAGGTAATAGATAACGATGGTATGGAGTTTTGTCCATACTGCGGTACTCAGACTACCATGCAGGAACACTTTTCTAAAAGTGGTGTTCCTAAATATATTCTTCCTTTTAATCTCACAAAAAAGGAAGCTCGTGAAAAATATCTAGAGGAAGTTAAACATATTCATTTTGTCCCTGATGGATTAAATATCGATGACAATATTGATAAGCTTGTTGGACTTTATACTCCATATTATCTCTATGATTATTCGTCAGATGGTGATGTTTCATTTGTTGGTAAACAGACATCTACTAGTGGAGATTATGAGGTTACAAAAGAAACCCAGTTTAATGTTAGGGTTGACGTGGATGATATGAAGGTTCCATTTGATGCGTCACAGACATTCGACGACAATGTATCTGGCTCAATCAATCCATTTCCACTTAATGAATTGGAAAAGTTTAATCCAAACTTTTTGGCAGGATTTTTCGTTGAAAATTCTACTGTTGATAAGGAAATCTATGTTGAGGACGCATTAGAGGAAGCTAAGAACTCACTTTGTAACAAAGTTAAAGCTAAAGCGGATGGATATGATTTGACTAGCAGAGAAGATGAACGAATTCATAATGATGTTGCTTCGAAGCTACAGTATAAGGGATGTGAAGGAGCATATCTTCCTGTCTATTTCATGACTACACGTAATTACGATAGAGTTTCATATTCTGTAATCAATGGCGCTTCAGGTGCTGTTTATTCTGATATGCCGATTGATAAGCGAAAGATGTATGCTGCAGCTATAGGCGCATCATTTGCTATTTTTGCTGTTCTTTTTGTGCTTAGTTTAACCTTTAGCTTTACTTATCGCATAAAGAATCTTTGTGGTTTTGCTGCACTTGTTTCTTCATTTATTGCTTACTATGGTGCAAAGATTGCAGATGGTGTCTATAGACGTGACAATCATCTTGATGATAAGGGGTATTTTGGCAGCAAGGATGTTGTTACTAGCAATAATATAAAGCCAATCAAAAAGAAAGCTAAGAAGAAGATTAATAAAAAATCAACAAAGGCTGCACTTTCCGGTGCTGGTGCCGTTGTTTTATTTTTGCTTTTAAAGGGCGGATATGCATTTATCATAGCAGGTATACTTTATGTTATTGAGAATGGTAGAGCTGTTTCAAATGTTCTTAATGTTATTCTGATGCTAGCTATGTATATTTCTAGTTTTGTGTTTATTATTAAAGGCTTTAATGCAGTTAAAAAGGGACAGAAGACAGTTCTTATGCTTGGAACTTTTGGATGGATTGCTGCAATTCTTATAAGAATAATCAACCTTCCAAACGACATAATCTATTACATAGCTTTAGCTATCGTGTTTGCAATTATTGTCTTTACTATTGACTGTACTGTTAGAGAGTACAACAGACTTGCGACACGTCCATCACCACAGTTTTTGAAGAAGGGAGGTAAGCTTGAAAATGCGAAAGGCTAAATATTTCATTTTCTTATTTTTAGTATGCTTGCTACTTCCTATTCGTGCTGAGGCTAAATCAAATGTAACTATTATCGATGATGCTTATTTGCTTAGCGATGATGAATATGATGAGCTTGAAGAATATCTGGATTCTTTGGATAGCAGCTACAATTATGTTGTAGCAACTACTGATGAGTATAACTATCGTCAGAGTGAGGATTCAATTTTATTTGACTTCTATACACAGAATTATAATTCTAGAGAAGACGGTGTTGCATTTTTGATTGATATGCACAACCGAGAGTTGTACTTATCAGGATATGGAAAGGCCCAATACGAGATAAAAAATGCAGATGCATATGATATTACAGATAATGTTTATAGATATGCGTCAAATGGAGAGTACTACGAATGTATTTATGCTGTTTTTGAGCAGTGCAATACATTGATTAATGATGGAATGATCCTTAGACCAATGAGACTTATAGTTACAGCTCTAGTTTCTATAATTCTTGGATTCTTACTTGTATTCTTAAAAGCAGTAAGAGAGAGAGCAAGGGTTCAGACATTTACTCCTGCAGAATTGCTTCTAATTGGAGCTTCCATTGCAGGAACATCTACAGTACTAAATACAACTCGTAGAAAAATCGCATCAGCAGGAAGCACATACCACGGTGGCGGTGGTGGATTCTCTGGTGGCGGCGGATTTTCCGGCGGCGGTGGCGGTGGCCATTCAGGTGGAGGTCACAGCTTCTAAATTATTTAGATAATATTTTAACGAAAATACAAAAGAATACTTTACTAAAGCCACAGAAAGTGAGAAAATGTAATCAATAACGCGTTTCTATGCGTTTATATAATTAGGTCATTAATGTAGGTAGCAGTATATTAATGGAATTATAGAAAGGAGTTCTACAATGATTTACACAAAAGAAGTAGAAAACATGTGTCCTGTAGCAAAGGGCGCAAAGCATGAACCAGCTCCTATCCCTGAAGAGGGAAAATGGGTACACGCTAAGCAGATTTCTGATATTAGCGGTTTCACACACGGTGTTGGCTGGTGTGCTCCACAGCAGGGTGCCTGCAAATTATCTTTAAATGTTAAGAATGGTGTTATTGAGGAAGCACTTGTTGAGACAATTGGTTGCTCAGGTATGACACATTCAGCAGCTATGGCTGCAGAGATTCTTCAGGGAAAGACAATCCTTGAGGCTCTTAATACAGACCTTGTTTGCGACGCTATCAACACAGCTATGAGAGAGCTTTTCCTTCAGATCGTTTACGGACGTACACAGTCTGCATTCTCTGATGACGGACTTGCAATCGGTGCTGGTCTTGAGGATCTTGGAAAGGGTCTTCGTTCACAGGTTGGTACAATGTACGCAACAAAGGAAAAGGGTGTTCGTTACCTTGAAATGGCTGAAGGCTATGTAACAGGTATCGCACTTGATGATGATAACGAAGTTATCGGATATCAGTTTGTTTCTCTTGGAAAGATGACAGACTTCATTAAGAAGGGTGATGATCCTAACACAGCATGGGAAAAGGCAAAGGGCCAGTACGGTCGTGTTGACGATGCTGCTAAGATTATCGATCCACGTCAGGAATAATATAGGAAAGGAGAAACAAAAATGGCTTTATTTGAATCATATGAGAGAAGAATTGATCAGATTAACGCAGTTCTTAATAAGTATGGTATCAGCTCAATCGAAGAAGCTGAGAAGATTACTAAGGACGCAGGTCTTGATGTATACGAGCAGGTAAAGAAGATTCAGCCTATCTGCTTCGAGAACGCTTGCTGGGCTTACACTGTAGGTGCTGCAATCGCTATTAAGAAGAATTGCCGCAAGGCTGCTGATGCAGCTGCAGCAATCGGAGAGGGACTTCAGTCTTTCTGTATTCCAGGTTCTGTTGCTGATCACCGTAAGGTTGGTCTTGGACATGGTAACCTTGGAAAGATGCTCCTTGAGGAGGAGACAGAGTGCTTCTGTTTCTTAGCAGGTCACGAGTCATTCGCTGCTGCTGAAGGTGCTATCGGTATCGCTGAGAAGGCTAACAAGGTTCGTAAGAAGCCTCTTAGAGTAATCCTTAACGGTCTTGGAAAGGATGCTGCTCAGATTATTTCTCGTATCAATGGTTTCACATATGTTGAGACAAAGTACGATTACAAGGAAGCTAAGCTTAACATTGTATCAGAGAAGGCATACTCAAATGGTCTTCGTGCTACAGTTAAGTGCTACGGCGCTGATGATGTTCAGGAAGGTGTTGCTATCATGCATCATGAGAACGTAGGTGTATCTATCACAGGTAACTCTACAAACCCAACACGTTTCCAGCATCCAGTAGCTGGTACATACAAGAAGGAGTGCGTTGAACTCGGCAAGAAGTACTTCTCAGTTGCTTCAGGCGGTGGTACAGGACGTACACTTCACCCAGATAACATGGCAGCAGGTCCTGCTTCATACGGTATGACAGATACTCTTGGACGTATGCACTCAGATGCTCAGTTCGCTGGTTCATCTTCAGTTCCTGCACACGTTGAGATGATGGGTCTTATCGGTATGGGTAACAACCCAATGGTAGGTGCAACAGTTGCTGTTGCTGTTTCTGTTGAGGAAGCTGCTACTGCTGGTAAATTCTAAGGAAGAAATAGGAGGGACCCACTTTAGTGGGAAGAACCTGTTTCTCACAGCGCGCCCTCATTGCCGCAGGCAATCCTGGATGGGCGACGCTTTCCCGTGAGATTTTCAGAGCTCTTGGTTCATCCAAGGGCTCTTTTTTGTCGCAATTCTAAACATTTAATGGATTGTTTGTGAACCCTATTACATCAATTCTTTTAGGGTATATAATCACACTAAAGATATTAGGAAAATTAACTGTATTGGAGGTGTCATTGAAGTGAGTAAAAGGTCACAAAAACAATCAGATGGTCAAAAAGCTAATTTTTTTCAATCTATTTCGTTTCAAAATATATTGATTTATGTTTTAATACTACTAGCTTTCATTGTATATGCTATAGTTCAAAATGTTTCAATGTCAGATATTGTAATTACAGCAATAAATGCCAGTGCGAGCGAGTCTGAATTGCAAGCGCAGATTTCGGAATTGCAACGCGATTATCTTTTAATGGGAGCTGATTTGAATACTACTTCTGGCATGGCTGCTGTTGGACAGGCTATGAACGAGGGACAGTTCGATGATTATGATGCAGCTAAAGAGGACATTGAAACTCGAATGTCTTATATTTCTAGCAGTATATTGGCTACACAGACTTCCAACGGCACTGAGCTTGTTGCGCAGCTTGAGACTGATGTAAATAATTATTTGGAACAGGCTGATGCAGTACGTGCTTTATGTGAATCAGGGGATGGCATAGGTGCAATTGTTCTTCTGCAAACAGATTATAATGATGCCAAAACTGCCATGGAATCCGATTTAGATGAAGTGGATGTTGCTATTGAGGAGCTTTCTGATAATCTTGGAACTTATTTAGAGTCAGTTAAAGCATCAACTGCTAAAAAAGGATATTTGGTTCTTGGAGTAGTTATAGTAATAGTTATTGTTTCATTTTTGCTTAGTTTCTTTAGAATTAATAGAGTGGTTCTTTCAATATCTTATGAACTACAGGAAATTATTAATAATATTAACAAGGGACAAGGAGATCTGACTGCTAGAATTAATACTAAAACAAAGACAGAGCTTGCAATGATTTCGGATTGTATTAACCAATTTATTTCGACATTACAGGTTGTAATAAAAGATGTGAAGAGTGGTGCGATGGTTTTGACCTCTTCATCTGATAACATGGTTTTAAGAATTCAAAGTGCCAGTGATAATGTAACAAATACATCAGCAGCAATGGAAGAGTTGGCAGCGTCAATGGAGAATGTTTCTACTACAGCAATTGATTTAAATGACAAGGTATTTGAAGTTAGAGAGGCTACGAATGCTATAGATGCCGAGGCAAAAGAAGGCGCTTCTAAAGCAAATGAGATCAAAATGGCAGCTGATGAAATCAAGAAAGAAGCAACTGAGAAGAAGGATAACACTGGAGCTAAGATGGAAGAGTTATCTAGAGTTCTCGAGGTTTCTGTAAAAGAATCTGAGCAGGTCAACCAAATTGGTGATTTGACAAACGAGATTCTGGACATTGCCAGCCAGACAAACTTGCTTGCTCTTAATGCATCTATCGAAGCTGCCAGAGCTGGTGAGGCTGGAAAGGGATTCGCTGTTGTAGCTGATGAGATTAGTAAACTTGCAGCAAACTCAAGAGATACAGCTGGAAATATTCAGGAAATTTCTGCTAAGGTTACAGCGGCTGTTAAAACACTTTCAGATAATGCGGTTCAAGTTATTGAATTCATCAATGAAAATGTTTTGGCTGATTATGATGCCTTCGTAGAAACTGGATCGAAATTTGAAGATACAGCTACAATGATTGATGAAATGTTGGCTACATTCTCAGACAAGGCAGATAATCTAAACAATGTAATGAATGAGATGGCTGATAGAATTGAGACAATTTCTAATTCTGTAAATGAAAGCTCTAATGCTATTGGTATGAGCGCTCAGGCTGCTACGGAAATCGTTGGTGAAATCCAGGGCATCAATGAAGCTATGGATCAAAATAATGATGTTACAAAGCAATTAAATTCAAGTACTCAAAAATTTGAGATAGTTTAGGCTTTTAGAATTTAATATTAGAGCTCTATAGATGTAATCTATAGGGCTCTTTTTATATCTTAAAAAAATACTATAAAACCCAATATATTTATTGTGCTGCTAGTTCCATAATTCTGAATAATGGTGTAGAATACGATTGCTGTGCAAAAATATAATTACTAAAAGGATGAAGGCAATATGAAAAAGAAAAAAGAACTAATGGGTGAGAATATTTCCTTTAAAGAGGAAAAGAAAGGGGGCAGCAATCTAGTTTACTCAATCAAATTTCAAACAATTCTAGTAAATCTATTGATTTTTGTCGCATTTATTATATGTGCATTTTCCGCAATCTTTGCACTATACAAATTAAAATCACAGGCAACACTGGCATGTGAAAGTCAGGTTCAATGCGCAACAGAAGCATACGAGTTGAAAGCAGATGTAATTCATATTTCAGCGGAGATTAATAGATATTTAGGACAGGCAGAGTCGGGGACGAGAATAACTGAATCAGATTTTGAGGTTATGGACAATTATATTTCTGATATAGATTCTCATTTGAATTATTTGGATGATTGCTTATTAGTTAGTCAATTAGATGGTGGTGCACAGCTTATATCGACAAACAGAGAGAATGTCGAGTCTTATTTAGCAGCAGTAGATAAAATTAGAAATTGTATTATAAAACAGGATATTCCAGGTGCTGTTAAATTTGTATTTGGAGATTATGGTACTGAATTGGACGAAATTAACGAATCATTAAATGCAGTAAATGATGGTATTGTTCAATTACAATCAGGATTCGGTACTTACTTAGATAGTTATGTAAGAGAAGTATCTGTTGGATTCTATATTATAATGGCTCTTGTAATTGTATTAATTGTTGTTTCGTTTGTTCTTACATATGTAAGAGTGAATAAAACAATTATGAAGATGTCAAGTGAGCTCCAGGAGATTATCAGCAATATTGATAATGGAAGAGGTGATTTGACAGCTCGTCTTAATACAAATACAAAGACTGAGCTTAGTCTTATTTCTGACAATATTAACCAGTTTATGGAGACATTACAGAATGTAATTAAAGATGTAAAATTTGGCGCAAATGTTTTGAAGACTTCTGCAGATAGCATGGTTGGAAAGCTCCAGAGTGCTAGCAACAATGTTACAAATACTTCTGCAGCCATGGAAGAATTGGTTGCTTCTATGGAAACAATTACATTCTCAACTGTAGATTTAGAGGACAAACTTAAGATTGCTAAGAAAGCTACTGCAGCTATCAGTGAGGAATCACAAACAGGCTCAGAAAAAGCTAATGAGATTAAGCTTCAGGCTGATGAAATCAAAAAAGAAGCTAATAGCAAGAAAGCTAATACTGGCAGTAAAATAGAAGAGCTTTCATGTGTCCTTGAAGAATCTGTTAAAGAATCAGAGCAGGTTAATCAGATTAGCGATTTGACTAATGATATTCTTGATATTGCTAGTCAGACAAACTTACTTGCACTTAATGCTTCTATTGAAGCTGCTCGTGCTGGTGAAGCTGGTAGAGGTTTTGCGGTAGTAGCAGACGAAATCAGTAAGCTGGCTGCAAACTCTAGAGACACAGCTGGAAATATCCAAGAAATCTCTGAGAAAGTTACTACAGCAGTTCAAGCATTGTCAGACAATGCAGTTCAGGTTATTCAGTTTATTAATGAAAATGTTTTACGTGATTACGATGCATTTGTAGAGACTGGTGATAAGTTTGAAAACACAGCCGCTATGATTGAAGAAATGCTTGCTGCATTTTCGGATAAGACAAATAATCTTAACGAAGTTATGGATGAAATGTCTGCAAAGATTCTTACAATTGGAGATTCTATTCAGGAAAGCTCAATGGCGATAAATATGTCTGCTACAGCAGCTACTGATATTGTTAGTGAAATCCAGGGCATTAATGACGATATGGATAAAAACAGTATTGTTACTAAGCAGCTTAATGAAAGCGCTATGAAATTCGAAGTAGTATAATTTTTTGCCTATTGCGGAGATAATCTGCAATAGGCTTGTTTTTTTAGTCAGATACGTTTATAATTTACTTTACCACTTTTAATCACTAAAGTAACTGGAGGATGGACAGATGAAAAAGGAAATTTCAAAGCTTTTAGAAGTAAGGGAAAGCGTTAGAGTAGTGGATGCTACACTTCGCGATGGAGGTTTGGTAAATGATTTTTATTTTACAGATGAATTTGCTAAAGCTCTTTATCTTACAAACGTAAAGGCTGGAGTTGACTATATGGAAATGGGTTATCGTGCTGATAAAGAGCAGTTCGATGAGAATTCTTTTGGCCCATGGAAGTTTTCATCTGATGATTATATTAGAAAGATTGTTGGCGATAATAATACTGATTTGAAGCTTGCAATCATGGCGGATGTTGGCCGTTGCAATTACAAGGAGGATATTCATCCAAAGGCAGAAAGCCCTGTGGATCTTATTCGTGTTGCGACATATCTTCATCAGCTCCCAGGTGCGGTTCAGATGATTGAGGACGCATATAAGAAAGGCTATGAGACTACATGTAATATTATGGCTATTTCAACAGCGTCTATGGAGGATATTAAGTCTGCACTTGATATTGTATGTCAGACACCTATTTCATGTATTTATATTGTTGATAGCTATGGTTCATTATATCCAGAGCAGACAGAGCGTATTGCTGATATGTATTATGAAATTGCGTCTAAGTATGGCAAAAAGGTGGGAATGCATGCTCACGACAACCAGAAGCTTGCATTCGCAAATACGATAGAAGCTGTCGGCGACAATGTAGATTTCTTGGATGCCACATACTGCAGCATGGGACGTGGCGCAGGAAATTGCGCTATGGAGCTCCTTCTTGGATTCCTGAAGAACCCAAAATACAAGGAGAGATATGCTATCAAGTTTGTAGAGGACTATATGCTGCCATTAAAGGAGCAGGGGGTTGTTTGGGGATACGATATGCAGTATCTTACAACAGGCCTATTAAATCAGCATCCTAGAACAGCTATCCAATTTACAAAAGAAGGTAGAAAGGATTACTTCGCTTTCTACCAGGAAATGCTTAATTTAGATTAAAGATTATTTAAAATTAATTTTGCAATATTAGCCCAGGTGTGATTCGCATTTGCGATATTAAATCCGCCTTGGGCTATTTTTTTTAGCTCATCAGGCTTATCCAAATGACTATCTACCATAGAGGAAATTTCATCCATATGATTCAAATCATAGAATAGTATATTTTTGTCATGCTGATATTCTGAAAGCAGCAAAGTAGTAGGGTCGGTGAGAGAAACAGCACCGTTTAGCTGGCCTGAGAATACTCGGTCGTGGCTACCTGCTTTGAAATTAGGCATGATATTTACAGATATTTTAGCCTTAGAAAATACTGTAAATGTAAGATTGAATGGAATCTCGCGATGGAGAGTGGCATGCTTTAAATCTAATTCTTCCCAAAGAGCACCAAAAATATGGAAGTTATGACTGCATTTATCCAGCTCTAATACAAGATTCTTTCTGTTTATGCAGCGCACATAAGCATCTGCCAGATAGAAAGACTGAGTGTGTAAAGGAAGGTCGGAATTAATGTAGTCGTAGATTTCGTTTTTTGCCAGAGTTTCAACAGCGTCCTCTATTGTAAGGGTACTGTCTGCAAGCATCATATCAATCAATTCGTATACGTTTTGTGCAAGGAAATCTGGAATCTTATGAATGGCAGCTTCGAGCCTGGTAGGGTCCGTATAAGTACCGGATAAAAGAATATCGTATGGGCGCTCATTATAACCATCCCAGTTGATTACTTCATTTCCGAAGGCTAATTCGCCAGTCATTGGTGTGACAGTAACTGATTTGATATGAGGATAGTATTTTAGAATGTAGTCTCGGTGCTTTGCATCTAGGCAGACTACATTGAAATTGCTAAGCTTATGTTTTAATGAATCATGATGATATAGAGGGTGGTCTAAAATAACATCAAAAAAAGGCGCATCTACATGATCTAGAAAATATGAATCGTCATCCATAAGTGCACGAGGTAAATCGGAATTGAAATCGATAAGTGCATCATATTTGGCTCCTACATAGTTTTCTAAATCGTCTAAGGCGTCTTCGTCAACTTTAAAATATTCTACCGTATGTCCCATATCGGTGAGAGCTTTGCCTAAAGCGTCCCCGAAGTAAAGATAGGAATTATAGCATACAGTTTTCATCTCAAAAATTAAGAATTTCATATAGCCCCCTATAAGAATAGTTCACAAATATTTTATCATATTTAATTTCCACTATGTTATACTTTATGTAAACGTTAAAGGGGGAGAATATGATTAAAGCAGCAGCATATAATTGTGAGCCATTACAAAATCCGTTCATATTTGATGAAGTGTACAGCATGATCAGTCCCCAAAGACGAGAACATGTTGACGAGGCTAAGACCTTAAAGGGCAAATGTGAGAGATTAGGCGCTGCCCATCTTTTAGAAAAACTTCTATGGGAAAATCACATTGAAAGACCATATGTCTATTCATCAACTTCTCAAGGAAAACCCATTTTTATACAGCCGAAAAACGTTGATTTTAGTATTTCGCATTCTAATTTTTTTGCAGTAGCGGCAATTTCAGATAAGCCTGTTGGAATTGATGTTGAGCGAATCCGTCCATACGATAGAGATTTAGTTGAACGCTTTTTTACAAAGGCTGATTTAGAGTACCTGGAATCATTAAAGAAAACCGAGGTAAACAAAAAATTTACTGAGGTTTGGACATTTAAAGAGGCTACCTGCAAGATGATGGACCGACCACTTATGCAGGTGCTTCAGTGGATTGATTTCAGTGAGTACTGTGATTTTGAAAAAGGAAACACTTACTGGACAAAACAGGGATTTGAGTTCAGAGATTTTTATATTACTTTATGTTACGAAGATAAGAGACAGCCAATTCAAATGGGACTCTATAACCCATATGATGGAAAGTATTACTAAATTTACTAAATTCTGAAATCTTTTTGGTTGACATATAAATTGTTTGTGATAGAATTTGTAATAGTTTCGTACTTCAAAGCATTAAAGTGCAAACAAGATTATATTTTTAGGAGAGCATTATGGAGTCTAAAAAAGTTCTTTCTATTTTAGTAGAAAACACACCAGGTCTTACAAGCCGCATTTCAGGCTTATTTTCAAGAAGAGGATACAATATCGACAGTTTCTCAGCGGGCGTTACTGCAGATCCTAGATACACTCGAGTGACTATTGTTACACATGGCGATGAAATGATATTGGAACAGATTGAAAAGCAGGTGTCAAAACTTACAGAGGTTGTTGATCTCAAGGTTTTGGAGCATGGTAGCTCAGTAAAAAGAGAGCTTATGCTTGTAAAGATTTCTGTTAGAAATGACGAGAGACAGGATGTTCTCACAATCGTTGAGATTTTCAAGGGAAAGGTTGTAGATGTTACTCATGATTCTATGATTCTTGAGCTTACAGGCAACCAGGACAAATTGGAAGCATTTTTAGATATGCTTGGAGACTACGACATCTTAGAGCTTGCTCGTACCGGTCTTACTGGTCTTAGCCGTGGCTCAGAGGATGTAGTTATATTATAAGGAGGATAAAAGAATGTCACAGGAAGCAAAGATTTATTACCAAGAAGATTGTAATCTCTCATTATTGAAGGGTAAGACAATAGCTATTATTGGTTATGGTAGCCAGGGTCACGCACACGCTCTTAACCTTAAGGAAAGCGGATGCGACGTCATTATTGGTCTTTACGAAGGTTCAAAGTCTTGGGCAAAGGCTGAGAAGCAGGGCCTTACAGTATATACAGCAGCAGAGGCTGCAAAGAAAGCTGATATCATTATGATTCTTATCAACGATGAGAAGCAGGCTGATATGTACAAGGCTGACATTGAGCCAAACCTTGAGGCTGGCAACATGCTTATGTTTGCTCATGGTTTCAACATTCACTTTGGTTGCATCAAGCCACCAGCAGATGTTGATGTTACTATGATTGCACCTAAGGCTCCAGGTCACACAGTACGTTCTGAGTACCAGGCAGGTAAGGGTACACCTTGTCTTGTTGCTGTATATCAGGATGCTACAGGAAAGGCTCTTGATCTTGCACTTGCTTATGGTGCTGGTATCGGTGGAGCTCGTGCTGGTATTCTTGAGACAACATTCAGAACAGAGACAGAGACAGACCTCTTTGGTGAGCAGGCAGTGCTTTGTGGTGGTGTTTGTGCTCTTATGCAGGCTGGTTTCGAGACTCTTGTTGAGGCTGGATACGATCCAAGAAATGCATACTTCGAGTGTGTACACGAAATGAAGCTTATCGTTGATCTTATCTACCAGTCAGGCTTTGCTGGAATGAGATATTCTATTTCAAATACAGCTGAGTACGGTGATTACATCACTGGACCAAAGATTGTTACAGAAGATACAAAGAAGGCAATGAAGCAGATCCTTTCTGATATTCAGGATGGTACATTTGCTAAGGAATTCCTTCTTGATATGTCACCAGCTGGTCGCCAGGTTCACTTCCAGGCAATGAGAAAGCTTGCTGCTGAGCATCCAGCAGAAAAAGTTGGTGAGCAGATTCGTAGCCTTTACTCATGGAACAATGAGGAAGACAAGTTCATCAACAACTAATATAAAAAATAAACCGCGAGGCCTAAGCCTCGCGGAAGTTTTTATTATGAAAGAATTTATACAGATGAGATGATATCTTGATTTCAGTGTAGATGTCGGCATATTCACGAGGGGAATATTCAGATATAAAGTTGGTAGGAAAAGCTTTTTTCATACCGCGGGCTTTGCATAAATCTACAGCCTTGTTGTAAGCTATAGCAGCTTTTGCTTCGCTATTATAACGGCCGACTATAAAATCACCATTAAGATGAATCTTAGCTGCGTAGATTACCTTTCCAGCCTTTTCCTCACGGTATACGCCGTGATATTTATTTACAACTATAATGTTTGAATATCTGAAATCAGTTTCGTCGCCATTGGCGAAGAGAAAGTCCTTACCTTTTACGCTGTAAGGTTTGATGCCATAACGGCCAAGAATGTTGTACTGCATTCCGTAATCACTGACAAACATGTGGCCTCCGCGATACTGAATCTTATGACTTGAATAGTAGAAGAGGTCATCATTGTCGAATTTCAAGATAGTTGTTTTATCTAAATAATATAGAAAATAATTTCTCTGAAGATATATTGGAGTTTTAATATAAATATGGTTGTCTCTAAAATTTATTAGAGTGATGCACTTATCAAAGGGAAGCTCTTTGATTTTGTTTTGCAAATTTAAGATAGTGATATCTTCATTTTTGATAATGCTCCAAGCCTCATTGTAAGCTTTGTTGCATTTAGCTTCTGTAGAAAAGCTGCCGATGCTGATGTGTTTTCCGTTGTAAGTGATATTGCCACGATAATAGACTGTTCCGTCTTTTTTAGTGGCCTGATATACGCCAGGTTTCATATAGAATCCTCCTATGCATATTATTTTACACTTTTGAGAAGAAAAATGTTTAAAAAATTGGTGAAATAAAGGGATAAAATGAATTTGAAAAAAACTAATTCTAATTTAACAGTTTTTAGAGAAGGAGTAAGAGATGGGGTTCCTATTGGATTAGGATATTTTGCTGTTGCATTTTCTCTTGGAATTTTGGCTAGAACAGCACATTTTACTCCATTGCAGGGGTTTATTAATTCCTTTTTAAATCGAGCTAGCGCAGGTGAATATGCCGTATATACGGTAGTGGCTGCTGGAGCCGGTTTTGTAGAAATGGCAATTATGACTTTGGTTGTAAATGCTAGATATTTGCTGATGTCTACGGCCTTAAGCCAAAAGTTTGACCCTAAAACCCCTTTGATTCATAGAATGCTTGTGGGATTTAGTGTTACTGATGAAATATTTGCCATAACCATTAACAGACCTGGCTTCATCAATCCAATTTATAATTATGGAGCTTGTGCTATAGCTGTTCCTTGTTGGGCTCTTGGTACGTCATGTGGGATTGTGGCAGGAGAGCTGATGCCTCTTAGAGTTGTGAGTGCATTTTCTGTTGCTTTGTATGGAATGTTTTTAGCTTGCATTATGCCGGAAGCCAGAAAGCACAGAATAGTGGCAGTGTTAATTATAATAAGCTTTGTTCTTAGCTATTTAGCATCTAGATTAGATGTTTTTGCATCCATATCAGCTGGAACGAAAACTATTATTCTTACTGTTGTAATTGCTGCTATAGCTGCAATACTATTTCCACATCCAATGGAGGAAGATGATGACTAGAACTTATATTTATATATTGGTGGCTGCCTTGGTTAGTACGTTTATACGTATTTTGCCAGTGACAGTTTTTAGAAAGCAGATTAAGAATCGATTTATTCGTTCGTTTTTATATTACGTTCCATATGTAACTCTTGCAGTTATGACATTTCCTGCTATAATCGATGCAACACAGGTGAAGCTTGCTGGAATAATTGCATTGATTGTGGGAGTTGTAGCAGCTTGGTTTAATCAAAGCCTATTTAAAGTAGCAGCACTTTGTTGCGCGGTTGTATTCGTATGTGAATTGGTATTAGCTTAAAATAAAGAATTTGTATTATAAGAAAACAAGCCTTAGTGCTTGTTTTTCTTATTTTGTACAATTTGTAGTGTAGAATTTCAAAGATTATAAATAGAATTTTCTATTTTAAACAAAAAAAGTTACTGTTAATATCTATTTATAGTTAAAAACGACAACAAAGTTGTCAAGAAAACACAGGAGGAGAAGGTAAAATGAAAAAACGTGTTCTAGGTTTAATGATGACAGCCGCTCTTGCAATGGGGTTATTTGCAGGATGTGGCCCTGCAGACACAGGCGCTGATCCAGCTGCTACAACTGACACAGCAACAGAATCTTCTGATTCTTCAACACCTGCAGCTTCAAACGGAAAGAGAGTTGCAGTTGCAATGCCTACTCAGTCTTCAGAGAGATGGATTAACGATGGTAGCAACATGAAAGAGAAGCTTGAGGCTCTCGGATATGAAGTTGATCTTCAGTATGCTGAGGATGACGTTCAGGCTCAGGTATCTCAGATTGAGAACATGATTGCTGCTGGCGCTGATTGCTTAGTAATCGCTGCAGTTGATTCATCAGCTCTTGTAAACGTAGAAGAGCAGGCTAAGGAAGCAGGTATTCCTATCATCGCTTATGACCGACTTCTTATGGACACAGACGCTGTAAGCTACTATGCAACATTCGATAACAAGGGTGTTGGTACAGCAATTGGTAAGTACATCGAAGAGTCAAAGGATTTGGCTAACACAGATGAGACTTACACAATCGAGTTCTTCATGGGATCTCCAGATGATAACAATGCTGTAATGCTTTACAACGGACTTATGGAAGTTCTTCAGCCATACCTTGATGACGGTACATTAGTATGTAAGTCAGGTAGAACATCATTTGAAGATACATGTATCCTCAGATGGTCTCAGGAAACAGCACAGCAGAACTGTGAAAACTACTTAACAGGTTTCTATGCTGATGAAAAGCTTGATATCTGTGCAACAGCTTTTGATGGTTTTGCATATGGATGTAAGGCAGCTCTTGAAGGAGCAGGCTACACAGTTGGCGAAGATTGGCCACTTATCACAGGTCAGGATGCTGAGCTTATGGCTACAAAGAACATCATCGCTGGATCACAGACAATGTCAATCTACAAAGACACACGTCTTCTTGCTGACAAGTGCGTAACAATGGTTCAGGCAGTTCTTGAAGGCTCAGAGCCAGAAATCAACGACACAGAGCAGTACAACAATGGAAAGATTACAGTTCCTTCATACCTTTGCACACCAGTTGCAGTAGATAAGGACAACTACAAAGAAATCATTGTTGACGGTGGCTACTACACAGAGGAGCAGTTAGCTGAATAGTAATTAATGTATTAATTGTAGTGGCGGCTTAGTCTTAAGTCGCCATTACTTTTAAGAAGGAGAAGAATATGTCAGATTACATCTTGGAAATGAAGCATATTGTAAAAGAGTTTTCTGGAGTTAAAGCCCTTGATGATGTTAATCTGCAGGTTAAAAAGGGAGAGATTCATGCTCTTTGTGGGGAAAATGGTGCTGGAAAATCTACTCTGATGAATGTTTTATCAGGAGTTTATCCATACGGCTCATATGAGGGAGATGTTGAATATCACGGCGAAATCTGCAAATTCCATAACTTAAGAGATTCAGAGGCGAAAGGAATCGTTATTATCCATCAGGAGCTTGCTCTTAGCCCACTTCTTTCAATTGCTGAAAATGTTTTTCTAGGTAACGAACAACTTAAAATGAAGGGTGTTATTGATTGGACAAAGACAAGACAAAAAGCCCAGGAAATGTTAGCTAGAGTTGGTCTTGAAAATGAAAATGTCAATGCCCCAGTAAATTCACTTGGTGTTGGTAAACAGCAGCTTATTGAAATTGCAAAGGCAATGGCAAAAAAGGTTGAGCTTCTTATTTTGGATGAGCCTACAGCGGCTTTGAATGATGAGGAGTCAAAGAAGCTTCTTGATATCATGTTTGAATTAAAGAAGCAGGGTATTACATGTATTATTATTTCTCATAAATTGAACGAGATTAGCTATGTTGCTGATGCCGTTACAATTATCAGAGATGGTAAGACAATCGAAACACTTGTTAAGGGTGTAGATGATTTCTCTGAGGATAGAGTTATTAAGGCTATGGTTGGTCGTGAAATGACTAATCGTTATCCTGAAAGAGAAGGTGTCACTATTGGTGATACAATCTTTGAGGTTAAGAATTGGAACGTATATCATCCTGATGATCCAGATCGTCAGGTACTTAAGGACATTAATATCGAAGTTAAAGCTGGTGAGGTTGTTGGCCTGGCCGGTCTGATGGGAGCAGGCCGTACCGAATTTGCCATGAGTGTATTCGGTCATAGCTATGGTCAGAAAATCTCAGGTACTGTAAAAATAAATGGAAAGGAAGTCCATTTAAATACAGTCAAGGATGCTATTGATAACAAGCTTGCGTATGTAACTGAGGATAGAAAGACAAATGGTCTTATTCTTATTGGCGATATCAAGGAGAATATGACACTTGCTGCTCGTCCTAAGTTCTTCTCAAAGCATGGTGTTATTAATGGGAACGAGGAAATCCTTGCGGCTGAAGAATATAAAAAGAAAATTAACGTAAAATCGAATTCCATCAATCAGGTTGTTGGATCACTTTCAGGTGGTAACCAGCAGAAGGTTGTCCTTGCTAAATGGATGCTTACACAACCGGATGTATTGATTTTGGATGAGCCAACTCGTGGTATCGATGTTGGTGCTAAATACGAAATTTACTGTATTATCAACGATTTAGCAAAGGCTGGAAAAGCAGTCATTGTTATTTCTTCTGAAATGCCTGAAATCATTGGTACCTGTGACCGTATTTACGTTATCAATGAGGGCGAGATTGCGGGAGAGCTTTCTAGTGCAGAAGTATCTCAAGAAAAAATCATGCAGTGTGTAATGGCACATAA
The DNA here is from genome assembly GCF_000701765.1 of Pseudobutyrivibrio sp. LB2011. Lineage (NCBI taxonomy): Bacteria > Bacillati > Bacillota > Clostridia > Lachnospirales > Lachnospiraceae > Pseudobutyrivibrio > Pseudobutyrivibrio sp. LB2011. Next base: position 706,723 of record NZ_JNJS01000001.1, on the reverse strand, counting down.
TAGAAAGGATGATGGAAATGAAAAATAAAAAAGCTAGTCTTGATATGAAACAATACGGCATGTTCATTGCCCTTATTGTTATTTATTTGATATTTGCCATTCTTACTGGTGGCAAAAACCTTACACCAATGAACATCAACAACCTTGTTATGCAAAATGGTTACGTTGTTATCCTTGCAATCGGTATGTTGCTTTGCGTATTAACTGGTAACGTTGACCTTGGTGTTGGTTCTGTAGTTGCATTGTGTGGCGCCACAGCCGGTATCATGATGATGGACTACAAAATGAATATGTGGGTCGCAATTATTGCAGCACTTGCTATCGGTCTTTTAGTTGGTATGTTTGCTGGATTCTTCATTGCATATTTAAGCATCCCACCATTCGTAGTTACCCTTGCTACAATGCTTATGGGTAGAGGATTAACATACACACTTTTACAGGCTCAGACAAAAGGTCCTCTTCCTTCAAATTACAACTTCATCGGTGCAGGCTTCCTTCCTACATATAAGATATTCTTTGGTGATGGTATTCTTGATTTGGTTTCAATTGCTGTTGCACTTATTGCATCTGTAGCTCTTATTTGGAACGAAATCAGAGGAATCAAGACAAAGAAGAAATATAACTTTGTTCTTACTCCTACATGGCAGACAGTTACAAAGCTTGTAATCGAACTGTTTATCATTTGGTTCTTCTTCTATAAGCTTGCACGTTACAACGGACTTCCATTTGTACTTCTTATCATGGTTGTGCTTATCGGAATTTACGCATTTGTTACAACAAAGACTGTTGCAGGTCGCCAGATTTATGCATTAGGTGGCAATAGAAAAGCAGCAAACCTTTCAGGTATCGATACAAATAAGGTATTCTTCTGGGTATACACAAACATGGGCGTTCTTGCAGCTATCGCAGGTATCGTTCTTTCAGCTAGAAACGGATCATCAACTCCAAAGGCTGGTGATGGTTTCGAGATGGATGCTATTGCATCTTGCTACATCGGTGGTGCTGCCGTAGCTGGTGGTTCTGGTTCTATCCTTGGTGCAGTTGTCGGTGCCTTCGTTATGGGTGTTCTTAACAACGGTATGTCACTTTTTGGATGGTCAACAGATATCCAGAAAATCGTAAAGGGTGCTGTACTTCTTGGCGCTGTTACTGTAGATGTTCTTTCTAAGCGTAAAAAGAACTAAACATTAAAGATAAGCTACAAAAGGGATGCCCTAGGGCATCCTTTTTTGTTATAATCATAGATAACGATGGGGGTCGTTATTTATAGGGAGAGGTTTTTATGTATAATGTTATGTTAGTTGATGATGAGGAGGAAGTCCGCATCGCCATCGAAAAAAAGATTAATTGGCAGGATTTGGGGTTTAATGTGGTTGCCACAGCTGAAAATGGTCAGGATGCTTTGGAGAGAGCACTTGAGGCTCAGCCGGATGTGGTTATGACTGACATTAACATGCCTTTCATGAATGGACTGGAGTTTTCAAAGCAGTTAAAGGCGGAGCTTCCTGCAACGAAATTCGTTATTTTCTCTGGCTATGATGAGTTTGAGTATGCCAAGGAAGCAATCGAGCTATCAGCAGAGGAATACATTTTAAAGCCGATTGATGCAGATGAGTTGCATTCTATTTTTACTCGTCTTAAACACACCTTGGACGAGGAGTTTGACAAGAGGCGCAATCTTCAAAATCTTGAAAAATACTATCAGGAGAGCTTCCCATTTTTTAGGGAGCAGTTTTTTATTGGCCTTATTGAGGGGCATATTGAGGTCGATAGGATAGCTGAGATAGCGTCTGATTACGGAGAAGATATTAAGGGGAATTTCTATGCCGTCGGCATAATCAAATTATCCTTTGAAAACAGTGAACAATTTAATACAACCGATAGAAAACTTTTTTCTGTTTCTTTGAATCAGCTTGCAAAGGAAACATTAAAGGATTATGGAAATTATCATTGCTTAAATTACCTGGGCAATGTTATTGTGCTGGGCTGCTTTGAGAAAGAAGATGAGTACGAGGAGTTTGTATCTAATCTGGATATGATTTGTAAGCTATCAGCCAAGCTTATAGAGGTGCCTACTACTGCAGGTGTAGGAACAATGGTTAACGATTTAAAGGATTTGTTTAGTTCATTCAAATCAGCCAGGGAGGCTACTGCCTATAGAAAGCTTTTCGATGAAAACCAGGCATTTTCAATTATGGATGTGGAACCGGATAAGACAGAAATCAATCTGTTTGAAAATGATAACGTAAATACGATACTTAAGCTTATCAAGATTGGCTCTACTGATGAATTGAATGGAGCTATTCATGAATTCTTTTCTAACTTTAGTGAAAAAGGAATTGGCTTGTACCAGATGAAGATTTCTATTTTGGAGGCTTATTTTGAGGTCCTTAAGCTTGCAAAGAATTATGATATTTCAGGCTCATCAATTGATGGTAATGATGGAGATATTTTTGAGTTTTTGGACAACATCGATTCAATACAGGAAGTAGAAAAGTGGTTTTTAGATAAGTGCTTCTTCATCCAAAAGGAAATCAAAAAGAGTCGAATGGACTCTACGGAAGTGCTTGTAGATAAAGCTAAGGAATATATTAAGGAGCATTTTAAGGATTCAGATTTGTCGGTAGATAAAGTTTGCTCAAATCTTAATGTAAGCGCTAATTATTTTTCTGCTGTATTTAAGAAAAACACAGGAGAAAGCTTTGTATCATATCTAACTGATATTAGGTTGAAAAAGGCAGTGGAGCTGCTTGAAACTACAGATGAAAAGGCCTATGTAATTGCTGGTCTTGTAGGCTACGATGAGCCAAATTATTTCAGCTATGTATTTAAAAAGGCTTATGGCATATCACCATCAAAGTATAGACAGCAAAGGGAAAGCTAATGAAACTTTTTGATTTTCAAAATCAATTTCATAGATTGCGTCGTGCTTCCAAGCGAAGAAGCATTCAGCTTGTTATTTCTATTTCTTTCACGCTGGTTGCCATAATCAGTATGAGCTTTATGGCCATGGCCTTTTATACAAACTATATCAATACATCCAGACAGAATGCTATTGATAACGATGAGAAGATAGTAGAGCAGATAAGCTGGAATCTTAATTCGTATTTACGTAATATGATGGGCGTTTCAAATAGTATGTACTACAGCGTAATCAAAAATCTGGATTTGACTAGCGATAGTATGACTAAAGAAATGGATATCCTGTACGAGGCGAATAAGGATGATCTTATCAGCATCGCCTGCATTTCTCAGGATGGAGCATTGATTTCTGCAGCGCCAATCGCCACCAGAAAAACTGGGGTGGATTTTACGGAGCAGTCCTGGTTTAGCGATACTGAAGAAGAGAAAGTGGAGAATTTTCATTTTTCTGCGCCACATGTACAAAACATGTTTGAAAGCGATAATTATCGATATTATTGGGTAGTTTCTCTTACCCGTAGCATCGATTTAAATTACATGGGTTACATCAGGCGAGGAATCCTTTTGGTAGACATGAACTATTCTGCAATAGAGCAGATGTTTATGATGGCCAATGAGTCTGGTGAGGGCTATGTCTATCTGATAGATTCAAATGGAGAGATTATCTATCATCCTGCTCAAAAGGCATTATACTCAGGTCTTGCTAAGGAAAACAATATTGTGGCAGCTGGCTATGATGATGGAAATTATATCGAGACATTTGAAGGAAATGAAAGAGCGGTTATCGTAAAAACGGTAGGCTATACAGGTTGGAAAATAGTATCAGTAACACCTGTTAAGGAGCTGATAGGTGAAAGCTTCCAGCTGCGTGTATTCATGCTTATTATTCTTACAATAACTATTTTTATGATTCTTTTTGGAAACCTTTTTATTGCAAGAGTGGTTACTGATCCAATAAAGAAGCTTGAGGATTCTATTGGCGTTATTGATGCAGGTATGCTTGATGAAGATGTGATTTTTATTGGTGGTACTCACGAAATCAGGCATTTGGGCCGCACCATAAAATCTTTGGTAGTACAGATGAGGACAATGATGGAAGAAAGCGTTGCGGAGCAAAAAGAAAAACGTAAATCCGAATTGAATGCCCTGCAGGCTCAGATAAATCCACATTTCCTTTATAATACCTTGGATTCCGTTGTTTGGATGATTGAATCGGAGAAATATCCAGAGGCTATTTCTATGATTACAAGCCTGGCATCACTGTTTAGAATCAGTCTTAGCAAGGGCAACAACATCATTACAATCAGAGATGAGATTACCCATGCAAAGAATTATTTAGCCATCCAGAAGGTGCGCTATAAAAATAAATTTGAAGCCAATATCGACGTTGATCCTGGGATAGAGGATTGCATTACTATCAAGCTTATTATTCAGCCTCTTATCGAAAATGCCATTTATCATGCTGTGGGGGATTTGTATGATGAAGGCGTAATCGATATAAAGGGCTATGAAAAAGACGGAGATATTTATATCGAGGTTAAGGATAATGGAATGGGAATTCCTCCGGAGAAACTGAAGGATTTGCTTAAGGAAAAGGGCAAATCTCAAGGCAAAGGCTCTGGTATCGGATTGTGGAATATCAATCAGCGCATCAACCTGTATTTTAAGGAGGACTATGGACTGAAAATTGAAAGCGAATTGGATGTAGGAACCACTGCCATAATTCATTTGCCAAAGATTTCTTACCAGGAATATATGGGAGGTGAAGGAAATGAGAAGAAATAGATTCTTTATTGGCATGTTCCTTGTGCTTATCCTATTGATTATTGTTGAGTTTTATGTTTACGCCAACTCTAGCGTATTTGAGGGGGAGGATGAGCGTATTTCATTTGTTGTTACAGGAGACAATCTGGACGACTGGGAAACATTAAAATCTGGTGCTGAAACTGCTGCACTGGACAACAAGTGTCAGGTTACTTTTTTGAATAGCCCCGTATCTGCTGGAGTGGAAGGCGAAATTGAGCTAATCAATAGACAGATATACGAGGGGGCTGAATATGTTTATGTGGCATCTGGCTACTATGATGAGCTCTGCGACTATATAAAAGAACAAGGTCTGAAAAGCAAAGTCAGATTTGTAAAGAATGGTAGCTGTGGTGAAGATAAATATTCAATCATTGCTGATGACTATTCTATGGGAAAAGATTACGGTAAATATATAATCGACGATGGTTTTTCAGGTTCCTTGTATGTTATGTATAGCTCTGATTCTGTAAATAACATTAATTTTATCAAAGGACTGGAGGAATCATTAGAGGGCTCAGATGTCTATTTGAAAAGGGAACTTGTTACTATGGATGACAGTTCTCTGATAAACCATATTTACAACATTTACAGATCTGGATTGTATAGCGGAATGATTTTGCTGGACGCCAATGTGCTTGATTGTGCAATGTCATTGGGGATTGATCAAAAATCTGGCTTTGCAATTTATGGAGTTGATGACAGACAGGCTGCAGTTTATTACCTTGATAGCGGTTCTATTCAGGCACTTGCTTGTAAGGACGATTATACAATGGGATATTTGGCAGTGAAGGCTGTACTTGATAATGGAGATAAGGTTTCAGATGAAGGCGTTCCTCTTTATTACATAATTAATAAAGAGCAGATTTATTCAGAGGAGTATGAAAAAATTCTATTTCCATTTGTTAAATAAGAGGATGTAATGAATAAGAGAAGGTTGTTTGTATTTGGAATAGCAATTGCTGTGGCCGCATGTTTATTTGGCGGCTACCATATGGTTCAATCCAAGGAAAGTACTGAACCTCGGGTGATCAGGGTTGGGATTACTATGTACAATCAGTATGATCCTTTTACAGAAGAAATCAGGCATAATATCGAGGATTATCTAGCACTATATGGTACGGAAAATGATATTGAAGTTGAAAGTACCGTTGTATATTCCGGCAAGAATCAATTGGTGCAGAATGACCAGGTTATTGATTTTATTGACAAAAACTATGACGTCATATGTGTGAACCTGGTTGATAGAACAGACCCTTCTGTAATTATTGAGGCTGCTAAATCAGCCGATGTTCCAATTATTTTCTTTAACCGTGAGCTTGTAGAAGACGATTTGAAACGATTTAACAAGCTTTATTATGTTGGCGCCAGACCAGAGGACAGTGGCCAGATCCAGGGGCAGATTGTTATTGATGCATTGGATGAGCGCTTCGATGAGATTGATGTTAATGATGATGGCATTATTCAGTATGTATTATTAGAGGGAGAGGCTGGACATCAGGATGCTATTCTTAGAAGCCGCGTTTCTGTGGAAACGATAAAAGATGCGGGATACGAGATGGAAATGCTGGGAGACGAAATAGCAAACTGGGATAGGAAACAGGCACAGACAAAAATGACATCTTTGCTTGCGGGATATCCTCGGCAAATTGAGCTGGTCCTTGCAAATGATGACAATATGGCTCTTGGAGCTTTAGATGCATTGACTGAATTTGGAGTGCAAAATGATCCTTTGATTGTTGGGGTTAATGGTCAGGAAGAGGTTCTCGCAGACATTGCTGAGGGCAAAATTGAAGGTACCGCTTTGAATAACGCCCAGGAAAAAGGAAGAATTATAGCTGAATTAGCTGTAGGGATTGCAATGGATGGAAGACCTCCGGAAGATATTCAAATGGTGGATGGAAAATATTATTATGTTTCATATGAACGTATAGATAATACTAATGTTTCGGAGTATACTGATTCCCAGTGATATTACTATTAATTCGAAAAATCTAGTTGATAACATAGGCTTTAAAGAGGTATAATCTTTAAAGTCTATATTTATGTCGTTTTTTACTTGGAGGTTTTACTTTGTTAGACAAATTAGAGAAGAAATTTGGCCGATATGCCATTAATAATTTAATAGTATATTTGCTTGGCGGATATGCCATCGGATACTTATTATCCTTTGGCCAGAGATTTACCGGGGTACCTTATCTGAATTATCTTACCTTGGAGCCATATTACATTCTCCATGGACAAATCTGGAGAATTATTTCATGGGTTATTATTCCACCTGATACTAGCATTATATGGGCAATTATCATGTTTATGCTTTATTATCAATTGGGACAGACACTTGAGCGCACTTGGGGTGCTTTTCGTTTTAATGTATATATTTTTGGCGGTATGATTTTCACCCTTCTTGGAGCGTTCATTACATACTTTATTTATGGCGGAGCATTACCTGTAGGATATATTGGACAGATTACCAGCACTTACTACATTAATCTTTCAATTTTCCTTGCATTTTCTACATGTTTCCCAGATATGCAGGTACTTTTGTATTTTATCATTCCAATCAAGATGAAATGGATGTCCATATTCTACCTTGTTATTATTGGATATGAAGTATTTAGATACTGTATGGCCGGTGCATTTTTTGCTGCCGTACCAGTGATTGCATCACTCCTTAATTTCTTCATCTTCTTCCTGATGACTAGAAATATGGCTAGATTCAATCCAAAGGATATTCATAGACGAAACGAGTTTAAACGACAGGCGACACCACCACGTACTCAGTACCGTGATGGCACACCTATCGCGAGACATAAATGTGCTGTGTGCGGGCGCACAGAGCTTACAAACCCAGGTTTGGAGTTCAGATTCTGCAGTAAATGTAATGGTAATTATGAATATTGCAGTGATCATTTGTTTACACACAATCACATTAGATAAATCTAAAATATAATTATTGAAGGGACAATAAATAGATAATGAGTGAAGAAGTAGTTAGCAAAAATTTTATCGAGCTTGAAATTGACAAGGATTTAAAGGAGGGCGTTTACGACCATGTTTGTACACGTTTCCCACCTGAGCCAAATGGTTACTTACACATTGGCCATGCAAAGTCAATCATTTTAAACTATGGTCTCGCTGAGAAGTACAACGGTGAGTTCCACATGAGATTCGACGACACAAACCCTACAAAGGAAAAGGTTGAGTTCGTTGATTCAATTAAGGCGGATATTCAGTGGTTAGGAGCTGATTGGGGAGAGCATCTCTATTTCGCTTCAAACTACTTTGATAGAATGTATGAAGTAGCAGTTGACCTTATCAAAAAAGGTCTTGCTTATGTTTCTGATCTTACAGCTGATGAGATGAGAGAGTACCGTGGTGACTTCGAGCATCCAGGTAAGGAAGATCCAAATAGAAACCGTTCTATCGAGGAAAACCTTGCTATGTTCGAAGACATGAAGGCTGGCAAGTATGAGGATGGTAGCCATACACTTAGAGCTAAAATCGATATGGCTTCACCTAACATCAATATGAGAGATCCAATTCTCTACAGAGTTGCTCACATGACACATCACAACACAGGTGATAAGTGGTGCATCTACCCAATGTACGATTTTGCTCATCCACTTGAGGATGCATTTGAAGGTATCACACATTCAATCTGTACATTAGAGTTTGAGGACCACAGACCTCTTTATGATTGGGTTGTTAAATCAGCAGGCTTCCCAAATCCACCACGTCAGATTGAGTTTGCAAAGATGTATCTTACAAACGTTGTTACAGGAAAGAGATATATCAAAAAGCTTGTTGAGGATGGAATTGTAGACGGTTGGGATGATCCACGTCTTGTATCAATTGCAGCTCTTAGACGTCGTGGTTTTACACCTTCATCAATCAGAAAATTTGTTGAGCTTTCTGGTGTTTCAAAGGCTAATTCTTCATCTGATTATGCAATGCTTGAGTACTGCATCAGAGAAGACTTAAAGACTAGCCGTGGCCGTGTTATGGCTGTTCTTGATCCAGTTAAGCTTGTTATTGATAATTACGAGAGCGATGATGTTGAATGGCTTGATGCTCCAAATAACTTAGAGAATCCTGAGCTTGGAAGCAGACAGGTTCCATTTGGTAAGGAATTATACATCGATAGAGAGGACTTCATGATTGAGCCTCCTAAGAAGTATTTTAGACTTTACCCAGGCAACGAAGTACGTTTAATGAATGCATACTTTGTTACATGCACAAGCTATGAAACAGATGAAAACGGCAAGGTTACTTGCATTCACTGTACATACGACCCAGCTACAAAGGGTGGAGATGCACCTGATGGACGTAAGGTTAAGGGAACAATTCACTGGGTAGCTGCTAAGACAGCACTTAAGGCAGAGGTTCGTCTCTATGAAAACATTGTAGATGAAGAAAAAGGAGTGTATAATGAGGATGGTAGTTTAAATCTTAATCCAAACTCACTTACAGTTCTTAAAGATTGTCTTGTTGAGCCATCCCTTAAGGATGCCAAGGCTTATGATAGTTTCCAATTTGTTAGACAAGGCTTCTTCTGCGTTGATTCTAAGGACTCAAAGCCAGATGCATTAGTGTTTAATAGAATTGTTTCTTTAAAGAGCTCATTTAAATTGCCTACAAATAACTAAGTTATAGATTTAGTAATCTATTTAGAAAAGGATTGCAAAATGAATTTATTATCTGGAATGGAAAAATTTGGCTTCTCTATGGACGGAGAGCTTGATATTTTGGCGGATGACAAGCCAAAGAAGGATGCTGCGCAAAAGACAGCAGCAGCGCCTGTCGTTAAAACTGAGAAGGATTTTATCATTGATAAAAAGGTTAGATGTCCAGTTTGCGATAAGGATTTTCCTATCAAGGCTGTACTTGCTACAAAGCTTAAGAGATTAGAGCCTGATTTCGATTTAAGACCTAATTACGAGCATGTTGACAAATGCAAATACGACTTTATGTCATGTCCAAACTGTGGTTATTCTGCTCTTGATACTACATTTGCTAAGATTGACACAGCCCGTGTTAAGCTTATCAGAGCTGAATTCTGCCCAAGCTTTAAGCCACAGAAGGAGACAGCACTTCCTGAGACATATTCATATGAATATTCAATCGAAAAGTTTAAGCTTGCATTGATTTGTACAATGAAAAAGCGTGCAAAGATGTCTGAAAAAGCTTACGTTTGCCTTAAGATAGCATGGCTTCGTAGAGCACAGCTTAAAGAGCTTGAGGGAAACAAGGATGCTGATCCAAAGATTGTAGATATGATTCAAAAAGAATACGAAGGTTTCTACTCACAGGCATATGAAGGCTTTATGAAGGCTGTTTCATCAGAAACTCCTCCATATTGCGGAATGGCATCAGAGGCAGTTGAATATATGCTTGCTAATATGTCAGTTCACTATAAAAAATACGATGCAGCTATGAAGCTTATCGCAAGACTTATTCAGTCACCTAGTACTTCCAGAAAGCTTAAGGATAAGTGCTTAGAGCTTAAGGAAGATATTGTTGCAAAACAAGGAGCAAAGTAGAATTGACACATATCAGATTATTCTGATATGTGTTTTTTTGAGGTAATTATGAATTGGATTAAATATTCTATAAATACAACAACAGAGGCAGAGGATTTTGTTAGCGCAATGCTGATGGAACTAGATATTGTCTCTATTGAAATAGAAAATAATGTACCAGTTTCTGGAGAAAAGCAGGGCGGAGAATTCAAAGAGCTTCAGCCTGATTTACCAGATGATGATGGTACATCTCGAGTATGCTTTTATTTAGGAGAGGATGAGGATCATGAGTCAAAGCTTTCCGAGGTAAAGGCTGGCTTAGCAGAGCTTAAGGATATGATGGATATCGGTGAAGGAACAATCGATACATCTATTACAAAGCAGGAAGATTGGGTTAACAATTGGAAGGAATTCTTCAAGGCCTTCTATATCGAAGATATTCTTATTAAGCCTACATGGGAGGAAATTCCAGCAGATGCAAAGGACAATCTGGTTGTTGAAATTGATCCTGGCGTTTCTTTTGGAACAGGAAAGCACGAGACTACTCAGCTTTGCATCAGACAGCTTAAGAAATACCTTAAGGAGGGTGACGAGATTCTTGATATAGGATGCGGTAGCGGTATTCTTTCTATCATTGCTAATAAGCTTTTAGATGGTAAGTGCCATATCGTTGGTACAGATATCGATGAGGATTGTATCGAGTCTACCTATGAGAATTTCGAAGTAAATCATATTTCCAAGGACGCAGGAGATTTCTTTGTTGGAAATCTTACTGAGGACAAGGATTTACAGGATAAAGTGGGCTATGAAAAATATGATGTAGTTGTTGCTAATATTTTGGCAGACATCATTATTGGTATGGCTCCAGCCATTTATCCAACATTAAAGAAGGGAGCTTACTTTATTTCTTCTGGAATTATCAATTTCAAGGAAAATGAAGTAAAAGAGGCTCTTGAGGCAGTTGGACTTACTATAGTAGAGATTAATTATCAGGGTGAGTGGGTAAATATTACCGCTCGTAAATAAAAATATGCAGCAAATATTTGTTAATGAAGAGCCAATAGAAGGAAGATTTACTGTCACAGGTGCTGATATGCATCATCTGGTGCGTGTTGTACGCATTAAAAAGGGCGAAATCATCCGAGTTTCTACTGCAGCTGGCAATAATTACCTTTGTGCAGTTAGCGACATTTTGGATAAAGAGCTTTTAGTCGATGTCAATGAGCAGGTCAACTCTACTGAACTTTCAAACAAGATTTATCTTTTCCAGGCCATTCCTAAAGGGGATAAAATGGAAACTATCATTGAAAAGACAGTAGAGCTTGGAGTATACGAAATCATTCCTGTTCAGATGAAAAACTGTATAGTAAAGCTTGATGATAAAAAGAAAAAGAATAAGCTTTCACGATATCAGACTGTTGCCCTTACAGCAGCCAAACAATCAAAACGTTCAATTGTGCCTGCTATTCATGATGTCCTTTCTTTCAAGGAAGCTATGGAATACGCAGCAAATCTTGATTTGCTTTTGCTTCCTTACGAAAGCAAAAATGGCATGAAAGATACTTATGACGTTATAAATGGATTGCAAAAGGGGCAGAGTGTTGGTATATTTATTGGGCCTGAAGGTGGATTTGATGAATCCGAAATTGAGCTTGTAAAAGACAAATGCAAGCTTATATCTTTAGGTAGAAGAATACTTAGAACTGAAACTGCAGCGATTTGTTCACTCAGTATGTTAATGCTAAAAAGCGAGGAATTAGAACTACAATGATATACTTTGATAATTCAGCCACCACTAGATGTTCTGATGGTGCGCTTAAAATAATGCAGGAAGCATTGCAGGTAAACTTTGGAAATCCTTCATCTTTGCACAACATGGGTTACAAAGGAAAGGATTACCTCAAAACATCCAGAGAGATTATTGCCGGTATTTTAAAGTGCCAGCCTAAGGAAATCTATTTTACCTCAGGTGGTACAGAAGGAAATAATCTTGCTATTAAAGGTGGCGTAGAGGCAAGAAAGCGTCTTGGTAATCATATCATTACTACAAAGATTGAGCACGCAAGTGTTTTGAATCCTGTTAAAGCCCTTGAAAAGCAAGGCTTTGATGTTACTTATCTTGGTACTGACGAATATGGTGTTATCGATTTAGAGGAGCTCAAGGCTGCAATCAGACCAGATACAATTTTTGTATCTATCATGATGGTGAATAATGAAATTGGTAGTCTTCAGCCAATAGAAGAAGCTGCTAAAATTATCAAGGCTGCCAATCCAGAAATTATTTTTCACGTGGATGCTATTCAGGCATTCGGCAAAATGAATATTATTCCAAAGAAGATGGGAATGGATATTCTTACAGTTAGCGGTCATAAGATTCATGGACCAAAGGGTTCTGGATTTATATATATCAAAGATAAAGTACGAGTTGTTCCTCAGATTCTTGGGGGAGGACATGAAAACGGCATGCGATCTGGTACAGAAAATGTTCCAGCTATTGCTGCACTTGGTGTTGCTACGAAGGAAGCATATGACAATCTCGAAGCTTCTAGAAAGCACATGTATGAAATGAAGTTCAGACTGATAGAAGGTCTTACTGCAATAGACGGTGTTACAGTTAATGGACATCACGATGAAAACAGTGCGCCTCAGATTGTTAGCGTCTCTATAAAGGGAAATCGTACAAGAGCGCAGGTTATGCTTAATGCTCTTCAGGATACTTATGGCATTTATGTTTCTGCTGGTTCAGCATGTTCATCTAATAAGCCTGCAATCAGTGAGACATTAAAATCTATTGGCTTGGAAAAGGATTTACTGGAGCGTACTATTCGTTTTAGTTTCTGTCCTGAAAACACAATGGAAGAAATTGAGGAAGCAATTAAGGCTATGACTGAATTGGTTCCTATGATGGTTTTATAAATATAATCTAAAGGAGATTATTAATGACATATCAAGCATTTTTGATTAAATATTCAGAGATTGGTGTCAAAGGCAAGAATCGTTATGTATTCGAGGATGCCTTAGTTCATCAGATTAAAAGAGCACTTTATGGTGTTGATGGGCACTTTGTGGTTAAGAAGCAGAGCGGTCGTATTTTAGTTTCTGTAGAAGGTGAATACGATTATGATGATGCAGTTGCTGCTTTACAGCATGTATTTGGTATCAGTGCTATTTGTCCTACAGTTGTAGTACCTGATGAAGGCTTCGATAAAATGGCGGAAGCTGTTATAAAGTATGTTGATGAGGAATTTGCAGATAAGAATTTCTCATTCAAGGTAATGGGTAGAAGAGCAAACAAGCAGTATCCTATGACTTCTATGGAAGTTGCTGCTGAAATTGGGGCAAGACTTCTTGATGCTTTTCCTGAGATGCATGTTGATGTTCATCATCCAGACAGAATCATTTACGTAGAGGTAAGAGAGAATATTGCTATCTATTCTACAGAGATTCCTGGACCTTGCGGTATGCCAGTTGGTACAGCAGGTAAAGCAATGCTTCTCTTATCAGGCGGTATTGATTCACCAGTTGCCGGATATATGATTGCAAAGCGTGGTGTTACACTTTCAGCCACATATTTCCATGCGCCACCTTACACTTCAGAGCAGGCAAAGCAAAAGGTAGTAGATTTAGCAAAGCTTGTTGCTAAGTATTCAGGCCCAATTGATTTACATATTGTAAACTTTACAGATATCCAGCTTTACATTTATCAGCAGTGTGCTCATGAAGAACTTACAATCATTATGCGTCGTTACATGATGAGAATAGCTGAACATTTTGCTAAGGAAAATGATTGCCTTGGTCTTGTTACAGGCGAGTCTATCGGACAGGTTGCCAGCCAGACTATGCAGTCATTAAACTGCACAAATGCTGTATGTACACTTCCAGTTTACAGACCACTTATTGCATTTGATAAGCAGGATATTGTAGATATTTCAGAGAAAATCGATACATATGAGACTTCAATATTGCCTTACGAGGATTGCTGTACAATTTTCGTTGCAAAGCATCCTGTTACAAAGCCAAAGCTTGAGGCTATTGAAAAACATGAGCACAATCTCGATGAGAAGATAGATGAGCTTATGAAGCAGGCTATAGATACAGTTGAGGTTATTAAAGTTAGATAAAAAATATGAGCTTTGCTAATATAGCAAAGCTCATAATATTTAACACATTGATTTAAAGAATTAAACGATGTAATCCTTTAATGTAGACATTACGTCTTCTGCATCACCCTCAGCGTGTACAGTAAGATCGATTGGCTTAGATAAATCAAGGGAGAAAATACCCATGATAGACTTGGCGTCGATTACATAACGTCCGCTAACAAGATCAAAATCATAGTCAAACTGTGAAATAGTATTAACGAATGACTTAACCTTGTCGATTGAGTTAAGAGAAATTTGAACTGTTTTCATCCTGCTTGCCTCCTCTAATAGTTTTAAAATATAAATTTATACTAAAACAATGGTACCTAAAAGTCAATAAAGTATTGCACTTTTAACAAAAATAGAAAGGTTTTTAATCTAATGAAAAAAGCTGCTTTACATAACCTTGGTTGCAAGGTTAATGCATATGAAACTGAAGCGATGGAAGAACTCCTCAAAAAGGACGGTTTTACAATCGTTGGATTTGATGAGAGCGCTGATGTTTACGTAATAAATACATGTTCCGTAACGAATATTGCTGACAGAAAATCTCGTCAGATGATTCATAAATGTAAAAAGTTAAATCCAGATGCATGCGTTGTGGCTGCCGGCTGTTATGTACAGAATTTTGGAAAAGATATTGCAGATGAGCTTGGTGCGGATATTATTCTTGGCAACAATAAAAAGAATGAATTGGTAGCAAAGGTTCATGAATTCTTCGAGAAACGTGATTCATTGGAAGGTCCAATTCTTGAGTGCGTTGATATTAATGATGGCAACGTTGCATATGAAAATATGATTATCGAAAAGGACTCTGAGCATACACGAGCTTTTGTAAAGGTGCAGGACGGCTGTAATCAATTCTGCAGTTATTGCATCATTCCTTTTGCAAGAGGCCGTATTAGAAGTAGAGATATCGATGACGTAATCAAGGAAGTTACTGGCCTTGCTCAAGCTGGATACAAAGAGGTTGTCGTTACAGGAATACATCTTTCATCTTATGGTAATGGTAAGGATTACGACTTAGCTGATTTGCTTGAAGCTGTTCATAAAATAGATGGAATTGAACGTATTCGTATGGGTTCACTTGAGCCACAGATAGTGACAGAAGATTTTGCAAAGAGAGTTTCTGCCCTTGAAAAGATGTGTCCTCATTTTCATCTTTCTCTTCAGTCAGGTTGCGATACAGTTCTTAAAAGAATGAACAGAAAATACACAATTGAGGAGTATACTAAAGGAGTTAACATCCTTAGAAAGTATTTTTCAAATCCAGCAATCACTACTGACATAATCGTAGGTTTTCCTGGTGAAACAGAAGAAGAGTTTAATGAGACTGTTGCATATGTTGATGAAATCGCATTTGCAGAGCTTCATGTATTTGCGTATTCAAAGCGTGCTGGCACAAAGGCTGCTAATATGCCAAATCAGATTATAAATGCAGTCAAAAAAGAGAGAAGCGCTAAGCTCATCGAAGCGGGAAATATCCAGACAAAAGCTTACAGACAAAACCACATTGGTCAGGAGCTTGATATTCTTTTTGAAGAAGAAGCGCAGATTGATGGTGAAAATTATTTCGTAGGATTTTCAAAGGAATATATAAAATGTGCTATTAAGTCAAACGGAGAATCATTATCAAATGTAATTTTAAAGGCAAAAGCTGTTTCCATCACAAAAGATAATGAGTACTTGATTGTTGAAATTTAGCCATTTGTATATTAATATTATTGTAATAGATTTTTAGTGTGGGATATTTTTATTAATACGAGGTAGATATGGCAGATTTAAGTAACACACAATATTTTAAAGTTCAAAAAGAAAATCCTGTTGGGGTAAAAGAAGTTTTAGAACAGGTTTATGGAGCATTATCGGAAAAAGGCTACAATCCTGTTAACCAGATTGTAGGATATATCATGTCAGGTGATCCTACATATATCACAAGTCATAACAATGCACGAAGCCTTATTATGAAGGTAGAGCGTGATGAGCTTGTAGAGGAGCTACTCAAGGAATACATCATCAACGAGAGTTGGAGCAAGTAATGAGTGGCAGAATTCTTGGTCTAGATTATGGAACCAAAACAGTAGGGGTCGCGATTAGTGACCCCTTACTTTTGACTGCACAGGAATTAGAAACTATTACTCGTGATAGAGCTAGTAAACTACGTCATACTTTAGTTCGTATCAAAGAATTATGCGATGAATATCAAGTGTCTACAATCGTACTTGGTTATCCTTTAAATATGGATGATACCGAAGGCTTTCGATGTGAAGACACTATTAAGTTCAAGGAACTTTTAGAAAAGCGTGTTGATATACCTATAGTCCTCATTGATGAGAGACTCACTACCATGTATGCAGACGAGATTCTTGAAGAATCTGGTGTTGATAAAAAAGACAGAAAGAAATTTATTGATCAAATTGCAGCTGCAATTATATTACAGGACTATCTCGACAATCATCGAGATAAATAAGGAGTTTTATGGAACAGATTATTTTATCAGGAGCTGACGGAGAAGATTTACCAGTATATGTTATCGAAGAGACACAGTTATCAGGTGTAAAATATCTTCTTGTATGCGACAGCCAGGATGAAAATGAAGACGCTGATGCATTTATTCTCAAAGAGGTATCAGAAGACAACGGTGAAGTTATTTACGATGTTGTTGAGGACGATGTTGAGTTTGATGCAGTAGCAAAATTATTTGAAGAATTAGTTGGCGACGATGCTGACATTGATTATTAATTGATTACAATTAGGAGGTTTATTTTTGAAGAAGAAAACTGAACAGAAGGCTGAAAGGCTAAAGATTATTCCACTTGGAGGTCTTGAGCAGATCGGCATGAATATTACTGCTTTCGAGTATGGAGACAGTATTATTGTTGTGGATTGCGGACTTTCATTTCCTGAGGATGATATGTTGGGCGTAGATCTGGTTATTCCAGATATAACATATCTGAAGGAAAACCAGGACAAGCTTAAAGGCTTTTTTATCACCCATGGTCACGAGGATCATATAGGTGCTATTCCTTATGTATTTAAGGATCTTAATGTTTGTCCTATTTATTCGACAAAGCTCACAAACGGCTTGATTGAACACAAGCTTGAGGAGCACAAAATGCTTACTAAGGTTAAGCGTAAGGTAGTTAAATATGGTACACATATCAACGCAGGTGAATTTAGAGTAGAGTTCATTCGTACAAATCATAGTATTCAGGATGCGGCTGCACTTGCGATTTATTCACCAGCTGGTATTGTTGTCCATACAGGCGATTTTAAGGTTGATTACACACCTGTTTATGGTGATCCAATCGATTTACAGCGCCTTGGTGAAATCGGTAAAAAGGGTGTACTTGCGCTTATGTGCGATTCTACAAATGCTGAGCGCCCTGGTTTTACTGCGTCTGAAAAGACAGTAGGAAAGACTATCGATTCCATCTTTGCTGATAATGATTCATCTAGAATTATTATTGCTACATTTGCATCAAATGTTGACCGTGTTCAGCAGATTATCAACTCTGCAGATAAATACGGACGTAAGGTATGTGTAGAAGGTCGCTCAATGGTTAACACTATTGAGACAGCTTCAAAGCTTGGATACCTACAGATTCCAGACAATACACTTATCGATATTGAGTCACTTAAGTCTTACCCAGATGAAAAGGTAGTCCTTGTTACTACAGGCTCTCAGGGCGAGTCTATGGCGGCGCTTTCTCGTATGGCCAATGGAACTCATAAAAAGGTTCAGATTAAGCCAGGAGATATGATTGTATTTTCTTCTCACCCAATTCCAGGAAATGAGAAGGCCGTTTCAAATGTAATTAACGATTTGACAATGCGTGGTGCAGAAATTGTTATGCAGGATGTACACGTTTCAGGGCATGCTTGTGCTGAGGAGATTAAGCTTATTTATTCTCTTGTACGTCCACAGTTTGCTATTCCTGTTCATGGTGAATACAAGCACCTTACAGCTCAGGCACGTATTGCAGAGTCTTTAGGATGGGATCATGACCATATCAAGATTATTCGTTCAGGCGATGTATTAGAGCTTGGTGACAATTATGCCAAGGTTTCAGGTCATGTTCACACTGGTGCTATCATGGTTGATGGTATCGGTGTTGGTGATGTTGGAAACATCGTTCTTAGAGATAGACAAAAGCTTGCTGAGGATGGAATTATTATCGTAGTTCTTACCCTTGACAGTGCTTCAGGTACAGTATTAGCTGGTCCTGATATTGTATCCCGTGGTTTCGTATATGTTAGAGATTCAGAAGACCTTATGGAAAGCGCTCGAGCAGTCCTTACAGAAACTATGGAAGTTCTTGAGGAGAAGAATATTACAGATTGGAATAAGATTAAGGCAGATATCAGGGACAATCTTTCTGATTTCGTATGGCATGAGACTCAGAGACGTCCTATGATTATTCCAATTATCATGGAAGTTTAAAATGATTGTAGACGAAAGATATACCACATACTTAAATAGTCTTTATCCTGAGCTAAGCCCGGTACTTTCAGAAATCAGGAAAGAGGCTTTGGATACTTATGTGCCCATTATTCGCACAGAGACAATAAATCTTTTACAGACACTTATAAAGCTTCACCAGCCTAAGAAGATTCTTGAGGTTGGTGCGGCTGTTGGCTTTTCAGCTTGCCTCATGGCAGAGACGGCTGGTGAGGATGCAGTCATCACCACAATAGAAAACTATGAGCCTCGCATTCCTATTGCAAACAACAATTTTGTTAGAGCAGGTAAGGATGGGCAAATAACTCTTTTAGAAGGTGATGCCATGGAGATTCTTCCTACATTGGAAGGACCATATGATTTTATTTTCATGGATGCAGCCAAAGGTCAGTACATTAATTTCTGGCCTCAGATCAAGCGCCTCATCAGAGATGGAGGAGTGGTTGTAACAGACAATGTCCTTCAGGATGGCGATATAATCGAATCCAGATATGCAATCACAAGACGTAATCGTACTATTCATAAACGTATGCGCGATTACTTATTTGAACTTACCCATGATGGAGAATTTAACACAACTATTTTGCCATTGGGGGATGGAGTTAGTATTAGTGTGAAAGGAACAAAATGAGAGAAACAGAATTACTAGTTCCAGCAAGCAGCCTTGAAGTACTTAAGGTTGCTGTAATATATGGAGCTGATGCAGTTTATATTGGTGGAGAAGTTTATGGACTTCGTGCTAAGGCTAAAAACTTTTCTAAAGAGGATATGATTGAGGGTATCAAGTTTGCTCACGAGCATGGTGTAAAGGTTTATGTTACATCGAATATCCTTGCTCACAACGAAGACCTCGAAGGCGTAAAAGAATATTTTAGAGAGCTTAACGAGATTAAGCCGGATGCTCTTATTATTGCAGATCCTGCAGTATTTATGTTGGCAAAGGAAATCTGCCCAGATATCGAGCGCCACATAAGCACACAGGCAAACAACACAAATTATGGTACATATAAGTTCTGGTATGAACTTGGTGCAAAGCGTGTTGTTTCAGCTAGAGAGCTCTCTCTTAAAGAAATCAAAGAAATCAGAGCAAATATTCCGGATGACTTAGAAATCGAGACATTTATTCACGGTGCTATGTGCATTTCATATTCTGGTAGATGTCTTCTTTCAAACTACTTTACAGGTAGAGATGCTAATCACGGCGAGTGCACACATCCATGTCGTTGGAAGTATGCAGTAGTTGAGGAGCAGCGTCCAGGAGAGTATCTCCCAGTATACGAAAACGAGCGTGGTACATACATTTTTAATTCAAAAGATTTGTGCATGATTGAGCATGTTCCTGATCTTTTAGATTCTGGTATCGATAGCTTTAAAATCGAAGGACGTATGAAGACAGCTCTTTATGTAGCAACTGTTGCACGTACATACCGCAAGGCTATTGATGACTGCAAGGAATCCGAAGAAAAATATCTTGCAAACCTTGATTGGTACAAGGAGCAGATTTCTGCATGTACTTATCGTCAGTTCACTACTGGATTCTTCTATGGCAAGCCATCTGAGGAATCACAGATATATGATAACAACACATATAATATAGGTTATACATACCTTGGTATTACAGGTAAGCTAAATTCAGAGGGATACTTTGAGATTGAGCAGCGTAATAAATTTTCAGTTGGCGAAACTATTGAAATTATGAAGCCAAATGGAGATAATATAGAGGTAGAAGTTCTTGGAATCAAAAACGAAGAGGGAGAAGATATGGAGTCATGTCCACATCCAAAGCAGAAGCTTTTCATTAAGCTTAGCGTTACTCCTGATGAGTTCGACATTTTAAGAAGAAAAGAAGCATAAGTTAGTTACGAGGAGAATATAATGGCAGAGAGCAAATATGTGGCTTATGTGGGAACCTATACACATGAGACTAGCGTTGGTATTTATGTTTATGATGTTGATCCTGACACAGGAAAGATGGTTGAACAGAGCGTAGCTCCTATCAACAATCCATCAGACATCATTAATTCAAAGGATAACAAATATCTTTATTCTATTGCAGATGAAGGTGTTGCTTCCTTCAAGATTCTTGAAAATGGTGATCTTGAAAAGATGAACCAGGAATGGGTTGGCGGTATGAGAGGTTGTAACCTTTGCGTTGACTCACAGAACAGATATCTTTTTGTAGCAGGTTATCATGATGGTCGTGTTACAATGATGAAACTCAACGAGGATGGAAGCATAAGCGGTATTGCTGATGGTATTTTCCATCAGGGAATTGGTAAATCAGTAGCAGATCGTCCTTTGTATCCACATTGCACATGTGTTGAACTTACTCCAGATGAGAGATTCCTTTGTGCTGTAGAAAATGGTCTTCATCAGATTAAGATTTACGAAGTAGACTATGAAATGGGCAAGCTTCATCTTGTTGATATTGTTCGTTGCGCAATGGGTTCAGCTCCACTTAAAATGAAGTTTTCTCCAGATGGAAAATATGCATATGTAATTACTGAAATGTCTAATGAGATTTTAGTTTACGATTATCATATTATCGAGGGTCATCCTGATTTTGAAAATATCCAGACAGTATCACTTCTTGTTGGTGTTGATGAGGAAATCAGTACAGGAACAAACATTAAGTTTGGCGAGGATGGCAAGTTCGTATATGCCAGCGTGGATGGTTTAAATGCTATTTGCATGTACGAGCGTGATGAAAGATCTGGAAAGATCAAATACTTCTCACACAGTTTCATCAGTGGAGATTATCCAAAGAGCTTTGCTGTTTTGCCTAAGGATAAGTATTATGTTTCATTGAATCATGATACAAATGAAATTCGAAGCTTTACTATTGATAAAAAGACAGGTCATTCTTTAATGCAGAATGCACCTATCAAAATTGCTAAGCCTAATAGTATTGTTGTTGTAAAGATAAAATAAATTATCGTATGTATTATCTAAGGGCTGCAAGGCGCAGCCCTTTTTTCATAGGAGGAGAATATGGCAGGGTCTACATTTGGCAATAGAATTTCAGTGACAACTTGGGGAGAATCTCATGGCAAAGCCCTTGGCGTTGTTATAGATGGTTTTCCTGCTGGCTTAAAGCTTTCAGAAGAAGATATTCAACCATATCTTGATAGAAGAAAGCCTGGACAGTCTAAGTATACGACTGCCAGAGCAGAAGGCGATGAGGTTGTTATTCTTTCTGGTGTGTTTGAGGGTGTCACTACTGGTACACCAATATCTTTGATGATTGAAAACAAGGATCAGCACTCTAAGGACTATGGAAATATTGCCACTACTTTTAGGCCTGGCCATGCTGATTACGGCTTCATTGAAAAGTTTGGCCTTAGAGACTACCGCGGTGGTGGGCGTTCATCAGGAAGAGAAACTATCGGCCGTGTAGCAGCTGGTGCTATTTGCGCCAAGCTTTTAAATGAGGTTGGAATTACCGTTTGCGCCTATACTAAGTCTATTGGCGACATTAAAATCTATGATTTTGATTTATCTGAAAGAGATAACAATCCGCTTTGTATGCCAGATGCAGTGGCTGCTAAAAAGGCAGAAGAATACCTGGAAGCTTGTATGCTTAACAAGGATAGCGCTGGTGGAGTAATCGAATGTCTTATTACTGGTGTACCAGCAGGCATAGGTGATCCAGTTTTTGAAAAGCTTGATGCTAAATTAGCTCAGGCTCTTGTATCTGTTGGTTCTGTTAAAGGCGTTGAAATTGGAGATGGCTTTGCTGCTTCAAAGACTTTAGGCAGTATTAATAATGACAATTTCAGAATGGACAATGGAGTTGTTACAAAGCTTACTAATCACAGTGGTGGTATCCTGGGCGGCATCTCTGATGGAGATGATATTATTGTTAGATGTGCTATTAAGCCAACTCCATCTATTGCGCAAGTACAGGCTACTGTTAATGAAAAACATGAGGATGTAGATATTGAAATCCACGGTAGACATGATCCTGTGATTGTTCCTCGTGCTGTAGTTGTGGTAGAGGCTATGTGTGCTATTACAATTTGTGATGCGTTGCTTTCACATATGACAGATAGAGTAGATTATATTAAGGAGTTTTATAAGAATTGAAATACGAATTGTTAAAAACAGAAGGTCGAGCTAAAAGAGGTCGATTCCATACTGTTCACGGTGTTATCGAAACACCTGTATTCATGAATGTTGGTACAGTTGCTGCAATCAAGGGCGCGGTATCTACAGACGATTTAAGAGATATCAAATGCCAGGTGGAGCTTTCAAACACCTATCATTTGCATGTTCGTACAGGAGATAAGCTTATTAAGGAACTTGGTGGTCTTCATAAGTTTATGGCATGGGATAGACCAATCCTTACAGATTCAGGCGGGTTCCAAGTGTTCTCACTTGCTGGTATTCGTAAAATCAAAGAAGAAGGTGTAACCTTCAATTCCCACATTGATGGTCGTAAAATCTTTATGGGTCCAGAAGAATCAATGCAGATTCAGTCAAACCTTGGTTCTACAATTGCTATGGCTTTTGATGAGTGCCCACCAGCACTTGCAGAACGTAAATACGTAGAAGATTCTGTGGCTCGTACTACAAGATGGCTTCATCGTTGCAAGGAAGAGATGGCTCGTCTTAATTCATTGCCGGATACAATTAATAAAGAGCAGTTGCTCTTTGGTATCAATCAGGGAGCAATTTATAACGACATCAGAATCGAGCATGCCAAGGCTATTTCAGAGCTTGATTTACCAGGATATGCAGTAGGTGGTCTTGCTGTTGGTGAGAGCCACGAGCAGATGTACGATGTTCTTGATCACGTAGTACCATATCTCCCTCAGAATAAGCCTACATACTTAATGGGCGTTGGTACACCAGCTAATATTCTGGAAGCAGTTGACAGAGGTGTAGATTTCTTTGATTGCGTATATCCTAGCCGTAATGGTCGTCATGGTCATGTATATACAAACCATGGTAAGCTTAATCTTTTCAATCAGAAGTTTGAAAAGGATATGAGACCTATCGAGGAAGGCTGTGGTTGTCCAGCATGTAAGACTTACTCAAGAGCTTACATTCGTCATTTGCTTAAGGCAAAGGAAATGCTTGGAATGAGACTTTGTGTTCTTCACAATCTATACTTCTACAACACAATGATGGAAGAAATTAGAAACGCTTTATATGCAGGTGAATTTGCTACTTATAAGAAAAATAAGCTTGCTTCAATGGAAGCAGGAGAACAGTAAATCTTAAAAATATATTAAATGGTATAATTTTCTTGCGAATATAGTATTCTTTATGTAAAATAAATTTCAGTGACTGGCCAATGGGCCAACGATTAGGAGGAATAATTTAATGAACAGTTCAGTTTTATTAACTGCAGCTAATAGCTCAATCAGCTTAATTATTTGGGTAGTAGTTCTTTTTGTATTCATGTACTTTTTCATGATTCGTCCACAGCAGAAGGAGCAGAAGGAAAAGACAGCTATGATGTCTACACTTGCTGTAGGTGATACAGTTCTTACTACAAGCGGTTTTTATGGTGTTGTTATTGCAATTCCTGATGACACAACTGTTATCGTAGAGTTCGGAAGCAACAAGAACTGCCGTATTCCAATGCAGAAGGCATCTATCGCTCAGATTGAAAAGCCTGAGGATGCTGTTAAGGCTTCTAAGGAAGAAGATAAAAAAGAAAAGACTAAATAATTTATTTAGACTAAAAGAGCCACCCATATGGGTGGCTTTATTTTTGTTATTTTTTTCTATGCCGTAAGTATTCGGAACCTTTGTTTAATAATGATTTTGTGGATGCCACTGGGTGAGTGAATTTGGCAATGTGTCTGAACTGGCCACGCTGAGTTTCGGTAGCATTCATAATCCATTGCTTAACCGCCTCGCTGGACAATTGTTCTTTTATTTCTTCGAGTTTTTCGGCAGTCATTTCACGTTTTACAAAAGCAGCTTCTTTACGCTCGTTTGCTTTTTCTATTCTAGCAAGTTTTGCATCGGCCAGATTTGTTGTAAGTGCTTCCACTTTTTCTGCCATTTGGCTATTGATTTGATCATTAATACGTTCGAATTCCTTAGCAAATGTTGTGAGAGCAGAAACTGTTAATGCCATGTCCATTCCAAATAGAAACATAAATATTAGTGCTAGTAATTCTATGACTATCTGAGGGATGATGACAATAAGGCTTACGATTGGTGGCACTATAAATTGGGTTACAATTATTCCTGCGATTCCGAAACAACAAGTAAATATAAGGCAAACTCGTCCGTTTATATTTAGTGGTAAATCACTGTAATCCCACCATCTTGCGTGAAATCTTTTTTCTAAGATATATGATGTACCATATTCTAGAAAGAAAGAGCCGACGGCGCATCCTAAGAATATTGTTAAATATGAAGGACTCTTACTATGTATGAAAGGTAAATCTACAAAAATAATCTGGGCTAGCGTAGCACCCACGCCGTAAAGTGGGATACAAGGACCATATAAAAAGCCTCGATTTTCCCAAGCTTTTTCGTGTATAGTGCAATAACACGTCTCGTAAATCCACCCGATAAAACTATAAATAATAAATAATACAAAATACCTACTTAACATAACTTATTCTCCTTTGCGTTAAGTAATAGTATAGTTGTTTTGGGGACAAAATAAAAGGACACAGATTTGCTGAATTTGCTTGAAATCAAATATACCCTATGATATACTTCAAATGTTGCGAAAGGTCGCAATTTTAGTTTTTAAATATTAGCTATTCGGGAGGCATTATGCAAACATTAAAGATAGTTCTTATATTTTTATTAATTGCTATTTGTGTGGCACTTACAGTTATCATTCTTTTCCAGGAAGGAAAGCAGAATGGCCTTGGTTCATTATCAGGTCAGCAGTTTGATTCATACTGGAGCCGTAATAAGGGACGTTCGCGTGAAGGCTTATTAGTTAAGCTTACAACAGTTTGCGTTATCTTATTCTTCGTGCTTTCAGCAGTATTGAATATTGGTAGCTTTTAAGAAAGATTTTATTTTGCCACCCTTTAAGGGTGGCATTTGTTGTTTAGGAGGTTTATGAGAGAGTTCGATAAACAAAAGCATTTTATGATGGATGTATTTAAAAGTCAGGCTTATGTTCCAATGAAAAAGAAGGAGCTTGAAATTCTTCTTGATGTTGAGAAGGATAAAAGAAGTGAGTTTGCGCAGGTCCTGCAAGAGCTTGTTGACGAGGGACAGGTAGAAATTACAAAGCGTGGCAAATATCAGATTGCTGAAAACAGACCTAAATTCATAAAGCTAAAAGATCATAAATCAAAGAAACCTTCAAAAGCAGAAGTAGCTGCTAAGAAGCAGTCTCTTAATCAGGTCGCAAAGAATGCAAATCGTCCAAAGAATGAGAATTTGGAGCCTGATATTATTGGGAGATTTATATCTCATAAAGATGGATATGGTTTTATTGAGGTTGAGGGAAGCGACGAAGACTATTTTGTTAGCAGAGATAACACGGCTTTTGCTATGCAGGATGATACAGTAGCAGCTGTTCTTACCTTTGGTGCTCCTGGTAAACGCCAGGAAGCTCGTGTTATTCGTATTATTGCTCACGGTTTTTCAGACGTTGTGGGCACTTATGAAAAAAGCAATGGATTTGGCTTTGTAGTTGCTGATAGCAACAAATTAGATAGAGATATTTTCATCCCTGCTGGCAAGGATATGGGAGCTGTTACTGGTCATAAGGTAGTTTGTCACATTGATGACTATGGCGATGATTCCCATAAGCCAGAGGGTGTC
This sequence comes from Pseudobutyrivibrio sp. LB2011, assembly GCF_000701765.1. Classification (NCBI taxonomy): domain Bacteria; kingdom Bacillati; phylum Bacillota; class Clostridia; order Lachnospirales; family Lachnospiraceae; genus Pseudobutyrivibrio; species Pseudobutyrivibrio sp. LB2011. Next base: position 680,114 of record NZ_JNJS01000001.1, on the reverse strand, counting down.
ATTACTGAAATCATTGGTCATAAGAATGATCCTGGAGTAGATATTTTATCTATTGTCAGAGGCTTTGGTATCGATCCTGAGTTCCCAGATAAGGTTTTAAAGCAGGCTACTAATGTTGCTAAGCCTGTTTCTGAAGCTGATAGAGCTGGACGAAATGACATTAGAGATTTGACAGTCATCACAATTGACGGTGAGGATACTAAGGATATTGATGATGGTGTTTCCCTTGAAATGGATGGGGAAAATTTCGTTCTTGGAGTTCATATTGCTGATGTTACAAATTACGTGCAGGAATCATCAGCACTTGATGTGGAAGCGCTTAAGCGAGGAACTTCAGTTTATCTTGCTGATAGAGTTATTCCAATGCTTCCACATACCCTTTCAAATGGCATGTGTTCTTTGAATGAGGGAGAGGATAGATTGGCCCTTTCTTGTATCATGACATTCAATCCAAAGGGCGAGCTTATAGATCACAATATTTGCGAATCTGTAATTAACAGCAATCATCGTATGACATATACTGATGTATTTGCTATTATGACTGGTGATGAGGTTAAACGTAGCGAATACGCTGATGTTACCGAGATGATTGACCAAATGTATAAGCTATCCCAGATTCTTCGCGCAAAGCGTAAGAAGAGAGGAGCTATAGATTTTGATTTCCCAGAGACTCATATAGTAATCGATGAGTCAGGAAAGGTTGTAGGTCTGGCACCATATGAGCGCAATGATGCTCACAAACTAATAGAAGATTTTATGTTGGCTGCAAATGAAACTGTTGCAGAGCACTTCAATCTCATGGAATCTCCATTTGTATATCGTGTTCATGGAGCTCCAGACCCAGAGAAAATCCAGTCATTAAGCCGTTTCTTAGGTGCATGTGGTTATACACTTAAAGGAAATAAGGACAGCATTCATCCAAAGGAAATCCAAAAGATGCTAGAATCTTTGGCTGGTCATGAGGACGAGGCTGTCATTACAAAGATGACTCTCAGAAGTATGCAACAGGCAAGATACGACACAGAGTGCAAGGGACATTTTGGTTTGGCTGCACAGTACTATTGTCACTTTACATCACCAATTCGTAGATATCCTGATTTACAGATTCATCGTATTATAAAGGATCATTTACGAGGAAGGATGAACGATAGAAAGGTTTCTCATTATGAATCACTTCTTCCACAGGTAGCTCTTGAAACAAGCAAGCTTGAGCGTAGAGCTGAGGAATGTGAGAGAGAAGTTGATAAACTGAAAATGGTTCAGTTTATGAAGAATTTTATTGGCCAGGAATTTACTGGAAATATTTCTTCAGTCACAGGATGGGGAATGTACGTTGAGCTTGAAAATACAGTTGAAGGTCTGGTTCACGTATCGACATTGTATGATGATCATTATGATTTTATCGAAGAGAATCTTACACTTGTTGGCGAGCGAACTGGTCGTACCTTTAAATTAGGTCAGCCTGTTACAGTAATACTGGATTCTGTAGATGAGCAAGCTCGTACTATCGATTTTATCCTTACCGAATTTCAGCGTTTTTAATTGGAGCTAAAGATTATGAATAAAGAAGGCAGAAAACTAATTGCAAATAATAAAAAAGCTTATCATGAGTACTTTCTCGAGGAAGAGTACGAGGCAGGAATAGAGCTTCACGGAACTGAGGTCAAGTCTATGCGACTTGGTCAATGTTCCATAAAGGAGGCTTTTGTGCGTATTGATAATGGTGAGATGTTTATTTATCAGATGCACGTAAATCCATATGAAAAGGGCAACATTTTCAATAGAGACCCACTTCGTCCTCGTAAGCTTTTGCTTCACAAGTCAGAGATTAATCGCTTGCTTAGCAAAATCAAGGAAAATGGTTATACTATCGTTCCTATTGAGGTTTATCTTAATAATGGCCTTGTAAAGGTAAAGGTTGCCTTGGCTAAAGGTAAAAAGCTATACGATAAGCGTGCTGATATTCAGAAAAAGGATATGAAGCGCGAAGCAGAAAGAGACTTTAAGATAAGGAATTTAGGCTAATGAAGATTATACTTGCATCAAACTCACCAAGAAGAAAAGAACTTTTACAGCAGGTCGGTATCGATTTTGAAGTGCAGGCTGCCAATGTAGAAGAAGTTACAGACAAGACTAAGCCAGATGAAGTCGTTATGGACTTAAGCCTACTTAAGGCAAAAGCTATCGCTGACAAGAATCCTGGCAGGGTTGTTCTGGCTGCAGATACAGTTGTTGCCTACGATGGCAAGATACTTGGAAAGCCCAAAGATGAAAAAGATGCATTTTTAATGCTTTCGCGCTTGTCAGGAAATACTCATCAGGTGTATACTGGAGTGGCTATCGTTGACGAGACAGGAAATATCAATACATTCGCAGAATGTACTGAAGTTGTTATGTATGAAAACAGTCCTGAATTGATTAAAAAATACATCGCTACAGGCGAGCCAATGGATAAGGCTGGTGCCTATGGCATTCAGGGCAAAGGTGCTGTTTTAGTTAAGGAGATTAAAGGTGATTACAATAACGTTGTTGGTTTACCTTTGGCTAAAGTTTATAGGTCGCTGTAAACTTTAATAAGGGCTAGTAATGGTTTCGACAGGGGTCATGCAGCGGAAGAAGCGAGTCCCACGGTAATGGGTTAAATGGCCAAACTTAAAATTAAACGCTGAAGATAATTTAGCATACGCTGCCTAGTTGCGGCAGTCTGACCTAGGGCACCTACACCTTAGGACCCAGACTTCGACTCTGTAGGAAACGACGCTATCAAAGCTTTGCGATAGTGGGCGTATCATGAAGCTACTAAAGCACATATCTTGTTTGTAAGAGCTGTGTGGAGGGAATGTAAAATTACAAACTACACTCGTAGAAGGGCCGGGAATTGGCTTTTGGACACGGGTTCGACTCCCGTCTAGTCCACTTTTCTAAGTCTCATTTCACATTGTGAAATGGGACTTTCGTTATATTTAACAGAAATTACGTTCTAAATTGTCGAGGCTCCTTTCGGATGTTAGAATTAAATCATAAAGGGTGGAGAGTAATATTATGGCAAAATCTACACGACACATGACAAACGAGGAGCGTAGAGCTTATCGTAAACGAAGAAAACTTATACGAAGAATCCAGGTTTATTCTGAACTTGGAGCAATTTCTTTAGCCATCGTTATTATCGGTGGTCTAATTGTTTCCCATATAAAAGGTACTGATGATACTATGCGAGTTGCTGCAGAGGAAAGTGTTTCTGAGTCTGCTTCTGAGTCTGAAGAGGAGGAAACTACTGGCCTTAAGGTGACAACAGGTGCTTCTACAGATTCTAGCCAGGATACAACAGAGACTGAATCAGAAGAAACAAGTAGTTCTTCTGGCGTATACTCGGCATCAGAGACAGACTCGACTGTTTCTATTGGCGGAGATGTAGTCAGTGAATATGCTATTTTAATAAACAATGACACAAAGGAAATAGTTGGTACTAGAAACTCCTATGAAAAGATTGTTCCAGCATCTATGACTAAGGTTATGACTGTGCTTGTGGCAGCAAACAATCTTACAGAAGAGCAGCTAAATGAAACTGTTACTATGTCCCACGAAGCTATTGATTATTCATATGCAGGTGGTGGTTCTACTTCTGGTTTTGTTGAGGATGAAGAAGTTACTGTTAAGGATTTGTTCTATGGAACGATTCTTCCTTCAGGTGGCGATGCTGCGGCTCAGCTGGCTATGTATGTAGCAGGAGATGTAGATAGCTTTGTTACTATGATGAATGAAGAGGTTTCGGCATTAGGACTTACTGGTACACATTTTACTAATCCAGTTGGATTCCACAGTGATGATCATTATAGTACACCATATGATATGTCTATTATTATGATGGCGGCATTGGACAATGAGTTATGCAAAGAGGTTCTTACCACTAAGGTTTATAATTCTACAGGTACAAATGTTAATCCTGAGGGAATTACAATATCAAATTGGTTCTTGCGTAGAATTGAAGATAAGGATATTGGAGGCACCATTGAGGGTGCTAAGACAGGATATGTAGATGAATCTGGAAACTGTGCTGTCAGCTCTATGATAGCTGATGATGGAACTGAATACATATGCTGTACAGCAAAGTCTTCAAGCTCGTGGAGATGCATTTATGATCACGTAGATATATATAAGGCCTACACGCAGTAGGCCTTTTCTTTTTATAGATATTCTTTGATTTTGTTGATTGAATCGATAAATGCGACAGGTGAGAATTCCTTTAAATCTTCCATATCGCGGAATCCATATGTACATAAGATATAATCGAGCCCTGAGTTGATTGCAGTGGCAGCATCTACATCAGAATCGCCAACATATAAAACTGACGATTTATCTTTTATATCTAATGCTTCAAGAGCTAGATTGATTGGCTCTGGATCAGGCTTTCTTTTGTGACTTCCATCATCACCAATGACAATATTAATATATGGCTTAAAGAAATCATCTAGTAATGAGTTGCTGGCTGTTTGCCCCTTGTTGGTAACGATTGCCATTTTGATACCCATTTCAGATAGTTCTTTAGTAGTTTCAAGGATTCCATCATATGGCTTTGTTTTGATGCGATTGTGATTGTTGTAGTAATCTACAAAGTCAGCGAAAAACTGGTCAAATTTATCGTAATTTTCGCCATCAGGTAATGCTCTTACAACAAGCATTCTAAGTCCGTTTCCAACGAATCGTCTGACGTTTTCAATTGGATGAGTTGGCAATCCATATTCTGTAAGTGTATGATTAATGGAATCAGTTAAATCCTCAAGTGTGTACAAAAGTGTACCATCTAAGTCAAATAGTATTGTGTCGTATTTCATAGTATTAACCTTTTCTTTCTATTTTCTTCTAATTGTTATATAGCTATTATAGGTATTTGTAAAGGAAAAATATTGAATTATTAGTATGCCTTTGTTATGATTTTTTTACCGGCTAATTTAGGAGGACATGATGGAATTTTATATTAGAGAGGCTGAAATTGCCGATGCCGCTGCCATTTGCGACATCTACGGATACTATGTTGCAAATACTTTTGTTACTTTCACAGAGGTAAATGGCTCGGTTGAAGACTACGAACAGTCTATTATCGAAACAAAAAAGGATTATCCTTACATCGTTGCTTGCGATTCTGAAGGCAAGGTGATTGGTATGGCTTATGGCGGCAGGGTTCGTCATCATGATGCCTACAAATATTCAGTGGAGACTACTATATATTTAGCACCTGATGTTCCTAAGCAATCTGGAATAGGAAAGGCCTTATATGGTGAGCTTCAGAAGCGTCTTTCTGATATGGGATATAAATTCATGTACGGAGTTATTACAGATGACAATGAGCCTAGCATCAAGTTCCACCAGGCTTTGGGATTTGAAGAGGTAGGTCATTTTACAGATATTGGTTACAAATTCGGAGAATGGAAAGGGATAGTGTGGTATAGAAAGCAAATCGGTGATTTGAACGACATGCCTCACTAATAATGGTTATGAAAAGAGCGCTTAGATATATATTGGTATCTACATTATCAATATTTTTTACTTTGATTGCAGTCGGCATTATTTACATAGTTGCTGATACACATAGCAGAATACAGGTTCAAGAAGGTGAGACTTATTCCAGTGCTCAGGTTGAGGAGCTTGTTGATGAGGCAAAGGCTGAGGGCCAGAAAAGTGTTCTTGATTCTATCAAAGAATCATTAGAAGAGGGGAACACAATTATTTCGGTTTTGAAGTCGCTATATCCTGAATATATTGTTGTTGCAGCAAATTCCAAATACAATTTTGTTCCAGTTAATGATTCGCTTCCTAAGAATTCTTTTGATATCAATAATCTTCAAGAGGATGAAAATGGCATTTATTCTTATGTAGTGGACGGCCAGGTTGTTTCTAGAAAAGGAATAGATGTTTCTTCTCATCAGGGTGATATCGATTGGGAGGCAGTTGCTGCCGATGGTGTTGAGTTTGTATTTGTAAGAGCTGTCTACAGAGGATATGGCACAGGCAAAATCGTCGTAGATGAAAAATGTATCGAAAACATCGAAGGCGCCCAGGCAGCAGGTCTTGATGTTGGAGTTTATGTATTTTCACAGGCTATTTCCCAGGCGGAAGTTTTAGAGGAAGCATCCACTGTTCTTAATCTTTTAGATGGATATACACTTCAGCTTCCAATTGTATTTGACGTAGAAAAGGTAAGCGATAGCGAGGCTAGAACAAATAGCCTTACAGTAGAAGATAGAACAGCACTTACTATTACATTTTTAGAGGCTGTCCAGAATGCAGGATATGATTCAATGATTTATCATAATACTGAAATGGGAGCGATGCTTCTAGATTTTACTCAGCTTACTGATTACAAGAAATGGTTTGCTGGTTATAACAAAGAGTTTTACTGGCCATATGAGTTTGACATATGGCAGTACTCTGAAACTGGTAGTGTAAGTGGAATAAATGGAAATGTCGATTTAGATATTTGGCTAGCCCAATAAAAGGCTAGCCAATTTTGTATTATCTTCTGGATTCATAAAGCAAATTCTAATGTATTTTTCACCAAGATAAGGGAATGTGGAACAATCTCTGATCATGAGACCTTGACGAATACATCTGTCAAATAAATCCCCACTTGTAATGCCGTCTTCTAATATTTTTAAAAGCATGAAATTGCCCTGTGGCTTATATGGCTTGAAACGGCTACTTTCATCAAAAAGCTTGAATAAGCGGTCTCTTTCTGATTTTATTAAATCTCTTGTTTCTTGAATGTAATCCTCATCAGTAAACATTAGAGTGCCGGCTATTACAGCGATTGAATTAATTGACCATGGATCTTTACGCTGGTTCATAATCTGCATTAAATCAGAATTAGAACAAATAGCATAGCCTAATCGAAGACCAGGGGCTGCAAAGAACTTGGAAGTTCCTCTCAGTATTGCGATGTTTGTATAGGTTCTGGTAAGGCTGACTGCAGATATTTCTTTTACATTTTCTGCAAATTCCACGTATGTTTCATCTACCATTACAAAAATATCGCTTTCCTTACAGGCATCAAGAATAAGACGCATGTCATGGACGTTGATTGCAGTACCGGTAGGGTTGTTTGGATTGCAAATAATAAGCATATCGATATCTTCTGATAACTTGCTTATAAAATGAGCTGGATCAAGTACGAAATCATTTTCTTCACGAAGAGGATAGTAGATAGTCTTTCCTCCGCATAAAGCGATTTCGCGTTCGTATTCTGAGTATGTTGGTCCCAAAATAAGAGCCTTTTTAGGCTGCTGAATCTGGATGAAAAGGGAAATCAGCTCTGTTGAACCATTTCCTACAATTATGTTTTCAACCTCTGTAGAGCAGTAGTTTGCAATGCACTGACGAAGCTGTACGTAATCTCTGTCAGGGTATGTTGTAATGCAATCGATTTGCTCCTTGATTCCTTCTCTTAATTTAGGAGAAATCCCAAGTGGATTAACATTAGCAGAGAAGCTAATGATGTTTTCTTTTTTAATTCCGTAGATTTGTTCAATTTTTTCTAAATCACTTCCATGGAAGTGGTCTTTGTGTTTAATCATGCCTATCACCTCGTTTTTTATATAGTAGCACCACGTTTAACAAATATCCATCTTTTTGTTTCTATTTCGTTTGAAAACACAACATGTTGTGCTATAATTTGAAAAGAATATGCTAGGATTAGTGGGTGTATACCTAATCCTTGGAATGTAGAGGAAGAATGTTTTGAGAAAAAGAATCTATCGAATATCAGAGGATAAATTCGATGACTTAAAACCAAATATAGAATTTGAAAGAGAACAGATAGAAGAGACATGCTATGTGGGCGATACATTTACTGGCAGTTTCTTCTTTAAGAGTCTTAACAACGTTAAAATCAGGGGCGTAGTCTATTGTACAAATCCATACGTGCAGGTTAGCGACCCTTGGTTTGACAAGGAAAACGTTCGTATCGAATATAAAGTGGACGATTTCAATTACAAATCAGGAGAGGCTCTTTCAGGTGAGTTCATTATTGTAGCGGTAGGAATTGAAAAGCACATTCCTTTTACCATTACATACGCTACTCGACCTTTAATCACTTCTGTTGGGGAAATTCATGATTTAAAGGCTTTTGCAGAGCTTGCTCAAAATCATTTCAGCGAAGCTGTTTCTGTGTTCTATTCAGAACGATTCGCTGAGTTCATTTCTGATTTAGATAAACGCACCAGATTATTATATCGTGGCTTCAAAGCAGCTCCGATTGCTGCTGTTAATGTAGACGAATTCCTTGTTTCTACAGGACTAAAGCCCAAAATGTCCTTTGATGTGCAGGAAAGATGTGACAAATACTACGAGGTTAATGAAAACATTCGTGGTGAAATAGAAATTGTTCGTTCTACATGGGGCTACATCGATGTAAAAGTTTCATGCGATGCTGATTTTGTGTCAGTTGAAAAAGAACATATTACATCTGACTTTTTCCTCGGCTCTATCTTCAATATGAATTATTACATTCACAAAGATAGAATGCATGAAGGTCTCAACTATGCCAAGATTTCTTTTGATTACAGAGGCATTCATAAGGAAATCACTATTATCGCATCATCTTTAAAAGAGGATGCTACTTTAGATTCTGAAAAGCATAAGAAGGATATGCAGATTCTTAAGGCATGTCGTCTCTACGAAGACTTTAGACTTCGTAAAATCACTACAGGCCAGTGGTGTCAGGAAACACTTTCTGTATTAGATTCCATTTCAGAAGAGGACGAAGAAGACAATTTTACTCTTTTGATGAGAGCGTTGGTTTATGTTACAAACAATCAAAAGCAAGAAGCTCTTTGGATTATTCAGGATTTGAAGCGAACTATCGAAGATAAAAGCAGCACACAGTGGGCTTTTCTTCTGTATATTTGCACCCTTATCGAAAGGGAAGAATCATACGTAGATAGGCTTACTGGCAACATAGAGTCTATTTATCTTGAGCATCCTGATGATGTTAGGCTTTTCTGGTTTTTGATGTTCCTGAGAAAGGAATACATAAAGAATCCTACTGCGAAGCTCAGGGACATTTCAGACTGGGTATCAAGAGGATTTGATTCGCCTCTTCTTTACATTGAGGCTTACTATATTTTTGTCCAGGATCCATATTTAATATCATCCTTCGACGAACTTACAATCAAAGTTCTTAATTGGGCTAGAAAGAAAAATGCAATTTCAAAAGATATTGCTATTCAGATGATTCATGTTATTGAATCTGAGAGGACCTACAATCCTAAAGCGCTTCCTATTATTGAAGCCTGCTATGAAATCTATCCTGATTTACAGTTTTTGCTTGCCATTGTTACCTATCTTTTAAAGGCAAACTACATCGAAGAAAAATTCTTCAAGTGGTTTAAAATGGCTATCGAAGCAAACCTTCATGTATCAGGCATTTTTGAGGCATACATGGAAGCTATGCCTACCTATTCTGTAGATAGGTTCCCACAGCTTCTTACTATGTTCTTTAAATACAACAACGATCTTTCTTATGAAAAGAAAGCACTTCTTTATGCCAATATTATTTTACACAGGGCAGAAGATAGTGATACCTATGATCATTATGAATCAGCTATAGAAACCTTTGCACTTGAGCAGCTAAAGCTTGGTCGTTTAGATGACAATCTTGCTGTATGTTATCAGCGTCTCATGGAGCTTGGAATTTTTGATAAAGAGGTTGCAAAGCTTGTTTCGGAACTGGCATTCAAAAAGAAGCTGGCCGTTATCAATCCGGATATACGTAGAATTTTCTTATATCAAGATGAGTTCAAAACACCTGTGATTGCTAATGTTTCAGATCATAAAGCTTATGTTAACTACATAGGCAGCGAAGGTGTTTTCTTCCTTGAGGATAATGATGGTTATCTGTTTGTAGATGATGAAGCATACTTTAAGGAAGACGTTATAGATGCTACTGCATATTTCAATACCCTTAAGGAATTGGCGCCACAGAGCATGGCTTTCGTTCTTATGGATTTAAATAATCTGGAAGATTCAGAAAGCATCAAAATGTTACTGGATTCTAAGCAGATTTCTTTGGATTATTTGCGTAGCATGTATCCAAAGATTATCAAGGTACTTCGTAAAAACGAAGAGGATGCTTTGATAGAGCGTCATTTTATGCATGAGGCAGATTTGAAATCTCTTAGAGCAGAGGTGATTGCCGATGTTCTTGAGGTGTTTGTCAGCCGCAGCAAATACGAGGAAGCCTACTACATGCTTCAGCATACAAACGGTTCTCAGCTAAGGCCAGAGGTTGCTACAAAGCTGTGTCAGTTTATGATAAATCAGGATTCTGAAAAAACAGATGATTTTCTTATCCTGATGACTGCTCATTTGGTACAAAAGGGATTTGTACATGGAGATATGATTAGGTATCTCATCAAATTCTATGTTGGCCCAACAGACGTCATGATGCTGATTTACAACAACGCTTATGAACGCGGTGAAGATGTTGTGGAATTCTCTGAAAGAATTCTTACACAGGTTCTGTATAGGGATTTCCTTTGCGATGGCATAATGGAAGTCTTTGATTCATATGTTGCTAGAAAGAACAACAAAATGATTGTCGAGGCTTTCCTTACATACGAAGCACATAGTTATTTGTCTGAGCACAAGGAAGTACCAGGAGAGATTTTCTCACATATTTACAATAGATATAAAAAGGGCCTTACGGTTAACGAAAGTATGCGAATAGCTCTTCTTAAGTATCTTTGTCTACAGAAAGACCTGGATGAAGATGATATGAGCATGTTGGATATGCTTTTGGCAGATGCCATTTTGCGTAACCAGTACTTTGGATTCTTTGTTAATTGCAATGAGAAACTAAAAATTAAATATCACTTGTATGACAAGCATTTCATAGAAATTGCTACTGATAAAAGAAAATCTGTCGTTATCACATACTCTATCAACGGTCAGGAGCCTCTTGAGGAGGACATGATTGAAATGTACGACGGATTGTACGTAAAGCAGTTTATCCTGTTTTATGGTGACGAGCTTAGATACGAAATCTATTGTGATGAGCTTTCAGAAGATCCTTTAAAGAGCGACACAATAGTTATGAGTGATGAGCCTGATGTTAAGAATGGCCGATTCGCTCTAATGAATAGTATCAGCCGCCACAACCTATACGAGGAAGCAGGAGAGCTTGCTGCTGACCTTAAGACTTATCAGGGCTTGGATGCTGTTACAAGAGATTTATTTACTATTATTTAATGGTGAAAGAGGATTTATATGGGAAATTCTGAGGGGGCTTATCTTGGCATAGATATTAGTGCCAGAAGCACAGTTCTTAGTATTTATAAATCAAATATGGATGAGCCGGCTACAGTCAGCACGATTCTTGGTGAGGAAAATTATTCCATCCCTACAGTACTTGCTAAGCGATACGGTATGGGACAATGGTTTTTTGGCGATGAAGCTATTAGCAAAAGCCGCACAAAGGAGGCTATGCTTGTAGACGATTTATATACTTTGGCTCTCAAGAATGAGGAAGTTTTTGTTGATGGAGAAAGCTTTCAAGCTAGAGAGCTTATGGTTATATATTTTAATAAGCTTTTTGCTATTCCAGGTCCTATGGCTGCCATGGGGGATATAGAAAAGCTTGTTGTTTGCGTAGATCAGGTAAATCTTGAGGTCATGGAATTGATGAATTATATCATCTCCAGACTATCCATAGATTCCAATAGGCTTATGCTTATCGACCGCAACGAATGCTTTTATTTTTATGCATTATCACAGAGGCCAGAGTTGTTTTTATATAGCGTAGCCCTTTTTGATTACAGCGGTTCAAACATGATTTCGTGTGTGTTGAATCGTAATCAAAGCACTCGTCCTCAGATGATTACACTTGATGTAGTTAATCATGGAGAGATTACCGACAATCGAGATGAAAAGTTTGATGAGATAATAGCTGACACTTTTGGAAGTACTTTGTTTTCATCAGTTTATCTTGTTGGGGACGGCTTTGATGGCGAGTGGATGAAGGTCAGCCTTGCTAGACTTTGCAAGGGCCGTAAGGTGTTCATGGGAAAGAACCTTTATTCAAAGGGCGCATGTTATGCAGGCTACACCAAGGATGGCAAACGCGACTGGCCTTTCATTTACATTGGCGACAACGATTTAAAGCTTAATCTTTCAATAAAGATTTTAGAAAATAATGTTATGAAATTTTTCACCCTTATCGATGCCGGACAAAGCTGGTACGATGCAAAGGGAGAGTGTGAAGTAATTCTGGATGGTGAGCCAGAGCTTGAATTCTACATCCAAAGGCCAGAATCAAGGGAAGCTCACACAGAGGTTCTTGAATTAACAGATATGCCAAAACGAGAAAACAGAACCACTCGTCTTCGAATAGAAGCAAGTCCTATTTCTGATGTGGCTGTATCTATCGTAATTACGGATTTAGGATTCGGAGAAATTTCTCCATCCTCTGGCAAAAGCTGGGAACACACTATTTCAATTAAGTAGGTAGTTTATGAGTACATTGATTTATTGCAAAAATTCAATAGCAGCTACACCTTATTACATAGAAGAAGTGTCTTTGAATGTATATTCTCTTGAGGAGCTTAGCTATTACATGCTAAATAATGTTTATTTGCTTTCTACTAAGCTGATGAACACGGAGCTTTGTAATTGGATTGGCAGAGAGCTTAAATTTCCTAAGCTTGCTAGCGAGCTTCAGTCAATGGTGCAAAACAATTCGCCTTTGCATATTTTTGTAGGCCATATTTTAAGCGCCAATGGATACGCTTCCAACAAAGAGATTAAGGATGCACTTTCTATTATTTCAACCTTTGAAAACAAATCGGAGGCCGAAAGACGTAAGCTTAGAGCTGATAGACTAATGCTTGGCAACAAGCTTGTAGATGCCATCTATGAATACGAGACTCTACTTGCTGAGGATGTTGCAAAGACAATGCCTCGTACAGTAGAAGGAGATGTTTATCACAATTTAGGATGTGCTTTTGCAAAGCTTTTCTTTTTTGATGAGGCCAGCAAATGCTTTGATGAAGGCTACAAACGTAATCAAAAGAAGCAGACTCTTTATTGTCTTTTATACGCAGCTCGCTGTGGCAAGGATAAGCTTGGATTTGAGGAGTATGTTGCTAAATATCAAGTCCCTAGAAGCGATGTAGAGGAAGTTTTGCAGATTGTTTCCAGGTCCACAATAAAAGAAGATATTGTTGGTTTTGATAGCGCTATAAATGATTTGCTTTATGGTGAATCGTCCCAGGTATCAAAGGAAACAATCCAAAATGTTATCAATAATTGGAAAGAAGAATATATAAAAATCTGCAGGATTTAATTAATATCCTAAAGGGAGAAATGTATGGGATTTTTTTCAAGTAGAAAAAAGAAAAAAGAACTTAGAGCAGCTAAAATTGATGATGCTTTTAACAGAGTTTATTCCCAAATCGAAGGAATCGATAGTTGGGAAGAAGATCCAAAGAAGCTTGAACATTATATTTTGGATTCCTGCGAGCAGATTATTGCATCCACTAAGGCTATGGAACGCCAAAAAATGGAGTATCGAATTGTTACTCGTTATCTTAATGATATAAAGGCTATAGAGAATCTGCCAAAGGAAAAAGCAAAGGAGCTTCGTAATACTGCGTCACGTATATGCGAATTGGAAAACAATCTTGTTAATGCAAGATCAATCCAGAGAAACATTACAGATGAACAATACGAAGTGATTTCTGATGATGAGGCTGATATGCCTGAAATCATTAATCGATTTGCATCAGACGAAATATATCAGGCAAAGCTTAAGCGAAATCTTGCCTATCTTGAAGGTGAAAAAAGTCGATGGGAAATCGAAAGAGAAGAGCTTCAGGGGCAGATTAAACTCTTTAGAAAGATGGCCGTTGCCATTCTTGCATCCTTTATGACGCTGCTTATTTTATTGCTTGCTATGTACAATGCAGCTCAGGCAGATATTTCTATCTGGGTGTTTATAGTTTTATTTATCTGCGCTGTTAGCGGATTTATTGTTTTTGTTCGTCAGAATACAATTGCCAGAGAAAACAAAGTTGCCATTGTTCATTTAAATCAGGCTATTAGCATGCTCAACGTAGAAAGGATGAAATACGTTAATGTGACCAATTCAGTTGAGTATTCGAAAGATAGATATTTTGTCAAAACTTCAGCCGAGCTTCAATACGTTTGGGAACAGTATCAAGATAAGCTTAGAGACCAGCAAAGATATATTCAAAACAATGAGGACCTTGAGTTTTACAATTCTAAATTGGAGAGAATTTTAGGTGAGATTGGACTTGCTGATGATAAGATTTGGTTGAATCAGGTAAATGCCCTTGTTGATAGACAGGATATGTCAGAATGCAGACATAGACTTGTTATGCGAAGAAAGAAGATTAGGGATAGATTAGATGACCATCGAAGAATTGTTCAAGAAGAAAGAGATGAAATAGATAGGCTCATGATTAACCATGAGCACTATCTACCTGAGATTCAGGAAATCATCAAATCAGTTGATAAGCTCTGTGGCACAAGCTCAAGCAGTGCCAGAAAGAATGCTTAATATTATTCTAAAATGAAGTCCATATAAACTGGATTGTGGTCTGAATATGCAAAGCCTGTATCTAATACATTTGAGTATTCAACCTTAACATTTGAAGAAACAATGAAACCATCGATTGTTAATACGAAGGAATCCTTGGTGTATGGTGTGTCGGCGTTTCTACATGATGGAACAGGATTTGCTTCATCAAGTGGTCCTACTACACTAAAGTCATCAGATAATAAATCTTCTGGGAATGGCTGGGCCCAATTAGCTTCGCTAGTTGTTCCAAAGTATGCAGATGAATCACCAAGCATATCTTTGTTCATATCGCCACCGGCAATAACGTAATTGCCAGCCTCAACCTCAGCGGTCATATCTTCGTTGAGCATGACAACCTGGTTTTCAGCAGTTGATGGATCTGTAGTGTATGCAGACAAATGAACATTGTATAAAACAAGCTGTTTGCCATTATCAAGATTAATATAGTTTTTGCAATAGCATCTATCCAGGTCGATGAACTTTGATAAGCCTTCTTCGATTGGAAGAGAGCGACGGATAGAGCTTGTTATTGTGGCTGGTGAAACTGTTAAAAGTCCAGCTTTTGACTTACCGTGAGGCTGAGTAAAAGGATACATCAAGAATGGACTATCATAATTTTGCGCGAAAGTGTAGTTTACATCACTTATATCAGCATCAGCTAAATCTGAAATGATAAGTTCTTTCTGATCTACGTGATAACTTCTTGTAGAATCGATATCAACTTCTTGGAAAAGCATTAAATCTGGGCCCAAAGACATAACGCTATTTACTGAGCCATTGATGTTATCGTACACAGCTTCTTTTGAGTATGCCCATGACTCTGTGCCGCCATCCATGAAGAATGAATAGTCTGCAGAGTATGCACCAAATCCAAGATTTGCAGATGATATTCGATAGGTTTCTCCGATTGAAAGAGTATCTGTAGATGTTGAACCTTCGATTTCGAGTTCTAGATTATCGTCTAAACGATAATACGAAGCGAATACATAAACTACATATCCGACAAGTAAAAGAACGATGATTAGTAGAATAATAAGAATGGTTTTTAAAACTTTTTTTGCCATATATTCTTTCCTTTCAGATGTTTAAAAATTCATTAATAATATATCATAAAAGCTTGTTAGAATTCTAAAATTCATAATATATTAAAATAATTTTAAGGAGTTAGACATGATTTTTCAAATTAAAGAGTCAAGAGAGTACAGACTGAATTTATATTACATAATAGCTCAGGGTCTATACTGGATGATGGTATGCTGTACAATCAGCATGGGCTCAGCTTATTTATCTAACAGAGGTTATTCCACAGTTGGAATAGGTGCTTTATTTGCTATCGCTTTTTTAGTAGCTACAGTGTTACAACAGGTTGTTTCATATCTGACAGATAAAGCTGCTAGCTTTGATGTGGTAGATGTTTTAGCTTTGCTTGGTGCTGTTGTTACATTGGATTTATTCTTTGCTATAGGAACAAATTCTAAGGGCTTTGGAACTAGCTTCACATTCTTTATTGGAGCTATGGTTGCCACAGTAATACAGCCATTTTTAAATGCGCTTAATTTCCATATTGAAAAATACAATGTGAAAATGAACTTTGGAGTTGCCAGAGCAAGCGGGTCTTTCTTCTTTTTTATAATGAGTTTGCTTGTTGGAAATTTCATGACTCTTACATCTGAAAGAGCAGTAACTATTCTTGGATTTATTGTTTCTGCAGCCTTTGTTGTTGTAATCATTCTTATATATAGAGAATTAAAGAATTCGGGAATTGAAATTAATGAAGATTATGATCCGTTTTCCGAAGAATCAAAATCGGATAGTTTCAGTTTAGAATCAGTAAAGAAGTTTATTAGTAAATATGAGATGTTTTTCGTTTTTTTAATTGGTGTTGTTTGCTTTTATTTTGGACATGTTTTGATAAACAATTTCTTATATCAAATCACCGTCAATGTTGGAGGAAACGAGGCCAGCAACGGAGGGCTACTAGCACTACAGGCAATCGTAGAGCTTCCTGCTATGATTTTCTTTAATCAGCTTAAGGATAAATTTGGCACCAAAAAGCTTCTTGGTGTTTCTGCGGTATTTTATTTTGTTAAAATTCTTGTTACAACCTTGGCAACATCTGTTGGATTTTTATATTTCAGTATGTTATTCCAGGCTTTGGCTTTTGCGATTTTCATACCAGCATCTGTTCATTTTGTAGATGAAATCATGAATAAGCAGGATGCTGTTAAAGGACAGGCTTTTGTAACTATAGCTATGACATTTAGTAATTTACTTTCAAGCTTACTTGGCGGTGTATTAATTAGAATTATTGGTGTAACACCTGCTTTATGGTTTGGCACATTGGTCACTTTTGCAGGAGTGGTAATAGCTATATTTGGATTAGCAAAAATCTGCGAAAATAATTAAATAAAAGATAGATTTTTTTGGTACAAATTGCTAAAATAATTATATACAATTATTTTAAAGGATTGATATGGCTAAGTATAATATTGGTGGATACATCTTCGATGATGAGAATAAAGCAAAAAAAGCCGCCAAAGAGCTTAAGGCAGTTGAGTATATCTTGGGGCAGATCAAAGACAGCGATGAGAATGCTGTGCTCACTGTATATAAAAAGCTTTTGAATCAGCGAATGTTTTCCACTGAAATCGGTATGAGTTTTCTAGCTCAGCTTAGGCAGAATCTTTTAGATTCAGAGGTTTTTACGCCAGAGGATATTCCTCCTGTTTATTCTTTAGAAGAACCCCCTAAAGACGTGACACCAGAAGAAAAAACAGAAGATACAAATTCATCTTCTGATGAAAAAGTATCTAAAGCTAAGAAGGAAAAAGCCGATAAAAAAGTTGTGGCTAAAGTCACAAGTGATTCTTCAGAAATCAAAAGACTAAAAGCTATCAACAAAGTCCTATTAATTTTATGCATTGCATTGTTGCTTTGCGTTTTGGGAATGTTTTATGTGAGTACCACAATAAACAGCCCGACCATACTCGATTACGAAGAAAAGCTAATCGACAAGTATTCTTCTTGGGAGCAGGATCTTACCGAAAGAGAAGAAGCTATCAGGGAGAAGGAACAGGAACAACAATAATATTATTTCAAGGATTGGGGTTGGTGTTATGTCTAAAAACAAAATTCTTGTGGCTGATGATGAAAGCCGAATGAGAAAACTTATCAAGGATTATTTGGTAAGAGAGGATTACGAGGTCATAGAGGCCGAAAATGGGGAACAGGCTCTCGACATGTTCTATATGGACAGCGAGATATCACTTATCATTTTGGATGTTATGATGCCAAAAGTTGATGGGTTTGCCGTTTTGAAAGAAATCAGAGAGACTTCTTCTATACCTGTTCTTATGCTTACAGCTAAGGGCGAGGAAAATGATGTTCTTAATGGTTTTGAGCTTGGTGCTGATGAGTACATTAACAAGCCATTTTCTCCAAAGATTCTTATGGCCAGAGTTAATGCAGTTCTTAGAAGAAGCACAGATGATTCAATCGGCAAGAAGGTTGTTGAAGCTGGTGGCATTCAGCTAGATGTTGATGCTCATGTAGCAACTAACGATGGTACTCCTGTAGAGCTTTCTGTTAAGGAATTCGAGTTGCTTTATTACTTCATCAATAATGAAGGAATCGCTCTTTCAAGAGAAAAGATTCTCAATCATGTTTGGGACTATGATTACTTTGGAGATGCTAGAACAATCGATACTCACGTTAAAAAGCTTCGTAGTAAGTTAGACGATAAGGGAAACTACATCAAGACTATTTGGGGCATGGGGTATAAATTTGAAGTCGACGCAAAGGTCTAATAAAATTAATCGCCAAATTGTAGGATTGATAGTTACAATCATACTTGGTTCACTTGTTATTGTTAGTATTCTATCATCCTGCTTTTTAGGCGATTATTATGTTTTAACAAAGAGACATGATATGGTAGAACTCTACGATATCATGTCTAATAAGTGCAATGAGGGTGTTTTATACGGACAAGATTATGAAGCAGAAATAGCAGCCTTATTTGATAGGTTTTCTGTAAATTGCGTTGTTACAGGCGCTAGCGGAGAGCCTTTAATTTCGTCTAATACTAATTCTGAGATTTTATTGAATCAACTCAATTATTCAATGTTTTCAAACGATGAATCTGTAGATGTCATTAACAAGAATGATAATTACGAGATTTTTAAGCAGGCTTTTCCAGGTTCAGAGGATGATTATCTTGTTCTATTAGGATTGCTCCCTGATGGTAGTATCGTTTTTATTAGAGCTACTTTATCTGCAATGGAGCATACCAGTTCAATCACAAACAAGTTTTTCCTATATATGGTTCTGATTGCGATTCTTATGACTACAGTATTTAGTCATTTTGCGATTGCAAAGTTTACTCAGCCATTATTTAACATAATTGATATAACGAAGCGTATTTCAAACTTCGATTTTGAAGCAAAGTACACGCCTCAGGTTATATATAATGAGATGGATGATTTGGGTGAGCATGTTAATGAAATGTCTACTACATTAAAACGTGCAATTAGCCAGCTTCGTACTGCTAATGAAAGCCTGAAACACGATCTTGAAGTTCGTGAAGAAAATGAAAACATGCGAAAAGAATTCGTATCAAATGTTTCACACGAGCTGAAAACACCAATTGCCCTTATCCAAGGCTATGCCGAGGGTCTGCAGGAGGGCATTATGGAGGATGAGAACAGCCGTCAGATTTATCTTGATATCATCATTGATGAAGCAAACAAGATGAACCGTTTGGTTAGAGAAATGCTCATTCTTAATCAGCTTGAAGCTGGTCAGATGAATATGGATATGGTTGATTTTGACGTGACAGAAATGATTGATAGTGTTGTTGATAGCAATAAAATCAATTTCGAAGCACAGAATATTACCTATTCATTTATCAACAAAGAACCTTGCGTGGTTCATGCAGACGAATTCTTAGTGGAGCAGGTTATTACTAACTTTATTAGTAACGCAATTCACTATGTATTAAATGAAAACATCATTAATGTAAGATATGATTTTGTTAAAAAGGGCAAAGTTCGAATTAGTGTATTCAATTCCGGAAATAACATTGCCAAGAAGGACATCAAGCACATTTGGGAGAAGTTTTACAAAGCTGATAAGGCTAGAAGCCGTGAATATGGCGGCAGTGGTATCGGCTTGTCAGTTGTTAAAGCTACAATGGATTTGATGCATGAAAAATTTGGTGTTGAAAACTTGCCAAATGGAGTTGAATTTTGGTTTGAGTTAACTTTGACAAAAGACACAAAAATCAAACAAAATTCATAGAATTTTCTGATTTTTTGTGTTGAACAATACACATATTAATGCTAACATACCATTAATGATTAGTTTATTCTTCTAGGAGATAGCATGAAAATTAAAAGATTTTTCCTTTTGATTTCGGTTATGTGTTTTTCTCTACTTTTCACCGCTTGTGGTGAACCTTTGTATACTATGACAGAGAAAGAAGAGGCGGTAATCACAGCTTATGCCTCAAAAACTGTTTCAAAATTCAATAAAAATCAGACAACAGGAATTGCCAATGCCCGCGTAAAGGCTGGCGAGCTGGATGATGAATATGAGCCTGATGAAGCTGAATCAGAGGAAACAGAAGAGGTAATTGACGAGGAAAATACAGAAGTCGAATATGATCCAGAAACTGGCGAACCTATAGTTACAGATGAGACTGAAGAAGGCACTACCGAGGAAGGTTCTGAGGATGCAGGATATTCTATGACTGATGCAATTGAGATACCGGGTGTAGAATTTACTTGCTCTGAGTTTGATGTAACTTCTGATTACAAAACAAACAATTTTGTTCTACAACAGGTTTCTGGCAAAAAATACGTAGTACTTTCTATTGAAGCGAAAAATACATCAGATTCATCTGTTAATTTTTCAAATTATACAGGAAGAACATACAATTTATCATTGAATGGTGGAGCAAAAGCAAGTACCCAGTACACACCTTTATCAAATGATTTAGCAAACTATGATGGCATACTGGCAGCTGGAGAATCAAAATCATTTATTTTGGTCTTTCTATTCAGCGATTCGTCAGTAGAAAATATATCCTCACTTGAATTATTCATTACAAGTGATGGCACAACAAGAGGGACAACCATATAAATCATATAATTGATTTAAATGAGAGGAGATTTGCATGGATACTAATATTTTATTAGAGTCGGGCACTAACGAGCTCGAAGTACTTGAATTTAAGGTTGGCAAGAATTTCTATGGAATTAACGTTGCCAAGATTAGGGAGATTTTGTTATATCAACCAGTAACACCTCTACCTAATGCGCATCCTTCTATAGAAGGTATCTTCATGCCAAGAGATATTATGATTTCTGTCATTTCTCTTCGCAAGTGCTTAAATATTACAGATGAAGCTGATACAGATGGCTTATTCATCATTACAAACTTCAACAGTTTGAATACAGCTTTCCACGTTGATGAGGTTCTCGGAATTCATCGTGTTTCTTGGGAAGACATCATCAAGCCTGATGCAACTATCAGTTCTGATGAATCTGGTGTTTCAACAGGTGTTATTAAGTTAGAAGACAGACTCGTAGTTATTCTTGACTTCGAGAAGATTGTTACAGATATCAATCCTGAGACTGGTCTTAAGGTTTCAGAAATGGATGATTACGAGACAAAAGATCGTAGTAAATCACCTATTTTACTTTGTGAGGATTCACCACTTCTTTCAAAGCTTATTGTTGAGTGCTTGAAGAAGGCTGGTTACACTAACCTTATCGTTAATATGAACGGTCAGGAAGGTTGGGATAAGCTTGTTGAGTTCCACAAGAGAGGTACAGTTCTTAACGACGTACATCTTATTATCACTGATATCGAGATGCCTCTTATGGATGGTCACAGACTTTGCAAGCTCGTTAAAGAAAATGACACCATGAAGAACATTCCACTTATTATTTTCTCATCACTTATTAACGACGAGATTAGACGTAAGGGCGAAAGCCTTGGTGCTGATGCTCAGCTTACAAAGCCTGAAATTGGTAAGCTTATTTCAGTTGTTGATGAGCTTGTTGCTAAATATGAAGTCGCTCGTAAAGGCAATTAAAATTTTTAAAACTGAGGGGTGTGCTTTGCATGCCCCTTAATTAAATTTAAGGGAGGACATGTAGATGTCTCAGTCAGAGGACTACTTAGATGGACTACTGAATTCAATAAATAAGGCTAAGACTGATGCTATGCAGGTCCAGGAGAATGCTATGAAGAAGCAACAGCAGGTTGTTGAGAGCCGCAAGGCTGTTGCTCCTGATGAGGATTTTCTTACTGCAACAGGAATCGATTCTTCTCAGGCACAGACTAAGACTTCCCATCCATACCTCAGAAAGGTTCTTTCCGAGGAGGATTTTTTGCGCCAATTTGAAGAAGAATTGGATACTGATGATGTAGATTTATTTATTAGTAATTTTGAACAGGAAATCGACGAGGAAGAGCGCATTTTCCAGGAAACAGGTGAATTGCCTGATTCTGAAGGTGTTGTAAATTCTCTTCTTAATAATATTAAAAGTGTTGTCACTAAGGCACAGGATGAACTGGATGAACCAGAACCAGTTGCCCAAGACGAAAGCGAATCTGAAATGGATTCTCAGGAAGAAAAGGCTTCAGAAGAATTTGAGTCGTTAGAGCCTGATACAGAAGAAGCTGAGGATGATTCTGATGAGCTTAGCTTAAAGGATATTCTTGAAGATGATGAACCTCAGATTGATTTAGCTGCAGATGATTCACCTATAGAGATACCAGATGATGGAGAAATAGATTTATCCAACTTTATTGAAGAGCCTGAGGATGCTCCTTTAGATGAGGAAAGGCCTGCAGATTCTGATGATTCAGATGATTTTGGTTTGTCATTAGATGATATTATCGAGGATTCAGGAGAGGAAGAACCTCTCGATGATTCCCTCAAAGAATTCCTTCCTGATGAGATGGATGCTTTAGATGAAGCTCAGTACGGTGATGGAGAAGAGCCTGATTTGTCAGGTGATGGAGATTTGGATCTCGAAAACCTTCTTGAAGGAGACGATGAGGACCTTCTTGATATTCAATCACTTTTAAGTGGTGATGAAGAAGGTGCTGGGGAAGCTGCAGACATCGATGAATCTGCCGAGGAATCTGAGCCGGAAGAAGAGGAAGAAGAAGGCAAAGGAAAAGGTAAAAAGAAAAAGAAGAAAAAAGCTAAAAAGGAAAAAGGAGAAAAGGGAGAGAAAGAACCTAATCCTATTATCCAAAAGCTTTTACTTATACTTTTTGGACCTCCTGATGAGGATGAGCTTGCAGAGGAAGCTGCAAAGAATACCACTGTTGAGATTACCTATGATGAAGATGGAAATCCAATAGTTCCAGAGCCTGAGGAAGATCCAAAGGAAAAGAAAAAACGACTTAAAGAAGAAAAGAAAGCTGCAAAAGAAGCGGCCAAAAAAGAGAAGGAAGCTGCCAAGAAAGAAAAGGCTAAGGAGAAGAAACCGAAGGAACCAAAGCCTAAAAAAGAAAAGAAACCAAAGGAACCTGATAATTCTCCTAAAATTCCTATTTCCATTATTGCCACATTTTTGGTATTATCTATATCAATAATTGGTGTAGTAATGGTTGGGATGACCTTTACAGGTCTTAAGCGTCATATGGCACAGGCTAATGAATTGTTCGAAGCGGGCGATTATATAGCAGCATATGAAAAGCTTAATGGTTTTGATTTATCTGATGAGGATGTTGCCTTACTCAGAAATCAAGCAAGAACTCTTGCTGATTTGCAGCTTTGTCAGCAGCAATACGAAGCATTCATTCAGTATGAGCAGTACAATTACGCATTAGATTCCTTGATTATTGGTGTTGGAAGATACGAAAAATATAAGGATGATGCTGCAGAATATGGTATAGCAGATCAATATGATGCATATGGAAGCACTATGATTGCTGAACTCTCTGAGACTTTTGGATTATCAGAGGAGGAAGCCTTAGCTATATATAATCAGCCAAACCGTCATTACTATACAATAGAACTTAGAAAGGTGCTGAGAGGCTTAGGTTTACCAGATTTATGATTGCAATACTAGATTACGATGCAGGAAATATTAAAAGTGTAGAAAAAGCATTTAAAATCCTTGGTAAGGAAACTGTCCTTACCAGGGATTTTAGTGTAATTAAAAAAGCCGACCATGTTGTATTACCAGGGGTCGGCTCTTTTGCTGATGCTATGAACCATCTTAAAAAATACGAACTTGATAAAGCTATAAAAGAATATGTTGCTAGCGGCAAACCATTTCTTGGTATTTGCCTGGGCTTACAGCTTTTATTTGAATCAAGTGAGGAGTCCCCTGGTGTTGAAGGTCTTCATATATTGGATGGAGAAGTTATTAGAATTCCAGATGCACCAGGCTTAAAGGTTCCACACATTGGCTGGAATTCTTTGGATTATCCAAACCAGGGACGTTTGTTTAATGGTATAGATGAGGGTTCATTTGTTTACTTTGTTCATTCGTATTATTTGAAAGCAAAGGATGAAGCTATCGTTAAAGCTACAACTGAATATGGTTGTCATATTCATGCTTCTGTTGAGAAAGACAATATATTTGCTTGTCAGTTCCATCCAGAAAAGTCATCATCTGTAGGACTTCAGATTTTGAAGAATTTTGCAGAGATTTAATCCTGTTGCTAGTTGTTTGTTCTATAGGAGAATTGTTATGTTTACAAAGCGTATTATCCCATGTTTGGATGTCAAAGATGGAAGAGTAGTTAAGGGTGTTAATTTCGTTGATTTAAGAGATGCTGGGGACCCTGTTGAAATAGCTGCAGCTTACGACAAAGCAGGAGCGGATGAAGTAGTATTTCTTGATATCACCGCATCTTCAGATGGTAGAAACACCGTCGTAGATATGGTTCGTCGAGTTGCAGAACAGGTTTTTATACCTTTTACTGTTGGCGGAGGCATCCGTACAGTAGATGATTTCAAAGCTCTTTTACGTGAGGGAGCAGATAAAATCTCTGTCAATTCTGCTGCAATTGATAATCCTCGTCTTATTTCAGATGCTGCTGATAAATTTGGCAGCCAATGTGTCGTTGTTGCTATTGATGCAAAGAAGCGCGTTGATGGAGGCTTTAACATTTATAAGCACGGCGGTAGATTAGATTGCGGCATAGATGCAGTAGAATGGGCTATTAAGTGCGAAAAGCTTGGAGCGGGCGAGATTCTTCTTACTTCTATGGATTGTGATGGTACAAAAGCAGGATTTGATTTGGAACTTACTAAGGCTGTTTCTGATGCTGTAAATATTCCTGTTATTGCATCAGGTGGCGCTGGCAATATGGAGCACTTCAAGGATGCTCTTACAATTGGTGGTGCTGACGCGGCTCTCGCGGCATCTTTATTCCATTATAAGGAACTGGAAATCGTTGATTTAAAGAAATATCTTAGGGAACAGGGGGTTTCTGTAAGATTATAAAAAAGATGGGATATGTTTTAACAAAAGTTTCACATGTCCCTGTTATTATGTTAGTAAGTATAAATGTAAGTAAGAGACAAAACAGTAGAACAAGGATGTTCATGTTTTATTTTCAAAGGAGTGATGTTTATGTCTTTAACTATTAATTCATTTGGAAACAATTCTATATATTCATTGTTTGGTGGCAATAGCTCATCTAGCGTGAATTCAATGTTTGGAGGACTTGAGGGTTCTCTTACAAGCTTATCTCAGATTAAGTCAGGTTCATATGGAAAGCTGGTTAAGTCATATTATTCAAAGTATGATAATGATGGAAACCTAAAGTCTGACACATCTAAAAAGTCAAAGATTGCAGACTCTAATTTGAGTGAGATTAGAAATGATTCATCAGATTTGAGCAAAGCTACAGATAAGCTTTTAGCTAAAGGCAAGAATTCAATCTGGAACGAAGTTGAATCTACTGATGAAGAAGGCAATGTTACAAAGGACTACGATAAAGATAAGATTTATAGCGCTATTAAAGGTTTTGCAGATGCATATAATGAGCTTGTAGATAGTGGCCAGAAGTCAGAGAGTACTGGAATTCTTTCACAGGTTGCGGCTATGGTAACAACTTCAGCTAAGACAGCACAGACACTTGGAAAGGCTGGCATTACCATAGATAATAAGAATCATCTTAATGTTGATGAAGATTTCCTGAAGAATAAAGCAAATATGACTTATGTAAAGGATCTGTTTAATGGAACTGGTAGCTATGCTTATCAGGTAGCCACCAAGTCTTCAATGGCTAATTCCTATGCAAGCAATGAACTTGCAAGCATTACAGGCCGTAAGTCATATACTAACAGCGGAGATTATTCATTATCTGCAGATGATATGATTAGCAAATTTAATACAACTACATAACATAAAATTAAAGCTGGTCCTTAAGGGCCAGCTTTTTTATGCCTTTATTTACGTCGGTCAATGCCATTTTCTTTGTAATATCTATTTTTGTCTTCGTACATATGCTTGTCTGCTTTATGCTCCAAATCCTCTATAGATGCATCTAGTGAATCTACATAAGCTGCATATCCTACTGAAAGTGAAAGCTTATCTACTAATAAACCTCTCCATTGGGCCGCTTTCGCTTTTATATCGCTTACTATCTGCCCAGGATTGTTAGTGTGTAGTATTGCCAAGAATTCATCGCCACCGGTTCTGTAGGTCTTACCAAAGGAGCCTATAGTTGATTGCAAGCAATCTGCGGCGCCCTTTATTAATTCGTCACCAGCTGCATGTCCGATTGTGTCATTTGCTTTCTTTAGGCCATTAACATCTACTGAGAAGATAACAAAGTCTTCAGGCAGGCCTTCTTTCTTATATACTTCTACGTCATCGTCATAGCAACGTCTGTTGAACAGCCTTGTAAGCTCATCAGTTAAGGAAATGTTTATCAGATGCTCCTCACGGCGTTTCTCTTCATCGATATTTCGTGTAGTGAATATAACGATATTTGGAATTCCATCTGCCGTCTCATCAACGGCAATATATTGAGCTCTGAACCAACCGTATGTAGCATTGATGAAATCGTTAGATAGAATCTTTTTGTGAGTTAGTCTGGCTCTTACTGTAGTGATATCTGTGAACTTCCAAAAATCGTCTAATTGCTCAGGTACTACAAATTTTTTTATATTCTGAGTCATTCTGGTGTGATTTTGATTTGGCATTTCTATTTTATGTTCAATTTTGTTTTCATCACGTAGAGACATTTCCGTGGAATTAATAAAGTTAATCAGATTAACGTTATTATAAATTTCGGCCATTGAACGTAGGGTTTTCATTTGCTCGTGCATATCTTTTTCGTGATCACGTATTTCCAGGAATTTCTCCATCAGCTGCTTTATATAGTTGATAGATACTTCGAGTATTACGTATCCGACTATAAATAGAAGTATTGCTTCCATGGTGTATCCAGTCATGATGCCTCTGAATTCCACTTTTGGACTTATGTCTCCAACCTTTCTAGCTGCATAGAAAGGGGCGGTTTCATATGCTGCAAGGATCATCATCATATAATTAAATAGTGATGAAAACAGATATATTGTCTTATTTACATATAATATGCTTAATAAAGGTACCAAAAACCAGGTAAGCTTTATTGCGAAATGAGAATAATTCAAGAAAAATAAAAAAATATCTAGTGAAACCAATGCAAAAATTGCTGTATTTTTAGAATCTGGAAATTTGTACATGGCAAATCGATGTATCGCAGAAATCAGTAGAATAATTCCAGATAAATACAAACAATCAAAATAATCTATGCTATGAATTATGCCCAGTGCAATAGGGATGGCCATAAGAGGGCCTATAGATATTCCAATCCATAGACATCTATTTATATAGTCGTTTATTTTCCTATAATTCTTTTGAGAAAAGTCTTCATAACTTGTTATATTCTTCATTACATACTCCTCATAATCATGTATATAAAGCTTAATCTATTTGTTTGAAAAAGTTGTGAATAAAAATAGAATTTACAAATAAAATATGGTGGACTTTGGGCTGTTGTTCGGTTATAATTTTTGCGGAAATTGTATTAAAGGAGGAACCCATGGTAGTAAAATCTTTAGCAAGAGAATTATCAGAAACCACGTATCCAGGCAGAGGCATTGTCATTGGCCGTTCAGAAGACGGAACCAAGGCTGTCTCTGCTTATTTTATTATGGGGCGTTCTGAAAATTCCAGAAACAGAGTATTCGTAGAGGACGGTGAGGGCATCCGCACACAGGCTTTCGATCCTTCAAAGCTTACAGACCCTTCACTTATTATCTATGCACCAGTGCGAGTGCTCGGAAATGATACCATTGTTACAAACGGAGATCAGACAGACACTATTTACGATGAGATGAAGAAAGGCAAAACATTTGAACAAGCACTTCGCCTTCGTGAGTTTGAGCCAGACGGCCCTAATTTCACACCTCGTATTTCAGGTCTTATTCACATTGAAAATGGTGAATTCAATTATTTAATGTCAATTCTTAAATCAAACATGGGCGATAGCGATTCATGTAACAGATATACTTTTGATTATTCTAATCCTAAGGCTGGTTCAGGCCGATTTATTCACACATATATGAATGATGGCAATCCACTTCCTTCATATGAGGGAGAGCCAACACCAATTGAAATAAAGGGAAACATCGATGAGTTTACATCACTTATTTGGGAGAACCTTAATGAAGATAACAAGGTTTCACTTTTTGTACGCTACATCGATATCGCTAGTGGTGCCGTAGAAACTCGTATCGTAAACAAGAATAAATAATTTTGTATTTTGGAGGATTTTGTAATGAAAGAATTGGAATTAAAGTATGGTTGTAACCCTAATCAGAAGCCTTCACGTATTTATATGGAAGATGGGGATCTTCCAATTGAGGTTCTTTCTGGTAAGCCTGGTTATATTAATTTTTTAGATGCCTTTAATGGTTGGCAGTTAGTTTCCGAGCTTAAGAAGGCTACTGGTCTTGCAGCTGCTACATCATTCAAGCATGTTTCACCAGCAGGCGCTGCTGTGGGTCTTCCTCTTTCAGATGTAGAGCGCAAAATTTACTGGTGTGACGATTTAGATATGGAATTTACTCCACTTGCAAATGCTTATGCTAGAGCAAGAGGTGCAGACAGAATGTCTTCATTTGGAGATTTTATTTCACTTTCTGATGTTTGCGATGTTGCTACAGCAAAGCTTATTAAGCGAGAGGTTTCTGATGGTGTCATTGCACCTGGTTTCGAGCCAGAAGCTCTCGAGATTCTTAAAGCTAAGAAAAACGGCAACTATGCAGTAATCAAAATTGATCCAAACTATGTTCCAAAGCAGCTTGAGCGTAAGGAAGTATTTGGTATTACATTTGAGCAGGGAAGAAATGAGCTTGTTATCGACGACAACTTCTTTGCAAATATTGTTACAGACAATAAGGAACTTACAGAGCAGGCTAAGATTGATCTTGCCATTGCAATGATTACTCTTAAGTACACACAGTCTAATTCTGTTTGCTACGTAAAGGATGGTCAGGCAATCGGCATTGGTGCTGGCCAGCAGTCACGTATTCACTGTACTCGTCTTGCAGGACAGAAGGCTGATAACTGGTGGCTTCGTCAGTCTCCAAAGGTTCTTAACCTTGATTTTGTTGATGGAATCAAGAGAGCTGATAGAGATAATGCAATCGACCTTTACATTGGAGATGAATTCGAGGATGTAATCGGAGATGATGTATGGGAGAAGACTTTCAAGACAAGACCAAGCGAGTTTACAAGAGCTGAAAAGCGTGCATGGCTTGATAAGATGTCTGATGTAGCACTTGGTAGTGATGCATTCTTCCCATTTGGCGACAACATTGAGCGTGCACACAAGTCAGGCGTTAAGTACGTAGCTCAGCCAGGCGGCTCTGTTCGTGATGACAATGTTATCGAGACATGTAACAAGTACGGAATGGTTATGTCATTTACTGGACTTCGTCTATTCCATCATTAATATGGGTTTTTCCCTAAAAAGCTTGAAAAATCAAATAATTCTGATATAATAATTATTGTTATTGAAGAGAGCGACTGAAAGAGAGAGCGTTTTTGCTCTCTCTTTTACTATGTTTGTTCACTTTTAACATGCACAACTGAATAAGGAGGACATTTATGTCAAAACACACCGATTACGAAAAACGTACGGAAGAATTGATAACTCCTATTCTTGATGAGATGGGCTTTGAGCTCTATGACGTTGAATACGTTAAAGAGGGCACAGATTATTATCTTAGAGCCTACATCGACAAGGAAGGTGGTATCACAATTGATGATTGCGTAGATGTAAGCCGTCGCATGAACGATTTACTTGACGCAGAGCCACAGATTGGTGGAGACGAAGGATATATCTTCGAAGTTAGTTCACCAGGTCTTGGCAGAGTTTTAAAGAAAGATAAGCATTTTGAAAAAGCTATTGGACTTGATGTTGATATTAAGACATACAAGCCGGTTAATGGTGCTAAGGAATTTACTGGAACACTTAAGGCCTTCGATAAGGATACTTTTACAATCGAATTTGAAGATGGCACAGAGGTGTTTAATAGATCAGACGTTGCACAAATCAAATTATCAATAGATTTCTAGTAGAAATAGGAGGAAATAATGGCAGCTAATACAAATGATTTTTGGGATGCTCTTACAGATCTCGCAAAAGAGAAAAATATCAGCATGGACGTGTTAATCGAGACAATCGAGAATTCACTTCTTATTGCATGTAAGAACAATTATGGAAAGGCAGATAATGCTACAGTTGAAATCGACAGAGAGACTGGCGCATATCATGTATTTCTTGCAAAGACAGTAGTTGATGAGGTTATGGATCCTGTTGAGGAGATTTCACTTGCTGATGCTCAGAACATCAATGGTAAGCATCAGATTGGTGATGTTCTTCACATCGAGGTTAAGTCAAAGGATTTTGGCCGTATCGCAGCTACAGCAGCTAAGAACACAATCACACAGAAAATCCGCGAGGAAGAACGTAAGGTTCTTTACGAGGAGTACTATGAGCTTCAGCACAAGGTTGTTACAGGTGTTGTTACTCGTTTCTCAGGAAGCAATATCCATGTTAACCTTGGTAAGCTTGAGGGATTCCTTGCAGAGTCTGAGCAGGTTAAGGGCGAGTTCTACAAGCCACAGGACCGTATCAAGGTTTATATCGTAGAAGTTAAGACATCAAACAAGGGACCACGTATTCTTGTATCTCGTACACACCCAGAGCTTGTTAAGAAGCTTTTCGAAGAGGAAGTTTCAGAGGTTCGCGATGGTATCGTAGAAATCAAGTCAATCTCTCGTGAGGCTGGTAGCCGTACAAAGATTGCTGTTTGGTCAAACGACGAGGATGTAGATCCAGTTGGAGCATGCGTAGGTCAGAACGGTGCACGTGTAAACGCAATCGTTAATGAGCTTCGTGGCGAGAAAATCGATATCGTAGAGTGGGATGAGAACCCTGCATACCTTATTGAAAATGCACTCTCACCAGCAAAGGTTGTTGCAGTTGTTGCTGACGCTGATGAAAAGAGCGCACGCGTAGTTGTTCCTGATTATCAGCTTTCACTTGCTATTGGTAAGGAAGGACAGAACGCACGTCTTGCTGCTCGTCTTACAGGCTTCAAGATTGATATCAAGAGCGAAACACAGGCTAAAGAAGCTGGTGATTTCCTTGATTACGAAGAAGATTACGATGATGATGACGAGTACTATGATGAGGATGAGTACTATGACGAGGACGAGTACGCTGAGGATGCTGAAGCAGAGTCTGACGCTGCAGAGTCTGAGGAAGAGTAATGGAAGTCAAAGAACTACCTCTTAGAAAATGTGTTTCATGCGGACAGATGCTTCCAAAGAATCAGTTATTTCGATTGGTTAAATCGGCACAGGGCGTCCAGCTTGATACAAGCTATAAGGCGCAAGGTCGTGGAGCATATATCTGCAAAAACAAATCCTGCCTAGATAATGCTTTAAAGAAAAAATCTTTAAACAGATCTCTTAGACAGGCAGTCAATGAAGAGGTATTTAATATTTTATATACGGAGTTAGAAAATGACAGATAAAGCACTTAATATGATTAGCATAGCAATGAAAGCTGGCGCTCTTGTTAGTGGTGAATTCGCTTGCGAGCAAGCCATTAAAGAAGGCAGTGGTTTTCTTTGTATAGTTGCTGGTGATGCTTCAGATAACACTAAGAAATCATTTTCAAATTCGTGTGAGTTCTATGATGTTAAATACATAGAATACGGAACTAAAGAATCTTTAGGTCATGCAATTGGAAAAGAATATCGGGCATCAATCGTAGTGTGCGATGAAAATCTATCCTTAAGCATCCTTGATAAGATAGATAAAGCTTGATGAGGAGGATATTAGATGGCAAAAATTAAAGTACATGAATTAGCCAAAGAGCTTGGAAAAGAAAGCAAAGATATTATTGCTTTCCTTGGCTCTAATGGAATAGAAGCAAAAGCAATGAGTGGTGTGGAGGACGATATGGCTGATAAAATTCGCAAGAATTTCTCAAAGTCTGAAGCTCCAAAGGCTAAGAAGCCACGTCCTGTAGATAAAGACGGAAATCCTGTAAAGAAGAAAAAGAATGTTTTCGTTGTTACTCGCGGTAGCGATGACAGAAGACGTCGTAGCTCTGACAATTCTTCTAGAGGCGAGAGAAATGATAATCGTGATAACAATCGCGAGAAGCAGGCTCAGCAGCCTAGAGGACCAATCAGACCACGTTCATTTGCTGATGGAGTTCGTCCATCTCAGCGTGCATCTGCACAGTCTACTGATACAGAGTTTGTATCAAAGAAGAAGCCAGCTGATGGACAGGAAAACACACGTCCAGCAAAGAAGCAGGATAGAAATGAGCGCCCAGAGCGTTCAGAGCGTCCAGAGCGTAACGATAGAAGAGACAGAAACGATAATCGTAACGACAATCGCAATGATAGACGCGATAATAACAGACCTGGAAACAGAAACGATAGAAACAACGATCGTAACAATGATCGCAACAACGACAGACCATCAGCAGGAAGAAACAATCGTCCATCTCAGCAGGCATCTGCTCCTGATATGGCACCTTCTTCAAATTCAAAGGGCGGTCGTCGCGATGATAAGAAAAAGAAGAACAACGATAGAGAGAACAACTTAGGCGGTAAGAAGCAGGAACGTTTCATCAATCTTGAAAAGAATGGTGGAAAGAAGAAAAAGAACAATGCTCCTAAGGCTCCAGAGCGTAACATGGACGAAGTTCTTACAATCACAATTCCTGAAAGAATTACTATCAAGGATCTTGCTGACAAGATGAAGGTTCAGGCATCTGCAGTTGTTAAGACTCTTTTCATGAAGGGTACAATGGTTACAGTTAACCAGGAAGTTGACTTCGAAAAGGCAGAGGAAATCGCTCTTGAATTCAACTGTATCTGTGAGGAAGAGGAAAAGGTAGATGTTATCGCTGAGCTTCTTAAGGAAGAGGAAGAAGATACATCAAACTTCCCATCACGTCCACCTGTTGTTTGTGTAATGGGTCACGTAGATCACGGTAAAACATCACTTCTTGATGCAATTCGTGATACAAAGGTTACAGACCGTGAGGCTGGTGGTATCACACAGCACATCGGTGCTTATACAGTATCTATTAATGGACAGGATATCACATTCCTTGATACACCAGGACACGAGGCATTTACTGCTATGCGTATGCGTGGTGCAAACTCAACAGATATCGCTATCCTTGTAGTTGCTGCTGATGATGGTGTTATGCCACAGACAGTAGAGGCTATTAACCATGCAAAGGCTGCTGGAATCGAAATCATTGTTGCAATCAACAAGATTGATAAGCCTAATGCAAATATTGATAGAGTTAAGCAGGAACTTTCAGAGTATCAGCTTATCCCAGAGGATTGGGGTGGAAGCACAGTATTCTGTCCAGTTTCAGCTCATACAAAGGAAGGTATCGACAACCTTCTTGAAATGATTCTTCTTACAGCAGAAGTACTTGAGCTTAAGGCAAACCCAAATCGTAAGGCTCGTGGTCTTGTTATCGAGGCACAGCTTGATAAGGGACGTGGTGCAGTTGCAACTGTACTTGTTCAGAAGGGTACACTTCACGTTGGTGATCCTGTTGCCTGCGGTAGCTGTCATGGTAAGGTTCGTGCAATGCTTGATGACACTGGTGCTCGTGTAAAGAGCGCAGGTCCATCTGTTCCTGTAGAGATTCTTGGTCTTTCTGAGGTTCCAAATGCAGGCGAGGTATTAATGGCATTTGATTCTGAAAAGGAAGCTCATGCATTTGCAGATACATTCGTTGCAGAGCACAAGAACAAGCTTGTTGAGCAGACTAAGTCAAAGATGTCTCTTGATGCACTCTTTAGTGAGATTGAGTCAGGAAATCTTAAGGAACTTGATATCATTGTTAAGGCTGACGTTCAGGGTTCTGTTGAGGCTGTTAAGCAGTCACTTGAGAAGCTTTCAAACGAAGAGGTTGTTGTTAAGACAATCCACGGTGGTGTTGGTACAATCAACGAATCCGATGTAGTTCTTGCATCTGCTTCAAATGCAATCATCATTGGATTTAACGTACGTATCGACCCTCAGGCAAAGGCTACAGCTGATAGAGAAGGCGTAGATCTTCGTCTTTACAAGGTTATTTACGATGCTATCAACGATGTAGAGTCTGCTATGAAGGGTATGCTTGATCCTATTTACGAGGAGAAGGTTATCGGTCATGCTGAAGTTCGTCAGATCTTCAAGGCTTCTGGCGTTGGTAACATTGCTGGTTCATATGTTACAGATGGTTACTTCCAGAGAGACTGTATGGTCCGCGTAACTCGTGAGGGTGAGCTTATTCACGAAGGTAAGCTTGGTTCTCTTAAGAGATTTAAGGATGACGTTAAGGAAGTTAAGTCAAACTTTGAGTGTGGTCTCGTAATTGAAGACTTCAACGATGTTCAGGAGATGGATATTATCGAGGCTTACATCATGGTAGAGGTACCTAGATAATGAGAAAAAATTCAGTTAAAAATACACGTATAAACGAAGAAGTTATGCGTGAGCTTAGCAATATTATTCGTCTTGAGGTAAAGGATCCTCGCATTTCACCAGTTACATCTGTTGTATCTGTTGAGGTTGCTCCTGACCTTAAGACATGCAAGGCTTATATTTCAGTTCTTGGGGATGATGAAGCAGCTAGAAAGACTCTCGAGGGTCTTAAGAGCTCTGCTGGATTCATCCGCAGAGAGCTTGCTCACAGAGTAAATCTTAGAAACACTCCAGAGATTACTTTTGTTAGTGATCAGTCTATTGCATATGCTGCAAAGATGAGCAAGCTTATTGATGAAGTCAATGCTCCTCTTCATGAAAGAGAGCAGAACGGCGAAGAAAACTAAAATACATTAAATTGGAGACGGGAATATGATAGATAATTTACATGAGCTTTTGACAAATGCAAAAACAGTAGGTATTAGTGGACACATCAGACCTGACGGAGATTGCGTAGGTTCATGCCTTGCTATGTACAACTATATTGTTACTTACTATCCAAATGTGGAAGCTCATGTTTATCTTGATCCCATCCCAAATACTTTCAAATTTTTGAAGAACGCTGAT
This sequence comes from Pseudobutyrivibrio sp. LB2011, assembly GCF_000701765.1. NCBI lineage: Bacteria > Bacillati > Bacillota > Clostridia > Lachnospirales > Lachnospiraceae > Pseudobutyrivibrio > Pseudobutyrivibrio sp. LB2011. Next base: position 644,900 of record NZ_JNJS01000001.1, on the reverse strand, counting down.
AAGATTCAGGATATACATACTGTTTCAGAGGACACTGTTTTCGATTTATATATAGCTCTTGATTGTTCAGAGGGCTCACGACTTGGAGATGCTTTTAATTTCTTTGAGAATGCAAAGCATACAGTATGTATCGATCATCATTTCAGCAATAATGGATTTTCGGAATTTAGCTACATTATTCCAGATGACAGTTCTACATGCGAATTAGTCTACAACCAAATTGGCAAGGAGAAAATTACAAAGGACATTGCAGAATGCCTTTATTTAGGAATTATCCATGATACAGGTGTTTTTCAATATTCTTGTACTACAGAGGCTACTATGGCCGCTGCGGGTTTCCTTATGACTAAGGGCATCGATTATCCTAAGATTTGCACTGACACATATTTTGCTAAGACTATGGTACAAAATCGTATGCTTGGCAAAGCTTTACTGGGATGTAAAACATATCTTGATGGCAAGGTAATTGCTGCTGTTATTACAGCGGAGGATATGGCAGAATTTGGTGCTGAAAGTAAGCATTTAGAGGGCATTGTTCAACAGCTTCGTGATACAACAGGCGTTGAGGTTGCTGTATTTTTATATGAGCTTGCTGATGGAGATTTCAAGGGCAGCACTAGAGCAACTGGAGATGTAGATTTAACAGTTATAACAGGTGTTTACGGAGGCGGTGGCCACAAGAAAGCTGCTGGTTTTTCAGTAGATACCGACAAACCATGGGATGTTATCGATAATATCGTTTCTATGGTTGAAAAACAGCTTAAAGAGTTAGGATTATATTAAATGAATAGTGGCATAATCAATGTCTATAAAGAAGCCGGGTATACTTCATTTGATGTGGTTGCCAGGCTTCGTGGTATATTAAAAATAAAAAAAATCGGGCATACAGGTACTCTTGATCCAGATGCGACAGGTGTGCTTCCGGTTTGTGTTGGCAAAGCTACGAAGCTTTGCGATATGCTTACAGATAAAGATAAGGTCTACGAGTGCGTAATGCAGCTTGGTATTGAGACTGATACCTACGATATGAGCGGTCGTATTCTAAATCGCAAATCTGTAGATGTGACAGAGGAACAGGTTAAAAATGCATTGGATTCCTTTATTGGTGATATCATGCAGGTTCCTCCTATGTATTCTGCATTAAAGGTTAATGGCAAAAAGCTTTATGAGCTTGCTAGAGCTGGCAAGGAAGTAGAACGAAAGCCTCGTCCAGTAAAGGTTTTCAGCATAGATGTTATTTCTATGAAATTGCCATTAGTTACAATACGAGTTCATTGTGGTAAGGGGACCTATATCAGATCCATATGTCATGATGTAGGTGAACTATTAGGCTGTGGCTGCGCCATGAAGTCTCTTGTTCGTACAAAGGTGAGCATGTTTGACATTAGTGATGCCCACACTTTGGATGAAATCGAGCGAATTGTAAAGGCAGGCAATATAGACGGCATTATGATGCCTATAGATCATGCCTTTGAGGGAATGGGTACAGTATTTGTTGTTCCCACTGAGGATGCTATTAAGCATGCAATAAATGGCGCACCAATTCCGGATACTCACGTATTTGCGGAAGCTGTAAGCTCTTTTGAAGAGGATAATAAATATAGGATTTACTTGCCTGATAATAGGTTTTTGGGAGTATATAACTACAAGGATTCTATTTTTACACTGGAGAAGTTCTTTCTTGAAGGAACAGAATAAACTATGGAATATTTACATTCATTATTTGACGCTAAAATTACAACTCCTACGGCAATAACCGTAGGCAAGTTTGATGGTATTCATAAGGGGCATCATCTTTTGACTTCTGATATTATCAGCAAATCGAAGGATGGGCTTAGTTCATGTCTTGTGACTTTTACAAATACTCCTAGAGCCATAGTTTCAGATGATAAAACGCCTTCTCTTATTACTAATAAAGAGAGAGTATTCATGCTAGAAAATAATGGCCTGGATTATTTGGTTGAATGCCCATTTGATTCAAAGCTTATGGAAACTGCTCCAGAATGCTTTATAAAGTTATTAGTCGACAATCTCAATATGAAATATATGGTTGTTGGCGCAGATTTCACTTTTGGTTACAAAGGTGCTGGTAATGTTGAGCTTCTTAAAAAGCTTTCTAAGGATTTTGATTTTGAGCTGAAAGTTTATGACAAAATTCAAAAGAATAATCGAGATATCAGTAGTACATATATCCGAGAGGAGCTTAAGGAAGGACATATTGATATAGTTAATGATATGCTTGGGTATGACTATTTCGTCTGGGGAGAGGTTGTTCATGGTGCTCATTTAGGCACTAAAATCGGCATTCCTACAATCAATATCATGCCTGAAAAGATAAAGCTGGTGCCTAAATTCGGTGTTTATGCAACTTCCATTGATTTCGATGGAAGAATATATCACGGGGTTACCAATGTTGGAACAAAACCTTCTGTTCAAGATGAAAAAATAGTAGGAATCGAAACACATATTCTTGATTATAACGGAGATTTATATGGTAAATATGTGAGAGTTGCTTTCCATACATTCATCAGACCAGAGCAGAAATTTGGCTCAGTAGAAGAGCTTAAAAATCAAATGAATAAGGATAAAGCTACAGCAAAGGCATACTTCAACAGATAATTATTGCAAAAATGTTACGAAATATTGACATTTATCGTTTTGGTTGCTATAATTTGCATGTTGCGTTAAAAGTTTTACTTTGGAGGTACTATGAAAAAGCGTATTATTTCAGCTTTCTCATTAGTTTGTGCCGCGGCACTAATTTTTGATTATTGTATTGATTCTAAAAATAATATAGATGTTGCTTCTGACACAGATGCTTCTAGCACAGCTATTGCTGGTGTTATGACCGCAGGAGCTGTTGATTTAGCTTCTTTAGAGTCACTTTCAGTTACAGATTCAGATGCTGTTGCTACAGCAAAATCACTCGGTGATATTTACGGATACACTAATATCGGTATTTGTAATGTTTCAGAAGGAAACTTAAACATTCGTGAGTCAGCAGATACAGAAGGAAAGCTTGTTGGTAAGTTTCCAGCAAATGCTGCCTGCGAAATTGTTAGCACTGAGGGCGATTGGAGCTATATCAAGTCAGGCGAGGTAGAAGGATATGTTTTATCTGAGTATCTATTGACTGGCGATGAGGCCTGGGAAAAGGCTGCAGAGCTTGCAGAATACGTTGCTACATCAAATACTGGTGGTCTTCGTGTCCGTGTGGAGCCTAACACTGATTGTGAGATTATCTATCAGCTTGCTGATGGTGAAGAAGTAGCCATCCTTGATAACACTCAGGATGATGACTGGATTAAAGTAGACGTTGATGGTGATGAAGGTTATGTATCAGCAGAATATGTTGATGTAGATCTTTCTCTTAAGACTGCTATGACACTTACAGAAGCTAGATATGGTGAGGGCGTTTCTGACGTTCGTACAGCTATCTGTGATTATGCCCTTCAGTTTGTCGGAAACCCATATGTTTGGGGTGGTACATCCCTTACAAATGGTGTTGATTGTTCTGGATTTACAATGCAAATCATGGCTCAGTATGGTGTTTATCTATCACACTCATCTAGGGCTCAGGCTAATGAAGGAACAACCATTTCTACATCTGAGTTAAAGCCAGGAGATTTAATTTTCTACGGCAAGGGAAGCTACATTAATCATGTTGCCATTTATATTGGTGGTGGACAGATTGTTCATGCTTCTAACAAGCGTGATGGAATCAAGATTTCCAACTATACATACCGTACACCTATCAAATGTGTTCGTGTAATTTATGATTAGTATTCATAGGCTAGATACAGCATAGTATCTAGCCTTTTATTATTGTGTATGGTATAATTTTAGGCGTGGCTAGCCACGGATTAGATTACAAATTGGAGAGGAATATAATATGAGTTTACTAGAAAATTGGCAGAAGGTTGCCTACAATCAGAATCAGTCTCAGGCTGATTTACAGAGATTTTGGCAGAATTATTTTCTTTTAGAGAAAGGCATTTACGAGCAGTTACTTGACGATCCTGATACAGAAGTAAAGGGTACTGTGAAGGAGCTTGCTGAGAAATATAAAATTGATGTTATGCCTATGGTTGGTTTCTTAGATGGCATCAATGAATCCCTCGTTACACCAAACCCTATCGATACAATGGATGAGGATACAGTAGTTTCTCTTAAGTTCGATAAGGAAAAGCTTTTCAAGAACATGATTGATGCAAAGGCTGATTGGCTTTATGGCCTTCCACAGTGGGAGCAGATCTTTGATGAGGACAAGAGAAAGGCTCTTACAAAGGAAGCTAAGAACATGCACACAATCATCCGTTCAGAGAAAAAGGTTGGACGTAATGATCCATGTCCATGCGGTTCAGGAAAGAAATATAAGCACTGCTGCATGAACAAGAAATAATTCATGACATTTAGCACATCCGTAATTGGATGTGCTTTTTTATTTTCAAAATGTCGCACATTTGTCAGAATTAACAGAATATACACAGAATATACTCACATTTTAGATATAATCCAAATAGTCGGTTTACTCGCTAAGGAAAGTAATACTGTTCAATCGACCAGAAGGGAGAAAAAACGGAGGTCGAATATGGATAAGAAAAGCAAAAGGGCGTCGTTGAGGATTATGCTAATTGGCTTGGTTGTAGTATCACTAGCCTGTGTTGGTACAGCTGCTACTATTGTTGGGTGTGCCAACTTAAGACGTGGTATGGAATACGAGGTCGAAACGGGTGTAATGGCTACTTGTACTTCATATGCACAGGTCCTTGACTACACTTATGATGGCGTTGAAGTAGATGAGTCATCTACATTAGAAGAAGAGATGTCTGCTGAAACAGGATATGATTACACGTTCTTCCTTGGAGACACTAGAGTACGTTCAAGTATTCCTGGGGTTGTTGGCACGAAGGCAGGGGACGCTGTTATTGCTACAGTTTTAAATGGCAAGCAAAGTTATCAAGCTCAGAATGTAATGATTGATAACGAACCATACTATGTTGCATATCAGCCATTAGTAGATGAGTCAGGTAATGTATATGGTATGGCATTCGTTGGCTTGAAAAAGATAGAAATTACCCATTATATTAGCAAGCGAGTTGCATGGACTGTTACCTTAGCACTTGCAATTGTTATTTTATTTACCGTACTTGCAATTATATATACTGTAAAAATCATAGAAGCTATTGATGAAAATGTTAAGGCTGTTCGTCAGATGGCAACTGGTGATTTGGAGATTGTTCTTAGCGATAAGGTTAAAAATAGAAATGATGAATTAGGCGAAATGTCATCTGCTTTATTTGACATGGCCGCTAGAATTAGATCTGTTATCGGAAACGCAAGAATATCTTCTGATGAAGTGGATGAATCTGCTAGCTATTTATCTAATACAGTAAAGACTATTACAGATACTACAGAAAGCGTTAGTATAGCTGTTGGTCAGGTTGCAACAGGTGCTGAAAACCAGGCTCAATCGCTGCAGGACGCAGTGGAATCTGTAAATAGTATTAATGATGCCGTAGAGATGATTACAGCCAATGCAGTGGAGATGCAAAGCCTTGCTGATTCAATGCAGGAGAATTCAAAGGCCAGCCAGGATAAGCTTACAGAGCTTAGAATGACTACCAGGGAAAGTATTACTGCAATTGATGGCATTGTAGAACTCATCGGTAACACTAACACAGCTGTAACAACAATTAGTGAAGCAGTATCTATTATTGATGCAATCGCAGCCCAGACAAACTTGCTTTCATTAAATGCAAGTATCGAGGCTGCTCGTGCAGGTGAGGCTGGTAAAGGCTTTGCCGTCGTTGCTGATGAAATAAGACAATTAGCTGATCAATCTGCGGAGGCAGCTCAAAATATCCAAGAGGCTATGAAGGGACTTTCATCTGATTCTAATAAGACAATGGAAGAGGCTGGACAGGTTCAGGAGACTATGACTACTCAACGTCATACTATTCATAGAACTATTGAACAGGTTGATAGCTTGATAGAAGATATTAATAAGTCTATTACTTTAACTAAAGACATCGTATCTAGCGTACACAAAACAGAAGAAGCAAGTAATCTGATTTCAGATACTATTTCTTCACTTTCTTCGATTTCAGAAGAGAATGCAGCAAGCTCAGAAGAAACAAGAGCTTCTATGACAGAATTAGCAGATACAATGGAGGCTCTTACTACTAAAGCTGCCAGCTTAAATAAGGTTGCACATACTCTTGAGGAAGAAATGGCATTCTTCCAATAAAATTTCTCAACAACATTATTTTTTTGATAAGATTCCCCTCCCTTATGTTAATCTATTTATAGTTTGAATAGGGAGGGGCTTTTGGTGCTAATATGAATATAAATATAATACTTGGAATTTTAATACCGTTCGTTGGAACAAGCCTTGGTGCTGGAATGGTATTTATACTAAAAGATGAGATTTCTGATAGATTACAAAAGATTCTTACAGGCTTTGCAGCTGGAGTAATGGTTGCTGCTTCATTTTGGAGTTTACTTTCCCCAGCGCTTGAGAGTAGTGAGTATCTAGGCAAGCTATCTTTTTTACCTGCTGCTATAGGTTTTCTTATTGGTACAGGCTTTTTGCTTTTTCTGGATTGCGTTACACCTCATATGCATATGGATAAGCAGGACGAAGGTCCTCGTAGTAGATTGCAAAGGACCACAAAATTAATATTAGCAGTAACTCTTCATAATATTCCAGAAGGCATGGCTGTTGGTGTTGTTTTTGCAGGAGTTAAATCAGGCCAAGTTGGAATTACTGCAACTGGAGCTTTGGCGCTTGCTATAGGTATAGCGATACAGAACTTTCCTGAAGGAGCAATTGTATCGATGCCTCTTTTATCTGAAGGTATGCCTAAGCATAAAACATTTTTATGGGGTGTTTTGTCAGGTATAGTGGAACCTATAGCTGCATTTATTACAATTATAGCGGCAGGATTAGTTGTTCCGTTAATGCCATATTTTCTTTCATTTGCTGCTGGAGCAATGATGTATGTAGTTGTAGAAGAGTTGATTCCTGAAATGTCTGAAGGAAAACATTCGAACCTGGGAACTATTGCTTTTTCTATCGGTTTTGTTCTGATGATGGTTCTTGATGTTGCTCTAGGTTGATGATTTGTAATTTTAAAATAGTATTGACTGCGAATTTAATAAATAGTAATATACTACTATAAAGAATAAAGCTGACAATTATTGTCAGCCTTATTTATGGGTAGAATAGTATATGAAGGATGTTATGAAAAAAGTTATGGACAAAATTAAATTCTCTAGAATCAGTACGGGGCTATATGTTTTTGCGGGTTTTAGTCTTATCAATCTTTTAATTCATTTATTAGGTTTTTATTCATTTCCATTATTTTCGCAATTTGATTATTTGCTATATATTGCAAAAATATTGATAGATATTGCTTTGTACAACACATTTAAAGAATCTAAAGCTTTTTTGAATGAGACAAAGTGGCTTCGTGTTATTCTTTATCTTGATATAATTGAACTATTTATTAGTTTCTTTTCACCTGGAATGAACCATATTGGCGTACTTTACATAGGTATTCTTATAATTTTAAAATTCGCTTTAGAATATCGCATATTCGGATTGTTGATTAAGGATGCTACAGGTTATGCATATGATAGGATCGACACAAGATTATCCGATAAGATTCAGAAATATAATAGAAAATGGATTGTTATAAATGGACTTATAGTTGTAGCTTTTATTTCAGAATTTCCAATAAAGAAAACACTATTAGTGGCTGTCATATGCATTCTTTTTATTACTAAAATTGTATTTGAAATATATATTTCGTTTTATCTGTTTAATAAATGTTTTAATTACCAAGGCCCAGTATTTGACAGAAAAAATATACCAACTATAGAGCTTCTTCATTTTGACGAACTGGACAAAATTGATGCTGAAATACATGAAGAATCTAAAACTAAGCCTAAAAAGTATATTAAGTTCCCAAATCTTCATATTCATATAGATAAGAGAATAAGCTACTGTGTATGCCTTTTGGTAGCACTGTTATTTGTATTTATGAGATTCACTTATATTGAAGGGGATATGGATATTTTAGATGATAATGGAAATGTGCTTACAGAAAAAAAGACTGTAAGTGAGGTTTGGTTCAGAAATTATTATGACTATCCTTTTGATGATGATGTAGAGATTGTTCAATATAATGTTTGTAATAGAATGCCAAGCTGGTCTTGCTTTTATAAAGAAAAATATGGTCTTATTAATCTTAAAACAGGAGTAGATACAGGGGCTATATATGATGAGCCTTTAGCCTTTGATTCTGAGGGGATAGCATACGATTATAATGATCATTTCGTAAATACTTCTGGAGAAAAGATAAAAAAGGTTCCATATATCGTTAATGCTAAGACTTCAGAGCGACAGTATCTGTTATATTTATTATTGGACAAATCTAACAGTAATGATAAGAATAGACATCATTTTATATTTATGCCATTCACAAACGAGATAGGTGGATTTCTTTTATCAGGTGATTATACATATTTCGCTAATGGTGTAGCTTGTTATCATTCTTATTTAAATGATAAGTTTGGATTTATATCTGATGATGACGATGTTGTCACTTTGCCAGTTTTTAGTTATGTATCAGGTGAACAAAACTTTAAAATATCGTTGGTTATTAATTATAACAGTACTGGGCTTGATTTAATTGATAGTAAGGGTCAATCTTTAGTTGGTGGCAATATCAATGAAGTTTGTTTTTTTGATGACGAAGAGATTGTAAGTTTCAGTTATAAAAATAATTATGAGAGTGATTCTTTAATGACGTATGATGGAAAGTTCTTTGATGATTTATATTTCTATAGAAAGGCAGAAGGCACTGGAGATTTAAAAGTATTTTATAAAATAAATAAAGAGGATGATTCTGATAGTAGTTTAATTTGCTTCTATAGGGATAGCACGCCTATACTTACCTTAGATTCTCACTATGATTGTTATGCATGTGCCGATGAAAATAATATAATTGAATTTATCGTATTGGAAAAAGATGATAAATATAGCATTATTGATTTGGATGGTAATGTAGTTACTGACTATGATTACGAAGATATTATAAGAACTGCAGATCCTTATACTTTTATTGGAATAAGGACTGAGAATCAATTCGATTTAATTCATTTAAAAGGCAGTACTGAAACATATGATTATAGTTATGTTGGCATAAATAGTGATAAAACAGAAGTCATTATTAAAAAAACGGACGGAAGTGAACTGACAAATTACATGGACTTAGATGGCAATATTCTAGAGCTATGGATGAAAAGAAATGTTGATTAAAAATAAGCACTATCGCATTTACGATAGTGCTTTTAATGTTTCAAAGAAATCTGGATATGAGATTACACAGCATCCTTCATCATCAAATGAAGTCTCACCATTAGCAACTAAGCCTGCTATTGCAAAGGACATGGCGATACGATGATCTTTGTATGTTTTTATGGTAGTGCCATGTAAGGATTCTCCACCCATAATAATCATACCGTCATCAGTAGGCGTAATATCAGCACCCATATTTTTAAGATTTTCGGTGACTGTAGCAATACGGTCACTTTCTTTTACTTTAAGCTCAGCTGCATCCTTTATAACAGTGGTACCCTTTGCACATGCCGCCATAACAGCAATAACAGGAAGTTCATCAATAAGAGTAGGTATGATTTCACCGGATACTTCGCAACCATGTAAATCACTTGAACTTACATGAATATCAGCAACTGGTTCTCCTGAAACTATGCGCTCATTTAATAATTCAATGTTTCCGCCCATATTCTTTGCAACCTGAATAATGCCTGCTCGAGTTGGATTCGTATTTACGTTTTTGATAAGTAAATCTGCGTTAGGGCAAATTAAACCTGCAACAATGAAATAAGCTGCGGAAGAGATATCCCCAGGAACAGTAATCTTTTGGCCAATTAGTCTTGGTCTGCCAACTATTGATGCTGTCAATCCTTCTGATTTGATATCGGCACCGAATCCTTTTAGCATCAATTCTGTGTGATTTCGAGAGATAACTGGCTCAGTTACTGAAGTAACACCGTCTGCATACAATCCAGCCAAAAGCACGCAGGATTTTACCTGGGCGCTGGCAACAGGTGAGTCATAGTGGATTGCATGAAGAGGAGCGCCTCCTATTTCTAGAGGAGCACAACCATTATCTTTGATTGATTTGATATGAGCACCCATACTTGTAAGCGGGGTTATGATGCGTCCCATAGGCCGCTTCTGTATAGATTCATCACCATTTAAAGAACTAATAAATTTTTGTCCTGCAAGAATTCCTGAAATCAATCTGGTGGTAGTTCCGCTGTTTCCTACATCAAGCATTTTTGAAGGTGCAGATAGTCCTTCTAGACCCTTTCCATGAATAACTACATGATCATGTTCTTGAGTGATATCAATGCCCATAGCCTTAAAGCAACTGATTGTGCTACGGCAGTCTGCGCCATCCAAGAATCCTGTAAGCTCAGTAATTCCTTCGGAAATAGCTCCAAACATTACACCGCGGTGGCTAATAGACTTGTCACCTGGAACTGTTATTTCACCTTTTAAGCTTTTTACTTTTGTAATAGCCATTAATTCGTCCTCTGTCTAGTATAGTAATTGTTGTGAGTAAGAACTGTGCGGGCCTTATCTAAAGCATCTTGGGTGTAGAATTCGATTCTAAGAACACCTGGCTCAAACTCACGGTTATGAATGATATCTATATTTTTAACACTTATTTCTGCATTGGCAAGCAATTGAAGTACTCCTACAAGTGTACCAGGTTTATCGTCGATATCACAGTACAGTTCGAAGAATCGTGAGTGTGCACTGTCTGGAATAGTTATAGAATCACGATAATCCTTTGCTTTTGTCCAAAGATTTATTATCTCATCAGGATCAGATGAAGATATCGCATTTTCGAATTGGCTCAACTCATCTTTGAAATCGCCTATCAGTTTAAGCACTGCATCCTTATTACTTAGGAAAATATGCTGCCACATTGTAGGTGAACCGGATGCGATTCTTGTAATATCTTTAAAACCGCCTGCTGCAATGGTTTTGCATATTTTGCGGTCATCGTCAGTATCGTTTACAAGATTTACAAGAGCTGCTGCAACTACATGAGGTAGATGGGATACAGTAGCGGTAGCCTCGTCATGCTCCTCAGGAGTAAGCTGGATAGGAATGGCTCCAAGGCTTTTTATATAATCTGCAAATTGAGAGTATGTATCTGCATTCATTTCTGAATCAGCTGTAAGGATATAATAAGCGTTTTCTAAAAGTGAAGCAGAAGAGTGCTCGAGACCTGTTAATTCAGAACCTGTCATTGGATGTCCACCAATAAATTGATTGGTCATTTCAAGCTCTCTGGCAACTGCAGTAATATCCCCTTTTACTGAGCCTACATCTGTGATGATACAATCTGGCTTAACTACATCTTTAAGTTTTCTTAAATAGTCACAATTGACTTTAACAGGAGAGCAAAGAAAAATAATATCACACTGACCAAACTGGTGAATCTTAAGCAATCCGTTATTATCTATAAGACGTTCTTCAAATGCTGTTTCAATAGTTGATTCTCTTGAAGCTGTTGCAAGAATTCTAGTGTTTGGATATGTTTTCAATATCGCTTTTGCGATACTACCTCCAATTAAACCTAGCCCAACAAATCCTATTGTTTTACTTTTCATAATTACCCTCACCTCTAATTCACTTTCACACTTTAAAGCGATTATTTTCTTTTATAATATCACATTTACTCATTGTAAATAGTCTGAATATTAAATATAATAATTATAAGTTTTATAAACAACATGGCGCGGCGGGGTAAAGGCGTCAAATAACTATTGGGAGGTACGGCACATGAAGGTTTTTACTACGGACAAGATTAGAAATGTTGTGTTACTTGGTCACAGCGGGGCGGGCAAAACCAGTCTCATCGAATCAATGGCTTTTCTAGCTGGTCAAATCAGCAAGCCGGGCACTATCGAGGCTGGTAATACCATTAGTGACTATGACAAATTGGAACAAAAAAACAAGTTTTCTATCTACACATCTTTAGCACCTATCGTATGGGGCGATACCAAGATTAATTTCCTAGATACACCAGGATTCATTGATTTCGTTGGAGAAGTTGAGGAAGCTGTTAGTGCAGCTGACGCAGCTATTATTGTTATATCTGGAAAAAGTGGAATTGAAGTTGGTACAAAAAAGGCCTGGGAGATGTGCGATAAGTTTAATCTTCCTAGAATGGTATTTGTAACTGACATGGATATAGATGATGCCAGCTATAGAGAAATCGTTGAAGAACTTCAAGGCTTGTATGGCAAAAAGATTGCTCCTTTCCATTTGCCAATTCGTGAAAATGGAGAGTTCGTTGGCTATGTAAATGTTATACAGCAAATTGGAAAGCGCTGGAAGGCAGATGGCACTGTAGAACATTGCGATGTACCTGATTATAGCAAGGAATACTTAGAGAAATATCGTGAGGCTTTGATGGAATCTGTTGCTGAGACATCAGAGGAATTCATGGACAGGTATTTTGGCGGCGAAGAATTTTCAGAGGATGAAATTCGTCAGGCTCTTCGTGCAAATGTAGGCACAGGCGACATTGTTCCTGTTATGATGGGCTCAAATCTTACAAATCGCGGACAGTACACAATGCTTACAGACGTTGTAAAATATCTTCCTAGTCCAGAGGATCGCAAGGTTTCTGGAATTAACGCAAATACGAATGAGGTTTACGAAGCAAATTATGATTTTGCTAAGCCAAAGAGTGCATACGTATTTAAGACTATCGTAGATCCATTTGTTGGAAAGTATTCATTGATTAAGGTTAATTCCGGCGTTCTTAAAACTGATGATTTGCTTTACAACAAGCATAAGGAAACAGAAGAGAAAATCGGCAAGCTTTACATTTTAACAGGTAGTAAGGCAGAGGAAGTACCTGAGCTTCACGCTGGTGATATCGGTGCTTTATCTAAGCTTTCAAAGGTTGCTACAACTGATTCTCTTTCTACAAAAGCTAATCCAATCCTTTACATCAGAACACCTTTATCTACACCTTATACATACAAGAGATATAAGGCGAAGAATAAGGGGGACGAGGATAAGATTGCTCAGGCACTTGCAAAGCTTTGCGCCGAAGACTTAACTTTAAAAGTAGTTAACGATGGCGAAAATAGTCAGTCACTTATCTATGGTATTGGTGACAGACATATCGATATGCTTGTTCAAAAGCTCAATGAAAAGTATAAAGTTGATATTGAACTGAGCCAGCCAAAGATTGCATTTAAAGAGACAATCAGAGGAAAGGCTGATGTTGAATACAAGTATAAGAAGCAAACTGGTGGACATGGTCAGTATGGACACGTTAAGATGACTTTCGAGCCTTCAGGAAATATGGAAGAACATTACAACTTTACAGAATCAGTTGTTGGTGGTGCTGTTCCAAAGAACTATTTCCCAGCTGTAGAAAAAGGCTTGCAGGAAGCAGTACTTGCTGGTCCACTTGCAGCATACCCTGTAGTTGGAATTCATGCTAATCTTTACGATGGAAGCTATCATCCAGTTGATTCTTCTGAAATGGCATTTAAAGTAGCTGCAAAGGGTGCTTTCAAGGATGGTATTATGAAGGCTAATCCTATCCTGTTGGAGCCAATTGAAACTCTTAAGGTTATAGTTCCGGATGCTTACACAGGTGACGTTATGGGCGACTTGAACAAACGCCGTGGCCGTGTTCTTGGAATGAATCCTACAGAAACAGCTGGCAAGACAGAAGTACTTGCTGAGGTTCCTATGGCAGAGCTTTATGGATACGACACAACACTTCGTTCTATGACAGGTGGATATGGAACATTCTCTTATGAATTAGCTCGTTACGAGCAGGTTCCATCAGATGTTCAAGCCAAAGAAGTTGAGCGTCGTGCTAACAAGATTAAGGATGTTGATGAGGAATAAATAACATATAAAAAGTAAACTAAGGGGCTACCGAATGGTAGCCTCTTTTTTAGTAGTTAATTGCAACTTTAGTATTGACTTTGCATATAGTAAGTATTATTATACTACCTAGATAAACAATTCAAAGGAGAAAAGTTATGTTAATTTTATTTGGTACAAGAAGAATGAATAAAGAGATGGGAGTAGACAATCGTCAGTTGTACAAATGTCCACATTGTAACAATGTTTCCCATTACAAGATTGTAAGAAATAGGCTGTATTTTACATTATTCTTTGTTCCGGTTCTTCCGTTGTCGTCAACATATTATGAGGTTTGCCCTATCTGCGAAAGAGGTGGAATTATAACAAAAGCTATAGCTAAAGAAGCAATTGTAGCTCCAGAAGCTATAGCAGTAAATCAGTAATTATATAACAGAAGAGCAACGTAATCTTTGTATTCCTGGATTTTGTTTGCTTTTCTGATTTTTTTGATTGCTTTTTCACAGTTATTAAAATTTGATTGCCAGAAAGACCAGAATTCCTTCATGCGATGAAGAACAGGTTTCTCGCCTGAAAGGATATCAATGTATTGATTTAGTAATTCATCGTGGAACTTTTTGAATGTATCTAAATCAATAGTTTGGTTATCTCTTTGATTATTGTAGTTTAATGCTAATTCTGGATTTGAAATCAAACCACGTCCAAGCATTATCGCATTTACGTTAGGATATTTTTCCTCGATTAGTTTGATGTCATTAACGGAAGTCAAATCTCCATTATATACAATAGGGTGTTTGGAATTTGCCATTGCATAATCAAAGAATTCCATTCTGATTGGCTCTCTATAATAATCTGATTGAATTCTTGGATGGATAGTCAATTCTGAAATAGGATATTTATTATAAATACCAAGTATTTCATAGAATTCTTCTGGTTCTACCTTGCCAAGGCGAGTTTTAATTGAAATATTTGGTACCTTAGCATTTTTGATTGCACATTCTGTTTCAAGTCTGTTGAAGATGCTATCAAGCATCATATCCAATTCCTCAGGGTAATACAAAAGTCCTGAACCTTTTTTCTTGGCAACAACAGTACCACTTGGACAACCAAGGTTAAAATTGATTTCTTTAAAGCCTAAAGCTGCTATTTCAGCAGCTGCCCATAAAAAATGATCTTCGTTATTGGTTAATAATTGAGGAACGGTGATATTGACATCATTTTTATCAGGATCAATATCTTTGAATTCTCTTGTTGTAAATTTAAAAGTAGAATTAGGAGATATGAATGGGGTGTAAACCTTATCTACGCCGCCATAATATTTGCAAAAAGTATTTCTATAAATGCTGTCTGTTACGCCCTCAAGTGGAGCTAAATATAATTTCTTCATATGGGTATTTTATTAGGCGCATGTAGGAATTGCAATAGAATAAAATTTTTATATGACAATACTTGAATTCTTTTAAGTATTATACGAAAATATATTTTGTTTTAACGGGAGGAATGTATTTATGAATAAGTTTATGACAAAGTATTTCATGGCCATCTTTGGTGGTATTTTCGCGCTTGTTGGAACTATTATCATTATTGTTGGTATTATAACCAATGTTAAAACGTCTCAGTTCAAAGAATCCGCAGTTGAAGTGAATGGTGTAATTGACAATATCATCGTTGAGGATCGTGGAGATGAAACTGATTATGATGTTTTTGTTGCATTCGAGTATGACGGAGAGTATTACGAGGATGTCCACTTGGATTTCTATTCAAGTAGTATGTATGAGGGGCAAGAAATAGATTTGCTTATTGACCCTGATAACCCTACAGATGTTCATACCAGCGACGGTGATTTATTCTTCACTTTGATGTTTGTAGGATTGGGTGGTCTCTTTGCTTTAATTGGTTACATTATTCTTATTGTTAGTATTATTAACAAGAAAAAGAGGGCAGGATTGCTGGAAAGTGGCCAGCATATTTATGGTGAAATCGAATCTATGGATCAGGATTACAGCATAACAATTAATGGTAGACATCCTTTTAGAATTTATTGCAAATATAAGAATCCTACTGATGGATATATTTATAAATTTAAAAGCAATGTTTTAGATTTTAATCCATGGGATTCTTATAAGATTGGAGATTCTATTGATATTTATGTGAATCCTAATAATTTCAAAAAGTACTACGTAGATGCTGTAGATAAAGCTGCAGACATAGTAAGAGATTACACCTAATAGGCGGGAGGATATATTTCAATGACAGAATATAATTGGTCCACTGACAAATCCATTACAAAAGAAGAAAAGGATTCTAGAAGAAATAAAGTAAATATTCTGCAGACTATAAATTATGTTTTAGGATTTGTTTTGTTTGCTGTGCCATGTATTTCATTGATTATCGACACTAAATTATTCTGTATGATTTATATCTTTTGTATTATTGGTGCTTGGATATACTTTATCATCTTTAGAAATTACATGGTTTTCGAGCATAAGGACAAAACTAATTACGATAAAAGCATGTATGCATCAGGAGAAGTACCTATCTGGTGCGCTGCAGTGTCTTCTCTGTTTGGCTTGTTAAAAGTATTCTTAAATATTAATCATGTAAATTATATCGTATTTACGATTGAAATTATTGGCTTTGCTGTTATTGTCACTTTACTGTTTGGAGTTCTTCCAAAAGAAAGAGAATATAAAAAATATTTTTATATTTGTGTAGCAATTCTTGGAGTATATAGTGGGTGGCTCTTATCTGATTCAGTATCTGTAGTTACAGCAGAGGTTGAATCAGCGGAAGAGTTAACTGTTGTTGATGCCGAAATTCATCACAATAACAGAGGTCCTGATACTCACTATTTGACCGTGGATTCTGAGTCATTCGAGAATGAAGAATTAAGTGTTACTGATGACATTTATTATCTGGCCACCGAAGGTTATGAGGATGAACTTAGATTATATATTGCAAAAGATATTTTTGGCGTAGAGGTATATTACATAGATGAAGTTCAGTAAGATTTGTATAATTTCTATTTGCTTATCAACATTATTATGTTTTCTTGGATGTGGCAGCATTGAGCCTTCCCATGAATATGGCGTATACATAGGGGCTGATCCTGAGGATTTAGAGGACAGAGATTTACCATCTACAATTGTTATTGATGCTCAGTATTATTCTTCTGAAGAGATTTCAAGCTTACAAGTTGATGGTCATATCGTTTATACGTATCTTAATATAGGTTCTATAGAGAATTTTAGAGATTATTACAGCGATTATGAAGATATTACTCTAGGAACATATGAAAACTGGGAGGATGAACAATGGGTTGATGTATCCCAGGCAAAATGGCAGGAATTTATTTCTGCTAAAGCTGATGAGCTTATGGATAAGGGCGTCGATGGATTTTTCGTAGATAATTGTGACGTTTATTATCAGTATCCTACAGAAGAAATCTTTTCTGGTGTATCAAACATACTGGAGGATTTAAAAGATAAAGGCGGATATGTTCTTATTAACGGCGGGGATTCCTATGTAACCGAGTATTATAATCGCTATTATTCTTTGGATGCCATTCTTGATGGAGTTAATCAGGAGAGTGTATACACCTGTATAGATTGGGACAACGATTCCTTTGGTGTTAATACCGATGAAGACAGAGAGTATTTTAGTGATTACTTAAATATGGTCTTGGATGATAATAAAGATGCATACGTACTGGAATACGCAAATGATTCCGAGGTAGAAGAAGAGGTGTATAACTATGCTAGCAAAATGGGTTATATCCCATACATATCACATTCACTTGAATTAAAATAAGTTAGACAACCTTGTCTAATGGCTTAAAACAGGGCACTCTCGTTTTGTGTCCTGTTAATTTTTAGCTTATATTTTATACTTCAATTATCAACGAAAGGAGGAAATTCACTTTGGATCAACAGAAAATTGGCAAGTTTTTAAAACAGCTTAGAAATGAAAAACAAATGACTCAAGAAATGCTTGCCCAGGTTTTCAATGTGAGCTCACGAACTATATCAAGATGGGAGACCGGAAGCAACTTGCCAGATATATCTTTACTGGTAGAAATTGCTGACTTCTTTGATGTAGATGTTCGCGAGATAATTGAAGGTGAAAGAAAAAGCGATATGATGAATGAAGAATTACATGATGTTGCTGAGAAAATGGCTGATTATGCAGATGCTGAAAAAACTAATCTTCTTAATTGGGTGAGAGGCTTTAGCTTGGTGGGGACCTTTTTACTTACTCTTGCAATAGCGCTTCAATGCATTAATTATGAGCCCAATTTTATGAGGGCTTTGGCTATTCTTTTTTCTTTTCTTGGCTTTGTTGGTATGGCAATAACCACTTTGTATACTAATGGCATTTTGCAGAAGCTGGCGAAGAAAAAGCATTTTGGTCTAGTTGTAAAAGTTATTGTAGGAGTTCTTGCTATATTTAGTTTGCGATTTATTCTTGTGTTTTTATTTATATATGTTCTTTGCTTTTATGAAATGTCGCAACCTTATGTACATAAAACGGGAATTGAAAACTATGATAAAGAATACATATTAGAGGAATACGGAGGAGATATAAACAGTAGTTTATTAATATTTCCTGACGATGTGTCTGATATGTTATCCTCGGACTATGAGTATTTTCTTAAAACAGGGCTTTTTGATACAGATGGCGACATAATTTTAGAGGCCACGTATACAGATGAGAATTATGATAAGGAAGTAGAACGTTTATCTGAAATTAAATGTACTATCTATGACACTATCAAGGAAGATAGTGACTATCATATTAGCCATATTTTATATGATGATGAGTCCTATAATTATCCTGCATATATTGCCATTGATGGCCAAAGTCATGCCTATGAGTATGCGCTTTTAGATGAGGATAATAATAGAATTGTTTATGTTTACTTGGCTTATCCGGCTGATGCAATAAATGGCGGACATTTGGTAAAGTGTAGAGATTTTCTAAAGAAAGATTTATCTTCATATATTGAAGTGGATTCCACAATTGACCGATTTAGTATTTATTATTACAATTTTGGTGATAATATTTGGACAGGGTATGACCCCGAGGAAGAAGGTCGTGTCACCACAGGACAAGAGCGATAATTATTAAAAAGCTGTAGATGTTTTCATTGCAAAACTCTACAGCTTTTATTATAATTTCGGTTAGTTGTATAGATTACGAGGTGAGAAAATGAAACATAACTTTAAAGCTATTGAGAAAAAATGGCAAGCAGCTTGGGAAAAGGACGAGATTTTCAAAGCTGTTGATGGTTCTGATAAGCCAAAATTCTATGGTCTTGTAGAGTTCCCATATCCATCTGGTGCTGGTATGCACGTTGGACATATCAAGGCTTATTCTTCAGTTGAGGTAGTATCTAGAAAGCGAAGAATGCAGGGATACAATGTATTATTCCCTATCGGTTTTGATGCATTTGGTCTTCCTACAGAGAATTACGCTGTAAAGACAAACACTCATCCAAGAAAGATTACAGATGACAATATCAAGAAATTTACTACTCAGCTTAAGAGTGTAGGATTCTCTTTTGATTATAGTCGTACAATCGACACTACACAGGAGGACTACTACAAGTGGACTCAGTGGATTTTCCTTAAGATGTTCGAGAAGGGCCTTGTTTTCAGAGATAAGACTCTTGTTAACTACTGCCCACATTGTAAGGTAGTACTTTCAAACGAGGATTCACAGGGTGGTAAATGTGATATCTGCGATACAGACGTTATCCAGAAGGAAAAGGACGTTTGGTATCTTCGTATCACAGAGTACGCTGATAAGCTTCTTCAGGGACTTGATGGTCTTGATTTCCCAGAGAATATCAAGCAGCAGCAGGTTAACTGGATTGGTAAATCAAAGGGTGCTTTCGTAAACTTCACACTTGAAGGAATCGAAGACAAGCTTGAGATTTACACAACACGACCAGATACACTTTGCGGTGTTACATTTATGGTTATTGCTCCTGAGCATCCATATATTGATAAATATGCAGACAAGATTTCTAACATGGACGCTATCCTTGCTTACAGAGCAGAGTGCCAGAAGAAGTCTGAGTTTGAGCGTACACAGCTTGTTTCAAAGGACAAGACTGGTGTACGTGTTGAGGGCTTTGATGCAATCAACCCAATCACAGGTAAGAAGATTCCTGTATTCATTTCAGATTACGTTATGATGGGCTACGGTACTGGTGCAATTATGGCCGTTCCTGCTCATGATCAGCGTGACTGGGACTTCGCTACTAAGTTTGGTATCGATATTATCCCTGTTATTGAGGGTGGAGATGTTACAAAAGAAGCTTACACAGGCGAAGGAAACATGATTAATTCTGAGTTCCTTAATGGTCTTAACAACAAAAAGGACTCAATCGATAGAATGATTCAGGAGCTTGAAAAGCTTGGTTGTGGTAAGGCTGGTGTTCAGTTCAAGATGAAGGATTGGGCATTTAATAGACAGCGTTACTGGGGCGAGCCTATTCCAATCGTACATTGTCCTACATGTGGCGATGTTGCAGTTCCTTATGAGGAGCTTCCACTTAAGCTTCCTGTAATGGAGAAGTTTGAGCCTGGTACAGATGGAGAGTCTCCACTTGCTAGAGTAGAAAGCTTTGTAAATTGCAAGTGTCCTAAGTGTGGCGGCGATGCAAAGCGCGAGACAGATACTATGCCTCAGTGGGCAGGTTCTTCTTGGTATTTCCTTCGTTACATCGACCCACATAATGACAACGAATTTGCTGCTAGAGAAAAGCTCAACTACTGGATGCCAGTAGATTGGTACAACGGTGGTATGGAGCACGTTACTCGTCACTTGATTTACTCACGTTTCTGGCATCACTTCCTATATGACCTTGGTGTTGTTAATACTCCAGAGCCATATAAGAAGAGAAGTGCTCAGGGTATGATCCTTGGCGAGGACGGACAGAAGATGTCTAAGTCTCGTGGCAATGTTATCGATCCACTTGATATCGTAGATGCATACGGTGCTGATACACTTCGTACATACGTATTATTCATGGGTGACTATGGCGCAGCTGCTCCTTGGTCAGATGCTTCAGTTCGTGGATGTAAGAGATTCCTTGAGAGATTTGCTGGTCTTACAGATATCATTACAGATGAAGCAAATAGCGAAAAGATTGAAACAGGAATTCATAAGACAATAAAGAAGGTTACAGAAGATATCGAAGCTATGAAGTTCAACACAGCTATCGCTGCAATGATGGGACTCCTTAACGATATCGTAGCAGAAGGTCATATCACAAAGGATAACCTTATGCTTCTTGTAAAGATTCTCAGCCCATTTGCACCACATCTTTGTGAAGAGATGTATGCAGAACTTGGCGGTGAGGGATACTGCTCACTTGCACAGTGGCCAGAATTTGATCCTAAGAAGATTGTAGAATCTTCAATTGAGATTGCTGTTCAGGTTAACGGAAAGCTTAAAGCTACAATCACAATCCCTAACGGATGCGATAAGGATGAAGCTCTTTCAATCGCTAAGGCTGACGAAAATGTAGCAAAAGCTCTCGATGGCAAGAACCTTGTTAAAGAGATTTACGTTCCAAACAAAATCGTAAACCTCGTGGTAAAGTAATACTGTAATTTGATTGTTAATTGAGCCAGTAGCTTGATAGCTACTGGCGGACTGGGTTAAGGAGATAATGTATGAGCAAAATTCAGATGACGACACCTTTGGTTGAGATGGACGGAGACGAGATGACTCGTATCCTTTGGCAAATGATTAAGGACGAGCTACTTCTTCCATTCATTGATTTAAAGACTGAGTATTATGATTTAGGTTTAGAGCACAGAAATGAGACAGATGACAAAGTTACAGTGGAGTCAGCTGAAGCTACAAAGAAATATGGTGTTGCTGTAAAGTGCGCCACCATTACTCCTAATGCTGCACGCATGACTGAATACAACCTTAAGGAAATGTGGAAGAGTCCAAATGGTACAATTCGTGCAATCCTTGATGGCACAGTTTTCCGTGCACCTATCGTTGTTAAAGGCATCGACCCAAATGTTAAATCTTGGAAAAAGCCTATTACAATTGCTCGTCATGCTTACGGTGATGTATACAAGAATACTGAAATGAGAATTCCAGGAGCTGGAAAAGTTGAGCTTGTATACACAGCTGAAGACGGAACAGAAGAGCGTTCTCTTGTTCATACATTTAATGGTCCTGGCGTTGTTCAGGGGCAGCACAATCTTGACAATTCTATCGAAAGCTTTGCTCATAGTTGCTTCAAGTACGCTTTAGATACAAAGCAGGATCTTTGGTTTGCTACTAAAGACACTATTTCAAAAAAATATGATCATAGATTCAAGGATGTGTTCCAGGAAATCTTTGATAAAGAATATAAGGACGCATTTGATAAGGTAGGAATCGAATATTTCTATACACTTATCGATGATGCAGTTGCTCGTGTAATGAAATCTGAGGGCGGATTTATATGGGCATGCAAGAACTATGATGGTGATGTTATGTCAGATATGATTTCATCTGCATTTGGTTCACTTGCTATGATGACATCAGTACTAGTTAGCCCAGCAGGCTATTATGAATACGAAGCAGCTCATGGTACAGTTCAGCGTCATTATTACAAGCACTTAAAAGGTGAAGAGACATCTACAAACTCTGTAGCTACAATCTTTGCCTGGACAGGAGCACTTAGAAAGCGCGGTGAATTAGACAATATTCCAGAGCTTTCTGAGTTTGCTGACAAGCTTGAGCAGGCTTGTATTAAGACAATCGAAGATGGTAAGATGACCAAAGACTTGGCACTTATCACATCTATCGAGAACCCAACAGTCCTTAATTCAAGGGATTTCATCATTGAAATCCGCAAGACTTTAGAGTCACTTTAAAATTGTCTGACAACTACATATAGTGGTATATCGTGTTGACATACACAATATAGTCTTTTATAATGGTCTCATACGTGGTCTAGGCGTACGAGACCATTTTATGTTCGTAGATTATAGGGAGAGAAAAACTTGGAAATGAATGTTAAGCTTCAGGCATTTGAGGGGCCGCTGGATTTGCTTCTTCACCTGATAGATAAAAACAAAGTTGATATTTACGATATTCCTATTGTTGAGATTACTGATCAATATATGGAATATGTCCGTGCTATGGACCAAAGCGATTTGGATGTTATGAGTGAGTTCTTACTTATGGCCACCACACTTTTGGATATCAAAAGCCGTATGCTTCTCCCTCGTGAAGAAAAAGAAGATGATGGAGAGGAAGCTGAGGATCCTCGTGCAGAGTTGGTACAGCAGTTGTTGGAATACAAAATGTACAAAACAATTTCTTACCAGCTTAGAGATAGACAGATGGATGCTAGCCTTGTATTCTACAAGGAGCCTACTATTCCTGAGGAAGTTCTCAAATATGAGCAGCCAGTTGATTTAGAGGAGCTCATGAGTGACTTAACTCTTAACAAGCTAAACGAGATTTTTAATCAAGTTCTTAAGAGACAGGATAATCGCCGAGATCCAATTCGTTCTACATTCGGTAAAATCAAAAAAGAAGAAGTTAGCCTTGAGCAGAAAATGGAATGGACCATTGCATTTGCAAAGGCTCACAATACATTTAGTTTTAGAAATCTTCTTGAGGCAGCTCATTCAAAGACAGAGGTTATCGTTACATTCCTTTGCATTCTTGAAATGATGAAGGCTGGTCAGATTAATATTACTCAGGAAGATACATTTACAGATATTCTTATAGAATCAAAGATTGCTGCTTAGACAGCTTTTGAAGGGGTATTATGGAATTAAAAGAAATCGAAAATATAGTTGAGGGTATACTTTTTGCAATGGGTGGCACTGTTGAGCCATCTAAGATAGCAAAGGCTCTTGAAATAGAAGAAAAGCAGGTAGTTGAAGCTATTGAATCTTTAAAAAATAGCTATAAAGAACAGAATAGAGGTATTACAATTACAGAAATCGATGGGGCTTATCAGATGTGCACTAGCCCTGATATTTACGAATACCTTATTCGTATAGCAAAGCAACCTAAGAAATATGTTCTTACTGATGTTTTGCTGGAGACACTTTCTATTATTGCTTACAAGCAGCCAATCACTAAATCGGAAATCGAAAAGATCCGTGGTGTTTCCTGCGATTTTGCTGTTTCAAAGCTTGTTGAGTTTGGTCTTTGCACAGAGCTTGGCCGTCTCGATGCACCTGGTAGACCTATGCTTTTTGGTACTACAGAGGAGTTCCTTCGTTCATTTGGCGTTAGTTCAATCGAGGAGCTTCCTGAGCTTTCTCAAACTCAAATTGAAGAGTTCAAAATCGAGGCTGAAAATGAGGCTAGCAATGTAGAAGTTACCATTTAATTTTACATGTGTTTTATATAGTCAATCCATCCCTTGGATTGGCTATTTTTGTGCCTATTTTTCAAGGAAAATAATGACCAATCTTTTTAACATAAATTTATGACAATTTTTTAACACATTCGCATTGAAATGGGGGCTAAAAATGGTTATCATTAAACTTGCGAGAAATTTTGAAATATTTTATATAAATGGAGGTATAAGATGGGTAATGATTTAAGTCAGGCTCAGGCTAGAATTAACGCGTTACTTGATGACAACAGCTTTGTTGAGCTTCAGTCATTAGTAACAAGTCGCAACACTGATTTTAACCTTGATGCGAAAAAGGAACCATCAGACGGAGTAATTATTGGACATGGTCTTGTGGATGGAACTTTAGTATTCGTATTTAGCCAGAATGCCGATGTTTTGGGTGGCACAATTGGCGAAATGCACGCTAAAAAGATTCTTTCTGTATATGACATGGCACTTAAGGTTGGTGCACCAGTAATCGGCTTTATTGATTGTGGTGGAGTTCGTCTTCAGGAGTCGTTCGATGCACTTGAAGCACTTGGTTCTGTTATTGAAAGAGCCGCTGATGTTAAAGGGGTTATTCCACAGCTTATTTGTGTAGCTGGCAACTGTGGTGGAGGTCTTTCAGTATTACCTGCACTTGCAGATTTCACATTTATGGTTGATGGAGCAAAGCTTTTCATTAACTCACCAGATACAATTTCTGGAAACAGTTCTGATAAATGCGATACTTCTTCAGCTACATTCCAGTTTGAAGAAGCTGGTACAGTAGATATGCATGGTTCACTTGCAGAGGTTGTTTCATCTATGAGACAGGTTATTTCTATGATTCCAAACGACATCGTAGAAGCAAGTGATGATCTTAATAGAGCAGCAGAAGGCCTTGAGGGTAAGCTCACAGATGCAGCTGCAGTTGCTACAGAGCTTGCTGATAACAGACAGTTTGTTGAACTTAAGGCTGGTTTTGCTAAAGAAATGGTAACAGGCCTTATTAAGCTTGATGGTGTTACTATCGGCGTTGTTGGTAATAGAGAGGTTGATGGCGAAGCTGTTCTTTCAGCTGCTGGCTGTGAGAAGGCTGCTGATTTCGTAGATCTTTGTGATATGTATGAAATTCCAGTTCTTTCAATTACTAATGTTGCAGCTTTCAAGTCTTGCACATGTCAGGAAAAGAGACTTCCAAGAGCTCTTTCACAAATGACACAGCGCTTTGTAGATGCTAGCGTTCCAAAGATTAATCTTATTACAAAGCAGGGCTACGGCACACCTTATGTACTTATGAATTCTAAGTCACTTGGTGCAGATTTAGTTTATGCTTTTGATAGCACATCTGTTGGAGCAATGGAAGCTTCTAAGGCTGCAAAGATTCTTGCAGATAATGGTACAGATGCTGCAGCAATCGAAAAAGATTACGCTGAGCTTCAGGATAGTGCCCTTACAGCAGCTGCTCACGGACATATCGATAGAATCGTTTCAATGGCAGATGCTAGAAAATATATTATTGCAGGATTTGAAATGTTCTTTTAAGAGCAGGAAGGTGAACATATGAAGAATAAATTAAAGATTTGCTTATGCACCTTAGCGCTTGCTCTTGGTTTGATGGCGTGTGGCGGCCAAAAGGATGATACTTTAGGTGGTCGTACAGAAGCTGACTATCAATCAGAATTGTCTAGCATGCTTACACAGCTTTCAACACTTGATGAAGCAGCAATTGACTACAATATTTCATATATTTCGTCATATGAAGATGGTGCAACACTTGTAACACTTCTTGAGGATTACAAGGACTGTTACGATGAGTCCAATGAATATGTTGGAATCGGCGAATTTAATGTCGAGAAATCTGGTAAGACAATCACTGCAACACTTATTGGAGATTACTCAAAAAGAGATTTAAAGATGACTTTTGTTTACAGTACATTAGATGCATCTACTCCAACTGCAATGAATATCGAGCCAGTATACACTTTAGGTGAGACAATGCAGAAGGCTGCTTTGAATACAGTAATGGGTATCCTTATTGTGTTCTGTATGCTTGTTGTAATGTCAGGCGTAATCAAGCTTTTTGAGATTATTCCTAAGCTTGAAAAGAGATCTAAAGAAAAGAAAGAGGGTGCTGTTGCTGCTCCAGTTGTTAGCAATACACCTGCACCAGTTAAAAATGAAATAGATGATTTACAGCTTGTTGCTGTAATTGCCGCAGCAATCGCTGCTAGTACAGGAGCTTCTACAGATTCGTTTGTAGTTCGTTCTATCAAGAAAAGACATTAGAATTAGGAGGATTTTTCCATGAAAAATTATACAATCACTGTTAATGGAACAGTATATGATGTTACTGTAGAAGATAAGGGAGGTTCTGGTGTTTCTCCAGTTACTCCTTCAGCTGCACCTAAGGCAGCAGCACCAGCTCCAGTAGCTACAGGCGCTGCAGGCGGTGTTAAAATCGAAGCTGGAGCAGCTGGTAAGGTTGTTAAGATTGCAGCTGCAGCTGGTACAGCAGTTAAGAAGGGTGATCCAGTTGTAGTTCTTGAGGTTATGAAGATGGAAACACCTGTTGTTGCACCACAGGATGGTACTGTTGCATCAATCAATTGTAACGAAGGACAGCAGGTTGAGGCTGGCGCATTACTTGCAACTATGAACTAATAGGAGGATTACACATGAGTTACGTTGGAGAGACATTGTTAAATCTCGCCGGTCAAACTGCATTTGCGAATTTGACTTGGGGAAACTTTGTCATGATAGCGGTTGCCTGTGTTTTCCTTTATCTTGCAATTAAAAAGGGATATGAACCACTTCTTTTATTACCAATCGCATTTGGTATGTTATTGGTTAATATTTACCCTGACATTATTGCATCACCAGAGGAAACATCTAATGGTGTAGGCGGCTTGCTTTATTATTTCTATACTCTTGATGAGTATTCAATTCTTCCTTCGCTTATTTTCATGGGCGTTGGAGCAATGACTGATTTCGGTCCACTTATCGCTAATCCAATAAGCTTTTGGCTTGGCGCTGCAGCACAGATTGGTATTTTCACAGCTTACCTTCTTGCAATCCTTTTAGGATTCTCAGATCAGGCAGCAGCTGCTGTATCAATCATCGGTGGAGCAGATGGACCTACATCTATTTTCTTGGCTGGTAAACTTGGACAATCAGCACTTATGGGACCAATTGCTGTAGCAGCATACTCATATATGTCACTTGTTCCAATCATTCAGCCACCAATTATGAAGGCACTTACAACAAAAGAAGAGCGCTCAATCAAAATGGCACAGCTTAGACCTGTATCAAAGCTTGAAAAGATTCTCTTCCCAATCGTTGTTACAATTATTGTATGTTTGATTTTACCTACAACAGCTCCTCTTGTTGGTATGCTTATGCTTGGTAACTTATTCAAGGAGTCTGGTGTTGTAAATCAGCTAACAGAGACAGCATCAAATGCACTTATGTACATCGTAGTTATTTTACTTGGTACATCAGTAGGAGCGTCTACATCAGCTGAAGCATTCTTGAATCCAGCTACACTCAAGATCGTTGTTCTTGGTCTTGTTGCTTTCGTATTCGGTACAGCTGCTGGTGTATTATTCGGAAAGCTTCTTTGCCATATTACAGGTGGAAAAATCAATCCACTTATTGGATCGGCAGGTGTTTCTGCTGTACCAATGGCAGCCCGTGTTTCACAGAAGGTCGGTGCAGAGGAAGATCCTACAAACTTCTTACTTATGCACGCTATGGGACCTAACGTAGCAGGCGTTATCGGAACAGCCGTAGCAGCCGGTGTATTTATGGCTATATTCGGTGTTTAGTTCTTATATATTAATTATTCAGGAGGGAATTACAAATGGCAGATATTAGTCCAAAGCCAGTTAAAATTACAGAGACAGTGCTCCGTGATGCGCATCAGTCTCTTATAGCAACACGTATGCCTACCTCAATTATGCTTCCTATCATTGATAAAATGGACCAGGTTGGATATAACGCAGTAGAGTGCTGGGGTGGTGCTACATTTGATGCATGTCTTCGTTTCCTTAAGGAAGATCCATGGGATAGACTTAGACAGCTTCGTGATGGATTTAAGAATACAAAGCTTCAGATGCTTTTCAGAGGTCAGAACATCTTAGGATACAGCCAGTATCCAGATGATGTTGTTGAATACTTCGTTCAGAAGTCAATTGCAAATGGTATCGATATCATTCGTATTTTTGACTGCCTTAACGATATCAGAAACCTTCAGACAGCAGTTAATGCTACAAACAAAGAGAAAGGACATGCACAGGTTGCCCTTTCATACACTCTTGGCGAGGCTTATACACTTGATTACTGGAAGGATATTGCAAAGCGTATCGAAGATATGGGTGCATCTTCAATCTGTATCAAGGATATGGCTGGTCTTCTTGTTCCAGCTAAGGCTTCAGAGCTTGTTTCAGCATTAAAAGAATCTACAAGCCTTCCTATCGAGCTTCATACTCACTACACATCAGGTGTTGCAAGTATGACATATATGAAGGCTGTAGAGGCAGGATGTGATATCATCGACTGCGCAATTTCACCTTTTGCACTTGGTACATCTCAGCCTGCAACAGAAGTTATGGCTGCTGCATTCGAAGGAACACCTTATGATACAGGATTTGATCAGGAACTTCTTTCAGAAATTGCTGATTACTTCAGACCATACAGAGAAGAGTGCATCGAAAGTGGTCTTATGTCAACAAAGGTACTTGGTGTAAACATCAACACACTTCGTTATCAGGTTCCAGGCGGTATGCTTTCAAACCTTATCAGCCAGCTTAAAGAGCAGGGTAAGGAAGATAAGCTTCGTGAGGTTCTTGAGGAAGTACCACGTGTACGTAAGGATCTTGGTGAGCCACCACTTGTTACACCTTCTTCTCAGATTGTTGGTACACAGGCTGTATTCAATGTTCTTATGGGTGAGAGATACAAGGTTGTTACAGAGCAGACTAAGGATATTCTCCTTGGAAAGTATGGTCAGACAGTTAAGCCTTTCAACCCAGAGGTTGTAGAGAAGGCACTTGGTGCTGACAAAGATAAAGCTATCACATGCCGTCCAGCAGACTTACTTGAGCCAGGACTTAAGAAGTTTGAAGAGGAATGTGCTAGATGGAAACAGCAGGATGAGGATGTGTTATCATACGCATTATTCCCAAAGGTTGCTACAGAGTTCTTCGAGTATCGTGAGGCTCAGCAGACAAAGGTTGATCCTGCAAAGGCAGATAAGGAAAATAAAGCTTATCCAGTTTAATTTCAATAGTGATGAGGCAATGCAAGATTTCTTGCATTGCCTTTTTTTGCATAGTATAATAAATATCTCAATGATTAGTAAAAGGAGTGTTTATGGCTACTACAACTGATTTAATTTCAAAAATTAATGAAAATTACGGCAGAATGTCAAAGGGACAAAAGCTTCTTGCAAATTATATTATTGATAATTTTGACAAGGCGGTTTTCCTTACTGCAGCAAAGCTTGGAGATATTATTGGCGTATCTGAATCTACCGTAGTACGTTTTGCTTCTTTTATTGGGTATAAGGGTTATCCAGAGTTCCAGCAAGCATTAGAGGAAATGGTTAGAACAAAGCTTAATACTACAGATAGAATTGAGCTTACAAATGGAGGCATCGAGCAAAATGGAGTTTTGCGTTCTGTATTATCCGCAGATGCCTTAAAGGTTAAAAACACCATGGAATCTATCGATGAAGCTGCTTTTGAAAATGCAGTTGAAGCAATTAATAGTGCTAGAAGAATATACATCGTAGGTCTGCGTACATGCGCACCATTGGCTTCATTTTTAGCATTTTATCTAAATATGATTTTTGATAACGTAATTAATCTTCAAACAAGCTCTACTTCAGAGCTATTTGAACAAATGATTCATATCAACGAGGAGGATTGTATCATTGGTATTTCCTTCCCACGCTATTCAATGCGCACATTGAAGGCTTTGGAGTTTGCAAATAATCGAAGAGCTCATGTTGTTACTATTACAGATTCCATTCATTCACCTATGAATCTTTACAGTTCTTGCAATCTCATTGCAGAAAGCGGAATGCATTATGTAGTAGATTCGCTAGTGGCCCCTTTGTCTGTAATAAATGCGTTAATCGTTGAGCTTTGCAATCGTAATCAAGCTACGGTTGCCAACAATCTAGATATGATTGAAAACATATGGAATGATTATCAATTCTACGAAAATGATGAGATAGATTTGGTGGATGATTCTATTAAAATGAATTATTCAGGAGATTTTTAATGATTAAAGTTATTGTTGTTGGTGGCGGTGCTGCCGGCATGATGGCAGCTTATGCTGCTAGTATGTGTGGCCATGATGTCACTTTGTTAGAGAAAAACGAAAAGCTAGGAAAAAAGATTTATATTACAGGAAAGGGTAGATGTAATTTTACAAATGCCTGTGATGAAACAGATTTTTTCAAGAATGTTGTTAGCAATCCTAAGTTTTTGTACAGTGCATTATATACCTTCAATTCCGATGCTATGATTGGCTTCATTGAAATGCATGGCACCGAGACAAAGGTTGAAAGAGGAAATAGAGCCTTTCCTGTTTCGGACCACGCTTCGGATATTACAAAAGCCTTAAAAAACGGTCTTGATGAATACAATGTAAATATTCTTCTTAACACAGAAGTTTCTAATATATTAATTGAAAATGATACAGCTGTTGGAGTATCACTTAAGGATAAAACTCAGTTAAAGGCTGATCATGTTATTGTTTGTACCGGAGGGCTTTCATATCAGACTACCGGTTCTACAGGTGATGGTCTTCGCTGGGCTAAAAAAATCGGCTTAGGTGTTACCGATACAAGACCGGCTTTAGTTCCACTTAATGTTAAAGAAGACTATGTTATGTCTATGCAGGGCCTTTCTCTAAAGAATGTAAATCTTTCTATATATAATGGAAAGAAAAAGCTTTATGATAATTTTGGTGAAATGCTATTTACCCATTTTGGTGTATCTGGTCCACTTGTGCTTTCAGCAAGCTCTATAATTGGCAAGACTTTACAAAGTGAAGGTAAGCTTAATGCTTTTATCGACTTGAAGCCTGCGCTTTCTGTAGAGGAGCTAGATGCCAGAATACTTAGGGACTTTAATGAC
This sequence comes from Pseudobutyrivibrio sp. LB2011, assembly GCF_000701765.1. Lineage (NCBI taxonomy): Bacteria > Bacillati > Bacillota > Clostridia > Lachnospirales > Lachnospiraceae > Pseudobutyrivibrio > Pseudobutyrivibrio sp. LB2011. The sequence continues at coordinate 613,423 of NZ_JNJS01000001.1, read as the reverse complement.
AATATGAATAAGCATCTTAGCTCAGTTCTTAGGGGTCTTCTTCCTTCATCTATGGTTCCTGTTTTTATAGAACTTTTGGATATCGATGACAATAGACAAATCAACTCTATCACCAAGGAAGAGAGAAACAATATTATTAAGCTCCTTAAGAATTTCCCTTTTACTATTACGGGACTTAGAGAATTCAAAGAAGCAATTGTCACTCAGGGTGGAGTTTGCGTCAAGGATATTGACCCATCCACTATGAAATGTAAAAATATAAATGGCCTTTCTTTTGCAGGAGAGGTTTTGGATTTGGATGCCTTTACAGGCGGATTTAATCTTCAGATAGCATGGTCTACAGGTTATCTTGCTGGACTTAGTATTTAATTATTTTACGGAGGATATATATTATGGCAATGAATGTTGCAATCGACGGACCTGCAGGTGCAGGTAAATCTACAATAGCTAAAGCTGTTGCAGCAAAGAAAGGATATGTATATGTAGATACTGGTGCTATGTATAGAGCAATGGCACTTTATTTTCTTAGAGCAGGTATCGCTTCAGATGACGAGAAATCTATTTCTGAAAAGGTAGATGAAATAGTTGTTTCTATTAAATATGAAGATGGTGCTCAGCATGTAATCCTTAATGGTGAGGATGTTACTGGTCTTATCAGAACAGAAGAGGTTGGAAACATGGCCAGCGCAACATCAGTTTACTCTGCAGTTAGAATAAAGCTTGTTGCTTTACAGCAGGAGCTTGCTAAAACTACAGATGTAATTATGGACGGAAGAGATATTGGTACTGTAGTTCTTCCTAATGCTGATGTTAAGGTTTTCCTTACAGCTTCTGTTGAATGCAGAGCGAAGAGACGTTTTGATGAGCTTAAGGCTAAGGGAGTCGAGGCTGATTTTGACCAGATTGCAAAAGATATCGAAGAAAGAGATTATAGAGATTCTCACAGAGAAATAAGCCCATTAAAGCAGGCTGATGATGCAGTGTTAGTTGATAGTTCAGACATGACTATTGATGAAGTGGTTGCTGCAATTATAGATTTATGTAAATAAAGGTATTTTATATGGAAGTAATCTTAGCTAAATCTGCAGGTTTTTGCTTTGGAGTGCAAAGAGCTGTTGATGTTGTAAACAAACAAATAGAAGAGGGAGTTTCTCCGCTTTATACCTATGGTCCCATTATTCATAATGAAGAAGTTGTAAAAGACTTCGAGAGCCATGGAGTTCAGGTTATGGATGAGGATTCCAATAAGAATTATGAGCCAGGAACTGTTATCATTCGTTCTCACGGTGTTACAAAAGCCGTTGAGGAAGGTTTAAAGGCTGCTGGTCACAATGTTATTGATGCTACATGTCCTTTTGTAAAAAAGATTCATCGTGCTGTTGATGAACATTCTAAGAATGGAGAGTACATTGTAATCATTGGTAATCCGGATCATCCTGAGGTTCGAGGCATAGTTGGTTGGATTAACGGAGATAAGTATACAGTGATTTCAGGAGAGCAAAGCGCTAAAGACTTTTCAGTTAATTCTCACGATACTATTTGTATTGTTTCTCAAACCACCTTTAACCACAATAAATTTCAAGAATTAGTTGAAATTATAAAGCAAAAAGGTTATCATATTATTGTTTTGAATACAATATGCGATGCGACTAATAAAAGGCAGGTTGAGGCTTTTGACATTGCGTCACAGGTCGATGCTATGCTTGTTATTGGAAGTAAAAATTCATCCAATACACAAAAGTTGTACGAGATATGCAAAACACGATGCAACAATACTTACTATATACAGACGGCTGATGATTTCCAGCCATCTGACCTTAGTTCCATTGAAAGTGTAGGTATTACCGCAGGGGCATCCACCCCAAACAATATTATTGAGGAGGTTCAAAAGAAATGTCAGAAATGAGTTTTGAACAAATGTTGGAGGAATCATTTAAAACTATACACAATGGAGAGGTAGTAGACGGTACTGTTATTAGCGTAAAGCCAGATGAAATCGTTTTAAATATCGGTTACAAGTCAGATGGTATCATAACACGTTCAGAGTACACAAATGAGTCAAACGTCGATCTTACTACTGTAGTTAAAGTTGGTGATCCTTTATCAGCTATCGTAATCAAGGTAAATGATGGTGAGGGTCAGGTTCTTCTTTCATACAAGAGACTTGCTCAGGAAAAGGGCAACGAAAGACTTGCAGAAGCTTTTGAAAGCGGAGAGGTTCTTACAGCTACAGTTGATAAGGTTCTTAAGGGTGGCCTTACAGTTGTTGTTGATGAGGCTAGAGTATTTATTCCAGCTTCATTTGTATCAGATGTTTATGAAAAGGATCTTGGAAAGTACCAGGGTCAGGAAATCAGCTTTGTAATCACAGAGTTCGATCCAAAGCGTCGTAGAATCATTGGTAACAGAAAGACACTTCTTGTTGCTGATAGAGCAAAGGCTCAGGAAGAGCTTATGTCTAAGATTGCTGTTGGACAGGAATTCGAAGGAACAGTTAAGAATGTTAAAGACTTCGGTGCATTCATCGATTTAGGTGGTGCTGATGGTCTTCTTCATATCTCAGAGATGAGCTGGGGCCGTGTTGAGAATCCTACAAAGACTCTTAACGTTGGCGATACAATCAAGGTATTCGTTAAGGAAATCAAGGATGGCAAAATTGCTCTTTCTTGCAAGTTCGATAACGAGAATCCATGGAATGGTGCTGCAGATAAGTATGCAGTAGGTTCTGTAGTAAAGGGTAAAGTAGTTCGTATGAAAGACTTTGGTGCTTTCGTAGAGCTTGCTCCTGGAATCGATGCACTTCTTCATGTATCTCAGATTTCTAAGGATCGTATTGAAAAGCCTTCAGATGTTCTTACAATTGGTCAGGACATCGAAGCAAAGGTTGTTGAATTCAACGATGCTGAGAAGAAGATTAGCCTTTCTATCAAGGCTCTTCTTGAGCCAGAGGCTGCTGATGATGCAGATGTTGCAGATGTAAATATCGAAGAAGTAGCTGCTACAGAAGAATAATCTTTTGACTATTTTTAAGGTCTAGGTTTTAAATCTAGACCTTTTTTCTATTTCAAATGCAATTATTCTTAGAAAAATAACAATAAATACACAAATAATGTATATAATGTATCTATTCCGAGTTACAGAAAGAAATATAAAAATAGATAGGAGAAGATTTTATGGACAATTACGATGGATTCAAGAAAGAGGTTTATGATCTTACTAAAATCGATTTAAGTTCCTATAAAGAGAAGCAGATGCGTAGACGTATCGATTCTCTTGTTACTAAACATAAATGCAAGGAGTATCACGATTATGTTGCTCTTTTAAAGAGTGATAAAGAAGTTTTTGATGAGTTCGTTAATTTCCTCACTATAAATGTTTCTGAGTTTTATAGAAATCCAGAGCAGTGGGATCTTCTTACAAAAGAATTCATTCCGGAGCTTATCAAGCATTCTGGCCAGAATCTTAAAATTTGGAGTGCTGCTTGTTCTACTGGAGATGAGCCTTATTCTTTGGTAATGGCTTTATCGCAGCATCTTCCTCTTAATAAGATTAAGATTCTTGCAACAGACATTGACAAGCAGGTAATTGCAACTGCAAAGGTTGGCCTATACAATGCTAAAAGTATTGCAAATGTTCCTGCAGATTTAAAAAAGAAGTACTTTACACCAGTAGGAAATTCATTCCAGATAAGTGAAGAGATAAAGAAGTGCGTAGAATTTAAAGAGCATAATTTGCTTCGCGATACATATCCTACAAACTACGACATGATTGTTTGTCGAAATGTATTGATTTACTTTACAGATGAAGCGAAGGACGAAGTTTATGATAAATTCTGCAAATCACTTCGTCCTGGTGGCATTTTATTCATCGGCTCTACAGAGCAGGTTATTAATTACAAAGATCTTGGATATAAGCGTCGTTACTCTTTCTATTATGAGAAGAACTAGTGCTTAAGCATGTATCTTACAACCGTCAATAGAAGATTAGGAGTAATGTCATTGACATCCACAAATGCCTCCTTTGCTTCATATGAAGGTTTGAATAATCGGGTAGTTCCAATATCGATTTTTTCAGGGAGGGCAAGGAATTGTCCTTCCTTTTTTACTTTACAATCTTGTTTTTTAGCTGGACGTCGACTGTTTTTATCCATGCTTTCTCCTAATGATTTAGGTATTATCATATCCTCATTTATCAGATAATAATAGTTCTTGTAATCGGGCAGGAAGGTGAGCAGTTCTCCGTCAAACAAATCCAACGTAACGTATATACGATTGCCCTTTATAATGTATAAACCGTAATCTCGCTGTTTATTAATCGAATTCGGAATTGCGATATCGGTTTCTACTATAAATCTGAGTTTATTAGATTCGAGTTCATGAGAAATATATCGTAATTGCGAATTAAACAAATCAGGGTATGCCAAAATATCGGTAATATATATCATACCTTGAACATCTTCATAATTATGGAGAAGAATAAGTTTTTTGGACTCTAAATCGCCTGTTTGAGAGTATTTTTCGTATACAGGTATAAGTTCTCCTCCGTTGTATTTATCATCGCGATTTAACCCTAGATATTGCTCGATAGTCTTTTGTTTATAGTTTGGAAGATCAAGAAGGCATCTGGCTTTTGTAGTTTTTAAATACATATCCATATGATTCTTAGATTTAATCTTGGTGTTGAAATTGTATTTTCTACATCTTTCTACAATAAAAGATTCATCGAATCGTGTAGAGTTGAATCCGAGCAGTTTATCGTATCCAGACATGACGTTTTCAAATTCTGTAATAATATCGATTTCCTCAGATTCATTCGCTGCCAATAACTGTGTGATAGTAACTGTATTTTCGCTTCTTGTAGCATATCCAATTAAATAAATGAAAGATTTCCTTGGAGAAAGGCCTGTGCACTCAATATCGAAGAAAAGTGTGGTTTTATCAAAATATTTATCAATTGCATAGCTTAAGTTATCTAATTCGTAAGTGTTTTTAAATATTTCCATAATATAACTCGCTTTTTAAAGTTTTTTTCATTAAATTATACACAAATTTTTCATACTTTGGTATTTAAAAATGTACAATATTAATGATAAATTTTCTCTACTTCAGTATTTTAAATGATATAATTTAATTAACGTTAAAGAAAGAGAGGAGTAAATGCTAATGGGCCTTAGAACATTTAAAGGTGGCGTTCACCCTTATGAAGGCAAGGAACTTTCCAAAGAAAAGCCTATTAAGGATATTAAGCCACAGGGCTTGATGGTATATCCATTATCCCAGCACATAGGTGCACCAGCACAAGCATGTGTCGCAGTAGGCGATAGTGTGCTCAGAGGTCAGAAAATTGCTGAAGCAGGCGGATTTGTATCTGCACCAATTTTCTCAAGCGTTTCCGGTACAGTCAAGGCTATTGAGCCAAGACGCGTCGCAACAGGCGACATGGTTAATTCTATCATAATTGAAAGTGATGGCCAATTCATTGAGACAGGTTTTGTACCTTGCGAGGATTTCACAAAACTCTCCAATGAAGAAATCATCAAGAAAATTCAGGATGCAGGTATTGTAGGCATGGGAGGAGCTGGTTTCCCTACTCATGTTAAGCTTTCACCAAATAATCCTGAGAAGATCGAATATATTATTGCAAACTGTGCTGAATGTGAACCTTATCTTACATCAGACTATAGAAGTATGGTTGAAGAGCCTGAAAAGCTTATCACTGGCATGAAGATTATTCTTCAGCTTTTCCCAAAGGCAAAAGGTTTACTTGGCGTAGAAGACAATAAATCTGATGTTATTGCATCATTAGAGAAGCTTGTTGAGAACGAGCCACGTATCGAAGTGGTTCCACTTCTTACAAAGTATCCTCAGGGTGGTGAGCGTCAGATTATTAAGGCGTGCACAGGTCGTGAAATTAACTCAAAGATGCTTCCTGCTGATGCTGGATGTATCGTAGACAACGTTGCTACTATAAATGCTATCTATACAGCAATTGTTGAAGGAAAGCCAGTTATGGACCGTATCTTCACACTTACTGGTGATGCAGTTATGGAGCCACGCAACTACAGAATCTGCATTGGTATGAGCTGCAAGGAAATCCTTGAAGCAGCTGGCGGATTCGTTAGAGAGCCAGCAAAAATCATTTCAGGTGGTCCTATGATGGGATTTGCTGTTATGGATGCTGATATCCCTACAACAAAGACATCTGGCGCACTTGTTTGTTTATCAGAAGATGAAGTTTCAATGTACGAAACTACTGCTTGTATCAATTGCGGTAGATGTGTTGAGGCTTGTCCTGAAAAATTAATACCTTCTAGACTTTCTAAGTTCTCTGATCATGGAGACAAGGAAACGTTCGAAAAATGGTATGGTCTTGAATGTATTGAATGTGGTAGCTGCAGCTTTGCTTGCCCAGCTAGAAAGCCACTTGCTCAGTCAATTAAGACTATGAAAAAACAAATTCTTGCAGATAAGAGAAAAAAGTAGAAAGGATGGGGTAGAAAGTGAGTAATTTATTAAAAGTTTCTTCATCTCCACATGTCAGAGCGAAGGACGACAGTAGTATTATCATGTTATATGTGATAATTGCCCTTATGCCAACTACACTATTTGGTATTATCAATTTTGGAATTCGTGCATTATTACTTATAGCAGTATGTATCACATCTTGTGTATTATCAGAGTTCTTATTTGAAAAAGCAGTAGGGAAGAAGAATACAATCGGCGATTTAAGTGCAGCTGTTACTGGACTTCTTCTTGCACTCAACTTACCACATACACTTCCTGTATGGCAGGCAGTACTCGGTAGCGTTTTTGCAATCGTAGTTGTAAAGATGTTATTTGGCGGATTAGGTCAGAACTTCATGAACCCAGCACTTGGTGGACGTGTTTTCTTGCTTATTTCATTCGCAGGAACAATGACTCATTTCGAGTACGATGGCGTTGCTGGTCCTACACCTCTTGCATCAATCGGTGGTGGTAATGTAAACACTCTCGATATGTTGATTGGTCGTACAGCAGGTACAATTGGTGAGACTAGTGCACTTTGTATTTTGATTGGAGCAATTATCCTTATTTTATTAGGAGTAATTGATTTAGTTATTCCTGGTGTTTATATTCTTACATTCTCCATTTTCGTTATTTTATTTGGAGGACATGGATTAGATACAACATTCCTTGTTGCACACCTTTGCGGTGGTGGATTAATGCTTGGTGCATTCTTCATGGCAACAGATTATGTTACATCACCAATCACACCTCTTGGCAAAGTCATTTTTGGTATTTGTCTTGGTGTTTTAACAGGTATCTTCAGATTCTTCGGAAACAGCGCAGAAGGTGTTAGCTACGCTATCATCTTTAGCAACCTTCTTGTTCCACTTATCGAGAAGATTACAGTACCTAGAGCCTTTGGAATTTCAAAGGAGGTGAAGTCTAATGAATAAATTGGTAAAAGACGCTTTAGTCCTTACCTGTATTACTCTTGTAGCAGGCTTCGCTTTAGGACTTGTATACGAAATCACAAAAGCTCCTATTGAGAAAGCTCATCAGGACGCTATGAAGGAAGCATATTCTTCAGTATTCGCAGATGCAGCTTCATTCGCTGAAATGGAGAATTTTGATTCTTCAGCTGCCACAGATTATGTTAATCAGGCAGGATACGGCACAGAAACAATCGATAATTGTGTAGAGGCACTTGATGCATCAAACAATGTAATCGGTTATGTTCTTACAGTTACTACATCTGCTGGTTATGGCGGAAATATTACATTTTCTGTTGGTATCACAAATGATGGTATTATCAATGGCTATTCAATTACAGATATCTCAGAAACAGCTGGTCTTGGTATGAAGGCTAAAGATACAGGTGATGGTTCATTCTCAGCTCAGTTCATTAACAGAGCAGCAGAAATCTTTACAGTTACAAAGACTGGCGCATCTTCATCAAGCGAAGTAGATGCTATTTCAGCTGCCACTGTAACATCACGTGCTATGACAGGTGGTATTAACGCATGTGTCACCTACTTCGAATCTATTGTAGGAGGTGCTTCTAATGAATAAGAACCTAGAAAGAGTTTATAACGGACTTTGGAAGGAGAATCCTACCTTTGTATTAATGCTTGGTATGTGTCCAACACTTGCTGTTACCACATCAGCAATTAATGGTATTGGTATGGGTCTTTCTACAACAGTTGTTCTTGTTTTATCTAACATGCTTATTTCTGCACTTAGAAATATCATTCCAGATAGAGTAAGAATGCCAGCTTTCATCGTTGTAGTTGCATCCTTCGTTACAATTGTTCAGTTTTTGATGGAAGGTTTTACACCTTCATTATATGAATCACTTGGAATTTATATTCCACTTATCGTAGTTAACTGTATCATCTTAGGACGTGCAGAGAGCTACGCTAGCAAGAATCCAGTTATACCTTCAATGTTCGATGGTATTGGTATGGGTCTTGGTTTCACAGTAGGACTTACTCTTATTGGTATTGTTCGTGAAATTCTTGCAAACGGATCTATCTTTGGAGCAGTTATTGCACCTCTTAATGATTATCATATTACATTATTTGGTCTTGCTCCTGGAGCTTTCTTCGTGCTTGGTTGTCTTGTTGCAATCATGAACGTTGTTAGACGTAACATGGAAGCAAAGGGCAAGCCACTTCCAGCAGTGCAGGGATGCTTAGGCGGAGATTGCTCAGGTTGTAGCTTATCAAGTGCATGCACAGGAAAGTCTTTGGTTCACAAGGCTGATGAGGTTCCACCGGTTGATCCTAAGGATGTTGCTAAGCCACAGGCTGTTCCTACAGAAACAAAACAGACTGCAAATGCAAAGAATACAGAAGACGTAGAGAAATCTGGTTCTGATTCTTCATATGCTGACGATATCGCTGGAAAGGAGGAGAAATAATGAGTTACGTAACAAGCTTAATTCTTTTATTAGTAGCTTCAGCTATTGTTAACAACGTTGTTCTTTCTCAGTTCCTTGGTCTTTGTCCATTCCTTGGAGTATCAAAGAGGGTTGAGACAGCAGCAGGTATGGGTGGAGCAGTAATCTTTGTAATTACTATTTCATCATTTGTTACATCACTTATTTATAAGTTTATTTTAGCTCCTACTGGATTTGAATATATGCAGACAATCGTTTTCATTCTTGTTATTGCTGCACTTGTTCAGTTCGTAGAGATGTTCCTTAAAAAGAGCGTACCTTCACTTTATAAGTCGCTTGGTGTATACCTTCCACTTATCACAACAAACTGTGCAGTGCTTGGTACAGCTATCAATAATGTAACTAAGGAATATGACATTCTCGAATCAGTAATTAACGGTTTTGGTGTTGCACTTGGTTTCACAATTGCAATCGTAATCATGGCTGGTATTAGAGAAAAGATTGAATACAACGATTTTCCACAGGCCTTCAAGGGCTCAGCTATCGTTCTCGTTACAGCAGGACTTATGGCTATGGCTTTCATGGGCTTCGCTGGAGTAATTTAAGGAGGGCTAACAAATGAGTATAACAGGAATTTTACTGGCAGCTGTTATAGTTGGCGCTACCGGTTGTATAATTGGATTTTTCCTTTGCTTTTCATCTGAAAAGTTTAAGGTTGAAGTTGATCCACGTGAAGAGGCTGTTCTTGCAGCACTTCCAGGAAATAACTGTGGTGGTTGTGGATACGCTGGATGTTCTGGCTTGGCTGCAGCTATCGCAAAGGGAGAGGCACCTGTAAATCAGTGCCCAGTTGGTGGCGCACCTGTTGCAGCTCAGATTTCTGAGATTATGGGTGTAGCTGCTGAAGAAGGTGTTCGTAAAGTTGCATTTGTAATGTGTCACGGAACATGTGAAAATGCTACTCAGCTTTACGATTACACAGGCGTCGAGGATTGCCAGGCTATGGCATATGTGCCAGGAGGCGGTCCTAAGGCTTGCTCTTATGGTTGTATGGGCTTCGGCTCATGCGTTAAGGCTTGTCCATTTGACGCTATTCATATTGTTGACGGTGTAGCTTTAGTTGACAAAGAAGCTTGTAAGGCTTGTGGTAAGTGTGTGGCTGTATGTCCAAATCATCTTATCGAGCTTATTCCTTACGATTTTGGTCACGCTGTTCGTTGTCACAATAATGACAAGGGAAAAGATGTTATGAGCGTTTGTAAAGTTGGCTGTATTGGTTGCCACAAGTGCGAAAAGGTCTGTGAAAGCGATGCTATTCATGTTGATGGATTCTTTGCTCACATAGATCAAGATAAATGTACAAGCTGTGGCAAATGTGCAGAAGCTTGTCCAAGAAAGATCATTTTGTAAGGAGGAAATATGCGTAATAGTACAAAGAAAATTTTAGGTGTAACAATCTGTATATTACTTGCATTATTCTGTGGTTTAGCTCCACTCGTAAAGAAAGGAGCTTCTGGTAAGTCTTATGTTGCTAATGCACAAGGTTTTGGAGGTAACATCGAAGTAACAGTATTTGTTGATGGTGATACTATCACAGATATTACTTACGAGGCTCCTGATGAAACACCTTCTGTAGGTGGTGTTGCAATGAGCAACTTAAAGACTCAAATTATCGAAGAGCAGAACAGTAATGTAGACGTTATCGCTGGTGCTACATACAGTTCTACAGGTTTCCTTGAGGCTGTAAATGCAGCTCTTAATGAAGCTGGCGTTGTTGCTGATGGTTCTAATGGTACAAAGACTGTTGCTGAGGACTACGAAGGAACTGCTGATATCGTAGTTATCGGTGGTGGTGGAGCTGGTATGACAGCTGCTATCAGTGCTGCAGAGGAAGGAAAGTCAGTTATCCTTCTTGAGAAGAACTCAATCCTTGGTGGTAACACTGCACGTGCAAGTTCTGGTATGAACGCTGCTGAGACTCATTATGAGGAAGAGCAGGGTGTTGAAGATTCAGTTCAGTCATTTATCGATGATACAATGGCAAGTGGTAAGAACATGAACGATCCTGAGCTTGTAAAGGTATTAGCTGAAAATACATCAGGTGCTATCGATTGGCTTGATTCAGAGGGCATCGAATTAAACGGACCTCTTGCAACTATGGGTGGTTTAAGTGCAAACCGTACACATAGACCAGTTGATGCTGACGGAAACATTATTCCAGTTGGTTCTTACCTTGTAGATAAGCTTTCTGCAAGAATGGATGAGCTTGGAATCGAAGTACATACAAACACAGCTGCTACAGAAATCATTATGGAAGATGGCAAGGCTGCAGGCGTTAAGGCTACAGGCTCATCTGGAAACAATGTTACAATTCATGCCGATGCTGTAATTGTAGCTACAGGTGGTTTCGGTGGTAACATGGATAAGGTTACAGAATATCGTCCTGACTTAGAAGGATACATTTCTACAAACGTTACTACAGCAAGTGGTGATGCAATTGATTTCTTAGGAGATCTTAACGCTGATTTTGTTGATCTTGATCAGATTCAGCTTCATCCTACAGTTGTTCCAACAGATGGTACATTAGTTGGTGAGGCTCTTCGTGGTGATGGTGCTATCCTTGTTAATAAGGAAGGCCACAGATTCTTCAACGAGACAGGTACTCGCGATGAAGTTTCAGCAGCAGAAATCGAGCAGCCTACAGGTAATGTATGGCTTATCGTAAACCAGGATATGTATGAAGGTTCAGCTGTTATTTCTAAGCTTGAAAAGGGTGGATACCTTGTAAATGGTGATACTCTTGATGATCTTGCAAAGGCAATGGATTTTGATGCTGATGCAACTGCAGCTTTAAAAGAAACAGTAGAGACATGGTCTGGTTACGTTGCATCTGGAGTTGATGAAGACTTCGGACGTGAAATCGGTGCTGTAAAGACTGACCTTTCTTCTGGTCCTTACTATGCAGTAAACGTTGGACCTGGTATCCATCACTGTATGGGTGGTGTTAAGATTAACACTTCTGCAGAGGTTATTGATACTGATGGTAATCCAATTGAAGGCTTATATGCTTGCGGTGAGGTTACTGGTGGTATCCACGGCGCTAACCGTCTTGGCGGTAATGCTGTTGCTGATATCGTTGTTTATGGTAGAATCGCAGCTGAAAGCGCAATTGAATACATCGAGAAATAAATAAATTGTTTATTATGCTCCTCGTTTTTTTGCGAGGAGCATTTTTTTGTTAACAAAAGAATGAATATTTGTTAAAATTATTTATGTTTTTTGAATTAATTCTTATGGAGGAATTTGATGATATTAATTAGAAATCAATTTCATATAGCCTTTTTTACAGCAGCTCTTGCAATAACGATATCTATTCTTTTGTTAACATTACTCAAGAGAAGAACAGAAAAAGCTCAACATAGATGGTTTTTGTTTTTGCTATTTATAATTTCACTAAATTCAATATCGCAAATTTTTACAGCTTATTTTGAAATCACATCTAGTGGATCCATATATAATCATTTTTTATTATTGTTATCGCAAAATACATATTTTATATTTCACACAGCATTATGTCCTGCTTTGTATAATTATGTATGTAGTGTAACTGGCAAAAATAGAAGACGAGATTTTATTTCTGGAATGCTTTTACAGGTTCCTTTTTTTATTACAGAAATAATTGCACTGTCAAATCCTTTCACAAATTGGGTGTTTTACTATGATTCCAACAACGTGTTCCATAGAAATACTGGCGAGTACTTCATATATTGGGCGGCAATTTTCTATTTTGTATTAGCATTCTTTGAAATATTGTTTTCATGGAAAGCGCTTACTCACAGAAAAAGTGTGGCACTCATCTATTTCTTCTTTATTGTCTTTATCGGTGTATGGATACAATACAAATTTATAAATATTAGATGTGAATTGTTGGCGGAAGCTTTAGGAATGATGGGAGCTATGCTTGCAGTTGAAAATGAGGACGATAGAATCGATGCAGGAACCCGCCTTTATAATAGAAGAGCCTTCCAGATGGATGTTCACAATATGCTTGTTATGAATGAACATTCAACTTTGATCTTCGTAAAGATCTTAAACGCTAATAAACTTGAAAGAATAGCCCGTTCTTCAAATTATGACTTACTTATTATGTCCTGCGCAGAGTTTTTTAAATCGTTAATTCCTGCTCACCAAATATATCATCCAACCAGAGAGACTTTTGTACTTATATGCAGCAAAAACGAGAGTAGCCTTGCAGAAAAACTTATAACTACCATTGAGAACAGATTTAATAACATCTGGGAACTAAATGATTCCGCCATTAAGCTTGATGCCAATGTTTTTCAAATGTCTATACCTGGCGATTTAAAGAATATTGACGATATTATGTACATTTCTGATTGCATTGTCCCTTCAAGCGTAGCCAACAATAACGCTACAATAGAGTGGATAATGCGTCGTTCTGATATAGAGAAGGCTATCAGAAAGAATATTGCCAACGATGGCTTTGAAGTATACTATCAACCTACTGTTTATATGAAGGATTTTAAACTTCATGGAGCGGAAGCTTTGGTTAGAATAAAGGATAAAGAACTTGGTTATATTTCACCTGAGGAATTCATCCCTATTGCAGAACAAATTGGTATGGTTGAACAGATAGATGATTATGTTCTTAGAGAAGTATGCAATTTCATAAAAGAAAACATTCAAACAAATAACAAAATTGATTGTATAAATGTAAATCTATCAGTTGTTCAATGTCTTCAGCCTGGTTTCTTTAAACATATTACTAACATAGTAGATGAATACAACATAGATCATTCTATGATAAATTTCGAAATCACTGAAACGGTTGGTGCTGAAGATTATGATATGCTTGCAACTGTTGCGCACAAGCTCAAATCAGTTGGTTTTTCAATATCTATGGACGATTACGGAACAGGATATTCCAACATGGAAGGCATTTTCTCATTGGATTTTAATGTTATAAAAATCGATAAGACTTTACTTTGGAATGCTGAAAATCATGAAAGAGGAAGGATTATTCTTAATAATACTGTCAAGATGATTCATGATATAGGCTGTGAGATTTTAGTTGAAGGCGTGGAAACGGAAAAACATGTCAAAATGTTGCAAGATCTAAATGTAGATTATTTGCAGGGATATTATTTTTCAAAACCAATTCCTAAGGCCCAATTTATTGAATATATGCAAAAATAGTGGTATTATGTACCGGATATTATTTGGGGGAAGAATATGTACGGTGTAGATTTTACAAAAAAGAAAAGAGTTATTGTAAAGGTTGGTTCATCAACCATAACACATGATGCAACTGGAAATATTGATTACACGAAGTTGGAACGACTTGTTCGACAGCTCTGTGATTTGCGTGCTCAAGGCAAGGATGTATGTCTTGTATCTTCAGGTGCAATTGCTGTTGGACGATATGCAATTGGTTTAAAAGAACGTCCTTCAGATTTAGCTACAAAGCAGGCTTGTGCTTCTATTGGCCAGGCTTATCTTATGTCGGTTTATCAAAAGCTTTTTTCTGAGTACAATCAAAGAGCCGGCCAGATTCTTATGACCAAAAAGACAATGACCGATCCAGAATCTAGAGAAAATGCTCGTAATACCTTTGAACAGCTTTTTAATCTAGGTGTTATTCCTGTAGTTAATGAAAATGATACTGTTGCCACTCATGAAATTCAATTTGGCGACAATGATTCATTGTCAGCTATTGTTGCAGCCCTTGTTAACGCTGATGCACTTATTCTTTTATCAGATATAGATGGTCTTTATACTGACAATCCAAACACAAACCCTAATGCTGAGTTTGTGCCAGTTGTAAAGGATATAGACTCTGTTTTTGAAATGGCTTCATCTGATAGTACATCAAATGTTGGCACAGGAGGAATGACTGCAAAGCTTAGAGCAGCACAAATAGCTACATATTCTGGTGCGGATATGGTTATTACAAACGGCGCACATATAGGAAATATTCATCGTATTTTCGAAAATAAAGATAAAGGCACACTCTTTACAGCAAATAAAAGAGATGATGTCCATATATTAGATTTGTTAGAGGATTAATTATGATTACAGAGAAAGATATCGCAAGAATTAATGAACTTTACCATAAGCAGAAAGGTGAAGGTCTTACTGATGCTGAAAAAGCAGAGCAGGCTAAGCTTAGAAGAGCTTATATTGATGCAATTAAGGGCAATATCAGAACCCAGCTTAACAATATCGATATCGTAGACGAAGATGGTAAGGTAGAAAACCTTGGCGAAAAATATGGAAGTAAGTCAAACTAGTAATGATATTAGATTAACTTATAAAAGGATTAGAGATGGTATTTCAATTTCAGAAAGAAATCGATTGTCATCCCTTATTAGTGAAAATGTTTTGGCTCTTTTAGAATCTGATTTTAAAGGAGCTAATATTTTTTTATGCTATTATCCATTTGGAAGCGAAGTTGATTTAAAACAGTTATATTCCATTTTATTACAGCAGGGAAAGCATCTATATTTCCCAAAATGTGATAAAAAGAATCATCAGTTATATTTCTATGAAATAGTCGATTTAGAAAAGGATTTTTCTATTGGTTCATACAATATTATGGAACCGAAATCTGACATGAATTTACTTACTGATTTCAATCAGTCAATTATTTCTATAACCCCAGGGTTGATATTCGATAAAAAGCTTAATAGAATTGGTTATGGAGGCGGCTTTTATGATAGATTTTTCGAAAAGCATCCAGAAATAACAAGCATTGCGCCTTGCTTTTCAAAGCAGCTGGCGGAGAATATTCAAATCGAATCCCATGATATACCGATGGATTATATTGTTACTGAAAACTTGGTTTTGAAAGGAAGTAGATCATGACATTAATTGAGCAGGCAACAAAAGCAAAGGCAGCAAAGTACAAAGTAGCTTTATTATCTACCGAGGCTAAAAACAAAGGGATATTAGCAGTTGCAGATGCCCTTGAGGAAAATAGCACTGATATTATTAGTGCTAATAAAATCGATATGGCTAACGGTGAGAAAAAGGGATTATCCCAGGGATTGCTAGATCGATTGAAATTAGATGAATCTCGAATTAGCGGGATGGCAGAGGGACTGCGTCAGGTTGTGGAACTGGAGGATCCAATCGGAAAAATCACCGAAGAATGGGATAGACCTAACGGGCTCCATATAGCCAAAAGGCTTGTGCCAATTGGTGTTGTTGGCGTCATTTACGAGGCTCGTCCTAATGTAACTGCCGATGTGTTTGGCTTATGTTTCAAAACTGGCAATGCAACCATCTTAAAAGGTGGTTCGGATGCTCTTGAATCAAATAAGGCTATTGTAAAGATTATCAGGGATACTCTTGCGAAGGAAAATCTTCCAGTTGATGCTATTACATTAATTGAAGATACTACAAGAGAATCTACAAATCAGCTTATGCGAATGAATGGATATGTAGATGTTCTTATTCCTCGTGGAGGAGCTGGCCTTATTAAATCAGTTGTAGAAAATGCTTCTGTCCCAGTAATAGAAACAGGTTCTGGCAACTGCCATATTTACGTAGATTATGATGCAGATATCGATATGGCTATATCTGTTATCGAAAATGCGAAAACACAGAGAATTGGTGTATGTAACGCCTGTGAATCTCTTGTTATACATAAAGATATAGCAGCCAAGCTACTTCCTGCTCTAAACGCAAAGCTTAGAGCGCACGGCGTACAAATATTTGCCGATGCTGATTCTAAGCAGTACCTTGAGGGTTCTTTTGATGCAACAGAGGAAGATTTTGGTAAGGAATATTTAGATTATATAATTTCAGTTAAGACTGTTTCTTCAGTAGAAGAGGCAATTGAACATATTAATAAATACAATACTGGACATTCAGAATCGATCATTACTAATGACGAAGCTAATGCTAATATGTTCTTGAATGGCATTGATGCATCTTGTGTTTATGTTAATGCTTCAACCAGATTTACAGATGGATTTGAGTTTGGGTTCGGAGCAGAAATAGGAATTAGCACACAAAAACTTCATGCAAGAGGCCCTATGGGACTTTTAGCATTAACAAGTTATAAATATACAATCCGTGGTAACGGACAAATTAGAAAATAGTTAGGAATTAAAATGAGTATTACAGATTTATTAAACAATGCTCCAACAGAGGAGCCAGAACGCCAATATTATTTCATTAAGGAAGCTGCAAAAATTGTAGCTAAAAGAGAAGAAGAGCTTGGAAGAAAGCTTACTTGCTGTGTTGTAACATTTGGTTGCCAGATGAACGCAAGAGATTCTGAGAAGCTTCTTGGTGTTCTTAAGGAAATTGGTTATGAAGAAACAACAGATGAGAATGCTGATTTTGTAATCTACAATACATGTACTGTTAGAGAGAACGCAAATAATAAAGTTTACGGTCATCTTGGTATTCTTCACGGTTACAAGAAAAAGAATAAGAATATGATGATTGGTCTCTGCGGTTGTATGATGCAGGAGCCTACTGTTATCGAGCACTTGCAGAACAACTACAAATTTGTAGATTTAATCTTTGGAACACACAACCTTTACAAGTTTGCAGAGTTATTTACAACAGCGTTACTCAATAAAAAGGGTATGATTATTGATATTTGGAAGGATACCGACAAAATCGTAGAGAATCTTCCAATTTCTAGAAAATTCCCATTCAAATCTGGTGTAAATATCAGTTTCGGATGTAATAATTTCTGTACATATTGCATCGTACCTTATGTTAGAGGAAGAGAACGTTCTAGAAAGCCAGAAGATATCGTTAACGAGATTAAATCATTGGTGGCAGATGGCGTAGTTGAAATTATGCTTCTTGGTCAGAATGTTAACTCATATGGCGTAGGACTTGAAGAAAAGGTTACCTTTGCAGAGCTACTTAAAATGGTCAATGATATCGAGGGACTTGAGCGAATTCGTTTTATGACTCCTCATCCAAAGGATCTTTCAGATGACCTTATTGAGGCAATGGCTACACTTCCAAAGGTATGCAAGCACATGCATTTACCTCTTCAATCTGGAAGTACCGAAATCCTTAAGAAAATGAACAGACGTTACACAAAGGAGCATTATCTCGGCTTAGTAGAAAAGCTTAGAGCTCGCATCCCTGATGTAGCGATTACTACAGATATTATCGTTGGTTTCCCTGGTGAAACAGAGGAAGATTTCCTTGAGACAATGGATGTAGTAGATAAAGTTCACTATGATAGCGCCTTCACTTTCATTTATTCTAAGCGTACTGGAACTCCAGCAGCTACAATGGATAATCAGGTTCCTGAAGACGTAATCAAGGATAGATTTGATAGATTGCTTGCCTTAGTACAAAAGCATGGACACGAAAAAGTAAAATCCCTTGAAGGAACTGTTCAAAAGGTGCTTGTTGAAGAGGTAAATGAACAGGATTCATCATTGGTATCAGGCAAGCTTGAAAACAATACAACAGTACATTTCCCAGGAGATGCATCTTTGATTGGAAAAATCGTTGAGGTTAAGTTAAACTGTTGTAAAGGATTTTATTTTATTGGGGAGAAAATATGATAGCATTCATTCGAGGCACACTTACTGATATTGATGGCAACGTCATTATCGTTGACAATAATGGAATAGGTTATGGTGTTAATTCTTCAATGAATACAATTGGCAGTCTTCCTGCTATTGGTTCAGAAATCAAGCTTAACACCAAGCTGATTCCAAAAGAGGATTCTCTTACTTTATATGGATTCTATGACAAGGAGGAGCTTAAGATGTTTGAGCTTCTTCTTTCTGTCAGCGGAATTGGGCCTAAGGGGGCTCTTGCAATCCTTAGTTCCATGACCGTTTCAGACATTCGTTTTGCTGTAGCAGGAGGCGATTCCAAGGCCTTTGCTAAAGTTCCTGGAGTAGGAAAGAAAACAGCAGAAAGAGCAATAATCGATTTAAAGGATAAAGTTGATATTGTAGATGCATTCGAAGGTAAGCTTTCAGCAGGCCAGACAAAGATTGCCACCACTTCAACTGTAAAAGAAGAAGTACTAGAGGCCCTTGTAGCACTTGGTTATTCTCCAAGCAACGCTGCTAGAGCTTTAGACAAGATGACAATTACAGATTCTACAACCACTGAACAGTTGCTTTCTGATACACTAAAACAAATGTCATTTATTTAAGGGTGAGAATATATGCTTTCAAACAAACAAATAACATCTACAATTGCATCTCACGAGGATTTAGTTACAGATAACGCTCTTAGACCAAAGAGCTTTGATGGCTACATTGGTCAAAATAAAGTCAAAGAGAACATGCAAATCTATATCGAGGCTGCAAAAAAGCGTGGTGAGGCACTGGATCATGTGCTTTTATATGGACCTCCAGGTCTTGGCAAAACCACTCTTGCAGGAATTGTAGCTTCCGAGATGAACTCAAATATTAAAGTTACATCCGGCCCTGCGATTACCATACCAGGTGAAATAGTAGCTGTTCTTATGACTTTGAAGGATGGTGATGTATTATTTATCGATGAAATTCATCGTCTTTCAAAGCCGGTAGAAGAGACTCTGTATTCTGCAATGGAGGATTTCGCTGTAGATATTGTTATGGGCAAAGATACAACAGCTCGTTCAATTCACACAAAGCTTCCTCGTTTTACACTTATTGGAGCAACCACAAGACCGGGTCTTTTATCAGCTCCACTTCGTGATAGATTCGGAATAATCGGCCATATGGATTATTACACTCCAGAAGAACTATCAACAATCGTCACTGCTTCTGCTGGAAAGTTGGATGCCCCTATAGATTATGAAGGAGCATACCAAATAGCTCTTAGATCAAGAGGAACCCCTCGTTTGGCAAACAGGTATTTAAAACGAGTGCGAGATTACGCTGAAGTTAAATTTGATGGTGTTATCACAAAGGATGTAGCTGCCGCCACACTAGATTCTTTAGAGGTTGACACATTAGGATTGGATAATAACGACAGAAACATATTGCTTGCAATAATCGAGCGTTTTAACGGTGGTCCAGTTGGCCTGGACAATCTTGCCGCCACAGTAGGAGAGGACTCAGGAACAATTGAGGATGTTTACGAGCCATATCTTCTCCAAAACGGCTTAATTATCCGCACTCCAAAGGGCCGAGTCGCAACAAAAGAAGCATACGAACATTTTCACATGCCAATTCCAGAAAATGTAATGTGAAATCTTGTTTTTATGCAAAATAATATATATAATTATAATTGATTTTCTACAGGGAGGATGCGGTATATGGTTTCCGAGAAGAGCGCAAAAGTGCTTATAGGCGGAAAAGTTTATACGTTGAGCGGTTACGAAGAGGAGGAATATCTTCAAAAGGTTGCCAACTACATAAATTCAAAGCTTGACGAGTTTAATTCAATAGACGATTACAAGCGTATTTCTGCTGATTTAAAGGCTACTTTGCTTGAGCTAAATATTGCTGACGATTACTTCAAGGCGAAGACCCAGGTTGAATCCCTTGAATCTGATTTAGATATTCGTGATAAAGAAATTTACAATCTCAAACACGATTTAATATCAGCACAGCTTAAGACAGAAACTTTAGAAGAAACAATTACAAAGCTTGAAAGGGAGAACAAGGAGCTTCTTCTTCACAAGACAAAGCTTGAGGCTTCCCTAGAGGATGCCCTTCTAGGTTCTATTTCAGATGTATAATAATTGGGTCCCTTGATGGGGCCCTTATTTTATGAGGATATCTATGAATAAATTAGAATTACTTTCGCCAGCAGGCGATTTACAAATATTTAAAGCTGCTATCAATTCAGGAGCTGATGCAGTGTATTTTGGTGGAGATTTATTTGGCGCCAGAGCTTATGCTAAAAACTTCTCAATCGAAGATGCCAAAGAGGCTATCAAATATGCTCATTTACACGGTGCGAAGGCTTATCTTACTGTAAATACTTTGCTTAAAAATCTTGAAATCGAAGGCAAGTTATACGAATACCTAAAAGCATACGTGGAAAATGGAATTGACGCATTTATCGTTCAGGATTTTGGCGTATTTAATTTCATAAGAACCTATTTCCCAGATACTCATATTCATGTGAGCACTCAGGCTAGTCTTTGTACCGAATATGGTGCCAAGTTTTTTGAGGATTTAGGCGCATCTCGTATTGTTACAGCTCGCGAGATATCTATCAATGAAATTAGCAGAATCCATAGTGCTTGCCCTGATTTGGAAATCGAGTCTTTTGTGCACGGTGCTCTTTGCGTTTGCTATTCAGGACAGTGCTTGATGTCATCAATTTTAGGTGGAAGATCCGGCAACAGAGGAAGATGTGCTCAGCCTTGTAGACTTCCATACGAAGCTTTTGATGATAAAAATAATAAGCTTAACAAAAAAGGAAATTACATCCTTAGCCCTAAGGATTTTTGTACTATAAAGTATCTTCCTGAAATGATTGAAGCAGGTGTAATGTCCTTTAAAATCGAAGGAAGAATGAAACAGATAGACTATGCAACGGGAGTTTTATCTGTATATAGACATTATATAGACCAGTATTTATACAAGGGTGCTGCTAATTATTCTGTATCAGATGAGGACATAACACGTCTTTTAAATTCAGGAAACAGAAGCGGATTTACAGATTTATATTTGCATTCCCACAACGGCCCTGAAATGATGACTTTCGAGGCTCCATCACATACAAAAGCAGAATCTTCTAATGCAGAAATTTCAGAAAGAAAAATAAAAGTTAACTGCAAGGTTAGCGCAAATCTAGGAAAAGAGCTTCAGGTTACTTTCATGGATGATAATGGAAATGAAGGTAAATTTACAGGAAGTGTTATTGAAAAGGCTCAAAATAGAGCCACTAGCAAAGAAGATATCGTAAAAGCGATATCTGGCCTGGGAAATACATCATTTGAAATTGATAAATTAAACATTGATTATGATGATGATATTTTCTTGCCTGTTTCTGCTTTGAAGAGTGCCAGAAGAGAGGCCATTGCAAAGCTTACTGCTGTATTATCTACTGAGAAGAATAAAATAGTGGTTCCATTTGAGGAATTAAAGGTTCAAAGCAATATTCAGACTTCCCCAAAGGCTTTCATCACATTGCTAAAAGAAGAGCAGATTAAAGCATTGAAAAACTTTGATTTTATTGATGCTATTGCGGTTCCATCCCATTTATTCGAGACTGCAAAACAATATTTCTCTGGCAAAGTATATATTTACCTGCCAGCAGTGTTTAGAAGCAGCAAAATCAAGTCTTTAGATATAGACGATAGAGCAGATGGTGTAATAGCAGCAAGCTACGATGAGCTAGGTTATTTATCTAGTATTAATTATCCTCAGGAAAAAGTAATACTGGACCACAGGTTATATACTTTCAACAACCGAAGCGTTAAATCATTCGAAAAGCTTGGATTCAATTATAGCTGTATCCCTTATGAGCTTTCGTTAAAGGAATTAAAGCACAGAGATAATCATAATTCTCAGATGATTATTTACAGCCGTATTCCTATGATGATTACAGCTAATTGCACTGTAAAGAACACTATCGGATGTAAAAAGGCTAACAGCCAGATTACACTGGTAGACCGAAAAAATGAAAGCTTCATTGTAGCATGTGACTGTAATAATTGTTACAACACTATCTACAACAGTAAGAGATATATGGCATTTGATTTAAAGGACGAATTGCTATCTCTCGGTGTTAAAGAATTCCGATTAGATTTTACTGTTGAATCTGAATCAGAAACCGAAGAAATACTTAATCTTTATAAAGATGTATTTATCAAGAATCAACCTTTTAAATTCAAAGAAGACTTTACTAAAGGACATTTAAAAAGAGGAGTAGAATAACGTTGGTTAGCGTTCTGATAACTTTTTCCAGAATTACAATTTTAATCTTTGTAATGGTGTTTACACTATTAGATGTTATACAGATATTTGAGGCAAAAATCGGTGAAGATTTATCGGGGATTTTTTCTACTATTCAATCTATCATGGTGGTCTGTTTTCTGATAAACGGCTCCATCATTTTATACTATGTAAAAGAAGACCCTAGAATTATTCTTTTGACTATCTTTCAGCTGGCTTTATTTATTGCAATAGGCATATCAATGTCCAAACTAAACTATGGCAAATCTGGAGCTCTCTTAAATAATATGTTGATGCTTCTAAGCTTTAGTTTTATTGCGCTAGAAAGACTTGATATGAGTAGGGCAACCAGACAGTTTGTTTTTGCCATTGCATCTGCCGGATTTGCTATTTTAGCTATGCTTGTGCTTAAAAACATCAAGCATATCAATCGAAAGCTATTTATTTTTGCTCTTGTTGGTATTGCACTTCTTTTAATAGTGCATTTCGCAGGAAAGGTGGAGTATGGTGCAAAGCTATCACTTTCGTTTGGAAGCATAAGCATACAGCCTAGTGAATTTGTTAAGCTTTCTTATCTGTTCTTTATCAGCGGCTGCATAGTCACTTACAAAGATATGCGCGGCTTTCTGTTTTCTACAATAGGAGCTGCATTACATGTTTTGGTATTATTTTTTTCGAAAGATTTAGGAACAGCTATGATATTTCTTGTTGCCTATGTTTTTATCATTTTCATAGCTTACAAGAATTATATTGTTTTATCGTTGGAATTTATTGTAGCTTTTGCAGGCGGAATATTCGCATACAATAGATTTCCTCATATACAATCTAGATTTATTGCATGGTCTGACCCATTATCAGTTATCGATGATAAAGGATATCAAATTACACAGTCATTATTCGCAATTGGATCTGGAGGATGGTTCGGCTCCGGACTCACAAATGGTCAGCCAAATAAGATACCGGTTGTTACCAAAGACTTCATATTTGCAGCTATTTCAGAGGAATTAGGGGCAGTTGTAGCTATATGCTTAATAGTTATTGTAATGTGTACCAGCATTATGCTTTTTAATAGAGCTTTTGCATGTTCTAACAGCTTTTATATGTTGGTTATCAATGGAATCGCAATTATTTTTTCGATTCAAGCTATATTAAATATTGGTGGCGTAATCAAATTTATACCATCCACAGGTGTCACCTTACCTTTTATCAGCTATGGTGGCAGCTCTTTACTTTCAATGTTTATTTGTTTCTACATCGCACAGTGTTCTGATGAATTAATTTATATAAACAAAGGCAGAAGACGTTATGACTAAAAAGAAGACTACTAAGAAAGCAATTCGAAAAGAAATATATGTTATAGCAATTATGTTTGCCATGGTTTTTATTGCTATGATTGTCTACCTTTCTTATTACGTGAAAGAAGGAGCAAAAGATTTCATATATAATTCTTATAATTCAAGATTTTCTGCTTTTTCAGATGATGTAACCAGAGGTAGCATATATACCGCAGACGGGCATATTATAGCCAAAACAAGCTACGATGATTCCAAGCAGGAAATACGTGTATATCCAGACGAAAGGCTATTTAGCCATGCTGTAGGCTATGTGGATCAGGGAATGGCTGGGCTAGAAGCCTATTATTCATTCGATTTGCTGAAGAGCCACATTTCGCTTAAAGATCAGATTAACAATAATCTCAGCGGCAAGAAAAGCCCTGGAGACGATTTATACACTACATTTGATTATGAAACTCAGCTAGCTGCTTACGAAGGTATGGGAATGTACGACGGGGCAGTAATAGCAATCGAGCCATCTACAGGAAAAGTTGTTGCCATGGTATCCAAACCTGATTACGATCCAAACACAATTGCAACATACTGGGATGACATCAATAGTGAATCAAACAGCAAATCAGTTCTTTTAAACAGAGCCACACAAGGAGCGTATCCACCAGGCTCGACATTTAAAATTGTCACCACCATTGCCTATTTAAGAGCAAATAATGGTAATTCTGATTTTAGCTTTAATTGTAAGGGTTCCCTTAAAGTAGGAGATTATACCATTCATTGTAGTAGTAATGAATCTCACGGTTCAGAGAATCTATTAAAAGCATTTTCCAACTCCTGCAATAGCGCCTATGCATATATGGGAATCAATCTTGATAAAGATGAGTTCACTGAAACAGCAGAGGAATTATTATTTAACGATACATTGCCTACTCAGATTGAAGCTACTAAAGCATCCTATTTTTCTCTTGCAAATAGTGACGATAAGCTTGTCGGTCAAACATCCATAGGTCAGGGTAACACCACAGTTTCACCACTTCACATGTGCATGCTTGTTTCTGCAATTGCAAACGACGGTGAGTTGATGGAACCATATTACGCTGATAAACTGGTAAGCGCCGAAGGCGATATTGTTAGTCAGACAGATGAAAAGAGTTATGGACAAATTATGTCCGATTCTGAGGTAGACTTACTTAATGAATACATGGAAGCTGTTGTAATGGATGGAACTGCTGATAGCGTAGATTTTGGCAATTTAAAAGTATATGGCAAAACTGGAACAGCAGAGTATACAACAAATAAAAGTATGACCCATTCCTGGTTTGTTGGATACGCGATAGATAATACTGGAAAAGAACTGGCTATTGCTGTTATAATGGAAGGAGCAGGATACGGAAGTAAGCATGCAGCACCATTGGCAGCAAAGGTTTTTAATGCATATTTCCAGTAACACACTATATTTAAAAAATAAAATCAAGATATAGTGAAAAAATCATTGCAATTTACAATTTGCTTTGCTATAATTCGTTTGTTGCGTTTAGTCAATGCAATTTGTTTTTGAAATAAATTACAAGGAGGTGCAATCATGGCAAAATGTGCAGTTTGTGGAAAAGGCGCTCATTTCGGTAACAATGTGAGCCATTCTCATAGAAGATCCAATCATATGTGGAAGTCTAATGTGAAGTCCGTTAAGTGTAATGTGAATGGAACACCTAAGAAGTTATATGTATGTACTTCTTGTTTACGTTCTGGCAAGGTTGAGCGTGCTTAATCTTACACACGATATTGAAAGTCACTCGGAAGGGTGGCTTTTATTTTTTGTTTTAGGCATTAATCCTTACTTTCATTTTTAGTAAACATAGTATATAATGTTCTCATCATGAGTAAATATGCGAATTTGGAGGTAATTTTATGCAAGGTCAAATGGAAACAGAGCTTGGTAAGATTGTTATAGACACAGATGTTATTGCTACTTATGCCGGTTCAGTTGCAGTAGAGTGCTTCGGCATTGTAGGCATGGCTGCTGTCAATATGAAAGATGGCTTAGTTAAGCTTCTCAAGAAAGATTATTTAAATCACGGAATTAGTGTCAATATCAATGAGGACAACACAATTTCGTTAGATTTTCATGTTATTGTTTCATATGGTGTTAGCGTTGCTGCAGTAGCAGAAAACCTCATCGAAACAGTAAAATATAAAGTTTCGTCTTTTACTGGTTTAACTGTTGATACAATCAATATCTACGTTGAAGGCGTAAGAGTTATTGACTAAGGAGGATTTATACGTGGAGATTCAAACTATCGATGCGTCTTTATTATCAAAGATGTTCCTTTCGGGCGCAAAAAATCTTGAATCTAAAAAGGAATGGATTAACGAATTAAACGTTTTTCCAGTTCCTGATGGTGATACAGGTACAAACATGACTATGACTATTATGTCTGCAGCAAATGCTGTAATGGAACTTCAGGATCCAGACATGAAGACATTGTCTAAGGCTATTTCATCTGGCTCACTTAGAGGCGCTAGAGGTAATTCAGGTGTTATTTTGTCTCAGCTTTTCCGTGGTTTTACAAAGGTTATTTCAAGCCACGACGAAGTTGATATTCCACTTTTAAATGAGGCCTTTGAAAAGGCTGTTCAGACTGCTTACAAGGCAGTTATGCAACCAAAGGAAGGTACAATTCTTACAGTTGCCCGTGCTGCTGCTGACAAGGCTGCAGAGATGGCTACAAAGACAGACAACATCGTAGAATTTGCTGAAGCTGTTATCGCAGAAGCAGAGGATACACTTGCAAGAACTCCAGATATGCTTCCAGTTTTGAAGCAGGCTGGTGTTGTAGATTCAGGCGGACAGGGTCTTGTTCAAGTTCTTAAGGGAGCTTACGATGCCCTTATTGGTAAGGAAGTTGATTACACAACAGAAGCTGTAGAGGCTCCAAAGGCTAAGCCAGCTATTTCTAAGTATGCTGTTGAATTCGTTATCGAATCTGAGAAGCCACTTGCTTCATACCAGATCAAAGAATTAAGAGCAAAATTAGAGAAGTTAGCATCTGGAAAGGTTTCTGATCTTACAATCACAGAGACAAATTCTGATGAAGTAGTATTCTCTAGCGAAAAAGAAGATGTTAAAGAAGAAGCTCCAAAGTTTACAGAGCCTGCAAAGGAAATGGGATTCGTTTCAATTGCTACAGGTGATGGTCTTACATCTATCTTTACAGAGCTTGGTTGTGACTACATGATTCCAGGTGGTCAGACAATGAACCCTTCTACAGACGATATTCTTTCAGCTGTAGAAAAGGTTAATGCAAAGACTGTATTTGTTTTACCAAACAATAAAAATATCATTCTTGCAGCAAATCAGGCAGCTGCTATTTGTGAGGATAAAAAGATTATTGTTATCCCTACAAAGACAATTCCTCAGGGAATTACAGCTCTTATTTCATTCGCTGCAGACGCTAGCGTTGAAGATAACCAGGCAGCAATGACAGAAGAAATTTCTAATGTTAAGACTGGTCAGGTTACATACGCTGTTCGTGATACAGTTATTGATGACAAAGAAATCAGAAAAGACGACTGGATGGGTATGGGCGATTCAGGCCTCCTTTCTGTAAATGCTGATATTTCAACTGCATTCCTCGAGATGATCGACGAGATGGTTTCTGATGATTCCGCTGTAGTTTCTATCTACTGGGGTGAAGGTTCAAATCAGGATGATGCTCAGGCACTTGGAGACAAGGTCCTTGAGAAGTATCCAGATCTTGAAGTTGAAATTTCAGAAGGCGGACAGGCTGTATACGCATACATCGTTTCAGTGGAGTAATATTATGGAGTTGTTATCACCGATTGACACTATTAAGGGCGTTGGAGAGAAGACAACTAAATTATTAAATAAGTTAGGAGTATATACCATAGAGGATATACTCCTTTTTTTTCCGCGTACCTATTTAATTTATCCTGAAGTATCTATACCAAACAAAGATAACGTCAATTCACTTGTTAGTATAGCCGGGCGCATCAAGACAAGCCCAAAGATATTTAGAACAAGAAACAAACTGGATGTATTATCAACAACAGCCTATGTGGATGATATGGCAGTTGATTTAGCTTGGTTTAATTCAAATTATATTAAATCCAGCTTGGAGCCAGGCAAAATATATGTTTTCTACGGAAGGCTATTATTTGACAAGGGTCGATACAAGATTACACAGCCTTTAATATTTGAAAGAGATAAATACGAGGAAATCCGCAAGCAAATACAGCCTATTTATCATTTAACTAAAGGCCTCAGCAACAATCTTGTATTAAAATCAGTTAAAAGCGGATTTGAGCACTGTAACATTCCAGAAAACAGGTTACCTGAGGATATAGAATCCAAAAATGATTTTATGTCATATAAGGATGCAATTTACGCCTATCATTTTCCTAAGAATTTTGATGAGCTGGTAAAAGCACGCCGTCGCCTTGCTTATGAAGAAATGTTTTTCTTTATACTTAATTCCCGTTTACAGGAAGAAAAGAGCGTTTCATATCCGAATACATTCAATATCACACATCATCAGGAAACAGACGATTTTAAAAAATCATTACCTTTCGCTTTAACTAATGATCAATTAAAGGTTATTAATGACATTTCTACTGATTTGACAGGAGAATACATTACTCAGAGATTAATTCAAGGTGATGTAGGAAGTGGTAAAACCATCGTTGCCTTTTTGGCCATGTTGGATGTTGCGTTATCTGGATATCAGGCAGCAATCATGGCGCCTACAGAAGTGCTTGCAAAGCAGCACTATGAAAGCTTCAAAAAATGGGTTGATGATGCCGGATTAGATATTCCAGTAGCTTTATTTACAGGCTCTATGAAGGTTTCTGAAAAGAAAGCTATGCAAAAGCTTGTAGATGAAAATGAGCAATGCTTAATCATTGGCACCCATGCATTGATTTCAGAAGGCCGAACTTTTGGAGAATTGGCATTAGTAATCACCGATGAACAGCATAGATTTGGCGTACAGCAACGAGATAAGCTTTCCTCAAAGGGAAATCATCCTCATATTGTTGTCATGTCAGCAACCCCAATTCCTAGAACCTTGGCTATGATACTCTATGGAAATATGCATGTTTCTGCAATCAAGGAGCTTCCAGCTAATCGATTACCTATAAAAACATGTGTAATCAAAGAAAGTATGCGAGCAACCGCTTACAAATTTGTTTCCGATGAAATTGCAAAAGGACATCAGGTATATATAATTTGCCCACTTGTTGAGGCATCAGAAACAACTGAAGCGCAAAACGTTACGGATTACAGCAAGAAACTTAAAGAACGCTTTAAAGATAAATATCAAATTGGTGTATTGCATGGAAAAATGAAGCCTGCAGAAAAAAACCAGGTAATGGATGATTTTGCTAATCATAAAACTGATATATTAGTTTCTACAACTGTTGTAGAAGTAGGTGTAAATGTTCCAAACGCAACAGTCATGATGATTGAAAACGCCAATAGATTTGGTCTTGCAGCTCTTCATCAATTACGAGGACGAGTTGGTAGAGGCGACGCTCAGAGCTACTGTATTTTGATGAATTCGAGCTCTGATAATCACGAATCAGAACGTTTAAATATAATGCTTAAATCAAACGATGGTTTCTATATCGCTAAAGAAGATTTGAAATTACGTGGTCCAGGCGATATGTTTGGAGTTCGTCAAAGTGGCGAATTCAGCTTTAAGGTTGCAGATATTTATCAAGATGCTGACGAGCTAGAGATGGCTTCATCTGATGTAAATGAGATATTAAAAAAGGACCCTGAACTGGAAAAACATCCAGCTCTAAGGTCCACATTAAACTCATTCTTGGCTAATCAATTTTACGTGCTCTAAGGTAGGAGTAGCCATAAGAGAGTAATTAGTGTAATAAACTACAAAGCCTGCTACAGCGCTAGCGGGCTTTTTTACGTTCTTCTTTTGCAAGTAATCAATCTCAACTTTTTGAGAATCACGACCAGAAGAATAGTAAGCGGCCAACTCTGCAGCATATTCATATGTACTGTCTGGTAATTCCTTACCATTTGTTTTAACAATTACATGACTGCCATGTATCTTTTTTGTATGGAACCACCAATCATTTCCTGTAGCAAATTTAAAAGTAAGTTCATCGTTCTGGTAGTTGTTTTTACCAACATAAATATCGAATCCATTATCATCAACAAAATGTAATGGTTTGCTTTTCTTGATTTTTTCTTTTTTATTACCAGAATGTTTCTTAATGAATCCGTGATCAGATAATTCGCGTCGAATTTCAGCTAAATCATTTTCATTTTCAGCGATATTCAAAGCAGCCTCGATAGATTGTAGTAATTCCAATTCCTGCTTTGACTGTTCAATATAAATATTGAGAGCTTCTGCTGTTCTTTTTAACTTTGCATATTTATCAAAATATTTCTTGGCATTTTCGGTAGCAGACAAATCAGGATCAAGAGGTATTGTTAATTCCTTGTTGTCATAGTAATTAATAACCGTTATGGATTTATCCTTTGGTTTTGCTTCGTAGCCGTAGGTGTGCAGCATTTCACCGTAAATCTTGTATTTATCGCGTTTCTCTGTATCTTTTTGCTGTTTTAATTGCAAATCAAGCTTCTTAGAAGCTCGCTCTATATGATTTGTAATAATCTTACGTAAATCAGAGGATTTCTGACGAATGTTTGTGTATTGATTACGCTTAGCATAAAACTCAATTAATACTTCAGACATTGTCTGGAAAGATTTTGCTTCCATATCCTGATACATTGTAAGGTTAACAGGCGCATATTCAATCGGCTTGCCATTTGCTCCATCTACAATAATATTGTAAGAGTAGTTATCATTTCGAATATCATCCATCAAGCCGGTAAAGTTATTCCAAAGCTTATCTTTGTGTTCGTCAAAAAGAGAAGCGCAGCTTGCATCAGAATCTATTCCTGCTCTGAAACAAATTTCGTTGGTAATTGTAGGGCTTATACCAATATATGATGACATAAGTGCTCTAAACACGGATTCACTTCGTTTAAGAACTGTATTCTTAAAGGAATCCTCTGATGACTCCAAAGGATTTGTTTTGCCTTCCTGAGTTGGAATAAAGTAGTCTCTACCAGGCAAAACTTCTCTTACAGAACTAACTGAAGAAGGAATATGCTTTATGGAATCCAAAATCATATTATCTTCGTTACAAAAGATTATGTTAGAATGTTTACCCATAATCTCAATATAAAGATATTTGTATGTAATATCGCCCATTTCGTTTAAATGCTGGATTTTAAAACGAACGGCGCGCTCCATTCCCATTTGAGAAATCTCAATAATTCTTCCTGCGCCTATATGCTTTCTAAGCAACATACAAAATCCTGGAGCTTGGGCTGGTGCAGTTTTATTTTCATCTGTGATATACATAAATGGAAGAGAAGCGTTTGCTGATATTAACAATCGTTTGTTTCCATTTTGAGTATTTATAGTAATCAATAATTCCTCTTTTTCAGGCTGAGAAATTTTATTGATTTTTCCATTCAAAAATGTCTCGTTAAATTCATGTACTAATGCATGAATAGAAATACCATCTAATGCCATTTTCTTGTCCTTTCAAAGTACTAGTACTTCATCCTTTATTGTTGACTATCATGATACATTTAATTATAATTAATTACAACTGTGTACACTTCAGAGTAATGTAATTTTTATTATAAAATTCTAAGGAGAGACATCTTCACATGGTTCGTAGTATGACTGGATACGGCAAGGGCTTTGCTGAAAATTCCGATGCCCGTGTCACAATAGAAATGAAGTCTGTTAATCACAGATATCTTGATTTAAATATCAAACTCCCAAAGAAACTTAATTTTTTAGAGAGTGTAGTTCGCAACAAAATTAGCGAAAGTATTTTCAGAGGAAAGGTAGATGTTTACATCACTTTACTCGAGCATTCTGATGCCTGCTATCAGGTATCTATCAACGATGCTATGGCAGCTAAATACTATGAATCTATTTCTGCTATGGCTGAAAAGCTCGGTGTCGACAACGATATGAAGGCTAGCAGCATTGTTCGTCTTCCAGATGTTATTGAGCTTACAGAAAATGATGCTGATGAAGATAGCCTGAAGGAATTAGTGCTTTCAGCTCTTTCAGATTGCATCGATCAATTCGTAGAGTCAAGAATAGCAGAGGGCCAGCGTTTAGAATCTGATTTAGTTTCTAAAATGGATGACATGCTTGTTCTCGTTGACAAGCTTGAAAAACGTAGTCCACAGATTATCGAAGAATACAAAGCTCGTCTTACTTCAAAGATTCAAGAGCTTCTTGATGATACTAAAATCGACGAGGCA
The DNA here is from genome assembly GCF_000701765.1 of Pseudobutyrivibrio sp. LB2011. Taxonomy (NCBI): domain Bacteria; kingdom Bacillati; phylum Bacillota; class Clostridia; order Lachnospirales; family Lachnospiraceae; genus Pseudobutyrivibrio; species Pseudobutyrivibrio sp. LB2011. Next base: position 581,048 of record NZ_JNJS01000001.1, on the reverse strand, counting down.
CGTATCGCTCAGGAAGTCACTATGTACGCAGATAAGATTTGTATCGATGAAGAAATGGTTCGTTTAAAGAGTCATGTAGCAGAAACAAGATCTGTATTTGATTTAGATAAGGAAGTTGGTAGAAAGCTTGATTTCCTTGCCCAGGAACTTAATCGTGAAGCAAATACCATTCTTTCAAAATCAACAGATGTTGAAATTGCTGATATCGGCATCACTCTTAAAACACTTATCGAAAAGGTTAGGGAGCAAATCCAAAATATAGAATAATATGGCTTTTATAAATATAGGTTTTGGAAACATTATTAATAGCAATAAAATTGTATCGATGATCACCTCCGATTCGGCACCTTCAAAGCGTATAGTTGCCAATGCAAAAGAAAAAGGCAACATAATTGACGCAACACAGGGGCGTCGCACTAGATGTGTGATAATATGCGATGAGTATGTGGTTTTATCTGCACTTATGCCAGATACAATAGCAAATAGAATTAGCGATAATTCATTTAAGGAGGAGATAGACAATGATTAGTGATAAAGGTCTTGTAATTGTTCTTTCAGGCTTTTCAGGAGCTGGTAAAGGAACAATCATGAAGCATTTGCTTGAGGCACATCCTAATGATTACAATCTTTCAATTTCCGCTACAACACGTGATATTCGTGCAGGGGAGAAGGATGGAAGAGAATACTTCTTTAAAACAAGAGAAGAATTCGACAAAATGATAGAAAACGACGAGTTACTTGAGTATGCAACTTTCAATGGTAACTCATACGGAACACCTCGTGCTTACGTTGAGCAGTTAATCGAGCGTAAAAAGGATGTTATCCTTGAAATAGAAATCCAGGGTGCACTTCAGGTTAAGAAAATGTTCCCTGATGCACTTTTACTTTTCACAATGCCACCATCAGCCAAGGAGCTTGAAAACAGACTTGTTGGCAGAGGCACAGAAACAGATGAAGTAATCAAAGAGAGACTAGCAATTTCATGCAAGGAATCTCAAAACATGGACAAGTATGATTACCTGATTGTAAACGATTCATTGGAAAAAGCTGTAGATCAGGTTCATAATATAATTCAGGCTGAACATTATAGAGTAGAAAGAAATCATTCAGCTATTAAAGAAATGCAAGAAGAATTAAAGATATTTGAAAGGAGTAATTAATTATGATACATCCATCTTATGTTGAACTTATGGAAAAGGTAAATGAAAATGTTGAGGTTGGAGAGGAGCCAGTTGTAAACAGTCGTTACACAATCGTTGCTGCTACAGCAAAGCGTGCTCGTCAGATTATCGACGGAGCTGAGCCACTCATCAACTGCCAGAAGGGTGAAAAGCCACTTTCAATCGCTGTTAATGAGCTTAACGAAGGCGCTATCAAAATTATTAATGAGGATGCAAACAACTAACCTATGAATGTATTATTTGTTTCATTAGGCTGCGATAAAAACCTTGTTGATTCAGAGCACATGCTTGGTGATCTTATTGACCACGATTTCACAATTTGTGACAACGAGGAAGACGCAGATATCATTGTTGTTAATACATGTTCTTTTATCGCTGATGCAATGGAGGAAAGTATCCAGACTATCATCGATTTAGGAGCATATAAGGAGTCAGGCAAGCTTAAGGGACTTATTGTTTCAGGGTGTCTGGCTCAGCGTTTTACTGAGGATATTCTCGAAGAACTTCCTGAGGTTGACGCTATCATTGGAACTAATTCCTATGATGAATTAATAAATGCAATCAATATAGTCTTAGAAAAGAACGGTGAAAAGCCTGTTTTCAAGAAAGAATTAAAAGGGCTTCCTAAGGATGGCCGAAGAGTTCTTACAACAGGTGGTCACTATGCGTACCTTAAGATTGCTGAAGGCTGCAACAAACGCTGCACCTACTGTATAATTCCATTCTTACGCGGTGATTATCGCTCTGTACCTATGGAAAAGCTTTTGACAGAAGCAAAACAGCTGGCTGCAGATGGAGTAAAGGAACTCATTCTTGTTGCCCAGGAAACAACCGTCTACGGTATGGATATTTATGGCAAGAAATCACTCACAGATCTTCTTCACAAGCTTTGTGAAATCGATGGAATTGAATGGATTCGTATTCTTTATGCTTACCCTGAGGAAATCACTGATGAGCTTATAGAATGCATGGCATCTGAGCCAAAGATTTGCCACTATATCGATATGCCTATACAGCATTGTAATGATCAGCTTCTCCATAATATGGCTAGAAAAACAAATAAAGCTGACATTATGAATATAGCAGACAGATTGCGCAAGGCTATGCCAGATATTTCCCTTAGAACCACTTTGATTTGTGGCTTCCCAGGTGAAACAGAAGAGATGCATGAAGAGCTTTTACAGTTTATCAAGGATATGTCTTTTGATAGACTTGGCGCATTTGCTTACTCAAAAGAAGAAGGTACTGTAGCTGCTACTTGGGACAATCAAGTAGATGAAGATTTAAAGAAAAAATGGTTAGATGAGGTTATGCTTTGCCAAAAAGATATATCTTTATCTAACAATAAAAAATACATCGGAAGAACACTGAGAGTTTTCATCGAAGGAAAGCTTCCAGAAGATGGAGTCTTTATAGGTAGAACATATCGCGACACACCTTCAGTGGATGGTTTTATTTTTGTAAATAGCGATACTGAACTTACCAGCGGACAGTTCGTAGATGTTGAAGTTACAGGTTTTGACGAATATGATTTAATAGGAGATGTAAAGTTATGAATTTAAAGGAAATGAATTTACCTAACAAACTTACATTATTCAGAGTTGTACTTATTCCTTTTTTTGTTTTATTTTTACTTATCAACCCTGAAAATCAAGCACTTCGTATTATTGCTGATTTAATCTTTATTGTAGCGTCTCTAACAGATATGTTAGATGGAAAGATTGCACGTAAATACAATCTTGTTACTAATTTTGGAAAGTTTATGGACCCATTGGCAGATAAGCTTTTAGTTTGCTCAGCAATGATTTGTCTTATTTCTACAGGCCAGTTATATGCTTGGATTGTTATTATTATCGTAGCAAGAGAGTTTATTATTTCCGGCTTTAGACTTATAGCTGCTGAGAATGGTGTTGTTATAGCTGCAAATATTTTTGGAAAGCTTAAGACTGTTTCACAGATGATTATGATTATCATCCTTGTTGCAAACCTTCCATTCGGTTGGTTGCAGGTATTAGGACAGGTGTTCATTTGGGTATCACTTGTACTTACAGTTCTTTCACTTGTAATATACATTTACCAGAATAGTGAAGTTCTCAAGGAGCAGAACTAATTATGGAAATTTCCAATATTCTTGAAAGATTGATAGCTAACAAGCTTACAGTTTCAACTTCTGAATCTTGTACAGGTGGTATGATTGCAAGCTCTATTGTAGATTTTCCAGGAGCTTCAAATTGTTTCAATGAAGGATATGTTACATATTCCAACGAGGCCAAAATCAAGAATTTAGGCGTAAAAGATGAAACACTTATGGCTTACGGTGCTGTTAGTGAACAGACTGCAAAAGAAATGGCTATCGGAGTCAAGAAAAAGGCAAAGGCTGATTTCGGTTTATCCTCAACCGGTATAGCTGGTCCAGGAGGCGGTTCTCCAACTAAGCCAGTAGGCCTAGTTTATATTGGATGTTCATATGGTGAGTCCAACGTAAAGGTTAAAGAATTGCATTTGACTGGAAGCAGAACAGAGGTTAGAGCGCAGGCTACAAATCTCGCATTCCAGCTTCTAGATGAATGCATGAGAGAACTTAACATATAATGAGGTAATAATTTTGAGAATAATTTCCGGAAGTAAACGTGGGATGAATTTACAGACTCCCGAAGGCCTCGGCACCAGACCTACTTCTGATAGAATCAAAGAAACATTATTTAATATGATTTCTTTTGATATACCTGGTTGCAGATTCTTAGATTTGTTTTCAGGTAGCGGTCAAATGGGTATCGAAGCTCTTAGTAGAGGAGCAAGTGAAGCTGTTTTTGTAGAAAAAGATAAAACAGCCATCTCATGCATCGAAAATAATTTATCCAAAGCAAAGTTCACAGATGAAGCTACACTTTACAAAGAGGACGTATTTTCAGCTTTGAATAAGCTAAATGGAAATGAAGAATTTGATTTTGTTTTTATGGATCCTCCATATAACAAACTTATAGAAAAACAGGTTTTAGAATCACTAGCAAACAAAAGCTATATTTCTAACGAAACCACCATTATAGTAGAAGCCAGTCTTGATACAGATATAGACTATGTTTCAGAATTAGGCTATACAATTACCAAAGAAAAACTATACAAGACTAATAAGCATATATTTTTAAAGAAGGCGTAAAATGAGACGAGCAATTTATCCAGGAAGCTTTGACCCAATCACTTATGGGCATCTTGACATTATTAAAAGGGCTAGCAAGCTTTGTGATGAACTTGTTGTTGGCGTTTTAAATAACAAGCAAAAAAATCCGTTGTTTTCCATTGATGAACGTGTTAACATGATAAGAGAATTGACTGAAAATTTAGACAATGTTAAGGTCGATTCTTTTGAGGGACTTACAGTAGACTTTGCAAAGGCAAAGGATGCACAGGTAATAATTAGAGGGCTTAGAGCTGTTACTGATTTTGAAATCGAAATTCAAATAGCTCAATCTAATAAAGTTCAATATCCAGATTTAGAGACTTTATTTATGCCTACATCTTTAAAATATTCTTATTTGAGTTCTACAGTCGCAAAGGAATTTGCGTCTTATGGAGGAGATATCAGCCTATTTGTTCCACCTCAGGTTATACCTCTCATAGAAGCCAAAATTAAAGACAAGGAGAAGTAATTACCATGGCAAGTACAAGCAAAATTGAAGATATCATTGACGAAATCGAAGCTTATATTGATGATTGTAAGCCATCTGCTTTTTCTACAAACAAAATCGTAGTTAACAAGGACGAGCTTGAATCACTTTTACAGGAACTTAGAACAAAGACTCCTGATGAAATCAGAAAATATCAGCGAATGATTGCAAACAGAGAGCAGATTCTCGCAGATGCAAAGGCAAAGGCTGATGAAATAATTAGTCAGGCACAGATTCAGACAAACGAACTTGTTTCTGAACATCAAATTATGCAGCAAGCATATGCTCAGGCAAATGAAGTTATTCTTATTGCGCAGAAAAACGCTCAAGAGAAAATCGATAGAGCTACAGAAGATGCTAACAACATCAGAATGGGTGCTATCGCTTATACAGATGAGCTATTAGCAAATATCCAAACTATACTTGCAAATGCAATTGACACAACCAGAGCACGTGACGAGGCATTCCTTGGCACAATGCAAGTTTACTTAGATACAGTTAATGGAAACAGAGCAGCGCTTGTTCCTGATTCATTAAATGACGGCGATTCTGATCCAGCTCAGAGTTTAGATTCTACAGGTGATGCAGCTGTGAATGAGCCAGCTCCACAACAGCAGGCAGATGTCACTTCAAACGGTAATGATGCTGATGAGGATTTACCAGCACTTGATATTCCTGAGCAGTTCTTTAACAAGGAATAATCATAAGTTTAGATTTTACAGCCAACTTGTATTACATACAGTTGGCTTATTTTATTTAAGAGGTTTATATGGCACAATTTTTACCAATTAGTAAGCAAGATATGAAAGATAGAGGTATCGAACAGCTAGACTTCGTCTACGTCTGTGGAGATGCTTATGTAGACCACCCATCCTTTGGTGCTGCAATAATCTGCCGTATACTTGAATTACATGGATATACAGTGGGTATTATAGCTCAACCAGATTGGAAGGATGATAATTCTATCAATATTCTTGGTGAGCCAAGACTGGGATTTTTTGTAAGTGCAGGAAACATGGATTCAATGGTAAATCATTATAGTGTTTCAAAGCACCGTAGAGATTACGACAACTATTCTCCAGGTGGCAAAATTGGTCTTAGACCAGATTATGCAACAGTAGTTTACTGTAATTTAATTAGACACACATACAAAAAGAAACCGATTATTATAGGTGGAATAGAAGCATCACTTAGAAGACTTGCGCATTACGACTATTGGTCAAATAAGGTTCGTCGTTCTATACTTTTAGATTCTGGTGCGGACTTGATTTCTTATGGAATGGGAGAGCGTTCTGTAGTAGAAATAGCTGATTGTCTTGCATCTGGAATGGATGTTAAGGATATCACATATATCGATGGCACTGTATTCAAAACTAGAGATAAATCCTTCACTGAAGATGCAATCATGTTACCTTCTTATGAAGATATAAAAGCAGATAAAGCTACATACGCAAAAAGCTTCTATACTCAGTACGTAAATACGGATGCATTCACAGCAAAAAAGCTTGTTGAAACATACGATGGTGCAATGTATGTAATTCAAAATCCACCTCAAAAGCCTTTATCGAGACAGGAAATGGATGATGTATATGCTATAGAATATATGCGCACATATCATCCTATCTATGAAAAAGATGGTGGTATCCCAGCTATCAAAGAAGTTAAGTTTTCATTGATTAGTAACCGCGGCTGCTTTGGAGGATGTAATTTCTGTGCCTTAACATTCCATCAGGGTAGAATTATTCAATCACGCAGCCATGAATCTATTATAAATGAAGCAAAGCTTATAACTCAGGATCCAGAATTTAAGGGTTATATCCATGATGTTGGTGGACCAACAGCCAACTTCAGGAATCCTTCTTGTAAAAAGCAGATGGAAAAGGGCGTATGTATGCATAGGCAGTGTCTATTCCCTACTAAGTGTCCTAATCTAGAAGTAGATCACAAGGATTATGTAAGCCTTCTCACAAAGCTACGCAAGCTTCCAAAGGTAAAAAAAGTATTTGTACGTTCCGGCGTCAGATTCGATTATGTAATGTATGACAAAGACGACACCTTCCTCCGTGACCTCTGTAAGTATCATGTTAGTGGCCAGCTGAAGGTGGCTCCAGAACATATTTCAAACAATGTACTCAGCTACTTAGGAAAGCCTGATATTTCCGTTTACAACAGTTTCTGCGATAAATATGCCAAGATTAATAAAGAGCTTGGTTTAAAGCAGTATTTGGTGCCATATTTGATGAGTTCTCATCCGGGAAGCACATTAGATGATGCAATCGCCTTGGCAGAGTATCTTCGCGACCATCATTTATCGCCAGAGCAGGTGCAGGATTTCTATCCAACACCTAGCACAATCTCTACAACAATGTACTATACAGAGATTGACCCAAGGGATATGAAGCCCGTTTATATATGCAAGAATCCTCATGAAAAAGCAATGCAAAGAGCTCTTATACAGTACAAGAGACCTGAAAACTATGATCTCGTAAAAGAAGCTCTTATCAAAGCTGGAAGAGAGGATTTGATTGGATTTGGAGAAGAATGCTTGATTCCACCTAGAAAGATTAAAGGCAAGGAATTCAAAAAGAATAATAAAAATACTAGAAAACAGACTTCTGGAAAACAAAGTAAGACAAATGAAAGAACTAAAAATAGACGTAAACGATAGTAATCAGCGTTTTGACAAATATCTGAAACGTGTTCTTAGCGAAGCAAGCTCCAGCTTTATATACAAAATGCTTCGTAAAAAGAACATCACACTTAACGATAAAAAAGCTGATGGCACAGAAAAACTAAATACTGGCGATATTGTAAAGATTTGGTTTTCGGATGAAACATATGCAAAAATGACTGGAGCTGGAGAAAGAGATGAATTGTATTATTCTCTTAAAGAAGTAGACCATAATATCAATGTGATTTACGAAGATGATGAAATGATTATCATCAACAAGCCTGCTGGTATTAAGTCTCAAAAAGATACACCATCAGATATCTCGATTAATGAGATGGCTATATCTTATTTGATAAACGAAAAAGGCCTTACAGAAGAAAGCTTCAAGCACTTTCACCCTAGCATATGCAACAGACTGGATAGAAATACTTCAGGCATAGTTTTATTTGCTAAGACATTAAAGGCCGCACAGGAACTTGGGGAAGCTTTGAAGGAGCGTAGCTGTAAGAAATTGTATCGTGCAGTTGTGCTTGGTAATATCGAGCAAAATCAGCAGATAGAAGGCTTTTTATCAAAGGATGAAGCAACTAATAAGGTTTCTATAACACATACCGAAACAAAGGATTCTAAGCCTATTAAAACAGCTTATAGGCCTATATCCCATGTGGTTGATAAATTTACCTTACTGGAGATTCACTTAATCACAGGTAGAACCCATCAGATAAGAGCACACCTTGCTTCAATTGGTCATCCTATATTAGGTGATAACAAATACGGAAACACATCAATTAATAAAAAAGAAAATGTTAGAGGACAGCTTTTACATGCGTACTCAATAGAGTTTGAAGATGGTAGAAAGTTTGTCTGTGATTTACCAAGGGAGTTTAATGGCTACATATAAATCACGTGGACTTCGTGGTTCCACATTCGAAGAATTTATTAATAAAACAAATGAGGTGTACGCCGAAAACGGTTTGGCCCTCATTCAAAAGATTCCAACACCAATCACACCTATTGATATGGATAATAAGGGTCATATAACACTTGCTTACTTTGATCAAAAATCCACTGTCGATTATGTAGGTGCCATCCAAGGTATTCCTGTGTGTTTTGATGCAAAAGAGTGCAATAAAGACACATTCCCTCTCCAAAACATACATGAGCACCAGGTAAATTTCATGGGAAATTGGGAGGCACAAGATGGCCTGGCATTTATTCTGATTTTCTTTAGCGAGAGAGATGTATATTATTACCTGACCTTTGAAAAGCTAAAGGAATTCTGGGATAGAATGCAAGAAGGCGGCAGAAAAAGCTTTAGAATAGAAGAGCTTGATGAAAAATATTTCTTTACTACAAAGCCTAATCTGCTAGTACCTTATCTTGATATGATAAATATTGATTTGTCTTCAAGAACATAAAGCATTATAAATGAACATAAAAAAGAGTTGCCTGATTGCAACTCTTTTTTCTTTTTATAAAATCTTCAATTTACAAAATATGGTGATTATTGTTAACAACTTCGTCATAATCCATTGATATAATCTTTCTTGATAAATATATTGAGGAGGTTATATTCAATGGGTGCGAAAAAAACTGCTTTTGAAGTATACCTGTCAACTGTATTTAAGTGGGGTATTATAGCTTTAACAGGTGCATGTATGTTTGCTACTTGTATGTTCATAGTAGAAAAACTTTTAGGTTTCTACCAGACAATGCCATGGCTCGCCGTGATCTGCTTTGCTTTAATGGATGTAGGCTTCCTTTTGGCTGGAATGTTTATTTTAAAAACATCCTTTGATGACGAAGGATATCTTCTTGATGGAAAATTACAATTAGGTAAGATTTTCTGCTCAGTAGTTCTAATCATTCAATGGACTTACATTGTATACATGTGTCCTACCCGTAATTTCTGGGGATTTTTAGCTTTCTTTTTAACACTCATAGGATTTTTCTTGGATATTAAACAGTTACTAATAACAGGTGTCATTTGTATAGTTTCTCTTATAAGCGGTTGGATTGTAAGAGGAAGCGCATTATTGCCTGCTAAGGACGAACTTTTTGTAACTGATATTATAATGTGTATTGTAGGATTAACCATTTCATTGGCAGGTATTACACTGTTCATATTCTTTGTTTCTCACTTCCTTGTAACTGCAAAAAAAGACGAATTAGAAGAAAATAATAGAAGAGTTGTAGGCGTAATGGATGCAGTAAAAAGCATTTCTGAAAAAATGGTTACTGCAGGGTCGGCGCTACTTGATATTGCATCCGATGAAAGCGCTTCAGCAGAAGAATTATCAGCTACTAGTGATGATCTTGTTGAAAGTAGTAATCAGCTGAGTGTTAAAGCAGATGAAAGCATGAATAACCTTTCAGAGCTTAGCGATTGTGAGAACATCGTGGAAGAAAATGTAGGAAAGGTAGAAACAACTTCAGATAATCTCCTTATCAAATCTAATGAAAACGAAAGATCTCTTAATGATTTGCAAGGAATTAACACCGAAGTTTCTGAATCTATGGCTACTACAACTGATGTGGCGGAAAGATTATCAAAAGCAGTGGAAGAAATAGGAACTACCTTAGAATTAATTCAAGGAATTTCATCTTCAATAAGCCTTCTTGCATTAAATGCATCAATTGAAGCAGCTAGAGCAGGTGAAGCAGGCAAAGGATTTGCTGTAGTAGCAACAGAAGTTGGTAAACTTGCTGAAAGCACCTCTAATTCACTAAACGATGTAGGCGCTGTAATTGATAGAGTTCAAATGAATGTTAAAGAAATTACAACTCAAGTAGAAAACAATGCAACTAAGCTAAACGAACAGAATGAACAGTTCAAGAAAGTATTTGGCGATATTAGAGATATGAGCGTCATGCTTCGTGAATCTGTAGATGCAGTCAATGAAATGAATACCGCTATTCAAAGACAGGCAGATATTATAAGGCAAACCGTTGACATTAACCAGAATATTGCAGAAAGCATCAGAGATGAAAATGAGCAATTTGTTGCTATCAGATCTATGGCAGAAAGCAATGCCAAAAATACTGAAGAAGTCGCAGCTCAAGCTAAGACTATCAATGAAATGGTAGATGAAATAAGCCGTTTGTTAAATAGCTAGTATAGTAAAAAACGTTGCCTCATGGTCTATTTGACTATGGGGCAATTATATTGTATAATCACTTTATTACATTAGCAGACTAAAGTATAATTTTGTACAAGAGGTGCGAAATGAAAAATCTTACATTACACACTCCAGAAGGAGTTCGAGACATTTATAACAGTGAATATGAGCAGCGATTGGATGCACTTTATAATCTTAGAAAGTGTTTTAAGGAGGCTGGATATTCTCCAATATCTACACCTACATTTGAATATTTTGACACTTTTTCAAAAGAAGTAGGAAGCTGCAAATCTAACGAGATGTTCAAATTCTTTGACAGAGACGGCAATACACTTGTTCTCAGACCTGACATTACACCTTCAGTAGCTAGAGCTGCTGCAATGTATTTTTCGGATACAGATGAGGCAGTGAAGCTTTCCTATGAAGGAAATGTTTTTATTAATTATCATAGTCTGCAGGGTCGATTGAAAGAAAGCACTCAAGCTGGTTGCGAATTTATCGGAGATAGCTCTGTAGATGCTGATGCAGAGATTCTTACAATTACCGTAAATGCGTTAAAGAAGCTAGGCTTAAAAGAATTCGAAATTGGTGTGGGCCATATCGATGTTGTTAGAGGATTAATTGAAGCAGCAAACCTTTCTGACGACCAGGAAGAAAAGCTTATCAATCTTATCTCAAACAAGAATTTCTTTGGAGCAAAGGAGCTATTGCAGCAAGCAGAAGTAAGCAAGGGTTTAATAGATTTGTTTGATATTACAGGCAAAATCATGAATTCACCTAAAGAATGGGCTCCTTATTTGGAGAAGGCAAAGAAATATAAAAAAGTATATGATGCCTTGGAATACCTTACAAAGCTTTACGAGCTTTTAAACAAAAATAAGGTGATGGATTACATCTCATTTGAGCTTGGAATGATTTCTGAATACAAATACTATACAGGCATCATATTTACAGGATATTCCTATGGCGTTGGAGAGCCTTTGGTAAAAGGAGGTAGATATGATTCCCTCCTAAGCCACTTTGGAAAGGAAGCTCCAGCCATTGGTTTTGCAATTACAGTTGATCAATTAATGTTAGCACTTAGGAGACAGTCATGAGTGAAGATAGATATTTAACATTTGCCCTTGGAAAAGGACGTTTAGCAAAAAAGACCTTAGAGCTCTTTGAAACTATTGGTATTACTTGTGAAGAAATGAAAGATCCTGATACAAGGAAGCTTATCTTTGTTAATGAAGACTTAAAGCTTAAATTTTTCCTAGCCAAAGGCCCTGATGTGCCTACATATGTAGAGTATGGTGCTGCAGATATTGGCGTTGTTGGAGAAGATACAATTCTGGAGGAAAATAGAAATATTTACGAGGTATTGGATCTTGGCTTTGGAAAATGTCGCATGTGCGTCTGTGGACCAGCAGAAGCAGCAGAGCTGTTAAAGCATCATGAGCTTATTCGTGTAGCAAGTAAATATCCTAGAATCGCAAAAGACTATTTTTATAATATCAAAAATCAGACAGTAGAAATAATAAAGCTAAACGGTTCTATCGAACTAGCACCTATTGTTGGTCTATCTGAGGTGATTGTAGATATTGTAGAAACTGGATCAACACTTAGGGAAAATGGTCTTGTGGTTCTGGAAGAGGTTTGTCCATTATCAGCCAGAATGGTAGTAAACCAGGTATCGATGAAAATGGAAAACGAAAGAATTACTGACCTTATTGAAAAGCTGAAGGGAGCATTAGAAAATGAGAAAGCTTAAGCTCACTAAAGACACAATTAACAACATACTAGAATCACTACTTAAGCGTAGTCCTAGTCAATACACTGAGTATGAAAGCACTGTTAATGATATCGTAAATACGGTTCGTGAAAAGGGAGACGAAGCGGTATTCGCATATACGAAGCAGTTCGACGGAGCAGATATTAACGCTACTAATATTGTTGTTACAAAAGAAGAAATTGAAGAGGCTTACAGTCTTGTTCCAGAAGAGCTTGTTGAGGTAATAAGAAAAGCCCTTGTAAACATCGAAAGCTATCACGCAAAACAAAAGCAGAACAGCTGGTTTACATCTGAGGAAGGAATTATCCTTGGCCAGAAAGTATCTCCTCTTGCAAGAGTTGGAGTTTACGTACCTGGAGGAAAGGCTGTATATCCATCATCGGTTCTAATGAATGTTATGCCAGCAAAGGTTGCTGGAGTACCTGAAATCTACATGACAACACCTTGTAACAAAGAAGGAAAAGTCAACCCAAGTACACTAGTAGCCGCTAATGAAGCCGGAGTTGATGTAATTTACAAGTGTGGTGGTGCACAGGCTATAGCAGCTCTTGCTTTCGGAACTGAATCTATTGCAAAAGTAGATAAGATTGTTGGCCCTGGCAATATATTTGTGGCTCTTGCTAAGAAGGCTGTATTTGGATATGTTTCAATCGATTCTATTGCTGGTCCTTCTGAGATATTGGTACTTGCAGATGAAACAGCTAATCCAACCTATGTAGCTGCAGACCTTCTTTCACAGGCTGAGCATGATGAATTGGCATCTGCAATTTTAGTAACTACATCAGCCGAACTAGCAGATAAGGTTGAGAGCGAGATAGAGCGTTTTGTAAAAATACTATCTAGAAAAGATATCATTCAAAAGTCTTTGGATAACTTCGGATTTCTATTGATTGCAGAGAACAAAAAAGACGCCATAGAATGCGTAAATGCTATTGCATCAGAGCACTTAGAAATCGTAACCGCAAATCCATTTGAAGATATGACTTATATAAAAAATGCGGGAGCAATTTTCCTTGGTCAGTATTCATCTGAGCCATTAGGTGATTACTTTGCAGGACCTAATCATGTGCTTCCAACAAATGGTACAGCGAGATTTTTCTCACCTCTATCAGTAGACGATTTCATCAAGAAATCAAGCATTATTTCATACTCAAAGGAAGCATTAGAAAAGGTTTATCCTGACATTGTTAAGTTTGCAAACAACGAGCAACTCACAGCTCATGCCAACTCAATTAAAGTGCGTTTTGAGTAATATAGTTACTTTAATATTTTGTAATATTTAGGTATAATAAAAAAGGTTGTAAAAATAATTATTTGGGGCGGTGTTATGTCGGAAGAACGTAGAGCACGTGTTGCTAGAAAAACAAAAGAAACAGACATTACCATCGATTTTAAAATAGATGGTTCAGGTAACTGTCAGGTAAATTCAGGCATTGGATTTTTTGATCATATGCTTGATGCATTTACAAGACATGGCTTATTTGATATGACTGCAGAAATCAGAGGGGATTTGCAGGTAGATTGCCATCATACCATCGAAGATACAGGTATAGTTTTAGGCAATGCTATCAAAAAAGCATGCGGCAGCAAAAAGAGCATGAAGCGATACGGTAGTTGCATTCTTCCTATGGATGAGACTTTAGTTCTTGTTGCAGTAGATTTATGCAATCGCCCATATTTATCCTTTGAAGCAGATTTTCCTACAGAAAAAATAGGATATATGGACACAGAAATGGTAAAAGAATTTTTCTATGCGATTTCATATTCTGCAGCTATGAACCTTCACATCAAAGTTTTAACACCAGGCAATTCTCATCATATGTGTGAAGCGATTTTTAAAGCTTTTGCAAAAGCCTTAGACCAGGCAACCACTATTGATCCTAGAATTGCAGATACGATGACAACAAAGGGTTCAATCTAGTATTAAAGGAGCGGTATTTACAATGGAGCACAAAAATATAGTTGCCACCATCTACATCAAAGATGGAATGGCAGTTAAAAGTCCAACAGAGCTTGAAAATAAAAAGGACGTATTAGAGCTTGCATCTGTTTATGATGATAGCGGAATCGATAAAATCATTTGCTACGATTTATCATCTACAGATGAAGAGCACGAGAAAAACATTTTAGCAATCAGAGAGATCAATCGAAACGTTCAGGTTAAGACAGCAGGCGGTGGAAATATTAAGCGTCTTGAGGACGTTAAAAAGCTTTTGTATGCTGGCTGTATCGAAGTCATTTTAAATGGTTCAAAGCCTGAGACAATCGACTTAATAAAAGAAGCATCCGCAAGATTTGGTGCTAACAAAATGCTTGTTTCACTTTCAACTGTAGATTTCCTTTTCAAAACAAAGGATTTCCTTCAGGATAATGTTCACGAGCTTTTAATCATGAACACCACTCTTTTGGAGGGCCTTGAAAATATCACAAGCATTCCATACATTGTTCAGGTTGATAACAATGATTTTGCATATGTTGAGAAATTACTTAAATCAGATCAAATCAGAGGCATCTCTGGTGCATTTATAAATGATACCGATACAGATATCATGCAGTTAAAGAGTGAACTTTCAGATTCTGGCATTAAAATGGACAACTTTGAGCCAAAGCTTAGCTGGTCAGATTTAAAGCCAAACTCAGATGGCCTTGTACCAGTTGTAGTTCAGGATTTTCAGACAGGCGAAGTTCTCATGCTTGCCTACATGAACGAAGAATCATTGAACTCTACTATACGTACTGGCAAGATGACATATTATTCTCGTTCAAGAAAAGCTCTTTGGGTTAAAGGAGAAACAAGTGGCCATACACAGTACGTCAAGTCATTGACTGCTGATTGTGATTTTGATACTATTTTGGCGAAAGTTTCTCAAGTTGGAGTAGCATGTCATACTGGCGCACCAAGCTGCTTCTTCAACGAAATAGTTAAAAAGGAGTATGTTGAGCGAAATCCACTTAAGGTTTTCGAAGATGTTTATGCCGTCATTATGGATAGAAAAAAGAATCCAAAGGAAGGCTCATACACAAATTATTTATTCGATAAGGGACTTGATAAAATCCTTAAAAAGGTGGGAGAGGAAGCTACAGAAATCGTTATTGCAGCTAAGAATCCTGACCCTGAGGAGACTAAATACGAAATATCTGATTTCCTTTATCATATGATGGTTCTCATGGCTGAAAAAGGTGTAACATGGGAAGACATCACATCGGAGTTAGCTCAAAGATAATTTATTTATGAAGAAATTAGCATTACCAGACGATATTCTGATGCAGATTGATAAGCCTGCACGTTATATCGGCAATGAATTTAATAGCGTAATCAAAAATCCTGCTGACGTAGACATCAGATTTGCCATGTGCTTTCCTGATGTCTATGAAGTTGGCATGTCTCATTTAGGAATTGCCATCCTTTACGATATGCTCAACAAGCGTCAGGATACATATTGTGAAAGGGTATATTCGCCATGGCCAGATTTGCATAATCTGATGAAGGAGCGTAATATACCTCTTTTTGCGTTAGAATCTCAGGACCCTATCAAGGGCTTCGATTTTATCGGTATGACACTTCAGTACGAAATGTGTTATACAAACATTTTGCAGATTCTTGATTTAGCCGGAGTTGCATTACTTAACAGTGAAAGAGAAAATGACGATCCTATCGTTATTGTTGGTGGTCCTTGTGCCACAAACCCAGAGCCAATCGCTGATTTTGTTGATTTGGTATACGTTGGCGAAGGCGAAACTAGCTATCCAACACTTCTCGAACTATACAAAGAACACAAGAAAAAGGGCTTTGATAGAAAGTCTTTCCTCAGAGAAGCCAGTCATATTCCAGGCATCTATGTACCATCACTTTATGAAGTATCATACAAGGAAGATGGAACAATAGCAGATTTCAAGCCTATCTATGAAGATGTTCCTGCAACTGTCGAAAGACAGGTTGTTAAAGATATGGATTCATCTAGCTATCCTACAAAGATGCTTATTCCATTTGTACGTGCAATTCAGGATAGAGTAGTTCTTGAGATTCAGCGCGGATGTATTCGTGGATGTCGTTTCTGTCAGGCAGGAATGATTTATCGTCCAAATCGTGAAAAATCAGTTGATGTTTTGAAGGCACAGGCCAAAGAATTATTAGCATCTACTGGACACGAAGAAATCAGCCTTAGCTCCCTTTCATCTAGTGATTACCATGCACTTGGTGAGTTAATGGATTTCCTTATTGATGATTGCTTGTCAGAGGGTGTAAATGTATCATTACCATCCTTGCGTATTGATGCATTTTCTTTGGATGTAATGAGCAAGGTTCAGGATGTTCGTAAATCAAGCATCACATTTGCTCCAGAGGCAGGCTCTCAAAGAATGCGTAATGTCATTAATAAGGGACTTACAGTAGAAGACATTATCGGCGGTGCTACACTTGCATTTAAGGGCGGATGGAACAAGGTCAAATTCTACTTCATGCTTGGTTTGCCTGGTGAAACAGACGAGGACATGAAAGCCATTCCTCAGCTTGCAAATGAAGTTGCTGCTGCATACTATGATACAGTTCCAAAGGAACAGCGTCAGGGCAGATGCCAGATTACTATATCTACATCTTTCTTTGTTCCAAAGCCATTTACACCATTCCAGTGGGCTCCAATGTATGAAGCAGGAGAATATCTCCGTCGCGCAAAGGTTGTAAATGACGAGATGAAGGCACAGCTTAATCAAAAGTCACTTAAATACAATTGGCATCATTCTGATGTTACTGTACTTGAGGGTGTATTTGCCCGTGGTGATAGACGTCTTTGCCCAGCAATATTAGATGCATACAATAGCGGCTGTTTCTTTGATGCGTGGGGCGAGTACTTCGATTTTGATAAGTGGCTTGCTGCATTTGTGAAAAACAATATTTCAATTGATTTTTATGCATACAGACAGCGTGATTTAGACGAAATCTTCCCATGGGATTTCATCGATTGCCATGTAACAAAAGAATTCTTAAAAAGAGAGTGGAATAACGCCATGGCTGGCAAGGTTACTCCAAATTGTAAGATGGGCTGCAGTGGATGTGGCGCAAAATCTATAGGTTCGGGGGTATGTCACAATGCGCGTTAGAGTTAAATTTGAAAAAACAGGAATAATGAGATATGTTGGCCATTTGGATTTAATGAGATTTTTCCAGAAGGCTGTAAAAAGAGCAAATCTCCCAATAAGATATTCAGAAGGTTTCAATCCTCATCAGATAATGTCCTTTGCAGCACCTCTTGGTGTAGGACTTACATCTACAGGCGAATATATGGATATCGATTTAAAACAAGAAGTATCTTCCAAAGAAGGCCTTGAAAGCCTTAATCAAAATATGGTAGAAGGCTTGGCAATTACAGGCTTTAAATATCTTCCAGATAATGCTGAAAAATGCATGAGTGCTGTGACTGCAGCAAGCTATATTGTTACCTATAAAAATCCTAAGGATGATGCTTGCTATATTGATAACATCATCGATTTAAAAGAAAAGTTTTTTGATGAAGCTGCTTCTATAAACATTGTAAAGAAAACAAAAAAAGGTGAACGAGAGCTTGATTTAAAGCCATTAATTTATCGCTTCAACCTTGAAGTAAAGAATAACGTTCCTGTATACGACTTGCTTCTTTCAAGTGGTAGTACAGATAATATCAAGCCTGAGCTTGTCGTTAAAGCATTTCACGAGTATTTAGGTTTGCCTGAATTTGATGAGCTTTCCTTAGATATTCAGCGTGTAGATATGTACACAGGAGAACCAGACAGCTTTGTTTCTCTAGGAGAAATAGGAGATGAACATTAAAAAAGTTGTAATTACAACAGGAATATATTTAGATAAGGAGCTTCGGCTCCTTGTTTCTTTTGATGAAAATGATAAGCCAGTAGATTTAATCAATCTGGATGTCACCAAAATCGGCGAGGTATACCTTGCTACAGTAGAAAAAGTGCTTAACGATGTAGACGGTTGTATCCTAAAGCTTGATTCAAACACAAAAGGATATATCGAGAATAAAAAGCTTATTCCAGATTCTTATGTCACAAGGCATTCCGACAAGAAAAAAGTTTGCCAGGAAGATCAATTCTACGTTCAAATTTATCAGGATAGAAAAGGAATTAAGCCATATTCTTGTAACTTCATAAAGCAGGAAGACTATACTGAGAATCCTACATTCATAAAATACTATTTAGGTAACTATTGTGATTCTGATACAGAAGTTATCACTGATATGCCGGACATCCATGAAGCTAATCCATCATTTAGATATTACATCGATGATTCCTTATCATTATGGAATCTCTATGGATTAACTAAACTATTAGATAATATTTGTTCTAGAATCTGTCATTTGAAATCTGGTGGGAACATCGTAATTGAACCAACAGAAGCTTTGACTGTAATCGATGTCAATTCCGGCAAAAACTACGGAAAACAAAAACCATTTGAGGTTAATGTAGAGGCACTGGAAGCAGCTTTCAGTGAAATCAGATTACGTTCTATATCAGGAATAATCCTAATAGACTTACTTAAAGTATCAAAAGCAGAAGAGGAGAAATTGATTGAAGTAGCCAATAGTTTAACCACTGACGATATTTCTCGGATTACAATCCATGGTTTTTCAAATCTTGGTCTTCTTGAAATTACCCGTAGCAAAATCTTTTCAACCTTTACAATATAAAAAGAAATAGAGCCTAAAAAACGACTCTATTTCTTCCTGCTTGTTTTCCGAAGTATAATTTTTTATCAGCCGCTTCAATGGTTGATACCGTTCCGATGGTTCTTGAATATTCTTCCAAGCCAAAGGTCATTGTCACATTAAAGCTTTTATCTTTATATTTAAAATCAAAATTTCTAACCTTATTTCTTAAATCTTCCAATAGCAAGAGAGCTTCATCCCCATTTTTATTTACAAACACAAATAAAAATTCTTCTCCGCCCCAACGTGCCACAAAATTTGGAAGAGTCATGGAAGACTTGAAAAGCTCAGCCAGCTCCGAAAGAACATAATCGCCGCAATCATGACCATAGGTATCATTAATGTTTTTAAAGAAATCTATATCGCCAATAGCTATAGATATAAATGAAATGTCTTTTGCTTTTTCAATATCTTTCAATTCATTCTGTGCGAACCGTCGATTCATAAGACCTGTCAGTGTATCTGTTTCAGACATCAACTTAAGCTGCTTATTATTAATACGAAGCGTTCTTTCAACATCTACATATAAGGTGCAGTAGAAGTATGCTGTCAATGAAAGGCAAATTGAAAATTCTATAATGTTCGCGCCTACTAAAATCTTAAATTCTAATGATTCAGGATTTAAGATTGTTCCGCCAAACGGAGTTAAAGTTGATAATGAAAGAAATATAGCTGTTATTATCAAGCTCAGACTTATTTTTACTTTTAATGAACTCATAGCATCATACCAGAGAACAAGGAAAGCAATATATATCATATTTTGAAAAGAACATCGCCATCCAAATCCATATGTAAGAACATAAGTAGATGCTATTGTTGTAAGAATAACTATGAAAGCGCATGCGCGAACTCTAATTTTATAGGAAAGATTTAATGCGATAGCATATATCACAACAGCTATCGCTAAAACTGCTGAATATAAAAAGTAGCCTCTTATAATGGTATAAATCAGAATAGCACAATTATAAGGTATCCACGCCAAAAGAAGATATCTAACAAGAGATATCATACTGCTCGAATCTTCACTATGAGCTGGCGCTTTTTTTATCCATTCATTAAGCTTTTTAATAGGCATCTTTTATACTCCACTGTTGTATAAATTACATATTTTATTATAATTTTAATTGCATACAATGTAAATAACGTTAGCCTCAGCTTTTTCAACAATAAATTACTTTTGAAATTAGGAATAATTACAAATCTGGTTCTATAACAGATTAAACATAATATGATGATATAATTCATATGATTTGGTGCAAAACATTGATTCAGAAAGGAATAATCCTTATCATAGGATAGGCATCTATTATGGAACTAAACGAAATAATTCCTGTAGTAGAGAAAAAGGCTGAACAGATTGCAGACCAGGAGATTGTAAAATATAACAAAGATTTTCCTGAGATAAACTTAACTGACGATGCTAAAAATGCTGTTAAACAGCGTGCAATTTCACAGCTTACTTTGCAATTGAGCAAGTTTAGATTTAAAGCAGACACTGACCTAGAAGAGCAATTCGATAAATGGTTTGAAACTACGGAGCAAGATGATTTGCACAGAGCTTGTAGGCATTGTCTCGAAGATGAAGCTAGAAAAATAAGAGAAAGTAATGGCCATAATCTTTCATCTTTAGATCAATATCTTAAGAAACATCTTGGAGATGTACATACAGTAGAGTAATCTTTAATTAAATTATTGACGATAGCCAATTGCTGTGCTATTATACTTGAGTATGCCGCTCAGTGTGGTTTTTGAAGTGTGTTTCATAACGAAGCACCACCGAAACTGGCGAGTAATGATAAAAAGGAGGAGCAACCATGTACGCAATTATTGCAACAGGTGGTAAGCAGTACAAAGTTTCTGAAGGCGATATCATTACCATTGAAAAGCTTGGCGTTGAAGCTGGTGAGAAGGTTACTTTTGATCAGGTTCTTGCTGTTAGCGACAAGGATCTCAAGGTTGGTGACCCTACAGTTAAGGGCGCAACAGTAGAGGCTTCTGTTGTTAAAGAAGGCAGAGGTAAGAAGGTAATCGTTTACAAGTACAAGAGAAAAACAGGTTACCACAAGAAGAATGGCCACAGACAGGCTTTCACACAGGTTAAGATTGAAAAGATTAACGGTTAATTATGGTTTCCGTGATTATTTCCAAGCAAGCAGCAGATATTAAACAGATTTCTTTGGACGGCCATGCCGGTTCCGAAGAAGCAGGGCAAAACATCGTTTGTGCTGCAGTTTCAGTACTAGCTATTAACACATTTAACAGCATTGAGCGTTTTACTGATGATGCTTTTAGTGTTGAGGCAGCTGAGGATGGAGGACATTTAGTTATGTCTTTTTCAGAAAAGCTATCTGATAGAGCTCAACTTTTGATTGACTCTATGTTGCTTGGTTTGGGCGAGATTCAAAAACAATACGGTGATGAGTATATTTCACTAGAAATTAAGGAGGTGTAAGACATGCTACAGATGAACCTTCAGTTCTTCGCTCATAAAAAGGGTGTAGGCTCTACAAAGAACGGTAGAGATTCTGAGTCTAAGAGATTAGGTGCTAAAAGAGCAGATGGTCAGTTCGTTAAGGCTGGCAACATTCTTTATAGACAGCGCGGTACAAAGATTCTTCCAGGCAATAATGTAGGTCTCGGTGGAGACGATACACTTTTTGCTTTAGTTGATGGAGTACTTCGTTTCGAGAGAAAGGGAAGAGACAAGAAGCAGGCTTCTGTCTATCCTGTAGAGCAGTAATTATTTGACCCGACTATACGTGTTACGTAAAGTCGGGTCGTTTTTCATTTCAGTATAAGGAGATTTTTATGGCATTTGCTGATAGAGCAAAGATTATTATAAAATCAGGTAAGGGTGGCGATGGTCACGTTAGTTTCCGTCGCGAAAAATATGTACCAAACGGTGGTCCAAATGGTGGCGACGGTGGTAAAGGTGGAGATGTAATTTTCGAAGTAGATCCAGGCCTTAACACACTTACAGATTATAGACATCGTAGAAAATTTGCTGCAGCTCCAGGTCAGGAGGGTGGCAAAGACAATTGTCATGGCAAAAATGGAGAGGATTTAATCCTAAAGGTTCCAGAAGGAACAGTTATCAAAGATGCCGAATCAGGAAAGGTTATTGCAGATATGTCTGGCGATAACAAGCGTCAAATCGTTCTTCCTGGTGGTAAAGGCGGACTTGGAAATCAGCATTTTGCAACTTCTACAATGCAGGCACCTAAGTATGCAAAGCCAGGTGTAGATGCAATTGAATTAGAGGTTATCCTTGAGCTCAAGGTTATAGCTGATGTAGGTCTTGTAGGTTATCCAAACGTTGGTAAATCAACATTTTTATCACGTGTAACAAATGCAGACCCTAAAATTGGAAATTATCATTTTACAACACTTAGCCCAAATCTTGGTGTTGTTGATGTTGATGATATAAATGGTTTCGTTATTGCTGATATTCCAGGCCTTATCGAAGGTGCATCTGAAGGAATAGGATTAGGTCATGAATTCCTTCGCCACATCGAACGAACAAAGGTTATCATTCATATGGTTGATGGCGCTTCTGTAGAAGGTCGTAATCCTGTTGAGGATATTAAAACTATCTCTGCTGAGCTTGAAGCATATGATTCAGCGCTTCTTAAAAAGCCACAGGTTATCGCAGCCAACAAAATGGATGTAATCGGAGAGGAATCTAATCAGGTTCTTGAAGAATTAAAAGCAGAATTTGAGCCTAAGGGTATCAAAGTATTTGCTATTTCTGCAGTTAGCGGTCAGGGCATTAAAGAACTTTTATACGAGGTCGTAAGACTTCTTGATACATGTGATGATGCTCCAATCGTTTATGAGCAGGAGTTTGATCCTACAATCAGAGCATTCAATGATGAGCCTTACACAGTAGAAATTAACGATGAAGGCGATTACGTTGTTGAAGGACCACGTATTGAAAAAATGCTTGGATACACTAACCTTGAGTCTGAGAAGGGATTCTTATTCTTCCAGAACTTCCTCAAAGAGCAAGGCATCTTGAAGGAGCTTGAGGAAAAGGGTATTCAGGAAGGCGATACGGTTCGTATGTATGGTCTAGTATTTGATTACTACAAATAAAGAGGTATAGAAATGACAAATAAACAGAGAGCTTATTTATCATCTTTAGCAGCCGATATGAGCCCTATTTTACAAATCGGCAAGGCTTCACTTACACCAGAATATACAAATGCTGTTGATGAAGCTTTAGAGGCTAGAGAGCTTATAAAGATAAATGTATTAAAGAATTGTTTTGATGATCCTAAGGAAATCGCTCAAGTATTAGCTGAGCGTACACGTGCAGAAGTTGTTCGTGTTATCGGTCGCAAGATCGTGCTTTACAGAGCTGCTAAAAAGCCTGTTATTAAGCTTCCACAGTAAAGGAGACATCATGAGAATTGGCATTTATGGTGGTACATTTAATCCGATTCATAACACTCATATAGAAATTGCGCAGGCTGCTAAAAGGCAGTTTGACTTAGATATTGTCTATTTCCTTATTTCGGGCACACCGCCTCACAAGGATACTAGTGAGACAGTTGCTGATTTATGCAGATACGATATGGTGCGCCTTGCAATCGAAGGCATCGACGGGCTAGAAATAGACGACAGAGAAATATATAGAGCTGGAAAAAGTTATTCTTATATTACATTTACAGAATTACATCAAGAGCACCCTGATGATGAATTATTCTTCATTATGGGTAGCGACAGCCTTATCAATTTCAAAAATTGGGTTAAGCCTGAAATCATTTCTCAGTATTGCAATGTGCTTGCAGCGCCTAGAGCTGGGGATGATATGGATAAAATAGAGCAATCTATCCATGAATGCAAAAATATCTTTGATGGTGATTTTTTCTTAATTGATTATATTGCAAACGATATTGCATCCTCATCAATAAGAAACAAAATCAGAATAAATCTAGATATTAAAAATCAGATGCCTGAAGCAGTTTATAACTACATTCTTGAGCATAATCTTTATGCCCCTGATTCATACACCATGGAAGACGTCATGCGTCTTGATGATGAAATGAAAAAGGAGTTAAAAGTAAGTAGATATGTTCATACCATAGGAGTAGCTCAAACAGCATATAGCTTAGCAATAAAGTGGAATTATCCAGCCATAAACGCTATGGTTGCTGGTATGCTTCACGACTGCGCAAAATGCATCTCAGATGAAAAACGTATCAGCGTATGTGAGAAAAACAATATTCCTATAACTGATATAGAGTATAAATATCCTCACTTACTTCACGGCAAAGTTGGAGCCTATTACGCCAAGGAAAAGTATGACGTAAAGGACAAGCAAATCGCTCATGCGATTGAAGTTCATACTACTGGATGTCCAAATATGAGTTTATTAGATAAAATCATATTTGTAGCAGATTATATTGAACCAGGCCGTGACAAGCAGCCAAGGTTAGATATTATTCGTTCTGTAGCCTATAGCGATTTAGATTTATGTGTATATATGATTCTTGAGGATTCTGTTAACTATCTTAATAGCAATCCTGATATGGTAGATCCAACCACAATAGATACGTTTAATTATTATCGTAAATTACTTAATAAATAGAAGAGAGGTACAATATGGATTCAAGAGAAATGGCAAAACTCGTTTGCAAAGCACTTGACGATAAGAAAGCTATCGATGTTAAAGCTATCGATATTTCAAATGTAAGTATCATGGCTGATTATTTCATCGTTGCTTCTGCATCAAACCAGAGTCAGATGAATGCAATGCAGGACGAAGTAGATAGAATTCTTTACGAAAACGGAATTCACGCTAAATCTATCGAGGGTAACAGACAAAGCACATGGGTACTTATGGACTACGAAGATGTAATTGTTCACTTATTCTCTGAGGAAGATAGATTATTCTACGATTTAGAAAGAATTTGGAAAGATGGCATCCTTATTGATGCTGCAGACTTATAGAATTAATAAAAGCCAATCCGAAAGGATTGGCTTTTTTCATAGCTAAAATTAGAAGAAACGGAAAACACCGAATACTTTACCAAGGATTTGACAGTCTGGAACAATGATAGGATCCATAGTGTCATTTTCAGGCTGTAAACGAATGTGTCCATCCTCTTTATAGAATGTCTTAACAGTAGCGCTGTCATCTACGAGAGCAACTACCATATCACCATTTTTAGCAGTGTCTTGCTGCATAACAATAATAGTGTCTCCATCAAGAATACCAGCATTAATCATTGACTCACCCTTGACACGAAGCATGAAAGCCTGCTGATTAGGCATGTGCTCAGCTGGAATAGGGAAGTATTCATCGATGTTCTGAACCGCAAGAAGTGGCTGACCAGCAGCAACATTTCCAACTACAGGAACATTGACTACCTCACGACGAACAATATTAAAATTATCATCAACGATTTCAATAGCACGTGGCTTTGATGGGTCACGCTTGATATATCCGTTCTTTTCAAGAGTCTCCAAATGAGAGTGAACAGATGATGTGGATTTAAGATTACATGCATCACAAAGCTCTCTAACAGTAGGAGGATAACCTTTATTTAAAATTTCTTTTTTAATAACTTCAAGGATTTCGCGCTGTTTTGCAGAAATTTTTCCGTATGCCATAGGAAAGGCTCCTTTCTTTTTTATTAATTTTACAATAGCACAAAGAACATACTTTTGCAAACACATTTTCCGAAATTTTGTTCGAAAAAAGTATTGACAAAACGAACGTTCGGATTTATATTGATACCAGAACAAAGGTTCCGAACATTTATTTTGGAGGGTTTGATATTATGAAGGTATATAACAAGTCAGAACGTATCGTTAGAAATAGAAAAATCATGTTATTAGCTGCTATCATTGCTTCTTTATTGTTTGGTTTTATTCTCTTTTCAAATAGAGCAGCAGCTGAAACAAATCGTCAGGTTTACACTTATTACACCAGCTACGAAATCCAGCCTGGTGATACTTTGTGGTCAATTGCAGATCAATTCATGGGGCCGGATTATACTGACAAACAGGATTTCATCAGTAATATTAAATCCATGAATCATCTTCTGGACGATGATATTACAGCTGGGAATTATCTCGTTATCGAATACTCTTCATACGATATGTTGTAGTAAGTATTCACAGGGCTCCCCCATTTATGGTACTATCATATATAGAGAATATGGATAGGGAGTTATTATGATTCGTTTTTTTATAGCAATTCTATTTAACGCAAAGCGTGGACCTGAAATAGTTCCTACTATGCGTAAAATGATAAAACATAAAGAAAAATACCCAGAGAAAACAAGATACGCATATGCACTCCGACTTATACGTTATCTTAAGAAATCAGCCAGAATTACCACAGAGGTATATGGCACAGAAAACCTTCCTGAAGAGGGCGGATATGTGATGTATCCAAACCATCAGGGCAAATACGATGCTCTTGGAATTATGTATGCGCATCACAATCCATGCACCTTCGTTATGGATAAGGCCAAATCATACGGTTTCCTTGTTCGTGAGATGGTTGATTTGCTTGGAGCCAAGCGCCTAGCATTGGATGACGTACGTCAAAACGTTCGTATCATGGCTCAAATAGAAGAGGAAGTAAAGGAAGGAAAGCGCTTCATTCTCTTCTCCGAAGGTGGATACGCCAGCAATGGTAATATTGTCCAGCGTTTCAAGCCAGGCAGTTTCAAATGTGCAATGAAGGCTCAGGTGCCTATCATTCCTGTTACACTTATTGATTCTTACCTTGCTTTTAATAGCTTTAAGCCTGGTCCAGTTACAACAAAAGTAATATTTGGTGAGCCTATTTATTACGAAACCTACAAAGATATGAAGACCTATGAGGTTGCAGATATCGTTAGAAATACAATTATTTCTACCATGGAAGAATTTGGAGTATATGTAAATAATCCAGAAAAGGATCCTGAGTATTAATCTGCATTTGAAATACAGGTATATGATATGAAGTTACATCTTTTCCATACATCCTACGAAGAAATCAAAAATCCGGACATTCATCACGGTCGCAAAAACGCCGATTTTGGTCAGGGTTTCTATACATCTGATGATTCAGACTTTGCAGGACGTTGGGCCCGTGAAAAGGCAGGATATGGCATCATAATTAATAAATACGAACTGGAATTAGATGGACTACATATTAAGGAATTCAGTCGTAGCTCAGAGTGGGCAGATTATATTTTCAACAACCGTGCCGCCAAAGATGACTATTTATCTGAATACGACGTTATAAAAGGTCCCATCGCAAACGATACTTTGTACAATACCTTTGGCATTATAACTAGTGGCTTTCTTTCCAAAAAAGAAGCTCTTGAGCTACTTATTCAGGGCGGATGTTACTATCAAATAGTATTAAAGACTGATAAAGCAGCAGCTCATCTGAAATGGATTAGTTCAGAAATCCTCAGTCACGAAAAAGCGCTTAGCTATCAAGATATTGTTAAAAAGGAAGAGGAAGAATACCAGGAAGCAATATCTCAAATACTTTCATAAAATGCTGTAAAAATGCTCCGTAATCATTTAAAATGGTTTCGGAGTTTTTTAGTTAAAATATAAAGGGGGACAATAATGTTTATTACTGATGACGGCATTAAGCTAAATGCAAAGCTTGATATGCCTACAAATGGGGCTACTAAATGTCCACTATGTTTAGTATTTCATGGATTCACAGGACACATCGAGGAGGACCACATCCTTGCAGTATCAAAAGGATTAAATGAAGTTGGAGTTGCCACTTTAAGAGTAGATTTATATGGTCACGGCAACAGCGACGGTGAATTCAAGAATCACAATCTCTATAAATGGCTTAACAACATTCTTACAGTTGTAGATTACGCTAAAACTCTTGATTTTGTTACAGAAATGTATATGTGCGGCCACTCACAGGGAGGTCTTGCAGTTACACTTGCTGCAGCAATGGAAAGGGATACAATTAAGGCTTTAATTCCACTTTCTCCAGCTTATGTTATAATAGAAGGAGCAAAACAAGGGGATTTGTTGGGGCAGCCTTTCGATCCTGATAACATTCCAGATATGCTTCAGTCATGGGATGGAAGAGAGCTCAGTGGCAATTATATAAGAGTTGCTCAATCCATTGATTTAGATGCAGCCATAAAGAAATATTCTGGCCCAGTTCTAATTGTTCATGGCGATGCAGATGAAGCTGTACCTGTAGAATACGGAATTGAAGCATCGAAGAAATTCGCTAACTGCACATTGAAGCTTATACCTGGTGATACTCATTGCTATGATCACCATCTTGATCAAGCTGTTGAAGCTGTAAAGGAGTTTGTAAAGGGTTTATGATTTAATTGCAAGGAGGGTAAGTTATGAATGTAGCTCTATACTATTTAATTGGTTTACTTGTCTTATTTATTGCAGTAGTGTTTATTGGATGGATTGTAAGAAAGATTGATTATAAACTACAGGTTCAAGGCAAGATACCTGAGCATAAAATCAAAGGAGATATTCCTTTTGAAAATCCTTCAGAAGAAATAAATGCACAAAATGATATGACATTTGCAATAGAAGGCCAAAGAGCTGCACACCCTCAACCACCAAGATAATACTTTAGGACCTATTCATAGAATAGGTCCTTTTTTCACACCTATTGCAACTTGTGGCGCTGGGACGTAAAATAAAATATGTAAAAGGAGACGACTTATGGAATTATGTTATGACATGGTAATAAATATAGGGCTACTGGCGTTAATTGCTCTAGCTTTGACAAAAATTCCATATATTGACCATATTTTATGCCAAGATAGCGGTCACGCCAAGCTAGGACGGTTTGTGCTTGGCGGAATTTTTGGTGGATTTTGCATATTTTCAACCTGCACTGGAGGTGTCGTCCAAGGTGCCATCCCCAATACAAGAGTATTGGGGGTTTTAGCTGGCGGGCTACTTTGTGGACCAATAGTAGGAATCACAGCAGGAACTATAGGTGCTATTCATCGATTTCTATTTGATCCACATGGATTAACTACATTGGCTTGCGCATTTTCTACATTTTTAGAGGGAATACTGTCAGCTGTCATATATCAGGTTCTTAAAAAGAAGAATTATACATTAAAATGGACCACGCTACTTGTAATTACAGCTGCTGCGGAAGGGTTTCATATGATAAATCTTTTAATATTCGTGAAACCATTTTCCATAGCAATAGAAATCGTAAAGACGTTAACAATACCAATGGTAATAATTAATTCCATAGGTATGCTTTTATTCTTTTCAATTTTTAAAGATGTATATATGAGACAAATGCTTCAAGCAGATAATGAAAGACTTGAAACAATAAACAACGATTTACTTGAAAAGACAAAAGCCAAGCAAAAGATTGGCCCTTTTGGATTGCAGGCAGGAGATCACACAGAGCTTGTAGAAGCTGATAATATCTATTACATCGAGGCCATTCATAAAGGAGCAAAAATATATTGTAAAAACCAGGCTTATTATAGCAATGAGCCACTAATTGAATGGGAGAAGAAACTAGAATCTGACGACAACTCATTTGTAAGAATTCATAGAAGCTATATTGCAAATCTTACAAAAGGTGATTCCTTACAACCAGATGCCAATAACGGATATGCACTTTGTATGAAAGATGATAATCATACTATTATTCCAATCAGCAGAAAAATAATCCATGAAATAAAGGACTATTATAGCATGTAAATCAGTACCTGTTTTTAGCATTTCAGTCCAAACCCGTTGTTGTAGGTAAAATTAGATACTATACTCCAAGTTAAGAGATGTCCTTATAGGACAAAATAAATGTAACGGGGGTGAATGTATATGATTAGTTTTATTATTTGTCTGGCAGTACTTATAGGAGGGTACTTTGTCTACGGAAGAGTGATAGAAAAACTCTACGGACCAGATGATAGACAAACGCCAGCCGTGAGAATCAATGACGGCGTCGATTTCGTTGTAATGCCAAAATGGAAGCTATTTTTAATCCAGCTTCTAAATATTGCAGGACTTGGTCCAATTTATGGTGCATTGGCAGGAGCGCAGTGGGGAACTTCAGTATTTCTTTGGATCACACTAGGTACCATTTTAGCTGGTGGAGTTCATGATTTTTCTGTAGGATTTATGAGCATGCGTCATGATGGAGCCAGCGTATCAGAGCTTACAGGTTTATACCTTGGAAATGTAATGAAGACTGTTATGCGCATATTCAGCGTCGTACTTCTTGTAATGGTAGGTACAGTGTTTGCAGTTGGTCCTGCTGGTTTGATTTCTTTATTAATTGGAAATCAGGGTGGTACAGGTCTTCTGACTAACACGTATTTTTGGTTGGCAATCATCTTAATTTATTATTTCATTGCCACATTTATTCCAATCGATAAAATCATCGGAAAGTTTTATCCAGTATTTGGTATATGCCTTATCGTTATGGCTTTTGGTGTAGCCATAGGTATTTTTACACACGGTTATACCATTCCAGAGATTCAGTTGGCCAACTTACATCCAGATAACACACCAATATGGCCAATGATGTTTGTATCAGTTGCTTGTGGTGCTATTTCAGGTTTCCATGCAACTCAATCACCACTAATGGCTCGTTGCTGTTCTTCAGAAAAAGAAAGCCATATGGTATTCTACGGTGCTATGGTTAGTGAAGGTATCATCGCTCTTATCTGGGCAGCAGCAGGTAGTGCAATTTATGCAACGACAGGAGGCCTTACAACAGGCTTAACAGCAATGCTTGCAAATGGTCAGGCTACTTGTGTATACGATATTTGTACAAAAACAATGGGTGGTTTCGGTATCGTATTAGCAATGCTAGGTGTTATAGCATGTCCTATTACATCTGGTGATACAGCTTTCAGATCTGCACGACTTGTAATCGCTGACTGGTTCAAGATTGACCAGAAGCCATACCTTAGCCGTCTGTATATTTGCGTTCCACTTCTTGCAGCCGGTGCACTGATTAGCCAATTAAACTACGGTGTAATCTGGAGATATTTCAGCTGGTCAAATCAGACACTTGCAATGATAGCTCTTTGGACCGCATCAATGTATCTATATAAAAATGCAAAGAATTACTGGTTCACAGCAGTTCCTGCAACATTTATGTCAGCAGTTTCTGTCACATATTTCTTCTGTGCGCCAGAGTGCTTACATCTATCAACAAAAATAGCTTATCCAATAGGAATAATTGCAGCTGCTGTTTTCCTTGGATTATTTATAAGAGCTACATTAAAAGAACATGATACAGTTTCTCATTTCAAGATGATGCATCACGTATGATATAATGCGAATAAATAGGAGCCGATAAGGTAAGCATATAGTACAAATCAAAACACTTATGGTTGATTAGAAATTTTCAATCATAAGTGTTTTTTATATACATCTCTCAAAAATATGGTAATTTACGCTTTAAATTATGCCTAAAAACAACTAAAATAAAGACAATTAATGACGTTAGAAGACGAGAAATTACAATGAAAAAGAGAAAAATCAAAGAAAACACAGAAAACCAAAAAATTATTAATAAAAAAATCCCAAAACATCTTAAAGAGATTCCTTTATATGAAACAGGCGAGGCTCTTATGAGTTCAGATTATTCATTCATAGGAGGCGTTATCTTATTTATAACAGGTATGATTTTCATATGTGATTTTGGTGATGATTCAATTCATTTGAAACCATGGGCAGCAGTGATTATGTATTTGCTGTTTCTCTTTGGATTATATTTAATCTTTGCAAGAAAGAAGGTTAGAGCATACAGAGAAAAACATATTCCTTCTATGGATGGCGATGGTATAAATTACCCTTGGTTTTTTGGAATAGAAAATAAGCACAGCTATCTTGAATGGGCTGATTCGGCACTTGCTGGTCACTATAAAGTTGGTCCAAGAGGCTTTGAATTTAGGCTTGGCTTTGAAAAACTAGTATTTTTCTATAATGTTGGTATATCAAAGGAAAGAACAGATTCCCAAAGAAGATATAATATCTTCAGGGAGCATTTAGTAGAATGTCAGCCTATGTTGGATCAACAGCTCCCTAAATTTACAAAGGAAAACATAGATTTTCTCGACAAACGTTGTTTTTACAGATACAGTCGAAGGAATCAATTTTTAGTTTTAGCTTGTAACACGGTAGCATTTTGGTTTTTCAGAGATGTTGGCGGAGAAACCGGAATTTTTCTTACATGTCTGGTGTGTGGACTAGTAGAATTCTTTATATTTTATTTCTTATTGAAGGGCGCATATTACAATTACCTAAATGAAAATAACATAAGAGAAGCACTACCAGATGATGTCGGCTTCATAAAAGATGATGGCATAGGCGTACTAAGGCCTTACTGGGGCTTTATTTACCTACTACTGTTACTAGCACTAAATTATGCACTCCAATGGCTTTTAATTTGGATGTAAAACAAAGGGAAAAATAATGATACGTGAAAAAATATATGAACTTCAAAAGTGGAAGGGTGTTGTACATACCACATGGAATCCTAATGGACCCGGTGTAATCAGAATTCATTTAATACCACCAAAATTCAAACCTTTCAAATTTGTTCCATCTGTTGTCATTTTAAATGGGCAAGATGTACTTCCGATAAATGAATCTTGGGCGATACTTTTAACCGAATTCATAAATGGTGTAAATGAATACGGTGATAGTCCAATGGATTCGGATGTTCTCGATGATATTTTATTAGACGCTTTTCATAGAGTAAGAGAAGTATACCCTACAGTTGATGACAAAATCTTAAGAGATGATTTAAAGACAATCATCGAAACATTTGATGCTATCGCAAGAAATCAGATACCCGCAATCGATATAGGGACTATGAGTTTAGCAGAGTATGCTCCTAATATGACTGCACCACATAGAATGGATTTAATGGTTTCTGCTATGGCAAAAGAAGGGCACTGGGCATGTAATCAGCATTGTCTTCATTGCTATGCTGCTGGCCAAAAATATGCTGAATCTAAAGAGCTATCTACAAATGAATGGAAAGCAATAATAGATCGATGCCGAAATGCTAGAATACCTCAGCTGACTTTCACAGGCGGTGAGCCTACCCTTAGAGATGATTTGCCTGAGCTGATTTCTTATGCAAGATGGTTTGTTACAAGATTAAATACTAATGGAATCTTACTTACCGATGAACTAGTCAAAAAACTGGTAGATGCAGAACTTGATAGCGTACAGGTCACATTGTATTCCCATGTAGAAGAAATCCATAATAATTTGGTAGGTGCCAAGCATTTCAAAGATACTGTGCAAGGTATTAAAAATGCCTTGGCAGCCGGATTGAATCTTAGTGTAAATACACCACTTTGTTCTTTGAATAAAGACTATGTGGATATGCTGGAATTTCTTCATAATCTAGGAGTTCGATATGTTACCTGTTCCGGATTAATAGTGACAGGAAATGCAACTTCCCAGGATTCAAGGCAATCTCAGCTATCAAGCAAAGAGCTTTATGAAATATTGAAAAATGCTAAAAATTATGCAGATAGCCATGATATGGAAATAGATTTCACATCTCCTGGATGGATTGAAGAAGATAAACTCGTAGAACTTAAAATGATAGTTCCAAGCTGTGGCGCATGCCTTAGCAACATGGCAATCACCCCAGATGGACAAGTGATACCTTGCCAAAGTTGGCTATCCTCTGATTCATTAGGAAATATGCTTACAAACAAATGGAAGGAGATTTGGAATAGCCGTAAATGCCGTAATATTCGAGCTAATTCGGCTAAAGCCGAAGGAATTTGTCCTCTTCGCATTATGAATTCAATGGAGGTGGACCATGAATAAAAGAATATTAATCAGGCTTGCTATATTATTTTTATTTATTATTTTACCTTTTACCAAGGTTGAAGCGAAGTCTCCTTTAGACCATATTCACAATTATGAAATAACAGTTGATGTACGAGAAGATGGTTCCTGCGATTTGATGTACAGAATTGAATGGGAAGTATTAGATAGTACAACAGATGGTCCGCTCACTTGGATTAAGGTTGGTATACCAAATAAATATGCTGATGAATTTGTAGCACTTACTGATAATATCTCAAAAATCAAATACTACGGCAATGGCGGAGATTATGTACGTCTAGACTTAGACAGATCCTACAAGGCCGGTGAAACATTGTACTTGGCGTTTTCATTACATCAGGCTAATCTATTTGAACTTAAGGAAGACGGAGCATACTACGAGTTTACTCCTGGTTGGTTCGAAGATACGCCAGTTGATGTAATTACCGTAAAATGGAATGCAACTAATGTAGAATCTGTAGAGGGAAATCCAGAGCTTATAGATGGATACTATGTGTGGACCAATAATGATGGTGGTTATAATCTTAGAGAAACGGTAAAACTAGTTTACGACGAGAATCAATACGACTATTTAGAGGGAAACATATCTGAAAGTGAATACTATTATACTCTGAGCCAAAAAAGACTACTTACAGTTTTAATTATAGTAATTCCAATAGTAGGACTTATAATTGCCATAATGTTAATTAGGAACTCTAAAGTATTCCGACAGGACGGTTATTCTTCTCAAAGAGGACTTGGTGCAAATTATCACAGAATTGTAACAAACACTCACCGTTCCAGCTCAGGAGGAGGCGGCTGTGCTTGTGCCTGTGCTTGCGCATGCGCAGGTGGCGGAAGAGCAGGATGCTCTAGAAAAGATTTCTATGGCACTAAGCTGTACACTAAGGATATCTATAAAGCAATTGAAAGTTATAAATAAGACAATCTATAGAAGAGGTGTAAATGTATTTAATATCAGCATATTTTGATAAAAATACAACTGAACAGCTTCAGGAATATATTTGCAAAATAGCAGAGGCATCAGGCAATAGTTTTATGCTAGATAATAACGTGCCTCCCCATATGACGCTAACCGCAATAGAAGCTAGAAGCATAGATGTACTGGTGCCTACTTTTGAAAATCTTAATAACAAATTACATGGCGGTGATATATCAATAATATCTGTAGGCCAGTTTATGCCGAAGGTGATATATGCTGCGCCATATTTAAATCAGTACTTGTTTCATCTTCAGCAGGATATATGCGAAGCTTTTGCTGATATTCCGGAAACCACTATCAGCAATTATTACAAGCCTTTATCATGGCTTCCACATATTACATTGGCCAAAACCTTAAATAAAAATCAAATGTCTAATGCCATAATGTGTATGAATGATTTTAAGGTGCTAAACGCTCAAATAGTACGTATAGGCCTTGCAAAGGTTAATCCTCACCAAGATGTTAGCGAGATATCCTTGAAAAAATGACATTTTATTAAATAAGGTTAGACATAACTAACTTTTGACGATATAATAAATATAGAGATAGAAGAGGAGGTGTTTACTATGACGCTTATTCAGATTCTTTCGATTATATTTATTGTTGGAGCTTTAATTTGGCAACAATATTATTTACGCAAACATAGACATTAAAGAAATTGAGGAAATACCAATGACAACAACAATGTTCTAAAACTATCTGGGGGATATTAGTATGAATAACCTTACATCACGCCAGAAGATTATGTTTGGCGTATATTCGATGATTTTAGCTATGATAGGTGATTATCTGCTGGGTTACAAAACATTTAGTACCTCCAGCTCACCTGAAGCATATATGGGAATCACTTGGAATGTAGTACCTGATTGGAGATATGCAACATCTTCTATATTAGGCTTTATGTGTGCTGCACTATTTGCCGTAGGTGCTGTGGAAGTAATCAGCGTATTAGATAAAAAATACAAACTAGGAAATTCAAAACTATTTAAACTCTTCAAAATAGCAAATTGGGGCGGTATTCTCTACTTCGCATTTATTCATATAGGAATATGTATGCTTCCCGTTGTATTCAACGCTGGAATGGAAGTAACTGGAGATGTTCAAACCTCTGTAAATATGGTTTTCAGAGTATTGAAAAGTATTGCAGTACCATTAGCTGTAGGTTTTATAGTATGTGATGTATTCGTAACTATAGCCTGGATTGGAATGATTCTAAAAAAGATGATTCCAGTTAAAATAATTGGAATCCTTTGTTGCCCTGTAATTACTGCACTTTTGGGTCAGCTTATGAATTACATTTCTGAAGGAGCCGATTCAGGATTTGAATCATTCGGATGGTTACTTATGTACTTGATTTGTGCGTTTTCTTTAGTTAATAAAGAGGAAAGAGTATAACTATCTGATATGACTATCGTTCAACAAGGAGAAAAAAGTGTCAATTCAAGGATTAAATCAAGCAGACAAAATAATCTCAATGGCTAAAGAAGGGGCTAACTGGAAAAAAATGCCTCAAAAAAAAGGTCCTAGAAAGAAAAAATACAAAGGATCTGAAAAATATATATGTAATAAATTTGGAAAAACAATAGTAGTATATAGTGATTACAATCCAGCTGAAATATTCTGGAACCCTTTAAATCTTTTATTTTTGATTCCTTTTATACCAATTATGGTTTTTCTAACTCTTGGGTATTATAAATACTTGAATGATAGCAAAGGCATATTATTTCTCATTTTGGATATTATTATTTTTATTTTATCTCTATGGACAATAGATATTTCGTTGCTAATAAAATATTTTAGATATAAAGATTTCGTTAGATATTAACCATCGCAAGAGCGATAATAAAACTTTTTCATATATCATTCTCCCTTTAAAGGCTGCCGATGAGGCAGCTTTTTTTATGTCTGAAACTAGAAATATCTGACTTACAAATCAACACTTTTTACAAAACCTGTCGGGACCTGTGCTCCTGAAATCATCATATTTTGCAAAAAATGTTGTTCTTTTTGCAGGATCATTTTTCTATAATGACTTCAAGCTCAAAACAGAGAGCAAGAAAACAAATTGAAAATAAGAGAGGAAAAGATAAATGAGCAAAACAAATAAGAATGTAGAAACAATACTTAAGAATGGTGACAAGGCTTTGTCTGGAATGCCTTATTTATACAGATCCAATGGCCTTCCAAGTGAGGTTTATGATGTCAGGATGAGGGAAGACATAAATGGTGAACTTCTGGAATTGGCGATAGCAGACACTGTCATCAGATACCCTTACTTTAGCGTCAAATTCATAGAAAAGGATGGAGATTTCTATGCGGTAAGGAATGAAATGAAGCTTGAGGCAC
This sequence comes from Pseudobutyrivibrio sp. LB2011, assembly GCF_000701765.1. Lineage (NCBI taxonomy): Bacteria > Bacillati > Bacillota > Clostridia > Lachnospirales > Lachnospiraceae > Pseudobutyrivibrio > Pseudobutyrivibrio sp. LB2011. The sequence goes on along the minus strand of NZ_JNJS01000001.1, from coordinate 543,798 downwards.
ATCACAAAGATGGATTTATCCCACTGGGCGGACATAGTAACAATTATCATCTCATGGGAGTTACATATTGGGAAAAGAGCCTTAAACTCTCTTTTCATCACGGACTTACAGATGGAAGAGGTGCAAAGACATTTCTCGAGACATTGCTCAGATTCTACAGTGATTATAAAAATGCTGACATGGGTGAATATGAGCAGATAAGAGAAGAACACCACTTGCTTGCATCTGAACTATCGGTAGCCGAACTTGCTGATCCGTGTGAAAAGAAGTATGAGCTAAATGGAAAAAGCATGAAGATTGAAGGCCTGTCCGACAAGGGATATAAGCTTCCTGAAACAAAGAATAAAGATGATCATAGGCGTTATGAGATCAGTTTTTCACAGAAACAGTTTATGGATGCCTGCAAGAGCATAGGCGCATCTCCAATCACATATCTGAGCATACTGATGAGCAAAGGGATAAAAGAGAGTTCTTTAGACTGTGATAAGACTATAGTAAGTAATTTCCCTATGGACGCAAGACATATATTAGGTTGTGATGACACCTTCAAAAACTGTGTTAAGAGTATGACTCTGCCTTACGGAAGAGAAGAGGAGAACCTTTCAGACAGTGAATTAGCTGCGAAATATAAAAGGCTTCTCAATGCCCAGAAAGAGCATGATTACTGTGCAAAAGAATTTAATAATATCAATATGCTTCTGAGTGTTATAGGACATTTTCATTCATTTGCAGGAAGACAGAAACTCCTTGGATTCATGGAAAATCTTGCGCTGGACACTTATCTTATAAGTTACATAGGTCAGTTTGATATGCCGGGTGAACTTGTGGATGAGGTACACCTGTACTCAAACTGTTCAAGCGGTCTTGTGCTAAATATGACATGTCAGAGTGGAAAATTTATCATTGATCTGACACAGGATTTTTCGACTGACAAATATGTAAATGCACTTAGGAAGCAGTTTGAAAAGGCAGGAATAGATTTGATAGTATCTGATGAAATCATATTTGAAACGCCATTTGATGAACTCTCAGAAATCATAACATCACCGGCAGATACTGGGGAACAAGTAAGAGACTGGCTTGATAAGTTTGTTGCTGCTGCAAAGGCCTCATCGCAGGCTGCAAAGGAACGTGTAGAAGCGGCCAGAAATATGAGCCCTCAGGTTACTGCGCTATATTATGATGCTGCATCAGGCACAATGAAGAGCTTTGATCCAACAAAGAATACTCAGGAAGAGATGCAGAAACTAGTGGAAAATGCTCCATCATTGTTTATTTCGTAAATATTCAAATATAATAATGAACAAATATTGAAAATATGGTAATTAAAGCTTTCTTTAGGCTGTTAAATCAACTAAAATAAAGACATTGATAAATCGAAGTTTATGGGGCGAGGAAAAACTATGAAATATCGCTAGCAACGGAGAGACATTATATTTTTTAGGGATTTGAAGCATGGGAAAAATTCTATTTATAGATGTAGATGGCACATTGGTAGATTATGAAAATAATCTACCAACATCTGCAGTGGATGCAATTAGAAAAGCAAGGGCAAATGGACATAAGGTATTTATTACTACTGGTCGCAGTAAGGCTGAGGTGTATTCGAATATCCTAGAAATTGGCCTTGATGGAATGATTGGTGGAAATGGCAGCTTCGTAGAGTCTGATGGCAATGTAATTATGCATCAGCTGATTACTTTAGAGCAGTGTAGACACATTGTTGATTGGCTTCATGAAAGAGGGCTGGAGTTTTATCTTGAAAGTAACAACGGGTTGTTTGCAAGTGAAAACTTCGAAACGGGAGCCCTTGATGCAATCAGAAAATATTCGGCAGGCAAAGGCAAAGAAAATGCTTACGGATTGACAGTTAGAGATGTGTTCCCTGAAATGATTTTTGACGGTGATCTTTATAGGGATGATCTCAATAAAGTCAGCTATGTGCTTGGTTCTTACCAGGATTATCTAGATGCGCAGGATGAGTTTCCAGACTTGCAAAATAGCACATGGGGAGGAGCTGGAGAAGCAGTTCTTTTCGGTGATTTCGGTGTAAAAGATATTACCAAGGCCCATGCCATAGAAGTGCTCCTAAATCACCTTGGAGCTAGCAAAGTAGATACAATTGCATTCGGTGATGCTGAAATAGATTTACCAATGTTTGAATGCTGTAGCTACAGTGTCTGTATGGGCAATGGCCGTGTTGCGGCAAAGGAAGCTGCAGATTATGTCACAGATTCAGTTGAAAATGATGGATTATACAAAGCCTTTTGTCATTTGGGATTAATATAATCATTTTTATAATAAATTATAAAGAGGTAGTGATTATGAAAAACAGAATACAGCGTATAATTCAAGGTTTACTGTGGGTTATCACAATTGTCCCAGCGGCCTATGTAATGAAGCATTGCATAATTGCATTTTTTAATGGAACATATCATGGATTCAATAGTGATGAAAAGATTTATGGTTTTAATGCATTTGTAGATGTACTACTCAGTTTTATAGCATTTGAATTTATATTTTTTGTTATATGGTTTATAAGCCTTGTTATTACTATCGTATATACGATTAGGATACATAAGAGTTTTGAACAATTACACGTCTGATTTGAATACTGTGCTTTGTGATCTTTAGATGATGCAGAGTTTTTTGGATGGGGGGATGTTTATGACAGATGTATTTACAGATATTATCATACGGATTGAAGGGTGGGGATATGTACTGATTCCTGCTTTTTGCATTATTATGATGGTCCTTTTGCGTAAGAGATGGATCTACTCTCTTTGCCACGGTTGCAGTGACTGTCTTTTATGCGTGGGTGGAGCTAAAGTTTATAAATTACAGGGCCCAGTTTTCTACTGATGTTGGGGGCATAGCTCTTGCGCAGCTTATTTTCCCTGGGCTGTACATCATTTTGGGACTTTTTTTTTTACTTATAGGTCTCATTGTCCTGACAAAAAAGAAAAATGGAAGACGTGGAGAGGAATATAAGGTGCGCCTTTGACAAATAAAGGGATCACAAATGTGACTATCGTTCAACGCACGAATGAATCTAGGCAAGATATTGACCGACAAAAGCGAGAGCTTAAAGCGTTGGGCGTGTTACATGATGAGTTCATATACTGGGAGTATGAATCAGGCACTAAAACTGATAGAAAAGAGTTTCAGAAACTTTTAAATGTTATTGAGCCAGGAGATACAATTATCGCTACAGAGGTTTCACGTCTAACTCGTTCTACGAAACATTTATGTGAAATCATGCAGATTGTACAATATAAAAAAATCAAGCTTGTAATAGGCAGCTTTGTTGTAGATTGCTCTGCAGATGAAATTGATCCAATGACTAAAGATATGCTTATGATGTGGGGTGTCTTTTCTGAAATGGAACGAGATATTATTTCGCAGCGCTTTAAATCAGGTAATGAGAAGGCTTGAAGAAAGGAAGTATAAATCAGAAGGATATTTGTCTACACTTATGAGAATGGGGCCAGACTGGATTGATAGTTTAAAAGAAAATAAGGGTATAAAAAAAGGAACTTGAAAGTAAAGAAGCTAAATGAATAATATAGGAGACCTTGACATAAATTTTAATGAGTTATCAAATGTATATGAACTTGATGTACCTGATTTTGGAAAATGTAAGCTAGTATTAGAAGGGAGAAGACATGGTGCTATCAATCTGGTTAATCATAGATGGTGTGTCTACAGCATAGAATCTGAGAAAAATTATCCTTTTAATTATACACACCTCATATTAATTCCACAGAAAGTAACAGAGAATATTAGAGATAAAGTTAAAAACAGAGTTATTAAGAACGGTGACGGAGTAGCAAAGTATGCTCCATTCCCGCATATTGATGGTAAAACTGGTAATATTCATTCTAATTCTAAAGAAGATGATTATAATGTAGCTACTTTAGATAAGAAAGAGGTTTGTCAATTAGTATGTTGCTATGATGGTCACTCAGGACCGTCGATAAAGAATCACTATGATAAGCCGTTGGGTAGTGAGGGATGCTATTATAGATATAGAGAAAACTATAATTGTAAAGGTGGAAAGAATGAAGAAATAAGTGATGGTGAAGATTTTTTCGTTCCCAAAGCAGCTTACTATCCGTTATACGACGAGAATAAAGAAGTGATAAATAAAGTGAGTTTTGAAGGAGAAAATGAGGAATTATATAAAATAATGGAAAGTATATGGCAAAAATTACATGCGTCCCACGATAATGAGAAATAGTGTTTCTGTAAGTCTATATAGTAATGCATCAACAGAATCATATGATAAGCCCAAAGGTCAAATCTGTAATTTGATTAAGAAAAAACATGATATTCCAGGGAATGCCGTATATTTAACTTATCGTCCTGTGAATGACTGGGGCTGGAATGGTAGCAATTTTTAATAAATAGAATAATTGTACTAATAGAATCAATCTATAACTAATCTATCATGTATTGAGAGGTATAAATATGAGTATTAAAATAAATCCTTATCCTGTTTTGGAAGGTATAACACGTATTCCACATACAGTTTCAATTGTTGAGGATGATAAACATCATTGTTATAACTTTGAAGAACAAATATATGGCTTCTTATCCGGGTTTGATGTTACATATCAAACAGCTAAATTTATGCTAGAAGAAGGTTATCTAGTCGTTCTTACCCCAAAGCCTAAAGTAAATGATGTGAGATCCGTAGACACCATAATGAATAGAGTAATTTTAGATTTAAAAGATTATTATAAAGATAATATAGCTTATTATGATGGGAATGCCGAATATTGTGGCTTTTATCTTAAATCTTTTAAACCAATAGCGTTTGTGAAGCCATACAAAATTGATAATTATTACTTATTTGAAAATGTTCAGAAGAATTTATATTCAGGAAATAGAGTAGCAATAGGATTTCGTTACCATGACATAGAAAATGATCCCGATTTAATTAATATTCTAACAAGTACAGATGAAAAACTGCTCTCAATTATTCAAAAAGAGATTGTTTCTCGTATTCAATGTGAAGAGGGAGATAATGTTATTATCGACGATATATCAAATATAGAAATTGATAATCAAATATGTTTTGCTAAGTATGTCTTTGAATTAAAAAATAATCAACTAAATGACAAGACATCTACATCAAATTCTACTCTTAATAATATTTTTTTGAAATTATTGAAGCGACTAAAATAGAGCACTGTATACAAAACAAAAGAAGAGTTTATATCAAAGATAGAAAGCTTGCAAAAAACTCCGCTATTCTTTAAAAGTCTAAGGAATTGATTGATAATATATATGATTCCACAAAAAAGCAGCTGTTGGAAATACAACGTCACAAAAAGTGAGAGGTCATAGCACAACACCTGCTTCTATATAATATAGTATCAACAGTATATCAAAACCACAACCTATACATTTTTAAGACAATAAATATTATTAAAGCAGAGATAAATAAAATATAAAAAGGAGACCAGCTATGCCTAATGATATCCTAAAAAAACATATAAATAAAAATATAATATTTGCTGTCACATATTTAGCATTTTCTTTTTTAATGTTTTTAATATGTGCGTATAACAGTTATGCTGATATAAAACTAATCTTTTCTTTCTTTTCAATTATATTAATGGCACTCGGTATAAAACGGCTCGGATTGGCTCTAATGCTGTATCTTCGCACAAGAGCTGGTCAAAAAAAGGTAGAAGTTTTTATTCTATCCGCAGCTCTTATAATGTATTTTTTGGCAGAAATTTTTCTTACATTCAATATATTGCCTAGTTTTCTAAATAATAATATGGTTATTGTACTCATACTGACTGTAACATCAATATTAAATTCAACTGCTATCATTTATTCAGTTGAAGATTGTAGAAGCATATATGAAGCACAGTGCATATTAAACGACAAAAAAGATTTGGATTATAGAAAACTATATTTAACAAATCTTGATGACCCCATTGCATGTAATAAGGCTCTTAATCGGTTAGCAACAGCGATGCTATTTATTAGCTACTTTACAATGATGTGCATTATTTGTTTCAACGGAGAATATTCGGATTTGAAAAATAATATCATCAATGCAATCATAAATACAGAAGCAGTGATATCTATTTCCTTTTTTATTGCTTCAACTTATTTAAAAGAACAATTAAAAAAAGATATAAAAAATGTAAATAACACTCTAAACATTGAAGACTTAAATAATGCAGATTGATATCTTTAATCTAAAAAATAATTATCTACATATGTATATACATGTGTTCACTAAAATAGTTGGTTTCGTGAACGCGAATACTTGTAAATATGCTACAATAGAGCAATGTTAATCAAAATAATGCGTTTTCCAGTAATATCAACGGATTTTTTCATCTGATTGATATTCTGGGGAGTGCAAAATTATTTGAAAAAGTGTTCACAAAATATAGAAACCATTTATTAAACAGGAGTGTAAGCGGCAAATATAAAGCTCTCGAACGCGCCCTTTCAAATTAGTAGTATAAAAAACTACTGATTGGGAGGGCGTTTTGTTATGGATAAAAAAGTCATGGATATTAGATTGAAGTTATGGATACCTGTTTTTGCTGAACAAGCTAGAAGCGAATTAACGAATAAGGCTTTTTGCGAAATAATAACATTAAGCGTGCAGATTTCTTTTATTGGCAGCGCCATGTTGTAAACCACAAAAAGCTCAAAATGAATGCGATGATAGTTCTGTGAGTAATCCAAGATAGAATTATTTCAGGATATCTATGTGCCATAAAATGCACATAGATTAATGTTATTATCCTAAGTAGATAAAATTTGACGAGGAGACAAGGCTATGTATGGAACTGGAACAAAGAAAATGCTGAATATGCTTATATTGGATATACTCCGAGAGTATTCAGATAGTGAGCATAGGCTTCTACAACAGGATATTATTGATTTGCTTAAGTCCAATTATGGAATGGATTGTGAAAGAAGAGCTGTCAAGAATAATATAGTAAGCCTTCAAGAGATGGGCTATGATATCGTGGCAAAACAGGGATATTATTTGAATACTAGAGATTTTACAGACGCAGAATTGCGTCTTTTGATAGATAGTATTTTTACTTCCGGCGCCATTTCTGACAAAGCTGCCCATTCACTTGTAAAGAAGCTAGAACGTTATTCTAATAAATACTTTAAAGCGCATGTATCGCATATTCATAGTACTTCCAGTGGAAAGAATGCGGATAACCAAAAGGTGATGAATTCTATAGCGGTTATTGATGAGGCTATTTCAAAGGGTCGGCAGATATCCTTTTCGTATTTGCAATATGGAATAGACTTCAAACTTCATCCAAAGCGGGATTTTAAATATGTTGTAAGTCCGTATCAGATGGTTAGCAATAGAGGGAAATACTATCTTATAGCCAATAATGCGGAGTATGAAGATTTATCTCATTACAGATTGGATAGAATCACAGATGTAGAGATACTAAAGGAAAAAGCTAAGCCAATTAAAAGTATTAAAGGATATGAAAATGGTCTTAATCTGAAAGAACACTTAGCAGAGCATTTTTATATGTATTCTGGGGATAGTATTCATATTAAGCTAAAAGCTCATGAAAATCTGATGGATAACTTGGTGGATAGCTTTGGAAAAGATTTTAGAGTTATTCCAGAAGGCGACAATGAGATTATTGTCAGTTTAAAATGCAATCCGGATACATTTTTCTATTGGGCTATGCAATATGGCTTGAATATAGAGGTACTTGAACCTGAGAGTATGCGAGAACGTATTAAAAATGCGTGCAAGGAAATAGAAAAGAAGTATCGCCAAAGACAGGAGATAGCATATGAGAACAGATGAAACTGTAAAAGTTAGGATACATAGAGGTGCTAAGCAGATAGGTGGTGTGTGCACTGAAGTATTTACAGATAATACGAGGCTACTGTTTGATATAGGCGCTCCACTAGAAGGAGAAGGTGATCAAGCTAGACTTGATATAGATGGTGTTACTACTGGCACTACCAATTGCGACGGTATCTTTCTCACGCACTATCACGGGGACCATATCGGTGAGGTTGATTTTGTTGACGTAGCGATTCCAGTCTATATGGAAAAGCATGCTCGGAAAATTCTTGAGCTTCAACAGGATTATAAAAAAGGCGTAGTGGGAGCAGTATGGGCAGATAATGTTAATGAGATTGAAATTGGTAAGCCTATTAGGATTAAAGAGTTCACTATAACGGCGTTAGAATCAGACCATTCTGCGGCTAACTCAGTAATGTTCTTAATAGAAGCATATGGTAAAAGAATTCTTATTACTGGTGATTATCGTTTGCACGGTTTCTATAAGGATAAAGTAGAGGCTTCATTAATGAATCTTGGACATATTGATTTAATGATTACAGAAGGGACAAATATTTCTAAAGAAACCTCGTTGAATGTGCCATATCTTACGGAGCAGGCTTTAGTACCAGCTTTTGTAGAGGCATTTAAAAAGTATAAATATGTTTTCTTATTGGCATCATCATCACAACTGGATAGAATAGCTTCATTTTCTAGATGTGTACCTTCTGGAAGTTATATGATAACTGACAGGTACCAATACGGTTTGATGCAGGTATATGATGAGGATAGAGATGAAGAATTCAAATCTAACAAAGTACTATACGATAGTGAATATGTATTAGAAAAGGCTGAGAAGGCCGGCTTTGGAAGGGTTGTTAGAAGTAATCATTCTTTTCAATTAATTGTAAAAGATTTTTTTGAAAGACACCCAGAAGACACATGTTTAATCTATTCTATGTGGAGTGGATATATTAATAAACTTTCAGATGTAAAGACTCTGGTTGACTATGCTGGTGACAATCTGATAAGGGCACATGTTTCAGGGCATGTGACGCAGGAAGATTTGGAGCGGGCGATTGATATAGTAAAGCCGGAGAAGTTGTTGATTCATCATACATCTGCAACTGATAGTGGAGAGGAGAAACTTATAATACAAAGTTCTACAAGCCTGGTACATACACAGGACGGAAAAGAAATAGAAGTGTAAAATGTAGAAGATGAGGCGTTTAATATGATTAAAATAGAGCACTATAAAAACAAACGTGCATTAAAGAATCAATGTAAGCATTTGGAAGATACGTTGCAAAAGGAAAAAAAATATTTAAAAGAAATAGCTGAAAAATGTAAGGAAGCATATAAAAATGGTGTTATGGACACGAAAGTATTATCTGATTTTTTAGTGGATCCTAATGCCAGGAAAGGTAAAGAATTAAAACCAGAACACACTAGTTGCAAAGGTTTTAAAGATACTCCACGAAGCGGAGGGGAAAAACAAATATGTCATTGCATGTTTTATTTCAACAAAGATTATCCAAAGAATTGTACAAATTGCAATTTACCACGCTGGAAAAATGTTGGGACAATATCTATTGAGGAGTTTGAATATCCTTCAAGATATGATATTCCAGGAATTGGAGGTATTGATTTGGTTTTAAACTATGATAATGTAGTGTACGGTGCGGAAGTGAAACCATCTAACAGTAAAGAGACTATAAGCCGTATGGTTTCAGAAATACTTACTTATTCGGTAGTGGATAGATTATTAGAATTTAAACCTGCAATTGCTGTATTTAGAGACAGTAACCAATATAATACAATTGTCCAATTAAGAAAAAAAAAGGATGCTGATTGGCTAGAAATAACTGAACATATAACGGTATTTGTTATTGATTATGCAAAGAAAAATAATATAAACGAATTTACCATTAAACCTTTTGATTAAGAAATAGGAGTAGCTAAAAGAGCAATGTGCTAAAAAAAGCGCATTGCTTTTTTTATTATTGCATAAATGAACAGAAAGGAAAGCTGATAATGATTAAAGAGGCGAAGGACATAGTTTTGGCGGAAGAGTACAAATTCGGCGAAGAGTATAAGAAATATATCGTGACAACTCAAAGGGTTACTGACGAAGGAAGAACAAGTTTGAAAGTGACTGACACTTCAATTTATGATGGCCATGACGTCGGTATAACAATTCAGGACCCTATTTCGTATTTTTCTGGTCTTTGTGAGGATGGGTTGTTGAGCAGCTTAGTACTAGATGATATAACAGCATTGGATGTATTGAAAGACCTATGCCGGCGAGGTATTTCCGAGCGATACCCGGATGCATCTGCAGATGTATATACTCGCTTGACACACGAGATAGAAATCATAAAACAAAAAGGAATGGTTGGTGGATTCCTTATTATTCAAGACTTCATCAAATATGCGAGATCAAAGAATTTAATGATATCTCCTGGGAGTGGCGCTCTACCAGGGTGTCTTGTGGCATATTGCCTTGGAATAACAAGAGTAGATCCAATAGAAGAGAACCTTTCTTTTGAGCGCTACTTAAACATTGAAAGAGAAACTCCGTCTTACTGCATTAGGATTGATGTGCAGAGAGGCGGCAGGTTCTTAATATTTGAATATCTTTCTGAAAAGTATGGAAGCGGAATGCCTGGGCTTTTGAAAATGCTGGACATTAGTATTAATGAATGCGTGGAACTATCAATTATCAAAGATGCCATCGATAATATATCAAGTGGCAAAGGGCAGAGAATAGAAATAGCAGGAATTGATAAAAACGATCCAGCTGTGTTTGAGCTTCTGGCTTCAGATGAAACAGAGGGAATCCTCTATTTTGACAGATGTGACCCGCATACATATTTAACATGCTGGCGTCCTGATGATAATGGTAACTGGCATGAATATCATGAACCCTTGGTTACTGAGGACGTTACTTTGTTCGAAACAATACGGCCTAAAACAATGGATGAGCTCATGGCAGCAATAAGCTTGGATAGGTTCTTGCCTGAAGAGCATGTAGTGAAGTATCTGCATAACATAAAGAATCAGCAATTCATCACCTATGAATGCTCGGAGCTTGAACCAATCTTGCTCACAACCTATGGCTGTGTGATTTATCAGGAACAGGTCATGCGGATATTACAGGATATAGGGGGATTCTCACCTGAAAAAAGTGACCTATGTCGTAGATTACTATCTAAGAGGCACCATCTTGCTGTTGAGGATATGAGAGTGGACTTTATGAATGGGGCAAAAGAGAAAACTGGTATAGATGCACCTGTTGCAAATGCAATATATGAAGTGCTATGGGATGAAGCGAGATACTGCTTTAATAAATCCCATGTTGCGTCTTTTTCGCTGATGATATATGAAATGGCCTGGCTTAAAGTCTATTTCAGATCAGAGTTTATAAAGGCGGTAGAAAAATACAGAGGATTGAAATCAGAGATTTAGCCAAAAAAATATGGTCTTAGAGGAATCATATAATCTAAAGGACTATTATCCCTTAAGGGATGTAAAAAGACCAAGTATAGAAGATTTTGAAGATGTTCTACGAATGGCGACTTTGAATGCAAAGAGCAATGTGCTAAAAACAGCACATTGCTTCTTTTATTATAGAAAAGTAATTGAAATGTTAGAAAGCACTTTGGTTATTTGAGAATTGTCAAATACGGAGAAATCTATGAGTGACTATATTCGAGGTGTGTTTTGGCTTATTGAAGGTGAAATACTTGCTGTTCCTTTTGATAGCAATATAAATTTTGGTGTGGCAAAGTCAGGAAATAACTATAATCATAAGTTATTATGGGATTATGTGAAACCGAAAAAATGTAACAAACCATATTATTATTATCCACGAGGACGATTGGAATTTAGTAATAAAGGCAAGCCTTTACTATATATGAATATAAACATTGGTGAAGAGTTTATCCCTATCATAATGGAACAATTTGGACTTAACGATATGCCAATAGGGAACTTTTGAGGTAAAAGAATGTAATGATATTGATGTGGCAAAAGCATTATTCATTGAGTATTCTCAGATAAAAGGTGCCGAGGGATGCTTTGTTTCTTTTGATAAAGAATTGGCCGATTTAAATAATTTTTACAAGGGTGGAGCAATTCTCGTTGGTTATGAAAATGGTAAACCTGCAGGCTGTATAGCTATAAAAAAAGTAGATGTCACAACCTGCGAAGGAAAACGATTGTTTATTAAACCAGAGTTTCGTGGGAAAGGGTATGCAAGAGTTCTACTTAATTCCATGATAGAAAAGTCGCGAATGCTTGGGTATGACCAACTGACATTTACTACTAAACCAGAAGTAATGAAAACAGCCTATGAATTATATAAGCGTATGGAGTTTGAGGAATTAGGCTGTGAAAATGGAACGGTATCTATGAGAATAGTATTATAGGGCTTAATATAATCAAATCTTTTTTAGTTGACAGGAACGGAAAAATAGTATCTTGTTGTGACTATTGTAACTACAACGAAAATGATTTAAGATAGAGTCGATGGAGGTGTCAGAATGCAGATTTCAAGCAGATTTACAATAGCGGTTCATGTGCTTATAGCAATTGAAACATTTAAGAATGACCATAAAATCACCAGTGAATTTCTTGCGTCCAGCGCAAATGTAAATCCGACGGTAATCAGAAGACTCTTGCAGCAGCTGAAGAAGGCGGAGATTGTAACAGTGAAGCGGGGAAGCGGCGGTGCCGATATAGAGAAATCCTTGACGGAGATAACGCTTCTGGATGTTTACAATGCCGTGGAGCCTGTCGAAAATGGACAGTTGTTTCATTTCCATGAGAATCCGAATGAGTTATGCCCTGTGGGACGGAACATTCACAGGATCATGGATCACAGGCTTGAAGAAATACAGAATGCCATGGAAGATAAAATGCGGCGAATAACCATAGCTGATGTAATGGCGGATGCGAACAAGCTGATAGAATTTTAAAAAGTTTTGTTGTAACACTTGACGTCACAACGGGGTGGTGGTACACTTCTGTTGTATCAATCAATATCACAACAAATGGAGGTATCAGAAATGTCTAACTATAGTAAGGTAAGTGTTGCAAGCAATCCGAGAACTGAACTACATGATAAGCTGGGACTTACAGGGGCTGAGATCAGCATCAACCATCTTCCGGCAGGTGCGAGTGTTCCTTTTGTTCATTATCATAAGACCAATGAAGAGATTTACATCATTCTTTCCGGCAAGGGAAAAGCGGTAGTTGACGGTGAGGATATAGAGCTTTCTGCCGGTGATATCGTGCGTATTGCGCCGGATGGGAAAAGACAGTTCTTCGCGGCAAATGATTCTGAGATCAGCTATGCCTGTATCCAGGTGAAGGCAGGTTCTCTTGTAGCGTATACCGCCGACGATGCAGTAATCGAGTAAGTATGAGTTTTAAAGTTGTGGGCATTTCTGCAAGCAGATGTCCATAACTTTTTATGTGGAGAGCTATGAGTATTTGTATTAAAGATCAGATTCAGAACATGAATCTTGTTATAGGGTGCACTGTTGGATGTCCGTACTGCTATGCCAGAAACAATACGAGGCGTTATCACATTATAGATGATTTTGAAAAGCCACAGTTTTTTCAAGGCAAGCTTCGTATGATGGAAAAGAAAAAGCCGCAGAATTTTCTGCTGACCGGTATGAGCGATTTCTCGGGCTGGCATGAGGAATGGAGAGAGGAAGTCTTTAAAAAGATAGCAGAGAATCCTCAGCACCAGTTTCTTTTTCTTACCAAACGACCGGATCTTCTGTCTTTTGAAACAGATCTTGATAATGCATGGTTTGGCGTTACAGTTACGAGAAAATCTGAGTTATGGCGTATTGATGCACTGCGGAGCAATGTAAGGGCAAAGCATTATCATGTGACCTTTGAGCCTTTGTTCGATGATCCGGGTAAGGTTGATCTTACAGGCATTGACTGGATTGTGGTGGGAACTATGACAGGTGCAAAGAGCAGGACTGTTAAAACAGATCCCGGGTGGGTTTATTCATTGACAGAACAGGCTCATGAACTGAACATTCCTGTATTCTGGAAAGAAGACCTTGTTCCGATTATGGGAGAAGAAATGATACAGGAAATGCCGGATGCTTTTAACAAAGTGCTGGAGGAACAGAGAATATGGAACAACCAGAAATCAAAGTAAATCATATAGAAACAAAAAGTGTAATGACAAAATCGAATACTCCTATTGGAGGATATTCGGTGAATCCCTATGTGGGGTGTCCCCATGCCTGTAAATACTGCTACGCATCTTTTATGAAACGCTTTACAGGGCATACGGAGGAATGGGGAACCTTCATGGATGTGAAAGACTGGCCTAAAATAAAGAATCCAAAGAAGTATGCCGGCCAGAAGGTGATTATTGGAACAGTTACGGATGGTTATAATCCGCTAGAGGAAACATATAAAAATACAAGAAGACTTCTGGAGGAACTAAAGGACAGTGGTGCGGACATACTTATCTGCACAAAGTCAGACCTTGTACTTAGAGATCTGGATCTGCTAAAAGAGATCAATGAAAATAATAGACTTACAGTATCATGGTCAATCAATACTCTCGATGAAGAGTTTAAAGATGATATGGATGCGGCAGTAAGCATAGAAAGAAGGCTTGCTGCAATGAAAGAGGTATATGCGGCAGGCATTCGTACAATTTGCTTCATTTCACCAGTGTTCCCGGGGATTACGGATATAGAGGCAATCATAGACAGGACAAAAGATCAGTGTGACCTTGTATGGCTTGAGAATCTGAATCTTCGCGGAGGGTTTAAGGCAGATATCATGAAATACATTTCCGATAAACATCCGGATCTGGTGCCACTGTATGACGAAATCTATAACAAAAAGAACCGCAGCTATTTTGAAGCGCTGGAAAAGAAAGCAGAAGAGCTGGCTAAAAAGTATGATTGCAGGTTTGTTGATAATGAAACTCCGTATGAGAGAGTAGAGAAAGGACATCCAACAATCGTAGATTACTTTTACCACGAAGAAGTAAGAGGAACTGCCAATAGTGGAAAGAGAAATGTAATACATAATCCTTGATTGAAGAAAAAACCGGAAGTTAATCGCACAAATTCAAGTTTGTCTAACTAAATAAACATACTATAAGGAGCTGGTTTAGCTCCTTTATTTATGCATATTATTTCCAGAACTAAATGCAACAGTAATGTATGTTTTGCTTTTACCTCTATAATGTTGCATTAAGTTTAAGAAATTTGCATTTACATAAAAAAGTTACTCTTAGAATTCACATTACTCTTGATAAAAATCGCAGAAGAGAGTAAAATATATCTATCGGATAAATATCTGTTTATCCGATAGATAGTATTAAAAAGCCCGAAAACACGGCATTTCTATCTATCCCCTGTTTTTCAAATTTTTGGGAGGATTTATAATATGGGTAAAGATTCACAGTTCTATAAAGACAAAACAAAGAATCAAAAAATCAAATTACGTGAGTTAATCTCACAGCTTCCTAAGTGTGCTGCTGATTATATTTATTCTAAGGAACATACAACTCAGCCTAGCACCTTAATTTCATATTCCTATGATCTATTAACTTTTTTTCGATTTTTAGGAGCCTCCAACCCTACAATTGATGGTTCAGACCTCAAAAAAATTGATTACGGCGTTTTAAATAAAATTACTGCTGATGATATTATTGAGTACCAACGTTACTTAGAATTAAATGTTGTAGGTGAACAACACGAAAATGATAAAAAAGCAATCGCTCGTAAAATGTCTCCATTACGTGGTATGTTCAAGTATCACTATACCAGACACAATATTGACGATGATCCAACGGCTACAGTTGAATTGCCAAAGCTCAAAAAAGACAAAAACATCATTAGAATGAACAATTATGAGGTTCAAGCAATTCTAGACGCCATTGATAACGGAACCGCCTATACATCTGAGCGACAACGCATGTATAATCAAAAAACACGTGGCCGCGACCTTGCAATCCTTACTTTGATGCTAAATACTGGAATACGTGTCAGCGAATGTAATGGCCTGGATTTAAATGATGTAGATTTTCATGTTAATTCTTTAACAATCGTTCGAAAGGGAGGCGGACAGGACGTTATCTACTTCAATCAGGAGGTTGCAGACGTTCTAAAAGACTATATAAATGGCGAACGCCAATATATAAATCCTATAGAAGGCCATGAAACTGCTCTCTTCTATTCCCTTCAAGGAAAAAGAATTAGTGTAGATGCAATTGAAAATCTTGTTAAAAAATACGCTAAAATTGTGGTTCCAAACAAAAAAATCACGCCTCATAAGCTACGAAGCACCTATGGCACTGCCCTCTATCGTGAAACCGGCGATATCAGGCTTGTAGCTGATGTATTAGGCCACGAAAACATTAATACAACTATCGACTACTATGCTGCTATTGAAGATGAGCACAAACGACAGGCCCGTAACGCAGTAGATTTCCGAAGAAAAGATACATAAAAAATGGTATAGGAAATTCCTATACCATTTTTCTATATTTATTAAGTAAATCTTCAAAATAAGCAGGCAACGGAGCATCTACTTCAACATATTCTCCAGTAGTAGGCTGAACAAATCCAATTGTTTGAGCATGAAGCGTTTGGCCCTGAAGATTCTTAACTGGCTTTCCATAAACATCATCCCCAAGCAAAGGATGGCCTATATGAGCCATGTGAACACGAATCTGATGGGTTCTTCCGGTTTCTAGCTTAAACTGTACATAAGAATAGCCTTTATATTGCTCTAAAACCTTGAAATGAGTGATTGCCTCTCGGCCATCGCTTACTACAGCCATTTTCTTTCTATCTTTCGGATTTCGGCCAATTCTAGCATTTACAGTGCCTTCGTCCTCTTTAAAATTCCCAATAACGATTCCCTTATATATACGATTAACTGAATGCACTTTAATTTGAGCAGCAATATCATTATGAGCCTTATCGTTTTTGCATACTAATAGAGACCCTGTAGTATTCATATCGATTCTATGTACAATTCCTGGTCTAATTTCTCCATTAATTCCAGATAATGAATCTTTGCAATGATACATAAGCGCATTGACAAGTGTACCAGAATAATGACCTGGAGCTGGATGCACAACCATTCCCTTAGGTTTATTAACAACAATTACATCCTGATCCTCGTAAAGGATTTCAATAGGAATATCCTCTGGCACAATATCAATCTCTTTTACCGGCTCTATACTTACAACAATATCGTCACCAAGTTTGGTCTGATATTTAGATTTTACCTGTTTTCCATTGACTAAAACAAAGCCACTATCAATAGCTTTTTGATAGTAGCTTCGTGATTTCTCAGGTAATGCTTGAGCTAAATATTTATCTATTCTGACTCCACAATCTGCAGAATCCTCAATTGATAAAGTAAATTCATCCATTCTTTGTAATCTTTAATCCTTTTTTAATATCATCTAAATCTTCATCTGTATAATACCACATAATAAGAATTAACAGTAAAATAACAGAAACTGTAACGTAGCAATCTGCAACATTAAATACAGGAAAATTGATAAGCGAAAAATAAATAAAATCAACAACATAGTTGTTCATGATTCTATCGATATAATTGCCTATAGCTCCTGCAATCAAAAACACAATAATATAATCTAAAGCCTGGTATTTCTTAGTCTGAGGCATCTTTACCAAAATATAGCAAAGAGCCACTAGAAGAATCGGTGTAATAATTGCAAATACAATCTGCTTTCCCTCTAAAATAGAAAAAGCCGCGCCTGTATTCTCCAAATAATGCAGCTGCAATACATTTGGAATAAGAATTATATCTGCTTTATTCATAAGATGTCTCACAGCCAAAACCTTAGTAAACTGATCAAGAGCAATAAGTAAAACTGTAAGTATTAAACTATAAAGCAATGAAACTGATTTTTTATATTTGTAAAACATTAAACTAGCACCTTATCTATAGCCCAAAGCAAATCTTCATCGGAAAAATCCAAATATGAATCGGCCTGACCTACCGCCTTTAATATAGTAAATTTAATCTTGTTCCCAGTCATTTTTTTATCTGACTTGGTAGCTGCAAGAACTTCTGTCGGATTCAAACCATCTACACTAACAGGAATATCAAACTCCTTCAAAGTCTCAATAATATCAGAAACCTCATCATCCGATATGTAAGATAATTTGTTAGATAAATAAATTGCTGAGACCATTCCAAGTCCAACACACTGTCCGTGTCCCAATGTAAAATTCTTAAGCTTCTCAATAGCATGGCCAATGGTATGACCAAAATTAAGGTACGCTCTGATACCTTTTTCCTTTGGATCAATTTCAACTACATGGCCTTTTATTCCACAGCACTTTCCAACAGCATATGCCAAGGCATCATAATTGCGCTCTTTTAACAAAGTAGAATTAGTCTTAAGCCAATTATAGAAATCCTTATCAGCAATAAGAGCACTCTTAACAACTTCACCCATACCACAAATAAAGTTATTATCATCCAGTGTATTTAAAGAACCAATATTCATATAAACAAGCTTTGGCATATAGAACGCACCAACCATGTTTTTATATTGGTTGAAGTCAACACCTGTTTTGCCGCCTACAGAACTATCAACTTGAGAAAGCAATGTAGTAGGAACTTGAATAAAATCAATGCCTCTTAAAAAAGTAGCCGCAGCAAAGCCTGTTAAATCACCAACAACACCGCCACCCAAAGCAACAAGTAGTGAGTTTCTAGTAAATTTATGGTTTATTAAATGCTGATATAATAAATTAACAACACTAAGATTCTTAGATTCTTCTCCTGCATCAAAGCTAAATGAGTATACTTCCGATTCGGTATTCTTAAATCTTGATATAATTTCATGTAAATATAGCTTAGCTACATTGGAATCTGTAACAATACAAATCTTATCGTATTGATGGTTTACTTCTGAGTTAAATACATTTATTAAATCAGAAAAATCTGGTCTAAATACAATTTTATAACATGGCTTGTTCTCGTAATTGATTAGTAATTCTTGAAGCATTTTATTCTCCCGTAATGATCAAAAGCAAGTCAACATAAGTCAAAAGAAAAAAGCACCAGATAATCTGGTGCTTAAAATTTAAAAGCCTGTTTGAATTCCTGTAAAGTCAAAGGCATCAACGATTCCTGCTAAATCACCAGATAGCTCAACTCCTGCAGGTGTGATAATGAAGATGTAATCTTCGATTCTCTGAAGGTTACCATCGATTGCATAACATGTACCGCATGTGAAATCAATGATACGCTGAGCAACTCCTAAATCCAAACCTTTCATATTAAGTAAAACGGTTCTATCAGCTAAAAGTGTCTCAGAAATCTCTCTGGCATCCTCGAATGAAGATGGCTTAATAACACAAACCTCCATAACAGTTCCTTTCCCTTTATTTCTCATAGGTGTAATCTTTGGAGCTGGTTTAGCAGCTCTAGTCTCTTTTTCAGAAGGCTTGTTCAAAACTGGACGTCTTTCTTCGTCTGAATTCTTTCCGAATTTGTTGAAGAAGGATTTATCCTCTTCCTCATCATATAATTCATCATCATCATAATCGTCGTAGTCGTCACTAAGATGCATCGCGTCAAGCATTCTTTCAAACATAACATACTCCTCTTTATTTAAATATTATAGTTTCTCTCACCGAAGATTGCTGTACCTACACGTACATGAGTAGCACCTTCTTCTATGGCAACCTCAAAATCATTTGTCATTCCCATAGATAAAATTCTCATATCTACATTATCAAGGTTTTTACTTGCTATGTCAACCGATAAAGCCTTTATTTTGTTAAAAATTGGTCGATTTTCTTCAGAAACCACTACATTTGGTGCTATAGTCATTAATCCTTCGATGTGAACATTCTCCAAATGAGAGATTTCTTCACAAAGCTGTAAAGTCTCTTCAAGCTTAACACCAAACTTTGTAGCTTCGTTAGCTGCATTTACTTCGATAAGAATTGGTACAACTATTCCATGTTTTTTAGCCTGAATATTAATCTCTTCAGCTAATCTGTAACTATCTACAGAATGAATAAGCTTAACCTTATCTACAATATATTTAACTTTATTACGCTGGAGGTGACCAATTAAATGCCAATCAATATCATTTGGCATCTCAGGAATCTTTCCTGTAAGTTCCTGAACTTTGTTCTCACCAAAGCTGCGAATACCTGCGTCATAAATCACCTGCAAATCCTCTACTGGCTTTGTCTTACTAACTGCAATAAGAGTAACTTCCTCTCTTGCTCTTCCAGCTCTCTTGCAAGCAGCCGCAACTCTTTCCTCTACGTTTGTTAAATTCTCTTTTAATTCATGCTCTCTCATTCAAAAACTCCTTAATTAAATCAAGATTATATTTATTAATTTATGATTGAATTTTCTTCTACTTCATCGCCCTGTAATACAATATGATCATACATGGATATACCATAGTTTGTACCGGTTTTAATTATTGAATAATCATCATTCTGATAAAGTATTTCTATCTGCTTAAATACTGCATAGCCTTTATTGACATTATATACGCCTTCCAATTTATCAGTGGTAGAACCAACTACATACTGCTCATTAGAATTAGGCTTAATTAACTTATCGCCTCTGGTAACAATTTCATCATCTATATAGTAATACTCATCAGACTCATAATATATTGTTGGAGTAATATACATATTTTCTGAACCAGATTGAAGAAGAAAGCCAGCATCATCTGTATTGTTTCCCTGCATCATATAGTCCTTTGGTATTGTATAGAACTCTTTTTCAACTATTGACGAATTAGGAATCTTTAAGCCAGAAATATTGTTATTAATAATCTTCACATGTACATAACGAGAATCAGCGAAGCGATCCATGGAATCATCTAAAGTTAAAACAAGATAATATTTTCCAGCTTTCTCCTGAAATTCAAGATTTGTCCAGGTTTCAGTATCATCCTCTAAGAACCTTATCTTTAAATAAGATTCTCCTTGCAGAGAATCATATAAATCCTCATCTACTTCCAATACTAAATTCCAATGATCTGATGTAATAAGCTTATATACAGGCTGACCTACAACAACAGATTCTTGTGCTTTAAGATTTTCAGTAGAATATTCTGAAGTATCAAAAGAATCTGCAGTAAATGTATCAGTTGTTAAATCTTCCATTCCATCAATTGAATATACCACCAGGCCTGGTGTGGCACTGTTATAGATATTAAAGGAACCAGAAGCTATTGCAGAGTCCAGTGAATCCCCCATAGATTCCATAGCCGAAACTGTATATAATTGTTCAACCTGAGATTCTAAGTCATTTTTAAATGAATATGTCTTAGTAAAATTAATACCGTCATAATCAATTAAATAATTAGAAACTGTAGATTGAATCTTAGAATAATCTTCTTCATCTAAAACAATCTCTGAATCATCACCAGAATCCTCCAGTGAGGATAAGATTTCACCTGTGGTGTCTAACGCGTACACCTGAGATTTTGAGCCAACTTTACCAAAATTTTCAGCAAGGTACAAAATATCTCCAGAATTATCCGCATACACAATCTGCTCTTGTCTGATAGCAAGGGCATTATATTCTAGATTTGAAGATATAGAACCCTGTGACACCTCATAAACAGTAATGTTATCTGCAGTGACATAAGTAAATAAATGATACATCATATAGATAAACATTACGCCTATGACGATAAAACCAATAGAAAAATGGTATTGCTTTGGGTATTTAATTATTTTGTTATCATTTTTCTTTTTTCTTTTCATATATTGTCTAACATAATTATAGGGCACGCAAACCGTGCCCTAATATACTCATTAAATTATAAAGAGATAATGATTTTGCCTTTCGCATTTTCTGGCAAATCCTTTTCATTTTTACTAACTGATAAAACGAATTTAACATCATACATGTTGCAAATCTTATCAAGCTTATTAAGGGCTACATTAAGACCGTCTGATGAATCAACGTAGGAAACAGTAAGAAAACTATCAAGAAATACTTCTTGAATATCCGCATTCTGAGATAAAACTCCGCTAAGGAAACCTAAAAACTCATCTGTAGATTCAACTGGATAATCCCCCATGTTTATCAATCGAATCTTCGAATCAAGTTCGTACATGTGCTTCGTATTCTTGTCAATGTAAACAACAGATCCGTCAACCTTTTTGACATCACTGTTAACCTTGTCAAGTAAATACTTTGTCTTGCCTTTACCCTTTTCGCCTGAAATAATTTCCACCATGTCAAAATACCTCCCTTAAATTTTTAGTTATATCAATTTTAACATAATGCTGTTAAAACCTAAATACTAAATGCCAAATTATAGGCAATAGTTACTAAGTATTTCATTCATGAGCAGATATAAATTAGAACGACAATCTGCGTTAAAAACAATCGATATTATTTTGTCGTGGTCTTCATTTTCTGAAAGAAGAACCAAACAATAGCCTGCAGCTCCTGTTGTACCAGTTTTACCACCTAAAATAGTGAAGCCTGAAGGTGTATTTACATTTCCAGTAATGTATTGATTTGTGGTCTTCCACTCCTGAGTCTTTGCTTCTCCACCACTTGTATAGCTAGCCGTGTATGTGCTTGCTGTAAAAATAGTATAGAACTGTTCATTAGCCATAGCTGCATTTAATATTAAATACATATCATAAACAGTTGTGTAATGGTTTTCATCATGCAAGCCATTAGGAGTAACAAAATTTGAATTTGTTGCACCAAGAGATTTGGCTGTGCTATTCATAAGAGCCGCAAATGTATCTACATCGCCGCTGATACCTTCAGCAATAGCAACTGCAGCATCATTTCCAGACCTAAGCATCAAACCATATAGCAAATCTCTCAGGGAAATTACATCCCCTTCTTTAAGATTGATAACTGATGAATCGCTAGCTTGATCAACTGCATTTGCGCTTACCGTATAATAATCATCTAAATTACCATATAAACAAGCTATATAAGCCGTTAAAATCTTGGTAGTAGATGCAGGATACATCTTTTCATGTAATGACTGTGCATATACCACTGATTGCTCTGTAGTATTGAAAGCACCTGCAGCACCAGCCACCTGTGAATCTACTGCTGAAGTTCCTAAATCATCTGTACCGGCAACACACAGATTCTTAGCAAATAACTGAACATTAGATGTAGAACCGTTATGTGTGATACCGTATGTAAAGGAAGTATCATACATCTGATAGGATGTAACCGATTCTGTGGTGTTGCCACATGCAACAAATGGTAAAGATATACAAATAATCAGTATAAAGCTTAATAATTTATTTATACATCTCACGCCACTCAAGATCTCCTCTATCAAGTGATTTAATAAGTAACTCAGCTGTTGCTAAATTTGTAGCAAGAGGGATGTTATTAGCATCGCATATACGAACAATGTTATTAACATCAGGCTCATGAGACTTAACAGTAAGTGGATCTCTAAGGAAAATAACCAAATCAATCTCATTCTGCTCAATCTGAGCACCTAATTGCTGTGTGCCACCTAAATGTCCAGCTAAGTATTTATGTACACTAAGATTAGTAACTTCCTCTACAAGTCTTCCAGTAGTACCTGTTGCAAAAATTTCGTTCTTGCTAAGGATACCTCTGTAAGCAATACAGAAATTTTGCATAAGCTTCTTCTTAGAGTCGTGTGCTACCAAACCAATATTCATTTAAAAAAGCCTCCCGTTGTTATTTTTGGACTGAAGCCCTACATTTAAAACAATACCTATACCAAAATAAATCGTCACAAGTGAGGTCAAACCATAACTAACAAATGGCAATGGCAAACCTGTATTTGGCATCAAGCCTGTAACAACGCAAATATTAACAAAGCTCTGAAATCCAATAAGAGCAGCCATACCTATGCAGATAAGCTTGCCAGCAATGTCCTTTGCGTTCTTGGCTATCATTAGTATTTCGATAGTTATAAAAAATATAAGTATTATTATAAGTGCCGAACCAACAAAACCTAACTCTTCTCCCGCTACGGCAAAAATAAAATCTGTATGAGGTTCAGAAATATAATTTCCGTTTTTAACCGAGTCAAACGCCTGATTTCCAAGACCTTTTCCCAATAGCTGGCCTGAACCAATGGCCATGATAGAATTCTGCTGCTGATATGAGCTTGCAGGATATTCATCAGGCTTGAGCCATGCAAGAATTCTAAGACCTTGATATTCATCGAGAATCGTCTGACCTTCTCTTGTTACAAGAAACAGTAATAATGCAATACCAGGTACTGTAACACCTAAGATTGCTCCTACTAACTTGTAACTAACTCCCGTTACAAATATCATAACACAAATAATCATCATTGTGACAATTGTGGTTGATAAATCTGGTTCTTTTTCAATCAAAAGCAGTGGAAACATTGATAATACAATAGTTATAGCTAAAGTTTTTGGCTTATTAATATCTTCTTCATGCATCATAAAGAACCATGCAAAAAACAGAATAAGCAAAATCTTAGCCAACTCAGAAGGTTGGAATCTGATACCAACATCAATCCAACGTGTTGCACCACCTGATTTTTCACCAAAAAGCAAAACAGATGCCAAAAGGCCTAATACAAGAAAATAATATACCCAATGAAAATGTAACAGGAAATCATAGTCTAACAGCGCCATACCAGCCATTACAAAGATTCCCAAAATCATTCCTAAAATCTGTTTTTGCTGATTTGCTTCATTTGCACTACCAATAACGAAAATACCAATGATGGTAAGAGTAATAACAGCAATTATTAACTTTACATCGAGATTTTTAAACTTATAATTGTGAAACATTAATTTTTAATCCTTCTAAGTAATCCACTGCTAAGAGGCTCAGCTAAGAGCTCTCTATTCCATACTGATACGCCCATAGGCTCTATCTCTTTCTTATGAACTCTAAAAGACCATTTCTCCTGAATTCTTATAGCGCCATTAACAGTACCAATCTGAATGTTGTTGCTATCTAAAAGGCCAGTTGCTATATAACATCCAGTATTATCTGGATATCCGGCATAAGCTGCGCCTTCCAAAGAACCTAAGACAATAATATTACCCTTAGCCTGAACTGATGCCTTAGACTTAACGTCTCCAAGAATAACAAGGCTTGAATCTGAAGTGATAGAATCATTCTTCATAACGGAGCCTCTAATGATTTTGGCATTTTCAAAAATCTCGTCAGAATAGAATTTATCAATCTGACCAATCATTCTTGTATCCTTGAGCTCATTATTCTCATGAATAAGGATGATTTTGATTTTAGAATTAAGCTCAATAGCTTGAATAATAACCATTCCCTCTTCGGCAGTAAGCTCTCGACCTTGAGTCTCCAAAATCATCTCAGTCTCACCGAAGAAATCGGCAGACTGAGCAAACTTTTTGCAAACAGCTCGTACAAGATCTTCAAATGGAATAGTTGCATCCAATTGAAGAGTTAATCCATATTTATTACTTTTTAAAATGACTGGGTCATTACTCATAATATTATCTCCCTTTATTGTTAAAAAGTATTTTAATCTGTAAATTCATTTTCAGAATTTGAAACAGTGCTAGCCTCACCACTAAGCAAGTCTTCTGTTGCAGATACACCAAAGTAATACGCCAAAATATCCTTTGAAACCTCGGCAGCATTATGTGATGTATAACCATAAGCAATACGTGTAGCGATAGAAATCTCTGGATCACTATATGGCGCAAAACCTATGAATAACGCGTGGTTAGGACGAGATGCAACCTGCTGAGCAGTACCAGTCTTACCTGCAACTTCAACAGAAAATCCGTTAAATGATGAAAGCGACTCGCATACCATTCTCATACCATAATGTATAGCATCCCATTCTGATGCATTAAGTACATCTATTTGATTTCTAACTGAAGGACTATAGCTTTCAATAACATTTCCATCAGCATCTCTTACACTATCAAGAAGTGTAAGGTTGTATACTGTTCCCTCGCTTGCAATAGCTGCGGCATATCTTGCTAAACCAATTGTGGTGTAGTTGTTATCTGACTGACCGATAGCAGCCATAACAGGATACTCTGTAGCAATATGAGGTGAGTTTTCTTCTATTTCAATTCCAGTAGTCTCATCTAATCCGTATAGCGATGCATATTCTGTAATCTTATCAATACCAGTAGCGTCATCATATGCGCCATCACCACCAGCTAATCTCCAACCAACTTCATAGAAGAAGTAGTTACATGAATCTCTGATAGCTTCTGAAACATTGATGCTTCCATGGTTACTTGGATAAATCCAACACTTAGGATTATTTGATACCTTTGTATATTGTCCTAAATCGACGATTTCAGAGGTTGTAGTAATAACATTTTCAGCCAAACCTGCTGTAGAGCTGACAATCTTAAATGTAGAACCAGGGGCCGTTCTCTGCTGAGTAGCATAGTTATACAAAGGATTAGCCGCACTATTTGTAAGGTACGAATAATAATCTGCATCTACAGAATTAGCAAGCTTGTTATTGTCATAGCCAGGATAAGTAACCATCGCTAGAACTTCACCTGTTTTTACATCGATAAGAACAGTTGAACCTGAACAAGGATCAAGTGCAAGTTGACCTGGTGTAATCTCCAAAGACTTAATCTTTGAAAGCATAAATTCATATGCTGTAATTTGGCCGCCTGCAAGCTTGGTGTAATCCTCATCATCTTCCTTAGAAAGAACACCCTGCTCATATAAAATCAAACAAAGCTGGCTTCCAGAAATATTATCATCCAAAAGAAGGTACTTATAAACTAGCTTTTGGAATGAAGTATCAGTTGAAAGGTAATCGATTATATAATCAACTAAATCAGAGTAAAGCTCGTCAGTATCTGCATACTTTGCTTCTGATTCGTACTTAGTAATATCAATCCAGTTCTGCTCGATTGCATAGATAAGGTATTTGTTTACAGCCATCTCCTCTGATGTCCAGCTTGTCTGTACATCTGAAGTAGTATCAATAGCGCTAGCGTCAAAAATACCAAGGCTCTTAAGTGTAGTAACGATATAAGTAGAATAGGCCTGGTACTCTTCAGGAAGCTGATTATAAACAGTCTCATTAGAAGCCTTTAGCTGACTCTTTAAAGTCGCCAAAACCTCTTTTTCTTTAACCTCGTACGCACTAAGAACATCCTTTTCAGTCTGTGAAGCATTAGAATCAGAAAAAGCATTAATATCAATGATTCCATTTTTAATCAATGAATAATAAACATCGTAGATTGGTACAACTACATCACTTGAAGATGTTGTGCTGTACTCTTTAATGTTTTGAATCTTAGAATAAAGGATACCTGCTATCTCCTGCTCCAAAAGGATATAGGCCGCTTTTTGTAAATCCATATCAATAGACAGATAAACGTCATTTCCGGAAACAGCCGCCTGGTAATCTCCCTCTGCGATAGTATTACCTACACTATCAACGTACAAAGTTTCAAAGCCCTTTGTACCAGAAAGATAATCATTCATATATTTTTCAATACCTGATTTACCAACTATATCTGTTGTTTCGACGGTACTATCTGTGGCAGAAAGCTCCTTGTATTCAGAAGTAGAAATCTGACCAGTATATCCAATAATATGAGCAAAGTATTCGCTGTCTACGTAACGACGAAGTGACTTTTGTTCTACATCTACACCAGTAAGCTCGTTAATATTTTCTTTGATAAATGCAACTGATTCATCGGAAACATCTGATGCGATAACTGTAGAGATATATTTCTGATATGAATTCTGGCCCATATTATAACGAACAACCATAATCTCATAGCGAAGCTTTTTAGAATATTCATCAGAGATGTTATAAACTTTTTCGCCTTCAAGATATTCAACAATCTGATCAGCTGTTGCGGTTGCTTCGTCGATTCCAAGCTTTTCGTTATATTCCAAATCATCAACGCTATTCTTGCCAAATATATCAGCTCTAAAACGCTGTAACGCAGAGCCGGAACTTAAAAACTGGAATGAACCTGATGAGTCAATATAAATTCCAAAATCGTTATCAATGGTATCCCCATTGCTTTCAAGCTTAGAAATAATTTCAGCAATTTCAGTATTTAACGACTGGCTTCTCTCTGTTGTAGAAGAATAAGTTCCAGTATCTTGAATAGTAACGGCGTATACCAGCTCATTATAAGCCAGCAAATTGCCGTTTCTATCGTATATATTTCCTCTTGTAGCTGCAATTGATTCAGTCTTTTCAAGTTTTAAATTGTAATTATCCTGATATTCACTACCATTTAATATTTGCAAATAAAAAAGACGTGAAATAAGAATAGCAGCAAAGGCAATCATTGCTACTATAACCACGCGAATACGTGAAGAAAATGCATTTTCAAAAAAGTCCTTAATAATATCCAATTCTATCAGAACCTTTCTTTTCTAGTTTTTCGACCCAATTGTTTATGTGAAGAATTGCATAATAAACAAAAATGGATACAAGTAAAGTGTAAACAACCTCAGGTAAAATGATATTCAAAAGATAATAAGAAAAATCATACTGAGATCTGATTGCAAACAAAGTGAGATAAGTGGCAACGCCATAGATTAGATCACTTGTCCCAATAAGAATCATTGGAAGACGTAAATCGTCACCAAAGAACTGCTTTTTAAAGAGGCCATTTAAAAGACCTATATACATATAAATCAGAGCGTACATTCCAAAAAGTCCGCCTGAAAAAATATCCAAAAGAATACCTACAAAAAATCCTATTAAGATACCGTATTTGCGGCCTTTCATGAAGCCGTAAGTAGATACAACACAAATCAAGACATTAGGTGTAACACCTGCAAGTCTATATCTAGAAAAAACACTTGTCTGCAGTAAGAAGCATACATAAATGACAAGGGCTATAATCAATATTTTCTTTAAATATTGCTTAAAATCACTCACTTTCGTATGACTCCTTTAACTGCTTAATAACAAGGACATTTGATAAATGTTTAAAATCTACAATTGGTGTGACTGTTCCAGATTTTGTAAGTTCATTTTCATCTAAAGAAACAGATGAAACATATCCAATCATCAATCCTGGAAGATATTTGTCAGAAATGTTAGATGTAACGATAACATCGCCAATAGCTACCTCATCATCGTCATCATCCAAATCTGAAAACAAGATAAGATTGCTGGCTGTCATGTTCTCAAGAGAACCTGAAACAATACAGTTATCTTCGGTAGATGATATAGTTGCGCTAACATTCGATGTGTCATCAATGATTGCACGAACAACTGCATAAGAATCTCCGACAGAAGTAACGATACCAACAAGACCGCCATCTGCGATAACGTTCATATCCACTTCTATTCCATCCTTGGTACCTTTATCAATAGTAAATGTATTGAACCAATTAGATGTGCCTTTGCCGATGATTCTGGCACCAGTTGTCTCATAGTCGTAGTAAGTTTGATCTAGCTCGTATAATTCCTGTAATTCATCTAATTCTTTTAGCTTAAGCTCGTAGTTGTTGATAGTAGAATTAAGCTCATCAACCTGAGCCTGAAGCTCTTCGTTTTCAGCAACCAATTCCTCACGAGTCTTGGTATCAGCTGAAGAAATGGCTATAGAGCTGCCAATGTAATCTATTCCCTTTTGCATAGGAATAAAGATATGATTGGCAATTGTCTCTAATGGACCACCTGAAAAACCAGTTGAATAACTGAAAAACAAAAGCATTATACAAACAATAGATAAAATCATTAGCAAATATTTACTTGGAATACCGCCATTTGCTTTTCTTTGTCTCATTATTTGAAAATCCTTGCCCTCATGCTATATCCATAAATTTTGTATTTAGAATCTGATAAAACCTGTCCTAAACCTCTAACACAAGATTCCTGAGGCTCATCCATCACGTTAACCTTGATGTTTGTAACCTCTGAGAATAAATCTGTCAATTGATAAAGCTGAGATGTACCACCTGTAAGATAAATTCCAGAATGAACAATATCCTTTGCAAGCTCTGGTGGAACCTTCTCAAGAATAAGCTTTACATTTGTGCAGAAGCTCTCTAAATCATTCTTGATAGCGTTGTAGATTGTATCACTCTCAACTTCCATCTCGATAGGAAGACCGCTAACAACATCACGACCTACAACAGTAAGCTTCTGTCCTCTTCCTTCCTGAGCTGAACCGATTTCTTCTTTAAGCTGCTTAGCAGTCTTTTGTCCAATAACAAGATTAAAGTTTCTCTTAAGG
This sequence comes from Pseudobutyrivibrio sp. LB2011, assembly GCF_000701765.1. Classification (NCBI taxonomy): domain Bacteria; kingdom Bacillati; phylum Bacillota; class Clostridia; order Lachnospirales; family Lachnospiraceae; genus Pseudobutyrivibrio; species Pseudobutyrivibrio sp. LB2011. The sequence continues at coordinate 513,762 of NZ_JNJS01000001.1, read as the reverse complement.
TATGTAACGATTGACTCGTCGATTTGATTTCCACCAAATGGAAGAAGCTCTGATAAAACAAGACCACCAAGGGAAATAACGGAAATCTCTGTTGTGTCTGCACCAAGATCTACTACCATAACACCAGTAGGCTCTGAAACATCAAGTCCCATACCGATAGCGCTGGCAATAGGCTTCTCACAAACTCTAATAGAATGTGGCTTGTTCTTTGCTTTGCTAAATAAATCAGAGAAAGCCTTCTTTTCTACCTCAGTAATGTCAGTAGGTACAGCAACAACAATGTCGCTACCCTTAATCTTGCCCTTTAAGTCCTTTTCGATAACTTCGAAAAGCATAGTTTGCATATTATCAAAATCAGCAATAACACCAGAAACAATTGGGAATGAAACATTGATTGTATCTGGAGCTTTTTCGTACATAGAATAAGCTGCATCACCGTATGAATACATCTGATTCTTGTTAACGATTGCTATAGTATTTTTTATGTCAGTAATTTGATTATTAGAACCGCTAAAAATCTTAAGATTCTGGGTTCCTATATCAATACCAAATGAATTGGCCATGGTTTTCCTCCGTATATATTTTTATATAAAACATCCTAAAAATTTTAACACAGTTGAGACTTCATCACAAGGCAAGCATCCACTAGTTTTTGGAGTGAATTTAGTATACCAAGCTTAGCATGATTCCATGTAAGGCCGCCCTGGAAGAAGGCTGTATATGGGGCACGAAGTGGGCCGTCTGCTGATAATTCGATTGATGAACCCTGAACAAATGCACCTGCTGCCATGATAACTTTGCTATCGTAACCAGGCATATCCCAAGGCTCTGGAGTAACGTATGAATCAACTGGAGCTGCGGCCTGAATTCCCTCGCAGAAAGCAATAAGTCCTTCTGGCTTAAGGAATGAAACAGCCTGAATAATGTCATGTCTTGATTCTGTAGAATTAGGAACGCAAAGGAATCCAAGCTTCTCATATACATTTGCTGCAAAAATGGCACCCTTTAAAGCACCGGCAACAACTGTAGGTGCAAGGAAGAATCCCTGGTAGAATGACTGCATAATTCCAAGTGAAGCACCAACTTCCTTTCCAAGTCCTGGAGAAGTTAATCTGTGTGCAGCATTTTCAACACATTCCTTAGTTCCTACGATATATCCTCCAATAGGAGCAAGTCCGCCGCCTGGATTCTTGATAAGAGAACCTACGCACATATCAGCTCCAACCTCTGTTGGCTCGATTCTCTCAACAAATTCTCCGTAGCAATTATCTACCATGCAGACAACATCTGGCTTAATACCTTTGATGAATGAAATAAGCTCTCCGATTTGTGAAACTGATAATGTAGGACGATTTGCATATCCCTTAGAACGCTGAATAGTTACAAGCTTTGTCTTTTCATTAATAGCTGCTTTGATTCCATCGTAGTCAAATCCGCCATCTTCAAGCAAATCAACCTGTGCATATGTAATGCCATACTCAGCTAAAGAACCGTTTGAAGGACGAATTCCAATTACCTCTTCAAGTGTATCGTATGGCTTTCCAACAGGTGAAAGTAGTTCATCACCTGGTCTAAGATTACTCATTAATGCAAGTGCAAGAGCATGTGTACCACATGTAATCTGTGGACGAACAAGAGCATCCTCTGTTTTAAAAACTGATGCATACACCTTTTCCAATGTATCACGTCCAACATCATCATAACCGTATCCAGTAGATGTGTTGAAGCACTCAGCTGCAACCTTGTGTTCCTGCATAGCCTTAAGAACCTTAAGCTGATTGAACTCTGCTGTTTTATCGATTTCCTCGAATCTGTCCTTAAGACCTTTTAGAATCTCCTCACCGTAATCATAAACTTCTTTAGAAATACCAAAATCCTTATAAATACTAAACACTTTCTATAATTCCTTTCTCTTTCAAACAAGTTAAAATCTTTTCAAGTAAAGCATCACTTGTCGTATAAACTGTTTTATCAAGCCAAATGACTTCTTTTTCTCTTCTAAACCAAGTAAGTTGACGCTTGGCGTAGTTTCTAGAGTTCTTTTTGATAAGCTCTACTGCCTCATCTAAAGATATCTCACCATCCTTGTAAGACAGTAATTCTTTGTAACCAATTCCATCCATGGAAGTCATACCCTTTTTGACGCCCATAGCAAGTAGGCTATCGATTTCGGATAACAAGCCATCCTCCATCATTATATCAACTCTTTTATTAATTCGATTATATAGCAATTCCCTATCGTCATTTAATACAAAATAAGCAAAGTTATAAGGGCTAGTTTTTTCTCTTTGTGTAGCATTGTGAACAGAGAACTTTTCACCTGTCTGCTCATAATACTCAATAGCTCTAATCACTCTTTTTCTATTTGCAGCCGGAATAGTTTCTGCCGACTCAGGATCAATTCCCTTAAGCTTTTCATGCAAAGCATCATTTCCATACTTATCAGCAAAATCTTCTAGAGACTGACGGTAGGATTTATCGATATCGTTTTCTGTAAAATCAATATCATACAAAATCGCTTGTATGTAAAATCCAGTTCCTCCGCAAATGATAGGTATTTTGCCTCTGGAATAAATATCTGCCATGGCATCCTTTACCATTTGCTGAAACTTTACAACGTGATAATCCTCAGTAGGCTCAATCACATCAATCAAATGATGTGGAACTCCGTCCATTTCTTCAGGTGTAACCTTCGCTGTACCTATATCCATTTTTCTATAAACCTGCATGCTGTCAGCAGAAATAATCTCGCCATTTATAGCCTTGGCGAGATTAATTGATAGTGAAGTTTTGCCGACCGCAGTTGGTCCAGTTAAGATTACTAATTTATCCATTAAACAATCCTTTTAAATTTCTTTGCTAATTCGTATTCTGAAAACGAAATCATTGTAGGTCTACCGTGAGGGCAATGATATGGATTATCAAGCTTTAATAAATCATCGATTAGGGTTTTAATCTCCGGAATAGAAAGCTTATTATTACCCTTTACAGCAGCCTTACAAGACATTGATGCTACTCTCTCAACTATCATGTCAAATGAATCTGATGCCTTGAAGCTTTCACAATCTGAAAGTATCTCAAGGAAAAATGTCTTTGGATCCAGATTTAATAGGTTACCTGGAACTCCATTGATAGCAAGCTCATTTCCTCCAAAGGATTCCACTCTAAATCCAAGCTTCTCAAAAGCCTCATGATAGTTTTCAAACAAAAGAACATCCTGAGGTGACAATGAAATAATAACTGGTGGGCTAACCATCTGAGATGTCATTTCATTGTTTTTGAGACGAGCCATTGTCTTTTCAAAAAGAACTTTCTCATGAGCAGCATGCTGGTCTATGATATACATATTTTTATCATATTCAATAATCCAATATGTATCAAATACCTGACCGATAATTTTGTGCTCTTTAACTGCTTCCTGCTTTAAAAAGCTAATCTGCTCATACTTTGTTTTGTCTAGATTGTTCTCAGCAAATTTCTTTTCGTAAGGTGTGTCCTGTCGAATTTGACTTGTAACCTGAGCTTTTATCTTTTCAAGTCTATCCCTTTCGAATGGTTCAGGAAGCTTTACCTTCACAGGAGGGATAATTTCCGGTTCCTTTTCTGACACAGAATCATTTGAGACTTCATATGAAGAAGAATCTGATTCCTGTTCTACAGCTGGCTTAGAAACAAACTCTGTATATGTTTCAATTACTGGCGCAGGAGCTGATGCTTTTGGCTCATCAATATGAGCTTCAAGAACATCTTCTCTTTTTCTAAGACGATCATTTATTACTTTAGTAAGAATCTCAAGTATAAAAGCCTCATCCTCGAATCGAACTTCCTGCTTTGTTGGATGTACATTAACATCAACAGCACCATCTTCAAAATTGATATTAATTACAAAGAATGGATACTGATGTCCCATCAAAAAGCCGTAATATCCCTCTTCGCAAGCCCTGGAAAGATTATTGCTTTTGATATATCTATTATTTACAAAGAAATGCTCGAAAGCTCGATTTCCTCTGGCAATAACTGATTTTCCAATAAAGCCGTTGATTGAAACTCTCTCATCTTTGTAATTTATCTCCAAAACATTGGATGCTATCTGACGTCCATAAATCTGATATATGGTATCTGAAAGCACACCATTACCTGAAGTCATAAGCTTTTCTTTGCCGTTAAGCAAGAACTTAAATGAAATCTCTGGATGGGATAAAGCCAAATGCTCAACAACATCAAATACATAGCTTCCTTCAGTGCTTTCAGACTTCAAAAACTTCTTTCTAGCTGGTGTGTTAAAGAACAGCTGTCTAATAATAAAGGTAGTGCCATTAGGGGCTCCAATATCTGTAAGAGATACTTCCTTTGCGCCTTCGATAATGTAGGATGCACCAAGTAGAGAGTCCTTAGTTTTTGTAATAAGCTCGACTTTAGCTACAGCAGAAATGCTTGATAAAGCCTCCCCTCTAAATCCCAATGATCTAACATTAGCTAAATCAGCAGCATCTTCGATTTTGCTGGTTGAATGACGCAAAAATGCGATTTGGATTTGATCCTTATCAATTCCAGAACCATTATCGGTTATACGAAGATATTCAATTCCTCCGCCCTTTATCTCAACAGAAATAGCAGTGGCTCCGGCATCAATACTGTTTTCAATAAGCTCTTTTGCAACAGAAGCAGGTCTTTCAACAACCTCTCCTGCTGCGATTTTGTCAATAGTTTCCTGGCTAAGTAAATTAATTTTTCCCATTATTCTTTCACCTTATTGTGATACTCAAACAATATGTTCATAGCTTCAAGGGGAGTTATCTTTGTAACATCAAGATTCTTTAGCTCTGTAATTATCTGTGCCTCAGATTCAGAAATCTCTAATCCTGTAGCTTCTTTGAGCTTTTCTTCGAATTTTTCCTGCAGAGCAATCTTATCCGAAACTGCAGCAATATCATTTTCATTTAAAGAATCTACGATTGTACGTGCCCTTGAAAGCACCTCCTCAGGTAAGCCTGCCAGTCTGGCTACCTGTATACCGTAACTTTGATCTGCGCCGCCAGAAATGATTTTTCTAAGGAATATAATATCCTCTCCCATTTCCTGTACTGCGATGCAGTAATTATGAACTCCTTTTATCTGACCTTCCAGTTCTGTAAGCTCATGATAATGTGTTGCAAATAAAGTTTTTGCACCAATATTGTAAGCCACATGTTCAACAACAGACCATGCAATGGAAAGTCCATCATATGTGGAAGTTCCACGGCCTATCTCATCAAGAATCAAAAGTGATTTGCTAGTAGCATTATGCAAAATATTAGCTACTTCATTCATCTCTACCATGAATGTAGACTGACCAGTCGATAAATCATCTGATGCACCTACTCTGGTAAAGATTCTATCTACAACACCAATTGTTGCACTAGTAGCTGGAACGAAGCTACCGATTTGAGCCATAAGCACAATAAGTGCAACCTGTCTCATGTATGTAGATTTACCAGCCATATTAGGGCCTGTAATAATTGCGATGGTGTTGGAATCCTGATCCAAATAACAATCGTTAGATATGAACTGGTCGGCATTAATCATCTGCTCAACAACAGGATGACGGCCTTCCTTGATATCTAATACTCCACGATTATTAATTACCGGTCTCACATAGTGATTCTTTTCAGCAACAACTGCAAGCGAAATAATTGCATCAAGTGTTGCGATTGCCTTTGCACTAATTTGAATTCTATCTACCTCGCCAGCAATTGTATCTCTGACTGCTTTGAAGAACTCATACTCGATAGTATTTAATCTATCCTCAGCTCCTAGAATGCTATCTTCCAGCTCTTTAAGCTCTGGAGTGTAGTAACGCTCCGCATTTGTAAGTGTCTGCTTTCTAACGTAATAATCAGGAACCAAATCCTTATATGAATTAGTAACCTCAAGATAAAATCCAAAAACCTTGTTGAACTTTATCTTTAGATTTTTAATTCCAGTCTTATCACGCTCTTTTGCTTCAAGCTCAGCAAGCCACTGCTTGCCATCTATCTTGGCAGAACGAAGTCTGTCTACTTCTTCGTTGTATCCAGTCTTAATAATATCGCCATCACGTGAGCTGATTGGAGGCTCCTCCGCAATAGCATTATCAATAAGCACATATAAATCCTTAAGATCATCGATGCTTGCATTCAAATCCCTGATTAAATGTGAATGAAAGCCATCAAGCAATGTTTTGATTGGAGCAAGCATGCCGATAGATTGCTTAAATGCTATCAAATCTCTTGGATTTGCTGATTGATATGTGATTTTAGTAATAAGACGCTCTAAATCATAAACTGATGAAAGATACTCTCTGAGCTCTTCTCTGTCAATTAAAGAACCATTAATATCTTCGATAGCATCCTGTCTTTTAATGATTTCATCTACCGATACAAGTGGCTGTTCAATAAAGCTCTTAAGCTGGCGAGCCCCCATGGCAGTTTTAGTTTTATCCAAAACCCAAAGAAGTGATCCACGCTTTTGTTTATCTCGCATTGTCTCAGTCAATTCAAGATTTCTGCGAGTAGAGCTGTCAATCAGCATAAACTTTCCATCTGTATATGGAGTAATATGTGTTAAATGTGTAAGCTCTGATTTCTGTGTCTCTTTTAAGTAAAGTAATAATGAACCTGCAGATACCTTACCAACAGTAAAATCAATTAATCCTAATCCCTCTAAGGAATGAGCTTTAAAATGATTCAAAAGCTCACGTGTGCTTAAGGTATCATCAAAGTAAGATTCATCAAGCTGAGTAAGAGCGATATTTAATTTGTCCGCGTAATCAGTGATATCGATTCCTGATTCATAGATTGATTTGCTGTAGATTATTTCAGCTGGAGTAAATCTATAAAGCTCATCTGTAAGCTTTCTAGTTTCGTTAACTTCAGTCAAATAGAAATCAGCAGTAGAAACGTCACAGCAAGCAATTCCAATCACACCCTTTGTATAATACAAAGACATGATGTAATTATTGCTTCCTTCTTCTAGTGCAAGCTGATCGATATTTGTACCAGGAGTAACAACTCTAATTACTTCTCTTTTAACAAGCCCCTTTGCTTCTTTTGGGTCCTCCACCTGCTCACAAATTGCAACTTTATAGCCCTTTGCAACCAAGCGATTAATATATGTGTCTGCAGCATGGAAAGGAACGCCGCACATAGGTGCACGTTCTTCTGCTCCGCAAGACTTTCCTGTAAGTGTTAATTCAAGTTCTCTAGATGCAGTCTTTGCGTCCTCGAAAAACATCTCATAAAAATCACCTAGACGGTAAAACAAGATACAATCTTCATATTCCGCTTTTGTTTTAAGATACTCCTGCATCATTGGAGTGTATTCAGCCAATTATTATCCCACCTATTCTTATAAATTCATGTTGGATATAACAGCCTCTGCAACTTTCATTCCGTCCATTGCAGCAGATGTTATACCACCTGCATAGCCTGCACCCTCTCCGCAAGGATATAGACCTTTTATGTTAGCCTGATAGAATTCATCACGACTAATTCTTACTGGAGAAGAAGTTCTACTTTCAACACCAGAGAAAATCGCATCATCTCTATCGAACCCTTTTATTTTAGTCCCAAAAACACCTATGCCGTCAATAACAGACTGGTAAATTTCCTGAGAAAATATATCAGATAGCAATCCAAATGCTGTCTGCCCCTTTGTTTCAGAAGAGAAATCACCGAAGCTAGAAGACAATTTCTTTAGTTTAAAATCTCCCAGCAGCTGCTGTGGAATTTTTCCATTGCACAAGCTAAATGCTTTTTCTTCAAGGACGCGCTGATATTCTACGCCTGCAAGAGGATTAGTTTTATCAAACTCTCGCCCACCAACTGATACAACAATGGCGCTGTTGGCATTTCTGCTGTCACGCTTTGAATAGCTCATACCATTAACAACAAGCCTGTTTTCCTCAGATGAAGAATTAACTACAAAGCCACCTGGGCACATACAGAATGAATAAACGCCACGACCATTATCAAGATTAGTAGCAAGCTTGTATGGTGCAGGCTCAAGGTTTTTGTAGCCATCTGCATACATGCTGCGAGAAATCATCTCCTGAGGATGCTCGATTCTAAATCCAACAGCAAAATCCTTTGCCTCCATATAAACGCCAGATTCGTGAAGAATTTTGAATGTATCTCTTGCGCTATGTCCTACTGCAAGAATCACATGACTTGATTTGTATGTTTTATCACCAGCTTTTACACCAATGATTTTCTCATTTTCAATAATAAATTCATCAACAGCTGTACCAAAGTAAAACTCACCGCCAAGCCTAATGATTTCCTCTCTCATGTTGGCAATAACATTCTTTAAAACATCAGTGCCTATATGAGGTTTGTAATCATATAAAATATTGCTATTGGCTCCAAACTTGACAAATGTATCAAGAACGAATTTGTTACGTCCAAATTTGTCATTTACAAGGGTATTTAGCTTTCCGTCAGAAAATGTACCAGCACCGCCCTCGCCAAACTGTACATTAGATGTGGTATCAAGAATTCCAGTCTCCCAGAATTTCAAAACATCAGCAGTTCTTTCATCAACCTTTTTTCCTCGTTCAAAAACTATAGGATTAAGATTGTTTAAAGCAAGAATATATGCAGCAAATAATCCAGCAGGTCCAGCACCAATTACAATAGGTCTATCGCCAGTCCAATCTGATGTTTTTGGAATATTGTAAGCTTTAGGAACATAGCTATTTATATTGTTATCTTTTTTAAATTTAGCCAATATTCTCTTTTCATTATCATTTGATAATTGAACAATTATCGAATATACGAAGTAAATAATTGGCTTTTTTCTGGCATCTACAGACTTCTTTAAAATCTCTAAAGACTTGATTTCACCTTCGCTGACTTTTAACTTCTTAGCAACAATCTGTTTTAAATCAGCTTCTTGTCCTGATACCTCTACTTTAACTTGATCAATTCTAATCATTGTAATTCCTTTATAATCGATTTAGATGCAATATCAGCAGATGTATATGCCCAGTTGAGATTGTAGCCTCCGCATATTCCATCTACGTCCAAAACTTCACCTGTAAAATACAAACCTTTACACTTTAGTGATTCCATTGAAGAAGTATCGATTTCTGATAAATCAACACCTCCAGCTGTAACTTGAGCACTGTCAAATCCTTTTGTTCCATCTACAGGAATAGAAAAATTCTTGAAAAAGTAAACAAGATTTTCTACATCCTCTTCATCTAATCGGTCAACAGTTGTGTCACCATAGATTCGGGAATAACTAACAATTTGTTCAATAGCTTTTTCATTACAAAGCCCTACTAGTGCAGTCAAAATTGTAGCTTTTGGATTACGATTAAATCTTTTAGTTAGCTCATCCTTCAATTGTTCTGCTGAAAGATAAGGAATAAAATCAATTCGTATATCCGATAGCTTTTTATCCAGCTCATCGAAACCGATAAAACGGCTGATGCACATGATTGGGTATCCTGACACGCTATCTTTATTGAATTGGATTTCACCCTCACAACTGTAATCCTTGTATGAAACTACTCCCGTCGCTCTAACTCCTGCTAATTCTTTTAAGCACTGGCTAGAAGATTTAACACCAACAAGGGCCGGCGAAAGCTTAGTAGTTTTCATTTTAAAGCTTTGTGCTATTTTATAACCGATTTTAGAAGAACCAAGAGTTGCAGCAGCAAGTCCACCTGAAGCAACGCAAACCTTCTTCGCATTTACGATAGTTCTAGTGGTAGTAACTTTAAATAAATCTGCTTTTGAAACTTCTGTAACTCTATTATCAAGAAGAACATCGATTCCAAGAAAACCAATTTCATTTTCAAGTGCTTCTCTAACTGTCTTAGCTTGATTTGTAATTGGATAATAATATCCATCCAAATCCTTGTCGTATACACCTAATTCATTAAGAAATTGGCGTAAATCATTATGATTATCTGAAATAAAATCAAGGCTGTGATTGCTGTAATAATACTGAGCCCCCATTCTACTGTTTGTGAAGTTACATCGACCATTGCCAGTAGATAAAATTCTTCTGCCAACCATACGATTTAATTCCACTAAACAGACCAAAAGACCTGCTCTCGCAAGTTTGATTGCGAGAACAAGTCCTGAAAATCCGGCACCTATTATACAAACATCATATACCTTTTCATCTGTATTCATAAAACTACCTCAACAAATGTAAATTATATGCTATCTGACAAAGTCTTGTTCCACCTGGGAATTTTAAAAGTGTTTCCTCATCTATACCTTTAAAGAGAAGCATCGCTACAAAGTAGACTACCGCTCCAACAACTATAGAAATAACACATGCAAAAAGGTTTGCTACCTTTTCTGACATACCAATAACCAAAATGGCATCAAGCATATGATAAATGAGATAAACAACTAGTCCCATAAGAGCTGATGCTTCAAGTGGCGCAAGTACAACCTTTTTAACATCAATCCTTGCTCCTGAGAATCTAAGAACTGCAGATTGATTAAGGAAGCACATCATCAAAGCATAAAACGCATTAGCAATGATTACAGCATAGATGTGTAATTTAAATACTTCCATCAATACAAACAAAAGTGCCACATGAGCAACAAGTGCAATAAGCGCATTTTTTACAGGAATAGTCATTTTATCAATTCCCTGAAGAATTCCATTGGAAAGAGTTGAAAGGGAATAGAAAACAACTGAGCATCCACCAATAATAAGCATTAATGCAGATGAGCTTTCAGCATCATTGAATAACAAAAGCATAATTGGCGAAGCAAGTACCATAAGTCCTACTGCACATGGGAAAGCAATCACCATAACAAATCTATTAGCTGCGTTAATCTGTCTTTTAACTACATCTTTATCATTTGAATTGAATGCAGCAGTTAAACTAGGAACTGTAGATGCAGCCATTGAAGATGCAATTGCTAAAGGTACATTTATAAGAACCTTATACTGACCAGTGAACACACCCCATGATTCACTGGTAACCTTTGAATCATAGCCCTGCAACAAAGCAAGATTTTTGAAAATACCCTGATCTATTATAGAGCTTATATTGTAAACCGTTGTACTAAGCAGTACAGGGATTATTGTCATAATTAAAACTGGTAAAATATCCCCAAAGGTTTCAAAATGCTTATGTCTATCCTTCTTTATCATTCTCTTAAGGACCTTCTTGAAAGCAAAGAAAATGAAAATAATGAAACAAAGAGCAAACAAAGCACCTGTAGATGTTCCAAGTGTTCCACCAGCCGCACCAAAAGCAGCTGCATAATCTGAAACATTACCTAAAACACCGCCAACCTTTTTTCCGTAGCTAAATAATATAGTTGCTGCCACTACGGAAACAACAGCGTTAACCAACTGCTCTCCTATCTGAGAAATAGCACTTGGAATCATTGTGCCAAGGCCCTGGAAAAAGCCTCTAAATACACCAAGAATAGCAACTACAAGCAATGTAGGTGCCAAAACCTTTAAAGCAATAGCCGCAAGAGGTGTCTTTAAAACAGTACCTGTGAAGAACTCTGCTCCAAAGAATACAATTATAGATGCAATACCACCACTTATAAACGCAAAAAGAAGGGCGCCATGTAAAACCTTAGTTGCGTCCTTAATGTGCCCTTTGGCTATTCTCGCTGAAACTAGCTTTGATACCGCGAGAGGTATGCTATAAGAAGATATAAGTAATATTATGTTGTAAATTTCATAAGCGGTACCGTAATAATCATTTCCTGTCTTTCCAATAGTAGCCGTAAGTGGGACTCTGTAAATGAGTCCCACAATACGACTGATAATTGAAGCCATAGCAAGAATTGATCCCTGCATTAAAAAACCGGTATCGCTACGCCTTTTTTTAGCATTCATAAACTAATTAATTTGCCTTACTAAATTCTGATTTATCTGCATAGTATACAGTTTCATCTGTGTAATCCTGCTGGCAAGCCTGAATCCAAGTTACACCAACATTAAGCTGAATTTCTTCGCCTGAGTTTAAGTCATAATAATGTGTGATATCAGTATCACCATCTTTTGACCAAACAATATCAATCATCTTTCCGTTAGAGATGTACTTACCAGTACCTGTGTTGTATGAAAGAAGGTATCCAAGATACTGAGATCCTTCATATGTCCACCACTCTACATTCTGGATAATGATGTTCTTAGCTGTAAGCTGCTCACCAGTAATAGCATCAACCTGCTTCTGATTGAACTCGTATCTGTAATATAAACCATCATCCTCGTTGTAAATCCAATAAGGCTTGTTTGTATAATAGTAAAGCTGGATAGCCTGGCAATCTTCACCGCTAGAAAGGTCATTACCATCTGCAGCAAATGTAAAGTGAGGCTCATAGTTAGCTGGAAGCTCTGTGTCATATCCAAGCTTTTCAATACCAATATCAATACCATCAGAATTTGTGTAAAGAGTGTGCTCACCCTTGCCAGTTCTGAAAGCAGCTGCCTTACCCTTTGTACCTTCTACTGTAAGAGCATTGATGTTGTCTACAAGATTCTTGTCATCAATAAGCTCGAATGCTGCTGGGTTACCACCTGCATGCATGTAAATAGCATCATACTCACTAGCAAAATATACGTAATAAGGACGTGAACTACGGATATTACCAATCTGGTCTAATCCTGAATAATCATCAAAGATAGCCATCATACGTGTGATTCCACCTTCAACAACACACTCATAGATAACACCAGCATTACCAATACCATACTGTGGTAAACATGCCTTTGTGTTCTCAATCATGACTGCAACTGGGCGCTGTCTGCCATACTCAGCATCAACCCAATCTCCAGTTAAGTAGCTTCGAACCTTGCCATCTTCTGAAACCTGATCCCAAAAAGCTGCAGAATCATCAACTGGTTCAACTACCTCCTGTGCTGTATTGCTTGCTGCATCATCAGCCGCTGTATCGTCTGCTTCATCTTTGCCGCAGGCAATCAATGATGTGCACATAGTCAAAACAAGCAATGCGGATACTAATTGTTTTTTCATAGATTAGTGTCTCCTTTTCATTAATCTCGAGAAATATTTAGTATGTTTAATATCTCCCTTTGTTTTTGTTCCATAACAGAAGCTTCCTCCTCTGTCATGTGATCAAACCCCATTAAATGTAACATACTATGGGCTATAAGAAAAGCATACTCTCTGAGATTTGAATGCTGATATTCCTCTGCTTGCGCATGAATACGAGGAATATTAAGAACTATATCTCCAAGAATTACTTCTCCTGTCTCAGGGTTAAATAAATCATCATTCTCTTCTATTTTTGAAAAATCACCAGGATTTTCATACTCAATCATTGGGAATGATAATACATCGGTAGGTGAATCAATACCTCTGAATTCTTTATTGATTACCTGTATACCTTCGTTGTCTGTAAGAGTGATGCTTACTTCGGTTTCGAAAGGAAATTCCATATAATCCAAAGCAGTGTTTACCACATCTTTTGCAACTTTCTCGTAATCGAAGTCGAAATCAACTTCTGTTTCGCTTTCCATTAAAATTGTCATGCTAAAATATCCTCATTTGCTAAAATCTCACGAATCTTCAAGAACTGATTCATGGTCAGTCCTGAGTTATCGTAGAAGCCTTTTTGTGAAAGCTCATTAATAGTTTGATATATAACCATATTTTGATTCCAACTACTGCTCATTGAATCAGAATCAAAAAGCTCTACCTTTGTAACAACTGAATCCACCATATGAACAATGGCCGATTCTTTTGAGCTAGGCAAAATAACTATTCCGCCATACTCAGCCAGGATTTGAATAACCTCAGCTGGGAAACAATGATTATTTGCAATTTTAATTGCGTTATCAATCATTGGCTCACCTTCGATTTTGCCAAGGCGATAATACAGTCCTGCGCAAGCAGCAAGATTTTCGTTGGCATTAATTGCTGCGGCACACTTTCTAGATAATCTGGAAAGTCTCATTGCATGCTGGTATTCGATGTAGGATAGCTTACGAATTTCATTGCATAGAGTGTAATCCGGATCCAAGAAGGTGTCGTATATCAATACCTGTTCTCTATCAACGAATCTGCTAATTACAGGGAAGATAGCCGCTATAATTAAGCATGCCACCACGCCATCAATCAAACCATAAAATAACACTGAAAATGATAACTCAAGATAATTAAAGTAATAAAATACTATAGACACTAGTGTTGTAATTGCAAAAACCATAATTAGCGCATACAACTTTTGAAGTGTCTCTCCTTTTCTAAGAAATGCGGATAGCACACCGCCAAAAAGAATCAGCGTAATATAACAAAGAATAGTGTAACTATTGTAATCCCAGCAAAGAGATGTAATTACCACCAAATAAAGACTCAAAGCATTTGAAAGGCTATCCTCAAAAACGCTGCTTGCAATAATCGGAAGAACTATAAATGGGGCAAAAAAATCAGGTGCCCACAAAGACATAGCGATAGTCAAAACCCATTCTACTAAAATTACGAATGTCATTTTTCCGTAGGATATATAGTTTTTTTCTGGAAGCTTTTGCTCTAAGCGTCTTCTGATGATAAGTAAAAACTGTAAACAAAAGAAACAAATATTAATTGCAACTAAGCAAATATATTTGTCCATAAGTACGGAGGCAAATGAACACATTAAAGTGTTGGCAATAATAAAAACAAATGCCATGCCTATTGCATACAATAATCTTGTAGTGGAAAAACGATTAGTCCATTTCATTATTTCGCCTTTTTATTTTTGCTTTGTAATTTTTTGTCGTGTACTTCATACGCATTTACAATCTTTTGAACAAGTGGATGTCTAACAACGTCCTTTGCATCAAGATTGCAAATCTTTATGTCATCAATGTTCTTTAAAACTGCCATGGCATCATCAAGACCTGATTTAACTCCTGTAGGTAAATCCTTCTGAGTCTTATCACCTGTGATTACAGCCTTTGAACCGAAGCCAATTCTTGTAAGGAACATTTTCATTTGGGCTGGCGTAGTATTTTGTGCCTCGTCCAAAATGATGAAGGCATTATCCAAAGTACGGCCTCTCATATAAGCAAGAGGGGCTACCTCTATAAGGCCCTTTTCCATGTTGCGCTGAAATGCTTCAGCACCCATTATCTGATACAAAGCATCGTATAATGGTCTAAGGTAAGGATCCACCTTGCTTTGTAAATCTCCTGGAAGGAAACCTAGCTTCTCTCCTGCCTCAATAGCTGGACGAGTAAGAATAATTCTAGAAACCTCCTCGTTTTTAAAGGCTGTAATAGCCTTTGCCATAGCAAGATATGTTTTACCAGTACCTGCTGGGCCCACGCCAAATACAATCATGTTGTTGGTGATTGCATCTACATATTTCTTTTGTCCTAGTGTCTTAGGAGCTACAGGCTTACCTGTGGTTGTATGGCAAATTATCTCTCCTCTAGCTTCCGAAACATCATGATTTTCTATTTTTTCCTGCTCAATTGACATAATATAATTAACATCCTGTGTAGTTATAATACTTCCCTTTTTTGAAAGGGATAAAAGCTCATCCACAACAACGATTCCATGTTCAACATGGGATTTTTCACCTACTACTTTGATAACATCATCCCTAAGAATGAAGGAAATTCCCATCCCCTTTTCTATGGTTTTGATGTTTTTATCAAACTGGCCAAAAATATTGTCGATGTGCTCAGCCGGAATACTAATACTTAAAGAAAAATCGCTCATTTTATTCAACAATATCGATAATCAAGTCCATGTGGTTACATTTTTCTGGAGCAATAACTGTAGCTGAGTTAATCATCTCCATAGCATTTTTGATTTTGCTCTCATCATTTGAATGGATATAGCAGATAGGCTCGCCCTTTTTGATTTCATCCCCAACCTTTTTGTTAAGAACAATACCAACAGCCATATCAATGACATCCTCAAATGTCTCGCGACCTCCGCCAAGAGACATAGAAGCAAGACCAAATGCCTCTGCTTTCAATGCGTGAACATATCCATCAGACTGAGCCTCAACTGGCACTACATATTTAGCAGGCTCAAATTTACTAATATCAGTAGCAAAGCTTGAATCGCCACCTTGCGCCTGAATGAACTCAACAAATTTGTTAAATGCACTACCATCTGCTACTGCATTTTCCATAAGCTTTCTAGCTTTAGCTTTATCAGTCTCAATTTCTGAGAAAACAATCATCTGAGAACCAAGCTCATAAACAACTTCCATTAAGTCCTCTGGACCATTTCCCTTTAGGGCATTGATTGCTTCAATAACTTCGAGATTGTTTCCTACTGCAAAACCAAGTGGCTCATCCATATTTGTAAGAACTGCAGCGATTTTCTTGTCTGCACGCTTACCAATATCAACCATAGATTTTGCAAGCTCTAATGCCTTTTCCTTTGTCTTCATGAAGGCGCCATCGCCAACTGTAACATCAAGAACGATAGCATCTGTGCCGGCAGCAAGCTTTTTAGACATGATAGAACCTGTGATAAGAGAAATCTCATCAACTGTAGCTGTAACATCTCTAAGTGCATAAAGCTTTTTATCTGCAGGAGCAAGATTTTTAGACTGACCAGTAACAGCTATTTTTATATTGTTTACCTGATTAATGAAGGCCTCCTCAGAAAGAGCTCCATTGAAACCAGGAAAAGCTTCAAGCTTATCGATTGTGCCGCCAGTATGGCCAAGGCCTCTACCACTCATCTTTGCAACAGGCACACCAATAGATGCGATAATTGGTCCAAGGACAAGTGTAACCTTGTCGCCAACACCACCAGTAGAGTGTTTATCAATTTTAACACCGTCGATTGAAGACAAATCAAGAATATCTCCAGAATCACGCATAGCCATAGTAAGATCATAGCGTTCTCTAACATTCATGCCTCTAAAATAGATAGCCATAAGAAGTGCAGAAATCTGATAATCTGGTATCTCGCCATTTGTATATCCATTAACAATATGATAAATCTCCTGGGTAGAAAGCTCCTCTCCAAGTTTCTTTTTTTCAATTAAGTCGTACATTCTCATAGTAACAAAACCCCTTATATTTATTGCCTATTTGTGATAAGGCTCGTTATTCATAATTCGCATTCCCCGATATATCTGCTCAAGTAAAACCACACGCATTAATTGATGAGGGAAAGTCATCTCAGAAAAAGAAATTTGATAATCACTACGCTTCATAACTTCATCAGAAAGCCCCAAAGAACCACCTATAACGAAAGCTATACTGCTGTGTCCAGAGATTCCAAGATTCTCTATATATTTAGAAAAAGCAACAGAATCCAGTTGCTTTCCAAGTATTGCAAGGGCAATAACAAAATCTTTTTCTTTAATGTGCTTTAAAATTCTTTCGCCTTCTTTGGATTTTACAAGTGATATTTCAGTATCAGATGCATTCTCTGATGTCTTTTCATCAGAGACCTCTATTATCTCTAAATTGCAGTATTTCGAGAGCCTCTTTGAGTACTCTGAAATTGCATCTCTAAAGAATTTTTCTTTGATTTTACCTACGCATAGAATTTTAACATTCATAGGTTATATTTTAGCCCATTTGAATGATTTAGACAACATAAAAGACACGCCTGCGGTGACGTGTCTTTCAAAGGGAGAATAATGTTATGAAAAATGTATCTCTTAATGAGATGATGTAATGATACTAATTAATTATGTAAAAAATTCGGAAATCTTGTGAACATTCTGTTAAACATAAATTAGTTAGTAACATCAATTGTCACATCCTCTCCCGTACTGTCTTCTGGTTCCTCAACTTCAGGGTAAGTAATAGTGTATGTAGCACTAACAATATCAGAGTATTCTCCTGCATCATTTTGTGCTACAGCCTTTATTTCTGTAGTCCCCTCAGTCAAAGGAATCGGTTTTGTGTATTGTTTGCCTGTTGTAATTGGACTTTTACCATTCAAGGTGTAAAAGATTTTATAATCTCCGCTAACAGTAATCTGGATAAGAAGGTCCTCTTCATAATTGCCACCAGCTAAATTGAATGTAGGTGCTGTTAGGAAATATGAATTAATCATCTCTGTAATTTCATCACTAGGTGATGTTTCCAGCAAAGCTGAAATTCCGTCCATATCACCATTTGCGTATAAAGCATTGAGAAGATATGTATATATCTTTTTATTGGTAGGATCACTATCTAGCGCAAGATAAAGCATCTCTATAGCGTCGTCATAATCCTTAACCATGTAATACATACGGCCCAAACCATAAATAACCTCGAATGATGTAGGGTCGATTTCATATGCCTCTTCATAGTAACCTAAAGCCTTTGCATATTGCTCATTAGATTCCGCATCCACTGCTTGATTCATAATATTGTCATAAGTATGCGCACCCATGTAAGGAATAAACATACAAACACCTATTATGGCAACAAGCAAGCACGCTACCAACAGAAATGCCTTTATCTTTTTGGTGAAAACTTTCGGCTCCGGCTTTGCTTGCTGCTGAGGCTTTGATGGTGTGTTTGCAGCAGGTGCTTCCTCTTGAATCTGATAAACACCTGTAGCAAACTTTTCATCCTTTGATTTATTTTTATCTTCTACAACTTTTGAAAGTAATTCTTCTTCTAAAACATTGTAATCAGGCACAAGCTGAATAGACTCCCCACAAGATGGGCAGTACATAAGACCATTTTCAATTTCAGCTCCACATTTTTTACATTTCATTTTAGAACAATCCTGTAATTACTCCATCGTCAGTAACATCGATATTGTTGGCTGCTGGCTGCTTTGGAAGGCCTGGCATTGTCATAATGCTTCCTGTTACAGCAACTACAAAGCCTGCGCCAGCTGAAGCATATACTTCGCGAACATTTAAAGTGAAATCTGTAGGACGGCCAAGCTTAGTAGCATCATCAGATAATGAATACTGAGTCTTTGCCATACATACTGGGAAATCTCCCATTCCAAGTTCTTCTATTCTCTTTAATTCGCGTTCAGCTGCAGCTGAGTATGCCACATCCTTTGCGCCGTAAATCTCTGTTGCAACGGTTTTAATTTTATCTTTAAGTGAAAGTGAATCATCGTAAAGTGGCTTGAAATTACTTTCTTTATTTTCTAGAACATAAAGAACCTTCTTTGCAAGCTCTACGCCACCTTGTCCACCTTTCTCCCAAACCTCAGAAAGTGCAAATTCGCATCCACGAGACTCGCAGAATTCTCTAACAAAGTTAGTTTCTGCTTCAGTATCGGTAATAAATGAGTTGAGAGTAACCACTACTGGTACATTATATTTCTGAAGGTTTTCAATATGCTTTTCAAGGTTAACAATACCCTTCTTTAAAGCATCTAAGTTTTCTGTAGTAAGCTCTGTTTTAGGAACACCACCATTATATTTTAAAGCACGAACAGTTGCTACTAAAACAACAGCATCAGGCTTCAAACCTGCCATTCTACATTTAATATCAAAGAACTTTTCAGCACCAAGATCAGCACCGAAACCAGCCTCAGTGATTGTGATATCAGCAAGCTTCATAGAAGCCTTTGTAGCTCTAACAGAGTTGCATCCATGTGCGATATTTGCAAATGGGCCACCATGAACAATAGCTGGTGTGTGCTCAAGTGTCTGAATCATATTTGGCTTTAAGGCATCCTTAAGCAAGGCGGCCATAGCGCCTGTAGCCTGTAAATCATTAGCAGTAACAGGCTTTCCGTCAAAACTATAAGCAACAATGATTCTTCCAAGTCGCTCTTTCAAATCTTTCATATCGTTTGCAAGGCAAAGAATAGCCATGATTTCAGAGGCTACTGTAATAACAAAATGATCCTCTCGAACCATTCCATCTGCCTTTGCTCCAAGACCTACGACAATATTTCTAAGGGCTCTGTCATTCATATCAAGACATCGTTTCCATACAATCTGTCTAGGATCAATTCCTAGTGAATTACCCTGCTGAATGTGATTATCAAGCATAGCTGCAAGCAAATTATTTGCAGATGTAATAGCATGAAAATCACCAGTAAAGTGAAGGTTCAAGTCTTCCATCGGAACAACCTGAGCATATCCACCACCTGCGGCACCACCTTTGATACCAAAGCAAGGTCCAAGTGAAGGCTCTCTAAGGGCAAGACACGCCTTCTTACCAAGAACTCCCATTGCCTCACCTAAACCAACAGAAGTTGTTGTTTTGCCTTCTCCGGCTGGTGTTGGATTGATTGCAGTTACAAGCACAAGCTTGCCGTCTTTATTACCCTGAATTTCGGATAACAATTCATCGGATAATTTAGCCTTATATTTTCCATAAAACTCTAAATCATCCTCCCTGATATCAAGTGAAGCTGCTACCTCCTTGATATTGACCATTTGTGCTTCCTGAGCGATTTGAATGTCTGACTTCATTTGAAATGACTCCCTTTTAATTTGCTTTTATTAGTTCTTCAAACTCTGAAATGGACATGCGTATTTCTCTAGGTTTAGTACCCATTTCAGGACCAACAACGCCTGCTTCCGCAAGCTGATCCATGATACGTGCCGCCCTATTAAACCCTATCCTAAAGTTTCTTTGAAGATAGCCAATAGAACCCTTTTGATTTTCTATAACAAGACGACCTGCTTCATTGAATAGTTGATCTCTAGAATTATCAGGTTCTCCAGAGATTGACACTGAACCAGATCCAGTCTCAGAGTTTTGAATTTGAGCCTCTATATTCGAATCGTATTCTGCATTTTCGTTATTATTTTTAAGGAAATCAACTACTGCACTTACTTCATCATCACTGACAAAGGCACCCTGTACACGAATAGGCTTAGAAAGATTTTGTGGAGCATAAAGCATATCACCATTTCCAAGCAAATCCTCAGCACCATTCATATCAAGAATAACTCGTGAATCTGTGCCTGATGAAACAGAGAAAGCAATTCTTGAAGGAACATTAGCCTTGATAAGACCAGTAATAACATTAACAGTAGGCTTTTGAGTAGCGATAATCAAGTGAATACCTGCTGCTCTGGCAAGCTGAGCCAATCTAACAATTGAATCTTCTACATCAGCTGCGGCAACCATCATAAGGTCCGCAACCTCATCCAGAATAATAACAAGCTGTGACATTCTCACACGCTTTTCCTCTGGTATAGACTCAGGCAATGCATCAGAATCAACCTTTTCGTTGAATCCTTCGATATTACGCACTCCTGCCGCTGCCAAAAGCTCGTATCTATCTGTCATTTCCTTTACAGCCCAATGAAGAGCTCCTGCCGCCTTTTTAGCGTCAGTAATAACAGGTAAAAGAAGGTGAGGAATTCCATTGTATACAGAAAGCTCTACCATCTTTGGATCAACCATTATCATCTTAACCTCATCAGGTGTGGCATGATAAAGAATACTCATGATGATGGTATTAATACATACTGATTTACCAGAACCTGTAGCACCTGCAATAAGAAGGTGAGGCATCTTTTCAATATTTCCAACAACTACGCTACCAGAAATATCCTTTCCAACGCAGAAGGAAATCTTTGACTTAGCATTCTTGAATTCTTTCGAAGATACAAGCTCTTTGAAAGAAACCATTGTCTTTTCTTTATTTGGAACCTCAATACCAATAGCAGATTTGCCAGGAATTGGAGCTTCTATACGAACGTCGGTAACAGCCATATTAAGCTTAATATCATCTGAAAGGTTTACAACCTTTGATACTCTAGTACCCTCTGCGATTTCAAGCTCATAACGAGTAACTGATGGTCCTAAAGTAACCTCAGTAACATTAGCCTGAACACCAAAATTGCCAAGTGTACGCTGTAGCTTTCCAGCCATCTCCTGAAGATACTCTCTAGAATCTCCTGCGCCCTTCTTAGCATCCTTAAGTAATGAAATAGGTGGAAGCTTAAATGGCTTCTTAGGTTTCTTTTTATCTGATTCAATAGAAGCTCTGAGAGACTCTGAAGAATCTTCGATTTCTGCCTGAGTAGAAGCCGATGGCTTAGGCTTTCTAGTGGAAGCCACTGGTTCCATAACTGCTTCTGGCTCTGGTGTAGGCTCTGGAGCAGGTGTTGGAGCTGGAGTATTAATAACAGGCTCCACTGGCTTAGTTGCAACAGAAACCTTTGGCTCAACCACTACTGGTTGCTCAGACTCAATAAATGTAGCTGTTTCGTTTGTAGCCACAAGAGGTGTAACATTCTTGAAAGAATGTGTGCTCTTAGACTTTTTATCTCCGGAACGAAGGCGATGTCTACTTGTATTTGTAATTTCTACATCAGACTCTCCTTCAGCCATGTTTATCTTGATTTCGTTAACACCATCAGCAGACAATGATGCCTCTGAGAAATCTGGCATAAGTGTTGTGTTGGTAGTAACACCAGAATGCTTTCTCTCTCTTCTTGAACCACCCTTTTGATTCATCTGCTCAAGTTCAAGAGCTTTTTCCTCGTTAATTTTATCAATAATAGCCTGACGGTCAGAATTATATCTGGTCTGATTTGCTTCACGCTCCATAAGCTGACGTTCTCTTCTAGCACGTCTTTTAGCAGCTGCCCTATCAGCATGATATCTAGATGATTGCTGCACTCTATCGAAAGCGAAACGCTCAATAATGATGATTGTAGAAACAACCATTGCGATAATGTCTATTAAGTATGCTCCAAACAAACCGAAGCTATCATATATTCCAAAAACGATGGCGCCTCCCAAAAGGCCACCACCATTGTGGTTATCCCTTGAATATTCAAATGTAGAAAGTGGTCCTAATACATCCTGCCCATGGATGATAAGCTCCACAAATACGCTAATAAATATAAGTAAAACAGAACCTGCAATAACCTTTGCTACTGCTACCTTGTTACCATAGTTTGAAATAATGAAAAATGCAGAAAAAGCAACCATAAAAGGCAAGATGAACTGAATAATGCCAAAAATACCAAATAAGAAATCGGCAATGGCATTACCTACAACTCCTCCAAGCCCAAAATTGCTAATGCAAAGTAAAATGCACAGCACTAAAGAACCCCAAAGGATAATTTCCTTTGAAGAATCCTCGAAAAATGGGTCCTCAAACTCAACCTCCATAGAAGCCTTTTTAGCTCTTGTGGAAGTAGATTTGTTGTTGCTTTTTTTAGTAGTGTTTCTGCGGGAATTATTTGATTTTCTTTTAGAATTATTCGTCCCTTTTGTTGCCAATATATAACCTCTTACAATCAAAAGAGAATAGTCAAGCTATTCTCTTTTGTAAATTACTATTTGTTAACCTATCAAATAGTTGTAAATATTTTCGTATTTTTCTTTTTGTACAGCCCAAGAATAGTTCTTGTTCATGCCACGCTCAACCATTTTATTCCACTGAGTCTTTTTATCGAAAAATACAAACTTACTGTAATTTACAGTGTTAAGAAGCTCATCACCGTTGTAATTTGCAAACGAGAAGCCATCTCCTGTCTTTTTGTACTCATCAAAAGCTTCAACTGTATCGCTAAGACCACCAGTCTCACGAACAATTGGAACTGTGCCGTATCTAAATGAAATAAGCTGTGTCAAGCCACATGGCTCGAATCTTGAAGGCATCAAAAATGCGTCCGCTGCCGCATAAAGCTTGTGAGCAAGATTGTCGTCATAACAAATGTTAGCAGAAATCTTCTCAGGATACTTCCAAGCATAATGCCTGAACATATTCTCGTACTTTGACTCGCCTGTACCAATAACAACAAGCTGAGTAAAATCATCAACTATTCCTTCGATGCAATAATTGATAAGATCAAGGCCTTTTTGATCTGTAAGTCTAGAAATAAGGCCAATCATGTATTTCTTAGGGTCAACCTCAAGACCTAAATCAGCCTGAAGCTTAGCCTTATTAACCTTTTTGTTTTTACGGAATGTAGAAACATCAAAGTTTTTGTATATTTTAGAGTCCTTAGCAGGATCATATACATCGTTATCAATACCATTAACAATGCCCTGCATGTCATAGTGGCGAGCACGAAGCAAGCCATCTAGCCCCTCTCCATAGTATGGAGTCTGAATCTCGTCACAGTAGGTTGCAGAAACTGTTGTGATATAGTCTGCATAAACAAGACCACCTTTAAGCATATTTCCGCATTTTTTGTATTCAAGCTTATCTGGAGTAAATAAATTCATGGACAAGCCCGAAATACCAGCTACTGTCTTAGTGTCCCACATGCCCTGGAACTTAAGGTTGTGAATAGTCATGACTGATTTCATTCCCCAGAAGAACTGGTCTCCCTGGAAATCATTCTTTAAATAAACAGGAATAAAGCCTGTCTGCCAATCATGACAATGAATAAGATTTGGCTGGAATCCGATAAGTGGAAGCATTGATAAAACAGCCTTATCAAAGAATATAAACTTTTCAAGATCCCATCTATCCTCAGAATAAGGATAGAAACAATCGAAATAATCATGATTATCGATGAAGTAGTAAGTAACCCCATCTAACTCATATTCAAAAACGCCAACATATCTAGTACCTACAAGTGGTCCCATGTTCATTTGGAAGCTAGTTAAAAACTTGAAGTCCTTCTTGTATTTCTCTGGAATAAATGTGTAGTATGGCAAAACCACCCTTACATCAAAGTACTCCTTTGAGAATTCCTTAGGAAGTGCTCCACAAACATCTGCCAATCCGCCGGTTTTGACAAATGGTACGCACTCGCTGGCAGCGAAAAGTATCTTATTCATAATTATAAACCCCTCAATTTTTATTTATTCATTCCAGTTGTGATATACGTTCTGAACATCATCGTCATCATCAAGAAGATCAAGAATCTTGTTGATTTTGTAGAGATCCTGCTCATCTGTAAGATCAACATATGTCTGAGGAATCATTGTAACCTCAGCATCAGCCATAGGAATGTTTTCAGCCTCAAGAGCTTCTCTAACTGCTGAGAAATCCTCTGGAGCTGTATAGATTTCGAAGCAATCCTCTTCCTCAGAGAAATCTTCTGCACCTGCATCAAGTGCAATCATCATAAGATCATCAGCTTCCATAGAGCAATCCTCTTTAGAAACGATAATCTGACCCTTATTATCAAACATGAAAGAAACGCAACCTGGTGTACCGATGCTTCCGCCGCCCTTTGTAAATGCTGAACGAACGTTAGCAGCTGTACGGTTACGGTTGTCTGTAAGACAGTCAACGATAATAGCTGTACCGTTAGGACCATATCCTTCGTATGTAACAGACTCGTAATTTACAGCATCTGCGTTACCAGCAGCCTTCTTGATACCATTTTCAATTGTTGCATTTGGTACGTTGTTAGCCTTAGCCTTAGCGATAACATCACGAAGCTTAGAATTATTATTAGGGTCTGGGCCGCCTTCCTTAACTGCTACAGCGATCTCACGACCAATTATTGTAAAAATCT
This sequence comes from Pseudobutyrivibrio sp. LB2011, assembly GCF_000701765.1. Classification (NCBI taxonomy): domain Bacteria; kingdom Bacillati; phylum Bacillota; class Clostridia; order Lachnospirales; family Lachnospiraceae; genus Pseudobutyrivibrio; species Pseudobutyrivibrio sp. LB2011. The sequence continues at coordinate 488,464 of NZ_JNJS01000001.1, read as the reverse complement.
TACCCTTTGCAGCATCATTCTTTTCTTTTTTGTGCTTAATATTTGCGAACTTTGAATGTCCTGACATAAAATTATTTACCTCTTTTCTATTCTAAATCTCAAAAAATTATAACAAATCACGGCCTTTTATTCAACGTGCCTTTTGCGTCTAACATATACGCTATCTATGACTTTATCGGATACATTTTTAATATAAAAAACGTAATTATCATCCTCCAAAGTAAAGGAACTGCCATCCTCAGGAATCTTGCCATTTAAGGAAATCAAATAGCCATTGAGAGTTTCATAATCATCAGATAACTTTGTACCAAGAATTTCTTCAACCTCTTCAAGAGAAGTTCCTCCATCCATCACAAAAGAATCCTCTGTCTTAACCTCTATAGAGTTTTCTTCCTCATCATGCTCATCCTCAATATTTCCAACGATTTCCTCAAGAATATCCTCCATGGAAAGTAAGCCGGAAACCTGTCCATATTCATCAACTACGATAACCATATGGCGCTTTTTGGACTGCATTTTAGCAAATAAAGTATTGATTCCATGTGTTTCTGGAACGAACTCAGCCACTGACATAAGTTCATGTAAATCCTTAACTTTCACATTATCAATATCCTTATCATAGTATGTGAGTAGATCCTTTATATGTAAAATGCCAATGATATTGTCTAAATCCTCAATATAAACCGGATAACGGCTCATATTATTCTCATTTATAAAATTTATAGCCTCTCGCAAGGTACTATCACCATTCACCGCAACGATGCTTTTTCGATGAGTCATGATATCCTTTGCATCGGTATCGGAAAACTCAAAGATATTCTGTATCATAGCTGCTTCGGAGGCCAAAATATTGCCATCCTCGTGCCCCTCATTTACAAGAGAAATAACATCTTCCTCGGTAATATTTTCTTGCTTAGACCTTCTGTACAAAATAATTAGCCCTATTGCTTCAATAACAACAATAGCCAATAAAAAAATAATTAAATAGGGATTGGACCCGTCTTCCATAAATACTCCTTTCTCGAAATACGTAAATTATCACACTAATAATGATACCATATATATAAGAAAAAGACTAAACATTATAGTGTTTAGTCTTTTAAAAAACAGTGAATTCTATTCGTCTGCGGAAGACTCTGCTTCCTCTGTATCTTCTTTTGATTCTTTGGAAACTGCCTCCAAATCAACTTCTTCAAGCTGGATATCAGATAAGTCTGTTTTGTCGTTTTCATCCTGCTTGTCTGAAGGTGTTTTAACAGGTTCGCCCTTGTCGTCGATTGTTCCGATATAGAAATCCCCATTCTGCATATCAAACAGATTTAGCACTTCCATACCAAAAACATCATGCATATATGAATAAATCTCTTTATTGTTAATCTCACGATTATGCTTGCGAATAACGTTTTTCTTAAGCTGAACCCTGACATCCTTAATCCAGTTAGTGATTTCCTCAGCTTCTGTGGAATTAGTGCGAAGTTTGTCATAGCAATAATCCATAGTAGCCAACATCAATTCTCGATTAACATCATCTGTCTGCTGTGGAAGCTCGCTAAGCTCGTCTTCATTTGACTGAATACGTTCTTTGCATTCTTCCAAAAGTCTTTTATCATCATCCAACTTCTTAGAAACTAAATCTGAAGTTCCTTCCATATTGGACATGACTGAAGCCATCAAGTTTTCTTTGACTTTCTTAAGATCCTTAAGTTCCTTTTTAAGCTCAGCCTCACGTTTCAGTAAGTCATTTTCCTGCTTTTCAAGCTCTTTAACCTGTTCTGGCTTTCCACCTAAAGCAAAAAGTCTATGCCATTTCTGATCCAAAATAAGCATAGGGACCTTGATTTTGGAAATGGCAGTTGTAAAATCCCTGTCCGCCATATACATTCACCTACTTCTGTTGAGTAATGTTATAAGAAAGTTGCATCAAACTATCTGATAAATGAACATTCTCTATAATAACATCAGGAATATCATCTAAATCAACGTGAGCAAAGTTCCAAATTGCATGAACACCAAGAGAAACAAGCTTTAAAGCTGTAGATCTGGCGTTTGACTTTGGCAATGTCAAAGCTGCAATCTCAACATCATTATGCTTAATGAATTCTGGAAGCTCATCAAGCATCTGAACAGGAATGTCTCTAACCAACTTTCCTTTAAGCTCAGGATTAACATCGAATAATCCAATAATTTTGAAGCCTACACGCTCAAATTTAACATAACCTGCAATAGCCTGGCCTAAGTTACCAGCGCCAATAACGATAACATTATGTGTTTCGTTAACTCCCAAGATATTTCCGATTTCATCATGTAAATATGCAACATTATATCCATAACCCTGCTGGCCAAAACCACCAAAGTTGTTAAGATCCTGTCTAATCTGAGATGCTGTAACATGCATTCTCTTGCTTAAATCATTTGATGAAATTCTTTCAACACCATCGTCTAAAAGTTCGCCCAAATATCTGTAGTACCTAGGAAGTCTTCTGATGACTGCTTGTGAAATCTGTTTATCCAAACCATATACCTCCTAATTACAATTTTCAATCTTAATTATAAAATCACACAAAAACTATGTCAAGATTTTAACAAAGACTTAATAAATGCTTAAGATAAACTTAACTCCTCCCACTGAGAATATAAATCTTCCAGTTTTGAATCTATTTCATTCTGTTCTGCAGTTAATTCGTTGAGTTTTGCAGAATTTGTCATATTCTCTGGCTTTAAGAATTCGTCTTGAATCTTTGCCTTTTTTTCTTCTAGTTTTTCTATCTCTTCTTCGATTTTTGAGATTTTGTTTTGAAGCTTTCTCTTTTCTGCCTCAATTCTCTTTTGTTCTTTAAAATCAAGCTTTGCTGCTGTAGCGTTAGAATCTGCTACAGATTCCTGGGTTGAAACAACATTTGCTGCAGAAAGTTGTTCCTTCTTTGCAATATAATCATCGTAATTGCCAAGGTACTTTGTAAAATGACCATCTGAAAGTTCAAGAATCATATTTGCAGTACGGTTAACAAAATATCTATCGTGACTTACATAAAGCAAAGTTCCATCATATTCGTTAAGTGCTTCCTCGAGCATTTCTTTCGAATCCATATCAAGATGGTTTGTAGGCTCATCAAGGATTAAAAGATTAGACTTAGAAAGCATAAGCTTTGCAAGAGAAACACGTCCTCGCTCTCCACCGGATAACTCGCTAATGCGTTTAAAAACATCATCCTCTGTAAACATAAATGCAGCTAATGTGTTTCTAACCTGTGTCTCTGTAAGATATGGATAAGCGTCATGAAGCTCACTGAAGATAGTGTTTGACTCAGTAAGTCCTTGCTGCTCCTGGTCATAATATCCAACAGTAACATTTGCCCCAAAGCGAATCTCTCCTGATTCAAAATCTGTAAGGCCATTGATACACTTAAGGATTGTAGTCTTTCCTGTACCATTATCACCTAAAATGGCAATTCTATCCCCTTTGTGAACCTCAAATGATAAGTCTGAAAAGATATTTTTATCATCATATGATTTTGTCACATGAGAAAAATCTAAAACATCCTTGCCACTTTCCTTTTCCACCTCAAGGGTAAGTCGCATTCTAGGCATATCCTTATCAGGGGCATCCATAATATCAATCTTATCAAGCATTTTCTTTCTGCTTTCAGCTCTTTTAATGGATTTTTCCCTGTTGAAGGATTGAAGCTTTTCTATAACAGCTTTCTGGTGTTCTATTTCCTTTTGCTGCTTTTCATAGCTGCGCTCATATGTGAGCTGATATAAAGCCTTTTGCTCAGAAAAAGCTGTATAATTTCCTGTATATACACTAGTGCGTCCGTAGGATAAATCAACAACATGATCTACAATTTTATCAAGGAAATATCGATCATGAGCAACAATTACAACTGCGCCTTTATATGAAGATAAATATCCTTCCAACCACACGATTGAATTCAAATCCAAATGGTTTATAGGCTCGTCTAATAGAAGCAAATCTGGTGATGATGCAAGAAGACGTCCCAAACTAACTCGCGTCTTCTGACCACCAGAAAGCTCATTCATGCTTTTATTTAAATCATCCCCTTCAAAACCAAGGCCTTTCAATATGCCTACAGCTTCCGAACGGAATGTATATCCACCTAATAAATCAAATTGATGCTGTAACTTATGATAACTTTCCATAAATGTCGCAGCATCTTTACTATCAAGGTTTGACATCTCCATTTCCATGTCTGAAAGACGTTTTTCCATGGAAAGCAAATCTTCACGTGCACTAAGTACTGTATCTAAAATGCTACTACCGAAAGAATCTTCCTGATACTGAGCCAGATAGCCCATAGTAGCATCTTTTTTAAGAGTAACTTCGCCACTGTCCGCTGGTAAATCTCCAACTATTATTTTCAATAGCGTAGACTTTCCCGTTCCGTTGTTACCAACGATAGCTACTTTAGAACCCTCATCTACTGTAAAAGTGGCATCTTTTATAATGCCATCTTCACCAAATGATTTAAAAATATGCGAAACATTAAGTAACATAGTTTTTCCTTAAAAAATGCGCCTGACTAATGTCAGGCGCCAAATAAAATCTAATTTTACTGAACATCCTTAATAGAGAAGCTGATGCGTCCCATCTTGTCCTTGCCAAGGCATACAACCTTAACAGTATCACCAAGAGTAAGAACATCTTCTACTCTGTCAATTCTTTCCTTAGCAATCTTAGAAATGTGAACCATTCCTTCCTTGCCTGGAGCGAACTCGATAAATGCACCGAATTCCTTGATGCTTACAACTTTACCTGTGAGGATCTGACCCTGCTCAAAATCAGTTGTAATGATTTCAATCATTCTCTTAGCCTCATCCATCTTTGCAGCATCTGTACCACAGATTGAAACGTTTCCGTCATCTGTAATATCAATCTTAACATCACATCTAGCAATGATTTCGTTGATTGTCTTACCACGCTGACCAACAACATCACCGATCTTTTCTGGATCAATTGAAAGCTGGATAATCTTTGGAGCATACTCGCCAACTTCCTTACGTGGCTCAGCGATTGCCTTGCTCATGCAGTTGTCCATGATGAAGAATCTAGCCTCACGGCAACGAGCGATAGCACCCTCAACGATTGGACGTGTAAGACCGTGAATCTTGATATCCATCTGGATAGCTGTGATACCTTCTTTTGTACCTGTAACCTTGAAGTCCATATCGCCGAAGAAATCTTCAAGACCCTGGATATCTGTAAGAAGAACGAAATCGTCATCTGTATCGCCTGTAACAAGACCACAAGAAATACCTGCAACCATAGCCTTGATAGGTACACCAGCTGCCATAAGTGACATACATGAAGCACATGTTGAAGCCATTGATGTAGAACCGTTTGACTCGAATGTCTCAGATACAGCACGAATTGCATATGGGAATTCTTCTGGTGTAGGAAGTACTGGAAGAAGTGCTCTCTCTGCAAGTGCACCGTGTCCAATTTCTCTACGTCCTGGTCCTCTAGAAGGCTTTGTCTCACCTACTGAGTATGCAGGGAAGTTATAGTGATGCATGTATCTCTTCTCAGTAACGAAAGCATCAAGACCGTCGATCTTCTGAGCCTCTGAAAGAGGAGCAAGAGTTACAACATCGCAAATCTGTGTTTGTCCACGAGTGAACATAGATGAACCATGAACACGTGGAATAATATCTACTTCTGCAGCAAGTGGACGAATCTGTGTGATCTCACGACCATCTGGACGCTTGTGATCCTTAAGAATCATCTTACGTACTGTCTTTTTCTCGTACTGGTAAATTGCCTCACCAAGAACAGCAAGCCATTCTTCGTTATCAGCAAATGCTTCTTCAAGACGCTCAGTGATCTGACGGATATTCTCCTCACGAACCTGCTTCTCGTCTGTGAATACAGCACCTTCCATCTCCTCAGGAGTAACGATTTCCTTCATCTTTGCGAAGAGCTCCTCAGGAATTGCGCATGATGTGTACTCATGCTTTGGCTTACCGCATTCCTTAACCATCTCATCGATGAATGCGATAACTGTCTGGTTAACATCATGACACTTGTAGATAGCTTCAATCATCTTGTCCTCAGGGATGATGTTTGCGCCAGCTTCAATCATGATAACCTTTTCTCTTGTAGAAGCAACTGTAAGCTTAAGGTCACCCTTATCCCACTGCTCCTGTGAAGGGTTTACGATAAACTCTCCATCGATCATACCCATCTGTGTCATAGCGCAAGGGCCATCAAATGGGATATCTGAAATACATGTAGCAATAGCTGCACCGAGCATAGCAACAAGCTCAGGACGGCACTGTGGATCTACTGCCATAACCATGTTGTTAAGTGTTACGTCATTACGATAGTCCTTTGGGAAAAGTGGACGCATAGGTCTATCGATAACACGAGATGTAAGAACTGAGTTCTCAGATGCCTTACCCTCTCTCTTATTGAAACCACCAGGGATTTTACCAACAGCGTATGTCTTTTCTTCAAACTCAACAGAGAGTGGGAAGAAATCGATACCATCCCTAGGCTTGTCTGATGCAGTTGCAGTTGAAAGAACTGTAGTCTCACCATACTGAATAAATGCTGCTCCATTAGCCTGTGCAGCAACTCTGCCGATATCAACACGAAGTGTTCTACCAGCCAAATCCATTGTAAATGTCTTCATGGTTTTCTCCTTCAAATATTTTATTATTTAAGCATCAACCCGAAACTACTGAAAACGAAGAGTTATACTCTCCTAATTCAGTGGCTTCGGATCTTGCTTGAAATCGAAAAATAAATAAGAAAATGAGCGGAGTAAGCAATACTCCGCTCTTATAGATTACTTTCTTAAGCCAAGACGCTCAATGATTGAACGATATCTCTCAATGTCAGTATTCTTAAGGTATGCAAGAAGGTTTCTTCTCTTACCAACCATCTTCATCATACCACGACGTGAATGATGGTCACCTGGGTTAGCCTTAAGGTGCTCTGTGAGCTCAGAAATACGAGCTGTAAGAACAGCGATCTGAACCTCTGGAGAACCTGTGTCACCAGCTGTTCTAGCATACTCATTGATAATTGCCTGCTTCTTCTCTTTTGTAATCATTTTAACTACCTCCTAAAAACTTTTAATATGCCGTAACTAAGGAAAAGGTCGGAGTGTCCAAAACCTGAGTTACAGTAAATTTCGTACCGATATATAATAACACAGCTATAAAAATATGTAAACTATGTATAAATAGGCTTTTTTAAACTGTTACTGTATTAAATCTTCGATTGCATATTTATTAACGCCTCCTAATTTTCCACTATTTACATAAACAGTAGAAAAATCATAATTCAATGCAAAATAAATCTGTCCTGTTTCTTCATCAATTTTACCTAACGAAATAAATGTTGAATAGCCGTTTGCATCCTTAATAATGTACACAGGTGAATCCTGATTCAGGCCGTATTCATCGCCATTTCCGTCTTCATCCTCATTAGCAATGATGTCTACAAATCTAACATCTGTAATATAATTCAACAGCTTTTCTATTCTATCTTCGTTTATATCGATGCTAGGGTCATCTGTGTAAACCCAATCGTCTCCATCTCTTTCAAAAGTCAATAGAATATTATTACTATCAGTCATTTGAAAGCTATAAACTTCTTCATTATCAAGCAATATAACATTATCGCCTTCATCTTCTATTTCGCTGGCTTCATCCAATACTTCTGCCTGTTCATCTGAGCCATCAAGATTTTGTATCATTTTTGCTGGGTTTTTTGAATTAAAAGTAATAATCAAAACCACAATAAGCAAAACAATGGCCAGTACAAGAAATATGCCTTTATAATTCTTTGAAATAAACTTCTTCATCATTTCCTCCAAGAAAATATTCTTTATTTAGTATAACAAAAAAGTATTAACAAACAAAGAAGCCGGAGCCATAAGCTCCAGCTTCGAAATAATTATCTGTAGATGATATCGTCTCTTCCAGGACCATTTGAAACCATTGTGATTGGGAAGCCAATTTCCTTCTCAATGAACTCAATGTAGTTTCTGCAGTTCTCTGGGAGATCTTCGTATTTCTTAATTCCACGAATATCTGTCTTCCATCCTGGAAGTGTCTTAAGTACTGGCTTAGCCTTTTCAAGCTTGCTAGTAACTGGGAAATCTGTAGTAACCTCACCATCGATTTCATAGCCAACACATACAGGGATTTCATCAAGATATCCAAGTACATCAACAACTGTAAATGCTACATCTGTTGTACCCTGCATTCTACAGCCGTACTTTGAAGCAACACAGTCGAACCATCCCATACGACGTGGACGACCTGTAGTAGCACCGAACTCACCGCCATCGCCACCGCGACGTCTAAGCTCATCAGCTTCATCACCGAAGATTTCAGAAACAAATGCACCTGCACCAACAGCTGATGAATAAGCCTTACATACTGTAACAACCTGCTTTAACTCCTGAGCTGGGATACCAGCACCGATGCAACCGTATGGAGCAAGTGTTGATGAAGATGTAACCATTGGGTAAATACCATGGTCTGGATCCTTCAAAGTACCAAGCTGGCCTTCAAGAAGGATAGTTTTATTCTCTTTAAGTGCGTTCCAAAGGAATGCTGAAGTATCGCAAACATAAGGAGCAATCATATCGCGGTATTCATGTAATGTCTCAAGGAGCTCCTCTGGATTAAGGAGTGGCTTGTGATATAAATGCTCAAGAAGAACATTCTTCTGATCACATGTACGAACAACCTTTTCTTTTAAGAGCTCATCATCAAAAAGCTCCTGAACCTGATAACCGATTTTTGCGTATTTATCTGAGTAGAAAGGAGCAATACCGCTCTTTGTTGAACCGAAAGAAGCCTTTCCAAGACGTTCTTCCTCGTATTGATCAAAAAGGATGTGATATGGCATAACAATCTGTGCTCTATCAGACACAAGAATGCGAGGTGCTGGTACTCCTTTCTCTACAATAGAGTTAATCTCTTTGATAAGGATAGGAATATTCAATGCGACGCCATTTCCAATGATGCTAGTGGTGTGATTATAGAATACACCTGAAGGTAATGTGTGAAGCGCGAACTTACCATAGTTGTTTACGATAGTGTGTCCTGCGTTTGCACCACCCTGAAAACGAACAATGATATCAGCGTTCGCTGCCATCATGTCTGTAATCTTTCCTTTGCCTTCATCGCCCCAATTGGCACCTACAACTGCTTTAACCATAACAATCCTCCTAAATTACAATTAAATTAATTTATATCAATCAATTTCTTAGTCACTGTACAAGCAAGTGCGCCTGGTCCAATGTGACATGAAACTGAAAGTGATAACGGATCTATCCAGATTTCTTTGCCTGGGAATTCAGCTTCTAATTCTTCTTTAAATTTTTCTGCGGCTTCCTGATTCTGTGTGTGAGCTATAGAAATCACAACATCATCAAGATTGTCTGTATGAAGGACATTTTGCATATCCTTTTTTAATGCTTCAATCATTGTCTGCTTTGCAGCCTTAACTGTACGAGCCATTGAATACTTATCAAGCTTCTCTCCGTAGATTGAAAGTACAGGCTTAATCTTTAACAGTGAACCGATTGCAGCAACTGCTGGAGTAAGTCTTCCGCCCTTTTTAAGGTATTCTAGTGTATCTACTGTGATGTAGATGGTAGATAAAGACTTGATTTCCATAAGAGCATCACAGATTTCCTGTGCACTCTTCCCCATATCGGCAAGCTTTTTAGCTTCCAACGCTGAAAGCTTCTGTGTAACTGAGATACGCTGGTTATCTACAACTACAACCTTGCCATCGTAATCCTCTGCCAGCATCTTTGCTGTAGCGCAAGATGAAGATAAACCGCTAGACATAGGAATATAAACTATTTCATCATACTCTTTAAGAAGCTTATCCCATGTATCCATAAGATTTCCTGTGATAGGCATCGAAGTAGTAATCTCTCCGCCCTGTGTAAGCTTCTCATAGAACTGTTCCTGAGTTAAATCGATATCCTCGTAATATAACTCACCATCAATATAAAAAGGCATAGGTATAACAAAAACTCCATAGTCCTTGGCCTGTGCCTGTGTAATGCCACTATTGCTATCTGTAAGAATTGCAACTTTGCTCATAAATCACCTCAAAAAATACTCTGTGTTAAACAAAACACCGCTGATTATTCTAACATAATCAGCGGTGAAAAGAAACAACTAAAGCATAATTTTAGTACATGCCACCCATTCCACCTGCGGCAGCAGCGGCAGCTGCAGCATCAGCAGTAGGATCTTTAATATCTGCAACAACAGACTCTGTTGTAAGAAGTGTTGCAGCAACAGAAGCAGCATTCAAGAGAGCTGTTCTTGTAACCTTAACAGGATCAAGGATACCAGCCTTAACCATGTTTACATACTCTTCGTTGTAAGCATCGAAACCAATACCAACTTCTGACTCACGTACCTTGTTGATAATAACAGATCCTTCAAGACCTGCATTTGCAGCAATGTAGAATAATGGAGCTTCAAGAGCCTTAACGATAACGTTTGCACCTGTCTTCTCATCACCAGAAAGTGTATCAGCAAGAGCTGCAACTTCCTTCTGAACGTGGATGTAAGCAGATCCACCACCCTGGATGATACCTTCTTCTACAGCTGCACGTGTTGCATTAAGAGCATCTTCCATACGAAGCTTAGCTTCCTTCATTTCTGTTTCTGTAGCAGCACCTACACGGATAACTGCAACACCACCTGCAAGCTTAGCAAGTCTTTCCTGAAGCTTTTCTTTATCGAACTCTGATGTTGTCTCATCAATCTGTCCACGAATCTGAGATACACGAGCCTCGATTGCAGCCTTATCACCAAGACCATCAACGATAACTGTGTTCTCCTTGTTAACCTTTACAGACTTAGCACGACCAAGCTGCTCAAGAGTTGCATCCTTAAGCTCAAGACCAACTTCCTCAGAAATTACCTGGCCACCTGTAAGGATTGCGATATCCTGAAGCATTTCCTTACGTCTGTCACCATATCCTGGAGCCTTAACAGCAACAACGTTGAATGTTCCACGAAGCTTGTTAAGGATAAGTGTTGTAAGAGCCTCGCCCTCGATATCCTCAGCAATGATAAGAAGTCTAGCACCTGACTGAACAACCTGCTCAAGAAGTGGAAGGAGTTCCTGAATGTTAGAAATCTTTTTGTCTGTAATAAGAATATATGGATCATCAAGGTTTGCTTCCATCTTGTCCATGTCTGTGCACATGTAAGCTGAAATGTAACCTCTGTCAAACTGCATACCTTCTACAAGGTCAAGCTCTGTCTGCATTGTCTTTGATTCCTCGATTGTGATAACACCATCGTTAGAAACCTTTTCCATAGCGTCAGCTACCATCTGACCTACTTCATCATCACCAGCTGAAATTGCTGCAACACGAGCGATCTGCTCCTTGCCATCTACAGCCTTAGACATTTCAAGAATAGCCTTAACAGCACAATCTGTAGCCTTCTTCATACCCTTTCTGAGAACGATTGGGTTTGCACCAGCAGCAAGATTCTTCATACCTTCCTTTACCATAGCCTGTGCTAAAACTGTAGCTGTTGTAGTACCATCACCTGCTACATCGTTTGTCTTTGTAGCAACTTCCTTTACGAGCTGAGCACCCATGTTTTCGAATGCATCCTCAAGCTCAACATCCTTTGCGATTGTAACACCATCGTTAGTGATAAGTGGAGCACCGTAAGACTTTGCAAGAACAACGTTACGTCCCTTAGGTCCAATAGTAACTCTAACTGTATTTGCTAATTTATCTACGCCTGCCTCAAGAGCCTGTCTTGCTTCAGCGCCATACTTAATTTCTTTTGCCATAATAATCTACCTCTTTTCCTAAATATTATTCTACAACTGCAAGAATATCATTCTGACGAACGATAATGTACTCCTCGCCTTCAAGCTTAACTTCTGTACCAGCGTACTTTGAATATATAACCTTCTGGCCTTCCTTAACCTGCATTGTGATTTCCTTACCGTCAACAATTCCGCCAGGGCCAACAGCTATAACCATAGCTTCCTGTGGCTTCTCCTGTGCTGCAGATGCAAGAATAATACCAGACTTTGTAGTCTCTTCTGCTTCGCACTGCTTTAATACAACGCGATCTGTTAATGGAACTAATTTCATTTTATATTACCTCCTAATTTAAGTATCAAAATCATTTATTAGCACTCCATTCAGTCGAGTGCTAACCACAAAGAGTATAATAGGATTCTCTCGAATCAGTTGCAAGCAATTAAGGTTAGTAGTTTTCGAAAGAATCCTATAGAAAGCTCTTATTTTCTCTTTATTTCTCGTTTTTTCTCATTATTAAACTTTTAGGTAGCTTAGAAAGCAGAGAATGCTTAAGACTATCGCCACCTGCAGCCACAAGTTTGCCAAATACATCCAAAATCAAAGCCTGATTCTTCGGATCAAGAGTTTGTATCTCTTTTGTTAGCGACGCAATAGACCTGACTTTACTAGATGTAATCTGTGAAAGCCTTGTAGCCCCTGATGAGCTAATAAGGGATGAAAAGAAAACATCACCAAATGCCGCCCTGGTCTCATAATCAAACTGAACAGCCCATTTCTTGATGACTTCATCAATTAAAACTGAAGACGAAGCAACTGCATCTACCTGCTCAAATCTATTGCGTTTTATCTGCCAGCTCAATGGGTCATGTTGGTTAATCCCCTTTGCATCACTGACAATAACCTGCATCTTTGCCTCTGTATACATAAGCATTCCAATAATAGATTCTTCCGGAATATACTTATGAACTCTATTAATCATAGCTTTATAAGCAGGCTTTTTGAGGACTTCCGGAATAAATCCAGGTCCATCAAAATTATACACTTCTAAGATACTATCCTGTATATGGCCCCTGCAGAATGTGCTTCCATAAACAGCAAAATTACCACCCTTTGAGTGGCCACCAATTCGAAGCTTTTTCATTGTCCTAGCAAAATTGGTATTGAGATAATCTGCCGCCTGAAGCTGACCGCCAGTGCCTTCAGAAAAGCACATGTTAAAATCTTCTTTCCACCCAACAAGTGTATCGTCAGTTCCTCTAAAAGCAACAAAAATAGTGCCATCAGGCAAATAAAAACTGCAAACAGCAAACTGAGTCTGTTTCCTAGCATCAACATCATTAACAAAACCTGCAAGCTTCATTCCACCAAATCTTTTAGAATTAGCCATTTTAGGCATAATAAAGGGAGCAAGCTTAGTCATAGCTGTTCTTGCCATCAAACCTTCTTCTGTGAATTTTTCAAAAAATATTTTGTTGAGATCTTCTATTGAGATTTTTTCTTTTAGGCCAGGACCAGGCACTAAACCATCAAAAGGTGCATACACCAGCTCGCAAAGAGCCAGTGCATCCACCTCATTAAACGGATCTATATTGAAAGGGACATCCCCTCTCCAGTCAAGATAATCAAAGATGTTAGCCATACAACATACTATTCCTCAAATAAAGCATCTGAGCCAGCCTCAGGCTGCGACTTTGTTTCTTCTGCAAACTCAACTACAGGCTCTTCCTCAAAAATAGATTCATCTACTTTGTTTTTGCCTGAAATTGGAGAATCCTCCATGTTGCGATTAAAGTTTCTATTAGAATCCTTTTTATGATCCCTAAGGCCAATCACCATAAGTAACAATGAAAATAGAGAAAATGCTCCTACCACTACTAAGTAAGCGGATGCATAAACATTTCCATCAAAAATCTTGATAGGTGTTAAAAGCAGGTAAATGCTTGCGGCAATTGTAGCTGCCCCGAGAATCAAGCTTAAGAACCAAGAGCCTCTTTGAATGTGGAACAATGCAAATGACTGCTGAAGCATGATAGCACCAAAAACCACACCTATAAGGCAAACAAGAGCATCAATAAATGCTGATACAATATCCGCATTTACGATAAAAACTGCACCTATTACAACAAGGATGACACCCATTGTAAAACCATAGCTAGTGATTCTAGTAAATTCATGATTAAAGAAATATTTAATCATGTAGTACATTCCAAAACAAATAAATAAAATACCAAAACCTAAAATAGAGAATGAATATACCACTTTTGAAATAAACTCTACATTAAGTGTGAGCAAACAAATACCAACAGCCAGGTAAGCAATCGCTCCGATAATATTGGCAATCAAGCCTGCCTTTGAGTCCTTAATTTCTTCTTGTGTGTGAGCCATAGTCTCCTCCTTAGTATTGATTAAGTGATAATAATCAGTATTTAACCAAATAATATAGCAGTAAGATTTATTAAACAGTGAGCAATAATGCACATGGATAAACGTTTATTTTTAATATACATAAATCCAAGGGCTGCTCCCATCAATACTGCATATATGAATTGTACTATATTATTGTGTAGAATTCCAAAACAAATTGAGGAAATCACTACCGCTGGAACCGGGCCATACCATAAGCATAGCTGGCCTGTTAGAATCCCTCGCATTAATAATTCCTCCAATATCGGAATTACTAAACAGTTGCATAACACCTTCATTACTAAATCGCCATCAGTAAGTATGCTGTTGGCTCTGGCAAAGCCTGCCGACGATTCAACCAAACCACTATGGGTCAGAGCTACGTTTAGTAAAACTGCCACAGCTACCGTTGCCACAACCCATATCGCATATACGAAGACTTGCTTTTTGTTTTTAACAGGCTCCGGAATAAGCTTTGGAACATTTGAATAAATAATATACATTGGCACAATGCAAACAATGCCTGCTATAAGCAGACATGAAAGCTTGCCGTATTTATCTCCTATGATATCAAGAAGCAACGAAACTCCCAGCTGATATACAAAGAAATAAACAAGCAATGGATATATAATTTGAATGATTCTATTCTGTCTAATTTGCTTCAATGTATTCAAGCACCTCATTTGGATAGTCTAAAATAGTGACAGCTCCAGCATCTTCCAAATCCCACTTTGAACCAAAGCCCCAGGAAACACCAATGCAATCGATTCCTCTTTGTGCAGCACCTTCTGCATCGAACTTAGTATCACCAACAAGTACTGTTTCTTCCTTTTTGTGCCATGGTGCACGTGAAAAACATAAGTCTATTACTTCTGCTTTTGTATCTATGGAAGCATCCAATGTAGCTCCACAAATATCAGTGAAATAATGGTCTATACCAAGCTTTGCCAATAGCTTTCTAGCAGTTGGTTCTGGCTTTGAAGTGCAGACAAACAAGCAATAACCTCTTTTGTTTAATGCAGCAAGAAGCTCTTCTATTCCAGCGTATACCTTGGCATTAAACATACCATTTTCCTTGTCATAATACTGTCTGTAAGCGGCAACAGCACCATCAAAATCCTCATCCTTAATATGCAAAAGCTTTGGAAAAGAATATGTAAATGGTGGCCCTACGCATTTACGAAGTGTAACAAAATCTGGAATGTCATATCCATATTTTGTAAGGGCAACCTTCAGCCCCTCAATAATACCAGGAGCTGAATCAACAAGTGTGCCATCTAAATCAAAATAAACATTTTTTATCATTTCTTAACGCCCTTTGTGTCTCTGCTTGCGATGTGAAGTCGTCCGATTGAAACAGTTTTGTCTTTAACCTTAACATCTACATTTTCGCCTTCGCCAAGAATGTAAATATTAATAAGCTCGTCGCCTTTGCCAAGTTTCATTCCACGGACACCAACTGCTGTCTTTTTCTTTTCAGGAATTGTGTCCCCTTCAATTCGAAGGAACATATCCTTTGCAGACTGCATTACAACAGAGCTACCAGGATTAAGCTTGCCAACACATATAACCTTATCGTCATCAGCAAGTTTGGTTGCAGCAATTTGCTTTCTAGTAACGTCAAATTCTGCACCCTCAACAACCTTAATCATAGATTGCTTAGTACCGAATAAAAGTCGTGATTGGATAATGTTAGCCATTGAATCTGCAAAGATAAGATTCTGCTTTGTAAGATCAATCTTTGATCCCTTTTCTGCAGTGTCGATTGGCAGTCCCTTATCACGGAACTTACCAAATGGAAGGCTAAGAACCTTAATCGCATGCATATCTCCGTCATCTGTAAAGAGACAAATCTTATCTATATTTTTACAGAAAATAATCTTTTTAGATTCAGTCTCTGCTGCTTCTTTATTACGCTCGAATGTAGGCATATCTACTACACGAGCATATGCAAATCTGTCGATAAGAACTGCCACATCAATTTCCTCGATTGGCTTTTCTTCTACAACAGCCTCTTCTACGTTATCAATAACAGTGCGGCGCTCTCTAGCATACTCTTTCTTGATAGCCTGTAAATCCTTGATGATAACCTTTGCCATCTCAGCACGGCTCTCAAGAATCTTTGTATAATCAGCAATCTTCTGCATTGTCTCAGCATAATCACCACGCAATGCTTCGATTTCCAAACCGATTAATCTGTGGAGACGCATATCAAGGATAGCCTGAGCCTGACGCTCAGTAAACTTGAGTAAAGCTGCATCCTTTTTCGACTGCTCAGACTTGAACTTGATACCTTCAGTGATACCTTCAACAAGACAAGCCTTAGCCTGCTTTACATCCTTTGAACCACGAAGAATTTCGATGATAAGGTCGATAACATCACAAGCCTTAATCAAACCTTCCTGGATTTCCTTTTTCTCGCGCTCTTTGCCAAGTAAATGAGTGTACTTTCTAGTGCAAAGCTCATACTGGAAGTTAACATGATGTCTGATGATTGGAACGATACCGAGAGTCTCTGGCTTTCCATCAGCAACAGCAAGCATGTTTACACCAAATGTATCCTCAAGACGAGTCTTCTTGTAGAGGAGGTTAAGGACATTCTGTGCATCAGCACCCTTGCGAAGCTCAACAATAATTCGCATACCATCCTTTGAAGACTGGTTTGAAATATCTGTAATATCGTTGGTCTTTTTAGACTCAACAAGTGAATATATATCATTAAGGAACTTTCCGATATTGGCACCAATCATAGGATAAGGAATCTCCGTAATTACGATTTGTTCCTTACCACCTTTAATCTTTTCGATTTCTGCCTTACCACGGATTTTGATTTTACCAACACCTGTTGAGTAAATCTCAAGCAAATCATCCTTGTTTGTGATAATTCCACCTGTTGGGAAATCAGGACCTGGAATGATTTTAAGCATCTGAGCTGTGTTAATATCTGGATCCTTCATGTATGCAATAACGCCATCAATAACCTCACCAAGGTTGTGCTGAGGAATTGATGTAACCATACCAACGGCAATACCATCGGAACCATTGATAAGGATGTTAGGAACACGAACAGGAAGAACCTCTGGCTCCTTTTCTGTCTCATCATAGTTTGGTACGAAATCTACTACGTTTTTATCAAGGTCCCCAAGATAAACCTCCTGGGCAACCTTAGCAAGACGAGCCTCAGTGTAACGCATAGCAGCGGCACCATCACCTTCAATGGAACCAAAGTTACCATGGCCATCAACAAGTGGAAGGCTCTTCTTGAAATCCTGTGTCATAACAACAAGTGCTTCGTAGATTGAGCTATCACCATGTGGGTGATATTTACCCATGGTATCACCTACGATACGGGCACTCTTTTTATATGGTTTATTATAATCAACCTTTAACTCGTACATATCGTACAGGGTACGACGCTGTACAGGCTTAAGACCATCTCTAACATCTGGAACTGCACGTGCAAGGATAACCGACATAGAATAGTCTATAAAGGATTTCTGCATAATCTCAGAATATTCGGTTCTTATAATCTCACTAGGCATCTATCTCTGCCTCCTTTGCGTGTTTGTAAATAAAGTCTTTTCTAGGAGCAACGTCGCTACCCATAAGAAGCTCTGTTACCTCGGAAGCCATAAGAGCATCCTCAATTTCAACAAGCTTAAGCTTACGACGCTCAGGATCAAGTGTAGTTTCCCAAAGCTGATCCTTGTCCATCTCACCAAGACCTTTGTATCGCTGAAGAGTGAATGTCTTTCCATTCATCTTTTTACGATATTTATCTAGGGCAACATCATCGTAAAGGTATTCTTCCTCGCCCTTTGTAGGAATAGCCTTGTAAAGAGGAGGCATAGCGATGTATACGTGACCTTCCTTGATGAGCTCTGGCATAAATCTGTAGAAGAATGTCAGAAGCAATGTACAGATGTGGGCACCATCAACGTCGGCATCGGCCATGATTACGATTTTGTCATAGCGAAGCTTTGAAATATCGAAGTCGTTACCATATCCCTCTGAAAAACCACATCCGAAAGCATTGATAAGTGTCTTAATTTCAGCATTTGCAAGAACCTTATCCATCGATGCCTTTTCAACATTAAGAATCTTTCCTCGGATAGGCATGATAGCCTGATACATACGATTTCGAGCCATCTTTGCAGAACCACCAGCGGAATCTCCCTCTACGATAAAGATTTCACACTTGCTTGCATCTCTTGATTCGCAGTTTGCAAGCTTACCATTTTGGTCGAAAGAAAACTTCTGCTTTGTAAGAAGGTTTGTCTTTGCCTTTTCTTCGGATTTACGAATCTTTGCAGATTTCTCTGCACAAGAAATAATTGCCTTTAATGTATCTAAGTTTCTATCGAAATAGAGAACAAACTCATCCTGACAAATCTTCTGAGTAGCCTTTGAAGCATCTGGATTATCAAGCTTTGTCTTTGTCTGTCCTTCGAAGCGAGGATCTGGATGCTTGATAGAAACAATAGCTGTAATTCCGTTACGAACATCAGCACCAGTGAAATTAGCATCCTTGTCCTTTAAAATACCAAGCTCACGGGCATAGTTATTAATAACAGTTGTAAGAACTGTCTTGAAACCTGTGATATGTGTACCACCCTCAGAGTTGTAGATATTGTTACAGAAACCAAGGATATTCTCCTTGAATTCGTTACAATACTGGAATGCAACCTCTAGCTCGATTCCATCAGCACTACCGCTGAAATAGATAACATCGTGAAGAGCTTCTGCAGTTTTATTAATCTCCTTTACAAAGCCTTTGATTCCATCTGGCTCATGGAAAGTGAGATACTCTGGCTCCTCACCACGTAAATCTGCATAATTGATTGTAAGACCTGGATTAAGATATGCAGTCTCGTGAAGACGCGACTTTATATCTTCCTCCTTGAAATAAGTCTTTTCAAAGATTTCTGGATCAGGAAGGAAGTTGATTTTTGTACCGTGCTTTGTTGTCTTGGCAATCTTTGGAAGAAGACCATCAACAAGTTTTTCTGTAGGTACGCCTCTTTCGTATCTATCGTGGTGAACGTAACCCTCACGAGAAATATCTACAGTCATGTATGTACTAAGAGCATTTACAACTGAAGAACCTACACCGTGAAGACCGCCAGATGTTTTATAGACACTGTCATCAAACTTACCACCTGCGTGAAGTGTAGAGAAAACAAGACGTGCAGCAGGCACACCCTTTGCATGCATTCCAACTGGAATACCACGACCGTTATCCTCTACTGTACAGCTGCCGTCCTTTTCAAGAGTAACATGGATAGTGTCGCACTCGCCGGCCAAATGCTCATCTACTGAGTTGTCCACTATCTCATATATAAGATGGTTCAAGCCCTTTCGTGATGTTGAACCAATATACATGCCGGGTCTTTTTCTAACAGCCTCAAGACCTTCTAAAACAGATATACTGCTGGCATCATAAGTAACTTTGTTTGCCATAAAATCATACTCTCTTTCGATATAATTTATAAAAACGCTGAAAGGCGTCTGGTACAAAACCAGGCGCCAACGTAATAAATACTAATGTTTTCCAGTGGAACCAAATCCGCCTTCTCCTCTAGCGGTATCAGATAAATTTGAAACCTCATTAAAGTCAACAGATAAAAATGGTACAACCACAAGCTGAGCAATCTTTTCAGCTGGTGTAATAACTCTAGCCTGCTCTCCATCGTTGTGAAGGGCAACCTTTATTTCTCCCCTGTAATCAGAATCTACCACGCCAACACAGTTTGCTGGTCGAAGACCTTCCTTTGCAGATAATCCGGAACGAGCAAAAATGCCTCCAAAATACCCTTCAGGAATCTCCATCGCAAGACCTGTTCCAATCATCTTGGTCTCGTGTGGCGCAATAGTAACATCCTCTGCAACATCAGCAAATAAATCATAACCAGCTGCTGATACTGAGCCACGCTCAGGAAGCTTTGCAGAATCAGTCATACGCAAAATATTAATATTCATTTTTATTCTCCATTTGTTAATCTACATGCAAAACGATTTGTCCAAGCTTTCTAGTCTGTGGAACATCAATAACACGCTGATTGATACTTCCTCTCCATTTTGCCTGCAAATCTATCTTATCAATTTCAAATTCTCCGTCAACCAGAACATCCAAATATTCCATAATTTCCAGAGATTTTATTTCTTCATAAGTGAAGCCTGTGTAAAGCCAGACGGTCTTGCCGGGAAATCTCTCCCTAATTTCCCGGGCAAGCTCCGTCACTTCCTGACGATTGCCAGGATAAAGTGGATCTCCGCCACTAAATGTTATGCCTGATATATAGTCGCGAGATAAGACCTCGTATAATTCATCCTTTGCAGCCTGATCAAATTTAAGTCCTCCATCAGGATCCCAAGTAACCGGGTTCTGACACTCCTTACAATGATGATCACAGCCAGCCACCCAAAGTACAGCACGAAGGCCGTCACCGTTGAGCATGTCATCCTTTGTAATGTTATGGTAATTCATATTCTTCAAGTCCTTTACATTGATTTACGATCAGCAATCTCTGCCATCTTTGCCTCATTCAAACGTGTATCTCCCTTTACACGTGAATATGACAAGTATCCATTCATACGGTCGATTTTTGTAAGATTCTTGCTGCCGCAAACTGGGCAAACATCCATCTCTAATTCCTCGTGTCCGCAATCATCACAGTATGAAAGGGAAAGGTTAACTCCTTCGTAGAAGCCCTTTGCCATAGCGCGACGAACAAGTGTCTTTACAGCGTCGCGGTTGTAATTGATTGGGTAACGAACGTACTGAATCTTTCCACCGTTTGAAAGCTCCCAGAATCTGCCTTCCAAATCCTGCTTTTCAATTGGTGTGATGTCTTCTGTAACGTGGCAGTGGAATGAGTTTGAAACGTACTCTCTGTCAGATACATTTTCAACGATTCCGTATTTATTTCTAAACTGCTTTACCTGAAGTCCGCAGAGGTTCTCAGCTGGTGTGCCATAGATAGCATAAAGATTGCCATCCTCCTCCTTGAACTGATTTACTTTTTCATTGATATGCTTAAGAACCTCGATAGCGAAATCTCCGTCTTCTACAAGAGATTTGCCATTGTAAAGCTCCTGAAGCTCGTTAAATGCAGTAATACCAAATGACGCAGTTGCGGCCTTAAGAAGTGGCTTAATCTTGTCGTGGAAACCAAGGTGTCCACCGTAGAAACCGCCCTCGCAGTATGCAAGTGGATTTGTGCTAGCACGCATTTCTCCAAGGTATGCATATGTACGAATGTGAAGCTTTCTAATCATTTCAAGATAGTAATCAAGCACTTCGTAGAAATCCTTTGATTCCTGACGTGACTTTGCAAGAATCATTGGCAAGTGGAGTGAAACTGCACCGATATTGAAACGGCCAATAAATACTGGCTCATCATTTTCATCAGCTGGCTTCATGCCGCCCTTTTCATACCAAGGTGAAAGGAATGCACGACATCCCATAGGTGAAATGACCTTGCCATATTTCTTGTACATGCTGGCAATGTAACCCTCACCTGTAAGAGAAAGCCAATCAGGATACATTGTCTTGCGTGAGCAATCGATACCTGCTTCGAAAACATCCTCAAGCTCTTTACCAGGGCCGTGAAGATTTTCATCGTAAAGGAATACAATCTTAGGGAAAAGAACTGGCTTCTTGAAGCCTGGCTTTCCCTGGCCGATTGAGCGAACCTTTAAGCATGCCTTTGATGCCATCTTTGCAAATACTGATGTACCAAGACCAATTGTAACAGTGATAAATGGATAGTCACCACGGCTAGATGCAACTGTGTTGAACTTGTACTCCCATCCCTGGAAGCCCTGCTCCATTTCTCTTTCTACTTCTGCCATTGATACTTCGTGAGCCTTTTCCTCACCAATGCCAAGGGCAATGTATTTTTCCATGTATTTATCAAATGATTTCTGAGCATATTTCTCAAGAATCTGATCAGCCTGAGGAATAGTGAAACCACCGTACTGCTGGCTTGCAGCAGAAAGAACGATGTCACCGATAACATCAAATGCTACATCCAAGCTCTTTGGCTCGTTGTAGAAAATGTTACCCATTTCAAAACCGCCCTCAAGAACTGACTTTACATCGAAAAGACAACAGTTCATTGTGTCTCTTCTGGCGTTCATATCGTGGATGTAGATATAGCCATCACGAATAGCCTGCACTTCCTCAGTTGTAAGGAAGAATTTCTTGTAAAGCTCTCTATTAAGCTCATTGAAAATCAAAGAACGTTTTGTGGATACAAGCGCAGAATCAGTATTTGAATTCTCCTTGTCACCGATATACATGATGTTTTGAGACTTCTTATAAACATCATCCAGCATCTGGACAAAATCCTGCTTGTAATTGCGGTAATCGCGGTAAGATTTCGCAACCATAGGGTTAACACGTTCCAAAGCACCCTCAACAATGTTATGCATTTGCGCAATTTCAATTTTCTCAAGGCCAAGTTCCTCCACTCTTTCTTCAACGAATTGACAGATAAACTTTTCCTGCTCAGGAGTAAATTTTACAAGTACGCGTGTAGCAGATTTTCCAACAGCTTCTACAACTTTTTGCACATCAAATGGTTCAAGTGAGCCATCCTTTTTAACTACATATCTTTTCATGTTCCGCCTCCGGGTTTTATATAAAAATGAATCGTATTGTATATAATATTCAGTCAATATCTAGTTGATTTAAAACAAAAACTACTAGATATTGTGTTGATAGAATTATACTACCACCACATTATCTAGTAGTCAATAGACTTCTGTACCACAAAATAAAGTTTCACAATTTAGTCATAATAACACCCTACATCTTTATGATTTAAATCACCATAGGTGGCATATGTAAGACATTTCAAGCCGCCCTTGCAAAATGAGCTGTAATCGCAATCACTACAGTCATCAGGGATTGTATCTGCTCTAAGCGACTTTAACACGTCAGAGTTGTTGTAAAGATCAAGCATATTGTCAGCAAGTAGATTTCCCACCACAATTGGCATACGCCTGCAAGGTACTAAATCTCCATTTTCCATAACAGTCAAAAGAGTATTCCCGGCTGTGCAGGAATAAGGCAGATTATTTGTCTTTAAAAATTGCAGTGCACGATATAGTGCAACTTCTGTTTTACAGCCCTGTCTTCTTAGTGCAAAGCTCTCCCTTGTGATCATATCAAGGTACTCTTTCGTTTGCTCTTTATTCATGCAAAGGTTAACCTCTGGAGAATTCAATGGAATATATCTATCCGACCATACAGTGTCCACTCCATATCTTTTTGCAAACTTTACAACGTTTGGCAGCTCTTTATAATTGAGAGCCGTTGCAGTAAAAGACAAAGAAACATAAACATTGTATTTTCTCAGCAGCTTTACAGCCTTTGCCACTTTAGAATAAACGCCCTTGCCTCTTATGTAGTCGTTAGTTTTCTTGCTGCCTTCCAGGCTCACCTGAACATATTCTGGGCCATAACTGGCAATCCTTTTTGCTATCTCATCCGTGATAAGAGTGCCATTTGTAAGAATCGAGAAACTATATAAATCACTATCCTTCTTAAATTCTTCTAAGAGCTCAAAAAAATGAGGAGAACACAGTGGTTCCCCTCCTGTTATATTAATATGTCCTTTGATTTTCTGCTCCTTAAGAAGCTGTCTGTATTGATTTAAAATACCCAAAAGCTGCTCACTATTAAGTGAAACGGGTACATGACCTTCTTGATAACAATGTAAGCATTTAAGATTGCAGCTTTCACTGATATGCCATTGCAATACAAATTCTCTTACCATGAGCCGCCTCCGCCGCAAGAAGAACATCCACCACCACAAGATGAGCATCCGCCGCCACATCCTGAGCTAGAACCAGAGCTAGAACTGCTGCTTGTATATGTATCTGTATAATACACAGAGCTTGTTATATTATCTGTATACTTTCGATATCTGTTTGTTGCATCTGCAGTGTAATCATATTTCTGTACGAGCTTTTTGGATATACCCAGAATAAAAGCGTATGGAAGAATCTCATCAAAATAATCAGGGTCTTCCTTAATCTTTGCCTCTAAATCTGTCTTTTTTATTCCAGAAAGATAATCCTTATATGCTTCAACTCTAGCTTGCAACTCTTCGCCATAGGCACTCTTTTTAGGCGTATTAGCTGCAAAAAATCCTATAGCTATAATTGCAAGGAATGCAGGCAAAAAGAACCATCTAAGAGTCGGATCCATATCCTCCGACTTAATATAGGCAAATCCCCAAGCTACACAGGAAGCAAAAAACAGAAAGCTAGATATAAAAAACTCTACGTAAGATGTAATATTGTAAATTTGAGAATCAAACTTCGCTTCTAACATTTTGCAAAGCTTACCATTTAGCTTACGAACACTTTTATCCTCTGCTGGGTTCACCTCAGAACCATTTTGGAAAAGCCCTTCATATACAAGCTTCTCTGCTTCAGTCATATTACCAATACTTGTATTTACTTTATGAATCTTTAATTTTGTTTTACTACTAGGGTTCTTAATACGTATATACCCTTTGGCAGCAAGCTGAATAATTACAGTTACCAGAAGAAGCTGTCCACTTCCCTGGTAGATATAACCCATTTCAACAGCTTCAAGGCCACCAGGAGCTGTCCCAGAAACATATTCGCCATCAAACAAATCGCTATCTTTATTTTTATTCCAGAAGAAAAAGCTAATTAAAACACTGGCCAGGCAAATCAGACATAGTCTAAAGGCAAGGCTCTTATAATTAACTGTAGAATCTGTGAAGTACCCATCCGGCAATTCAACATCAACAGTGAGTGCTCCATTTAGATGATAATCCTTAGAAACCACTGCTGTAATGGTATTACCATCAACTGTGTAATCTACTTGGGAAGAAATATCTTTCTTACGCTTTTTGTCCGCAAAGAATGACACTTTGCTGGATGAATCAATATCCTTAGGCAAAGTGATATTAACCTTAGCTCCATTGATTTCAGTGCCCCAATAATCGCCAAAAGCATGAAAAATCAACTCATCAAAGCCCTTGTAAACATCGCCACCCATATCATAATCGTAGGATATTACGTAGTCATAATAACCTTCATCTAAAGTATAATAAGCACTTCCTATTTTGATTCGCTTCTTTCCATGAATGTTATCAACTGTATATTCTTCGTTTTCGCACTCAAGGTTAGTAATTTCACCCTTTCTTGACATAGTTTTCTTGTCTTTTGAGGTATACTTGAGCCATTCTGGAATAAAACGAAAAATACCATGATGCCCATCTTCATAGAAATTTACAGTAATATCTTCAGTAACGTGAATTTTATTATTGTCATCCACATCAAGATTCACTTCATAAGCTTCAATTGTAAAACCATCTGCCTTGGAAGCCTTGGATGATGAGCTATTTATAATAAATCCAACTATCTGGATCCCACAGAGAATCAGGCAAATTATTCCTAAAATAAAAAAGGTTACACCGAAGAAGTGTAACCATTCCTTGCATCTTTTAAACACCACAACACTCCCACTCTAAATCTGATGTTTCATCCTTCTTAGAACGAGTCATCAGCTCATATACTGCATCCTTTGCAGCAAGTCCATCGAAAAGAACCGCATTTACGATATCTACGATAGGCATTTCGATATTGTATTTTTCTGCAAGCTTCTTTGCCGCCTTTGCAGAATATACGCCTTCTACAACCATGGCGACCTTTTCCATAGCCTCATCCTTGCTCATACCCTGGCCAATGTAGTAACCAGCCATTCTGTTTCTAGAATGAATAGATGAGCATGTAACAATCAAATCACCGACACCTGTAAGACCTGATAATGTCTCAGCCTGGCCACCCATTGCAACTGCAAGTGCAGAGATTTCCTTGATACCACGAGTAATAAGAGCAGCCTTTGCATTGTCGCCAAAACCAAGGCCATCTGACATACCAGCAGCAAGTGCGATAACGTTTTTCAACGCAGCACCAACCTCTATACCCTTAACATCTGGTGATGAATATACTCTGAAATATTTGTTCATGAAAAGATTCTGAACAAAAAGCGCTGTCTGACGGTCTGTTGAACCAGCAACTACAAGTGTAGGCTTGAATACAACAACCTCCTCAGCATGGCTTGGGCCAGATAATACGCATATACGTTTATCCTTTCCTAGCACATCCTCCAGAATTTCTGTCTGTGTAAAAAGAGTATCTTCCTCAATACCCTTTGTAACTGTAATGAAAATCTGATTTGGATTAACAAAGGATTTAATCTTTTCAGCTGTCTCTCTAGTTGCTTTTGATGGAACAGCCATCAAAATAACATCAGCGAACTTTGCTGCAGACTCAATATCTGCAGTAAACTTCATAGATTCTGGAAGCTTAACTCCCTTTATTTTGTCACTGGTATGAGTGTCATTCATCTGATCAACCTGTGACTGACGATGTGACCAAACCTCTACTTCATGACCATTTTTGTTAAGCATTACAGCAAGGGCTATACCCCAGCTTCCTGCACCTAAAACACTAATTCTTGCCATTATGCCCTCGTTTCTGGATGGAATGAGAATTTGTTCTCTTTTCCATTGATTAGACGTCCAATATTTGCATGATGAAGTGCAATTGAAAGTGCAGAAACAAGGCAGCAAATAACAAGTGCTTCCTTAAGCTGTGCTCCTTCAAATTTGCCATCTAAAAGTCCCATCTTGGCACCGATAAGCATCTCGATTGCAAATGAAAGCTCACCAATGATAGAACCAAGTGATACATAGCGAGTAAGTGCAACAATCGCTATAAATACACAGGCTGGAATTGGAAGTCCCATTGGGAAAAGTGCGATAATAAAACCGAGTGTAGATGCAACGCCCTTTCCACCTTTAAAATGCATGTAACATGGGAAATCATGACCAAGCACACAGCCAAGGCCTGCATATACCATGTAAATGTTAACGTTTTCTACAAAACGTCCAAAAATCAGCCAAACAAAAAATACCGCTACTACGCACTTAAGGCAGTCCCAAGCAAGTGTAGCAAGACCTGCAGGAACTCCAAGAGTTCTCATGGTGTTAGTAGAACCAACATTACCACTACCAACCTTTGTTAAATCAATATTCTTAGATTTACCGATGAGGTATCCCATCAAAATCATTCCAAAACAATAGCCAATAAGTAAAGCTAAAATTCTCCCCAAAACAACCATTATTCGTTTTCCTTTCTCTCTCTAATGATAAATTTTAAAGATGTACCTTCAAAACCAAAGGCATCTCTGATTCTGTTTTCCAAGTATCTAACGTAAGAGAAATGCATCAGGTATTTCTCGTTTACAAAGATAACGAATGTAGGTGGCTTAACTGCAACCTGAGTAGTGTAGTATATCTTAAGGCGCTTGCCCTTGTCTGTAGGTGGCTGCTGAAGTGCAACTGCCTCAGATACGATTTCGTTAAGAACACCTGTAGCTATACGCATTGAGTTGTTTTCAATAACTGCATCGATTGTCTCGTAGATTTTGCCAAGGCGCTGACCGCTCTTAACAGAAATAAAGAGAATTGATGCATATGGCATAAATGAAAGAATCTGACGAATCTTTGTCTCATGCTCCTTCATTGTTTTATCGTTCTTTTCGATAGCATCCCATTTGTTGACGCAGATGATGATACCCTTTCCACGCTCATGAGCGATACCAGCGATTTTAGCATCCTGCTCAGTAACACCTTCTGTAGCATCAATCATGATGATAACAACATCTGCCTTTTCAACAGAAGCAACAGCACGAACTATTGAATAGCGTTCAAGGTCCTCTTTGATTTTGCTCTTACGACGAAGTCCTGCTGTATCGATAAAGATGTAATCCTTGTGATTGTAACGAACCTTTGTATCTACAGCATCACGTGTGGTACCTGCAATATCAGAAACGATAACACGCTCTTCACCGCAAAGCTTATTAATAAGTGATGATTTACCAACATTTGGCTTTCCGATAACTGCTATACGTGGTGTATCATCCTCTTCTTCGTTTTCTGTAGGCTCTGGGAAATAGCTGCAAACAACATCAAGCATATCACCAAAACCAAGACGCGAAGATGCTGAAATAGCGATTGGATCACCAATACCAAGATTGTAGAACTCGTAAACATCAGCCATATCACGCTCAAAGCTGTCTACCTTGTTAACAACAAGAACAACTGGCTTGTGGCTACGTCTAAGCATATCTGCAACCTTTGAATCGCTATCCTGAAGACCTTGCTTTACATCAACAAGGAATACGATAACATCTGCTGTATCAATAGCAATCTGAGCCTGCTCACGCATCTGTGATAAGATGATATCCTTTGAATCTGGCTCTATACCGCCTGTATCAATCATAGTAAAATCGTAATTTAACCATGAAATATCTGCATATATTCTATCTCTTGTAACACCAGGGGTGTCTTTTACAATTGAAATTCGCTCTCCAGCGAGCGCATTAAATAATGTGGATTTACCAACGTTAGGGCGACCTACGATGGCCACTACTGGTCTTGCCATATTATACCTCTTTCTAATGTCCGATTATGGCGTAAACTAAATCACGCCCGTCTGATTGTACTATACGAGTTTTGACTTGTAAAGCCGACTCAAGCTCAGATAAAGTGATGTCATCAAGGAATACTTCCTCGCCACTTCTAAGCATTGTACAAGACAATAATAAACTATCTCCAAGCTCTCTATTTGAAAGCTGTTTTATTAAATCCTGTCCTGTAATTAATCCAGAAACAGTAATTTCTTCTCCGAAAAATTCGTTTGTAATTGCCACAACATCAACAGTAACACGATTGAACTTTTCTGTAATCAAATCTGCAAGCTGACGCATAAATGGAGCTGCAAGCTTTCCTGTTGCGATTGTCACATGGCGCTTTTTCATAAATAAAGGCTTTTTAATATCCTCAAGGGCATCTAAAACCTCTTCATGAAGAAGCCTAAGCATTCCAACACCATTTTCGAGCTGAATAAAACCATCGTATCTATCAGCCTCTGGAAGTGGTCTGCCTGCAAGAATATACCACTCATCAGATGCTTGCACAAAATGATTTCCAAAGCGTTCCATTGCTATCTGCTGCCAATGCTCAATTTGGTCGATTACCTTGCCAGCTTCCTCAGGTGTGTAGGTGCGAAGTGGGAAAAGTCCATCTCTGAACTTTGTGACACCAACAGGCACTACTGACATAGAGCTCATGACAGGCGCAAACTCCATCAAATCAGAAATTGTTCTATCCAATTCTGGTCCATCATTAAGACCTGGGCAGGAAACAACCTGTGCATTCATAGGTATTTCTGCTTCATAAAGCTTGCGAATCTTATCAAGAATATCTCCTGCAAATCGGTTGTGAAGAAGCTTCACTCTAAGCTCAGGATTAGTTGCGTGAACAGATATATTGATTGGACCAAGCTTATAAGCAATGATACGATCTAAATCAGCCATCTTCATATTTGTCAAAGTAACATAGTTACCCTGTAAAAATGAAAGACGTGTATCGTCATCCTTAAAGTAAAGAGTCTCTCGCATGCCTGGTGGCATTTGATCGATGAAGCAAAATGCACATTTATTTGAGCATGATTTGTAATCATCCATAAGACCATTACAGAAAATTACGCCAAGGTCTTCTCCCTCTTCCTTCTCAACAAAAACTGAAGAGGTAGTCCCATCCTCATGGAGGAGCTCAACAGTGATATCAGCATCATCTGAATAATAATGATAATCAAAAATATCAACGAGCTCTGCATTATTAATTTTTGTGATTATATCCCCAGGAATAAGTCCCGCCCTATCTGCCGGGCTGCCTTCACTTACCTGAGCAATTTTATGACTTGAATTTAACATACTGGTATATACTCAAAAGCATTTTTAATATGCTTTAAATGTCCTTCCTCAATTGCAATAACATCAAACCTAACACTTGTGCCGCCATCCATGTGACGACTATACATATAAAAATCTGCGACTCTAGAAATCTTACGCATTTTATTAAAGTTAACTGCCTCAAAGCCGGTGCCTCTTGCAGCAGATTTTCTATATTTTACTTCTACAAAAACTAAGTAGCTGCCATCCTTTGCAATAATATCTACCTCTCCCATTTTACAATAAAAATTCATTTTGAGAATAGACATTCCTTGACGCTTCAGATAGTCAGCTGCCAGCTTTTCAAAATCATTTCCTTGCGTTCTGTAATTCAATAAAACCTCAATTCTAACCTAGCTTTGATTTAATCTTTTCCATATCATTTACAAAGACCAAAATCTCCGCAACAACCTCGTATAACTCTGGTGGGATTGCATCACCAATATTTAGTTTGCTAAGTGTCTGAGCCAATTCATTATCCTGGTAAAAAGGCACATCCGCCTTCTTTGCCTCTTCGATGATTTGCTCAGCCACATAGCCCTTTCCTGAAGCCAAAATCTTTGGTGCTGTATCTCCAGCCTCGTAAGAAAGGGCAACAGCAGTTTTGTTTTTATCAAATGTCTTTTCTTCTGCCATAATTATGCCCTCATATCAAAGCTATATCTGTGAACCATGCCCTCTGCTGTGTTTTCAGTAGATACTGGCGCAGCCCCAAGAAAATCCTCTACAAAGTTTTTCTTCGGCTCACCACAGGTTACTTCAGATGTGACTGAGAAACCTTTCTTGGCAAGTCGTTCAGTAAGAATATCTAAATTGTCCTCAATAAGCTTCATAGAATCTTCGCTAGCTAGATTCCATTTGCAACCAACCTTGGACTCTTTCAAACTAATAAAAACATCTGTAGAACCTAAATACTCCATATCAAAGTGAAGAAATGCAGTGATTTCCTCGCCCTGCTCATAAGATGCCTTTTTGTTCTGGCGAACATAAAGCATACTATCAGTGTTCTGATTGTACATCTTCAGCGGAATCTGGATGAAATTGTACATTTCATTTGCAGAATTCATAAAGTTAACATTCTGCTTAATCTGAGATGTCTGAGTTTTGATTGTGTCTGCAGCCTTATTATTAAAGTTTGCCACAAGACGTTCTAAGGCCTCCGTCTGCTTCAAAACTCTTTCATATAGCTTTGAAATCTCGCCCGGCTTTGTAACCTCTTTTGGCTCCATAGCAAAACTATTTGTAATTATATTTTTAAGAAGTCCTTTATATAAAGGCGCTCCCATAATATCATTGAGTGTCTGCTTAGGAATATCAGGATGATTATTAAGATAATCAGTGATTTCCCTGAAAACCTGATTCATATCTGCATCTGCCTTGAGAGTGCCGTTTTCAGCAAAAATCTCATGATTATCCTTTGGAAAATCTGGCAGAGTATTCAATATAGTATTAAATGAATCAATCTGTTTTTCAGATGCAAATGTATTTAAAACCTGTGTACCAAGCTCATTTTCCATAACTTGAGCCTGATTAACAGCGGTGCTTTCCGTCTGATTAGAAATAATAGCTTCAGTCTCCACCATGCCAGACTGAACCTGATTAGGATTCAACGCCTGTTCAGCGATAGCCTGCCCATTTATCTGAGGTTGCTGGCCAGCTTCTATAACAGTGGCATTTTCTGTGGCAGCAGCTGGATTATTTGTGACATTAGTAGTGTTGTCTGTAACAGCAGCTGTGTTGTTATCAGCAACTACAGGAGCACTTTCTACCTCAGCAGTAGCTTCTGCAGCAATAACCTCATTAGTGTTAACAAATATATCTCTAATAGCATTATTAATGCCAATTACATCTCCAGTAGATACCTCGCTGCTAGTCATTATCTCGTGAAGCATATCTGAAATCACATCAAAATTATCCGATAGCACAGCCTTGTCATTAGCATAGTTTTGGAACATGCTGACGTTTTCAGGTGTAATCGGAAGATTTGATTTAGACATGGTTACAAGAGTCTGAATATCCACCCCTGGATTATTAATCATAGCACGATTCATAGCTGTCAAATTCTCAGGGCTGACAGACATAGAATTCTGCATCATTGAGTTAACCATGTTGATTGTACGCTCTGTAGCAGCCAAATTGGCCATATCCAAAGCTTTTAGAAGTGTAGGATTAGCATCTAGACTAGTGAGAGAAACTGGACGAATTTGTATAAGATTCCCATCGTTGCTTTTTACTTCAAAAAACACTGACTGACCAGGAGTAAGGCTCACTCCTGCATCCAAACGAGCTGTCATAGTCTGACCGTTGGCAAGCCCAATTGTAACCTTGCCATTGTCAATCGAATTAACAGAGCCCTCAAAAACCTCGCCTTCCTTGAGGTTGTCAGTTACTGAGCCCGTAAGGGACTGACTCTGACTAAGCTTTGTCATGTCAGCTCCGTTAACATAATTTGAGTTGTAAGGATTCAGTCCAGTGTTAATGTTCATAATTCACCTAATTATACAAAGTTTCCTATGAAGGATCTTCTATGAATTGGACAAGGGCCGTATTTCTTGAGAGCCTCGATATGCTCTGCGCTACCGTATCCCTTGTTAGATGCAAAATGATATTCCGGATAAATGCTGTCGTATTCAACCATCATTCTATCCCTGGTAACCTTTGCAATAATGCTGGCTGCGCCGATAGATATTGATTTAGCATCACCCTTGATAATTGGAACTTGTTTTATCTTTACCTCAGGTATGGTCACTGCATCATTTAACAATACCTGTGGCTCTACAGAGCATTCCGAAATAGCCTGACGCATTGCTTCGTATGTAGCTTGAAGAATGTTGATTTCATCTATGCGCTGCTCTGAGCATACACCAATTCCTACAGAGACAGCCTCTTTCATAATGATTTCGTATAATTCATCTCTTTTTGAGGCTGAAAGCTTTTTGGAATCGTTGATATAAAGGATACTGCAATCCTTTGGTAAAACAACGCAAGCTGTGACGACAGGTCCTGCAAGTGGACCTCTGCCGACTTCGTCAATACCGCCGATATAATCAAACTCTGGCCAATATTGATTCTCAAATTCCTTGAGGTGCTCGATACGTTCACGCTCTATGCGAAGCTTTTCCATACGCTTCTGGGCCATGCCAATAATTTTCGAAACACCTGGACGGCCATCATTAATGTATTCCTCAATGAAATCTGGAAGTAAAAGCTCGCTAGTCTCTTTATATTCTTTTTGAATTTCTGAAATCTTCTTTTCGCTCATGTCTATTCTATATTCTCTACAAGTCCAAATGAGTTAAATGGGTAAACTCTAAGCCAAGCTCTGCCCACGATGTCTTCACCTTTAACATTTCCAACAGCATCAAAACGTGAGTCAGTACTGTTGTTTCGATTATCTCCTAGAACAAAGTATTCATCAGGTCCAAGAAGAATTTCGCTGCTAGCAAGACCAGCATTCATAATAACATCTGTGCCGTATTGCTCATCAAGAACCTGGCCATTGATGTAAATAGTGCCTTCGCTATCTATGCTAACTACCTCACCTGGTAAGCCGATGATACGCTTAATATAATATGTGTCCTCCTCGTATTTAGGTGGGAAAACAACTACATCAAAACGCTCAGGATCATTGAAGCGATAGCTGATTTTGTCAACGATAAGATTGTCACCATCTGACAAAGTATCTTCCATGGATGACCCACTAACTACCGTACGCTGTCCTACAAAATGAGTAATTAGAAAAACGACGCCAAAGCACACCAGTACATTTATGATAACGCTAATGACTTCCTTAGCTACTGATGCTTTGGTAAGAGGTTCTTCCTCATCATCCTTCTTTTTCTTTTTTTCTTTTTTAGGCTTTGAATCGAAGTCCGACAAGTCTTCTACTTCTTTGATATTCTGTCTAGCCCTTTCGATGTCTCTTTTGATTTCTTGCTCTTCCTCGTTAAAGTCGATAACCTTCATGCTTATGGCCTTTCAAGTGAAATTTTTCCTAGACTACCATTTCTAAATTCATCTATTAAAACTGAAGCAGCCTTGTCGAAATCTGGCTCTGAGCCCTTTTTCAAGAAGTTTCTCTTGAGGGCGATTTCAGTAATAATTTCGTGATTAACTAAATCTTCATTTATTTCATAACGAGCAGCTAATGCTCCTGGATATGTCTCTTTGATAAAATCTGCAAGCTCCATCGCAAGCTCTCTGGTTTCGATGATTGCATCATTGATAGAGCCGATAAATGCTAAATGTAAGCCAACAGTATTATCCTCAAACTTTGGCCAAAGGATACCTGGTGTATCAAGAAGCTCCACTGATTTATTAAGCTTAATCCATTGCTTACCCTTTGTAACACCTGGCTTGTTGCCAGTTTTAGCAACGGCCTTACCTGCGAATGAATTGATAAATGTGGATTTTCCAACATTAGGAATACCTACAACCATCGCTCTAACAGGACGATTCTTAATACCACGCTTTCTGTCCTTTTCAAACTTTGCAGCACAGACCTCATCAAGTGTGGCCTGAACTCCCTTCATGTTCTTTCTATCACGAGAATCAAGCTCAACACAATAAAAGCCCTGA
Source organism: Pseudobutyrivibrio sp. LB2011 (assembly GCF_000701765.1). Taxonomy (NCBI): domain Bacteria; kingdom Bacillati; phylum Bacillota; class Clostridia; order Lachnospirales; family Lachnospiraceae; genus Pseudobutyrivibrio; species Pseudobutyrivibrio sp. LB2011. The sequence continues at coordinate 453,829 of NZ_JNJS01000001.1, read as the reverse complement.
TCCTTGAAATAAGAAATCCATTTCTGATTAACAGATTTATCTGCAAGATCAGATTTGTTTAAAAGCACAAGACGAAGCTTGCCATTAGCAAGCCCATTTATATCAGGATTTCGGCTAGATATAGGACATCTAGCATCGATAACCTCGATAACCAAATCTATAAGTTTTATATCCTCCTGCATCTGACGCTTTGCTTTGGTCATATGCCCTGGATACCATTGAAATTCCATATTCACCTCTCGTTAGAATGGGTATTTAGCCCAAACCTTGCCTAAAATATCTTCGTTGGTAACAAAGCCAACACTTTCATAACGTGAATCCTCAGAAGAATTACGATTATCTCCCAGTACAAAATACTGATCATCCAAAAGTGTAATTGGAGTCGCTGCAATACCTGGATTTTCTATGCGCTCCACATCAAGATTTTCTTTGTATAATTCATCATTGATGTAGATACGGCCATTGCTGATATAGATAGTATCCCCTGGCACTGCGATAACACGCTTTACGCTGTAGCTAGCATTAACATTAGACTTTGGCTTGAATGCGATAACATCCCCTGCCTCAGGCTCAGAAAACTTGTAAGCAATAGTGTTTACAAGTAATATATCGGATGTTTGATAGGTTGGCTCCATAGATGCATTGGAACATTCTACCTGTTTGCCGAATGCTGTAACAACACCAAAAGCCAAGCCAATTACAAGTACTAATTCCAGCAAAAATATCAAAACGTATCTTACTTTATCGAAATTTATTTTCTTGCGGCGTCTTCTAAAATTAAGTCCATCGTTTCTACGATGAAAGGTTTTATTAAATAATCGTTTAATTGATAAAAGCATACAAAAATCCCTTTAAATCTTTAGTATAAATATACCGCACTTTAGTCTAAAAATAAAGAACAGTCACAATAAAGTGACTGTTCCAGTGGATTCCGAGATTAGATTCTCTCCTTAACCTTTGCCTTCTTACCTGTGAGCTCTCTGAGGTAGAATAGCTTAGCTCTACGAACTTTACCTTTTCTAACTACTTCGATCTTCTCAACGTTAGGGCTGTGAAGTGGCCAAGTCTTTTCAACGCCTACGCCGTTTGATGACTTACGAACTGTGAATGTCTCACGGTTGCTTCCACCCTGTCTCTTAATAACTGTACCCTCGAATACCTGTGTACGAGTACGGTTACCTTCAACGATACGGCCGTAAACCTTTACTGTGTCACCTACCTGAAACTCAGGTACTTCTGCCTTAAGCTCGGCAGCTTCAATGTTTCTGATAATCTCGTTTGCGTTCATTTTAATTCCTCCAAATTTAGCGACATTCTTAATATTCCCTATTGAATAACAGCGGAACATCTCTTTTTTGCAACTCATTTATAATAACATGGTTGTTTATAATAATCAACAATCATTTTCCAAATATTTAGCATATAAATCAGGCCTACGCTCTTTTGTGCGCTCAATTGATTGCTCATGTCTCCACGCATCAACCTTTGCATGATCACCTGATAAAAGAATAGCTGGAACTCGTCTATCGTTCCAAACCTCTGGCCTAGAATACTGAGGATACTCCAAAAGATTGTTTTCTAAAGATTCATCCTCTCCTGATTCTGAGTTTGTAAGTACTCCTGGAACCATACGTGAAATAGCATCAATCATAACAAGTGATGGAAGCTCACCGCCAGTAAGTACATAGTCACCGATTGAATAGTACTCATCAACGATTTCCTCAAGTACTCTTTCATCGATGCCCTCGTAATGTCCGCAAAGTAAACAAATATCTTCTTTTAAAGCAAGTGTCTTTGCATCTGGCTGCTTAAAAAGCTTACCCTGTGGTGTCAAATAGATGCAATGAACCTTGTGACCAGCCTTTTCGCAGACTGCCTGATATGCGTCGTATATTGGCTGAGCCTGCATAACCATGCCGGCACCACCGCCATATGGATAATCATCCACCTTTTTATGCTTATCAAGGGTGTAATCACGAATATTGATAGCTTCGAATGAAATAGAACCAGCCTTGCTAGCACGGCCAAGGATACTGGTATTTAACGCATCCTCAATCATTTCTGGAAAAAGGGTTAAAATATAAAACTTCATATTAATCCATCAATCCTTCCATCAAATGAATTTCCATTCTGCGTCCTTCGATATCTACATCCAAGATGCAATCCTTGATAGCTGGGACAAGAACAGTTTTGCCGCTTTCAAGGGTAATCTCATAAACATCATTAGCACCTGTTTCCATAACATCAGAAATAGTGCCAAATCTGTTGTCCTTATCAGAATCAAGATAAACTTCACAGCCAATAAGATCAGCGATGAAATACTCATCCTCCTTAAGGTCTACGCGATTGTCCTTTGTCACATAAAGGCCGTGGCCCTTATATTTTTCAATATCATTGATATTATCAATGCCTTTGAACTTAAGGATAACAAGATTCTTCTGTGGACGAGCATTTTCAACCTCAAGGCTGATATAGCCCTCCTTGCCTGCATCCAAAAGCAAATTCTTCATATTCTTAAATCTGGAAATATCGTCTGTAAGAGGAAAAACCTTTACCTCGCCTCTAATTCCATGAGTCTGTGTAATTGAACCAACCTGATATAAATCTTCCAAACTAATTAACTCCTAATTTTTTCTTTTAGACTATCATATACAAATAGTTCTTTGCAAATGATAGGGCTATCAATTATTTTACTCATTGGCCTTGAGGCTTGCAACCATATCTATCTTTTTAAGATTACGAGACAAAGCAATGCTTGTAACAAACATGATTAAAAGTGTACCTATTATTGCAATAAGATAGGCCGATATATCTATGTTCGCAAAGAAATCGTAATTGTCACCTATAGCATATTTAAACATACAATCAGTAAATTCATAACCCAGTGGTAAACCAAGGATTATCCCTACTAAGGTAAGCCATAGATTTTGCTGGGTGTAAATAAGCGCCAGTTTATTAAACTTAAAGCCTAATACCTTAAGCGTTGCAAACTGGTACATCTTCTCGCTAAGTGCAAGGATTCCCATATTGTAAATGATAATAAACCCAAGGATAGCTGATATTGCGATTAATAAAACTATCATACTGCTTATCATCTCAAGCATAACATTCATCTGCTCTTTCAATGATTCAATTGATGATATTGTAGATACTCCATCTATATCTGAGTCGGTTAAATCACTAAGATCATCATTCGTATAAATGGTATCGCAAACATAATCCTCGCCCAGGCCTTCAAAGGCTACTCTTGTCATAGAAAACTGTTGACTCTGCGGATCTCTGTAGGCGGCTACAATCTTAGTTTCATACCAATCATCCTCCCCCATGATTCTCCATTTAACTGTATCTCCTAATGAAAAATCGTTATCTTTAAGAAGTTTTTCTGTTGCAAAAAGCGCCCCAGCTTCATTTACGTCTCCATCTGTGTTTCCTGGTATTCCATCATTAATATCATAAGTGTTCGTATCATGGTCAGATACTCGTAAATATCCATCTGAATCATTTACAGTAATAGAAGAAGTTACTATATTACCCTCTGAATCCTTGTATTCGATGGCAACTGTCTGACTAGTTGCATCTCCGTATGTATCAAACAATTCATCCAATCTTTCATCTGAAACATTTTCCGAAAGATTGAGCTTGTAATTATATGCTTGTATCTTATCAAACTCCCAGACAAGATAGTGCTGAAGTGAATCCTGCATGCCAAATGCCATCACTATTAAAAGTGTAGAACCCATAACACCAACTATAGCCATGATACTTCTTGATCTACTTCTGAGAATATCCCTCAGATTCCATTTTACGGAAAATGGCAATTTTGCGCTTAGCCCTTTGCCGCCTTCCTTTGCCTTAATCTTAATATGCGGAACTTCAAGTCTAAGCGTTTGAGCTGCAGATTCCTTCAAAATACTCTTTATTGAATAATAAGTAATTATCGTAATTACGATAACAATTAAAGAAGCAACTATATAATTCTTACTTAGAATACATCTGTGAGCGTCTGGCAAATCAAACCTAGAGAGCTCCATGTTAAGGAAAGGTTGACCAAGTACAGGACCACCAATTACAATTCCAAGAATTGCAGCAATTAAACTTACCCAAAAGCCATATGCAATATAATGCATTGTAACTTTTCTATTTCTAAATCCTAAAGCCTTCAATGTTCCAATCTGCACTCGCTGTTTCTTTACAAATCGACTCATAGTTGTAACAACAGAAAGACCTGCTATGAAAACAAACAATACAGTAAACATGCCAGAGTAGGTATCACCCTCCTCCGATTCTGCCTTTAAAGTCTCATAAGATGGCCATACATCTCTACCAGTGATTGCACTTATAGAAATGTCATCAAGCTCATACAGCTCATTCTTTACTGACTTTAGCTTGTTCTCAAATTCATCAAGCTCATTAGAATTAATATATGGATTAGGAGCTACACCTGTCACATCAACTATAGCATTTGGATAGATGTAGAAATCATCCATTCCAAAATCTATAGGACACTCATTCATGGACAAATAGACCCATCCAAAATCGGCAGCATCCTGGAAAATAACAGTAGGATCAGATACCGTATATACGTGATCTGGAGATGATACAATTCCTCGAACCACCTCTGTAAATTCATAGCCCTCTACATAAAATGTCAGTTCATCTCCAACTTGAATATCCCTGGCCTTAGCGAAATAATATCCAACCCAAACACCATCTTTATCCGGGCTGTATTCCTCACCATCTCTTAAATACATGGTTGAAATATTCTTTTCATCATCCTCTGCATCCAGGAAATTCAACTCGACTTGAATATTCTCAATTTCAGAGTTCTCACTATTCTTTACATCAACCGACCCCTGCATAGAGAGATATCTTTCCACGTCTGCTACATTGTCTAACGCCTTGATTTTATCTAAATCTTCCTCGGAAAAGTTTTCACCATACAACCATAAATCCTGCATATTATTTTTTTCATAGAATTCTACTGAAGAATACTTCAATCCATCTGAAAAAGCATTGATACCTGAAAATGCCATAATCGCCAAAAATATCATGGCAAAAATGGTAAAGAACTGTCCCAAGTTTTCCTTTATATCTCTTAATAATTTTTTTCTCAACATTTTACCATTGAACCTCATCTATGTTTGCTGGATTTGCATTCTCTTCTACACTCTTTATTTTGCCGTTTTTTACACGTATAACAACGTCGGCGATATCTGCAATAAGTGCATTATGGGTAACGATAATAACTGTATTATTACCTCTTTCCTTTGTAGTTTGCTTTTTCAAAATCTTGAGAATCATTACGCCTGTTTGAGAATCAAGGGCGCCTGTAGGTTCATCGCATAAAAGAAGTGCTGGATTCTTTGCAATAGCACGTGCGATAGAAACACGCTGCTGTTCGCCACCAGATAATTGATTTGGAAATTTATTCATGTGTTCTGATAATCCCACATCCTGAAGTGCTTCTGACGCATCGAGATGATCTTTTACAATTTCATTAATCAACTCCACATTTTCTTTTACAGTAAGTGAAGGAAGAATATTGTAAAACTGGAAAATAAAGCCTACCGATTTAGCTCTAAAATCGCTGAGCTTATTCTCCGAATATCCGGTAATATTTTCCCCATTTACAATTACTTCTCCTTCAGAAGGAGTATCCATTCCTCCAATAAGATTAAGTAATGTAGATTTTCCTGCTCCTGACGGACCAAGTATTACTACAAATTTTCCTTCCTCAATGTCTAAATCAACATGGTCCAAAGCTCGAAACTCTTTTTCTCCCACGTTATAAACCTTTGATACATTTCTTAAAGATACTTTATTCACCTGTCTCCTCCTTGTCTTATCTAGCCTTTTCAATCTAAATAAAATAATAGCACATATGGTTAGGTAATTCTAACTACAATTTGTGAATTCTATCTTAAATATAAAAAAACACCTAGCCCTTATGGACTAGATGCCTGTCATTAACAATCTATGATAGCAAGTTCAATTCATCATCCTGATTTAATACTGTACAATAAAGCCTCTTTCATCAGCTTCAATAGGAATCTGCTGCTTTTGCATATCGTCAATTCCTATGTACCTATCATTAGCCAGCGACTTAATAAACAAGTATATAGCTTCCTCAGCTCCCTGAACCTCTACAGTAACCGAGCCATCATATTCATTTTTCACATACCCAGTAAGGTGATGCTGGTTGGCCGCATTATTAGCGGTATATCTAAAACCAACTCCCTGCACTCTACCGGTAAATACCATTCTATATCTAACCAACTGATTCACCATCGCTTTCATCCTCTTATTTCTGACCATGTAAATTATAATAATGCTAAACAGCGTTAGAATAATGACAACAAGCGTTATCACTGACATAAAAATAAACATTGTTGCCGTCATCAAACCTGTAGGATGCCCATGGGCATCTGGATTACCATGCAATTCCAATTCAAGCGTAAAATGTAAAACAAGATAATCAAAGAGTAGCTGAAACGGAATGATTATCAGCAGTATAAAAGGATTAAATTCTCTTTTAGTTTTATTTTGACTCATTATTCCCCCCTTACAGTCTTCCCACTTAGCTATTTAAATGGGCGCAAATATGACATACTCCCCATATATTCGTCAGCTACGCCCAATTCTTTGTTTAAAAACCTTCGATTTGGGCGCATTTCTCTGCATCCCCTTATGCTTACGTTACCTCCGCCCAAATTACAGCCATTTTACATATTTCTTTGGACGTAAAAGTTCCACTATCTCAGTAAATACGTGTCGTGACGCCCATTATAATCATATACTTCAAAAATTATTAATGTAATATGCTGGCGAATTAATACTTAAAAAGGAGTACATGACCACATTGGTTCAGGCACCTACATTTCTAACTACATAGTCTCTATAGAAAAAACTAGTGTATTAAAATCGTCGATACTCGAGGTGGTACATCTATACTCTCTACACTTACCATTTTGTTTTACAAGCATTCCACTGTAATCACCTAACGAACGAAGATTTCCATCAGCCCTCTCATACACATTGTAAACACTAAGTTTCCCTTTTTCTGAACTTACTTTTACTATCGCATCTTTCGGACAGGTATCTTCCATCAGGTAGAACTCTTTACCAGTAAATCCATTAATATCTATTACACCATTTCCAAAATCAACAGCAAACCTGATTCCTTGCTTATATTTCGAATTGGTAGATATAATATTAACTTTTAAAGTAATATCATCTTGAAATTCAATTACATCCCACAATAACACATCATTACGATCATAGATTTTATTATATACTTTGTCTTCACCTATATTACTCATTTATTGCCTTTCTTTTGAAAATATCAATGCGGTACAGATCCTGTATTAAACCTAAACGAATCTATTTAAGCATGTTCCCACGGCCAAACAGCCTTTAAATTAGAGGAATCTTTTGTTACACAGCACACTAGATTTCAATTGACAATAAATCTTCCATAAAAGCTATATAATTTATGTTAGCCTTTCTAGAAATTTTATTTATGGATTTATCAATATTATCCCTTAGTAATTTTATTTTGCCTTTTTCATTGGAGCCAATATACTTATCATAGTCAATTTGCAAGCTAATAGATGCATAATCATATTTTACATCTACCTTGCAGTATTCTTTCCATAATCCTTTTTCAATTTCATTCTTAGGAGCAATTATAGGTACAATGCCAATAGTATTAACTGTTTGACCATAATTTTTATCCCTGAAAAAATCTGCAAGCTTATTAAAATAATCATTTACTGCATCATCTACTCCAAAAACATTAGTGTAATATGCTGGCGAATTAATATTTAATATCATATTATCATCCTCGCTCCTGTACTTTTATTCTTCAAGAATAATATTTCTGTTATGGCGTCAGGCGCCTATATTCCAATAATTTCAAAAAGTAAATATGTATAATTAATGCAGGAAATAAAATCTAAAATACCTCTTCAAAAAACTTAACAAACTAAATCAACATCATCCCACTGAAAATCAGTGCAAATCCATTCAAAAGCATAGAATCGTTTTTCCGCTATTATAGATAATTGCTCAACTTCATAAATATTTAATTCACTCACTTGTTTTCCATTAATCACGAAATCATTCTTTGAAAAATCAAATGCTTTTTCATTCGTAAGCATTTCAGCATAAACATCTCCAAATATTCGCCTAATTGATTCCAAAGCATTTGAAATCCCCTTTGTGTCTTTTCTCAATTCCAGACATCGCCAATACCAGAGCATTGATATTTCTCTTCGTACAAAAATCTCTCTTCTTGATTTCAGATCACAACTATCAATAAGCGCTTTCAATGAATGATTCCTTCCAAAACCTAGCACTTGATGAAAGTCTTGCACTACAAATCCATCATAATCAGAAAGGTTGCTTATTAGTCCAAGACTCCATAGTAAAGGTTCTAGACATTCGTAATCATTTTGCTTAAATAATATTTCTTCATTTGTTTCCTCAAAAACTTGAGTCTCAAAAATCATTTTTTCTTCAGCTGTAGTATTCTTGTAATAATCATTTTTATCCAGCCAATTCTTAATTGCTAATCTTTGTACTTCGCGTTCTTCTAGAGGATGAGATATACCTTCTATAACTCTTCGTTCCATAGCACATCTGTCTGATAATGCAAGCAAAACAATTGCTCTTCTAATAATATCTTCTTTATTTTTCATACAAAATCTCTATTCACATTGGTTCGATTGCAAGTTTACTCAATTATGTAATAACGTCAGCCCCATATATTCTTTAACGTTCTTCTATGAGTACTTTTAATAGATATCTGCTTGCCTCATCCTCAGTTTTAAAAAATCGATGGTCATTATCCTGTCCACCACGTTCATCCACATAAAAATATTCCCAAACGTCTGAAATCTTTCGTAGAACATGAATGTCTGATTTCAAATTTGCATTTATGGAATAACTTCTCTCAGGTATCCCTAAATTGTCCAAAATAATTAGTAATTCATCTACCGTCATAATAAAACCTCAAAGTAGTACCTGCCCCCTTACTAGAAAAGATAAATTTAGTGATGGAGTTAAGCACTAAAATCTTCTAGTTCTACATTTTTTCATCTAGAATTAATTCTCTAGCAATTTTGATTCCAAATCCCATTATAGTAGATACACCAAATATTCCAACTATTGCCTCTAATTCTGCATTCTCACCATATTCATTAAATATCTTGTCCTTGCCTACGCTATAAAAACAATATTTATCAATTTTAGAAGAACACTTTCCCACATTAACAAAATAACCTTTTGTCCAATACTCTTTCCCAAGCATCTGTGGTGGTAATAATAAATCATCAGCTATGATTCCTATTTTAGCAATCTTTTCAATATCACTTTCAGGTTTTAAGACAGCTACCAAAATTAAATCATCGCCATTTATATTTGAAATATGATTATTGATAACAACGCCGTACAAATCTATATCCTCAGATGGATGAATTTCAAACATGTCACCTACTTCAGGATATTTTCTAGACCCTTTACCCTTGATTAACGAATATGATTTATAACCTTCGTCGTCAAAATAATCTATTCTGTTTTTTACTTTCTCTGACAACTTATTATATCTAGTTATCCATCTTTCATTTAATATATTACTCAATTATTACCTTAAGTCCTCCCACTTAGCTATTTAAATGGGCGAAATGTGACATGCTCTGTCATGACGCCCATCAAAATCATCTACTTCAAAAATATTAGTGTATTATCCTGGCGAAATAATACTTAAGATCAGAGTGCCTGAATTACTTTCATAGCAGATAAGATGTCATTAACCGGATGAAAGGAAAAGGCCTAGAGGAAGGCCTAACCCTTTTAAAAATAATCATTTAAATTGATTTACGTATTCAGAAGTCAAATCTATTCCATGGTCATCACAACATTTTTCCCAATAATATACATCCGCAAAATGTATCATGCTCCATTTATAGAATAAATCATTTATTGAATCCGCTATTGTTATTCCATGAAGATTTACACCTGAATCAACTACATCATGCTCAAAAAATTTTATTTTCCCATCTCTCTCATCTAGACAAAACATATCCCCATTCAAAAACTTAACTACTGGGTACCAAGAAATAATATCTTCTGCTATTGACTCTTCATCTTCATCAAAATCATATATATCTTCCATCATTTCAACCAATTCTTTATGTTCATAATCAAATCTGGTTGAAGAGATAAAATTAATATATCCGATATTTTTTCCACTAGCATCTTTCCAATCAATTATGTATGTAGAATACTTTTCATATACTTCTTTTACTTCATCATTCAAAGCAATTCCTTTTAATGATTCTACTTTTTCTTGGAAATATTCCTCTTTTTTTGTATATATCCATTTTTTACTTCGAATATATTCTTCAAGGTTCTTGAAATAATCCATTTTTAAAATATCACCTCACTCCTAAGACAGAGTGCCTGTCGCCTTTACAACTTTATTACATCGTAACATTTCTGTAATAGTGTCAGGCACCTAGTTACTTGAGTTATCGCGAAGTTGACCACATTGGTGCCTGACACCAATGTGGTCAAATAATAACATCATAAATCACAACTATAAACTTCACCATCTTTACCTACAAGCTGCGCTCTATTATCCGTAATCCATTCCAGTTTTCCCAAATATTTACCATAATCCCATTCATCTGGAAGTGCTTTAAGCAAAAGTTTTTCTTCTTTAGAATCAGAATCAGGATTAAAAACCATAAAAATACTAATCTCATAAATATCATGGACGAGTTTTACCTGAACAGAGTTGCTTTTTTTCTTTATCGGTTTTTTCCAATACCATTCATTTACATATTGATTATTAATTATGCTTCTACATGCCTCTTTAATTACTTCTAGTTCTAAAAAACCATATTCTAAAAGCAAATCTATTGTATGCAAGATTTTTTCAATGACATACTGCTTTTTTTCAATATCATCCATTTCGAAAAATCCTTCGATATCGAACTGAATTTGAATTACACACACTCCAAGCATATTTTTATAACCAGTATCAGGATTATCCTTTACACATTCAATTAATAGTTTCCAATAATCTTTTGTTTTTATACTTGGTATAAGTCTTTCAATCATTGAAGTCATACAACGTGTCATTAATTGAAACTGACGTCTTTTCCATTTCCATGTTCTTTCATATTCTTCAATGTTATTATTTCCAGACTTATTGTTTATAAATGGAATATCCATTTGTATTTCTTTAAAAATCATTATAAGCCCCCCAAAGTCTAGATCGACTGTGAATGGACATTTAATTCCATTCATTCCAAAACCTTAAAGCATTATTTTTCTTCCATTCGAATGCATTTACTCCACATTGGTGTCAGGCACCCTATATTGTAACCTTCGTTCAATTAAGCCGTTTCGTCATCCAATATTTTTTTAATGTTACCATTCTCATTAATGAACACTTTAGCCCAAGTTATATCATTTACATCAAAATCCACATCATCCTCTGTTAAATATTCGTCATCATACTCATAATTGACGTATACTTGAACAGCATCTTTTTGCACTTTCTCAAGACTATATTTTTTATCCAATTTTACTGCAGAAGGATAATATGATAAATCATATAACGCAATCATCTTGTGACATAAAGAGCATTTCGCATATACACTTGGATGAGCATCGCTATAAACTAGAAATTTTGTATTCCCGCAATTACATCGTACTTTGTATACATACGAAAAATCATCTTCTAATGAATGCTTTAATTCTTTAAAAACCTCATCGTGTTCATCAATGATACAATAATCTAACACGTGTTTTGGTGCTATCAAATTCATTTTACGTATTACCTCAATGTAATGGTTTCAGGCGCTTATTTCTTAGATTTTATTGCCAATTATAATAATTATTACTTTGCAAAAAATCCTCAGCAAATAAATCTTTATAACTATCATTTGTTAATATTTCAACCAAAAATTCCAAGAACGAAACATTAAATACTATTGGTGAAAGTTCTCTGGTTTCATATACTTCTATACTTACATCATCTCCTTGGAAATCCATAAAAATTTCATCACCATTATCTGATACACCTATAGGAAATAAACCACTTTTACCATCATAGTAGTTTATTTTTTTTGTGCTATCTGCCTTCTTATTATCAGTAATATTGTCATAATAAACTAATTCTGAAAGTCTATCTAACGAATTGATATTTTTATTATCTTCAAATGGTGAAAAAATCCATAAAAAATCGTTAATTGCTCCAGCCCCATAATTATCAATAAAAAATTTATAATCGGATGGAAATATAACATTTAGCTCCTTCTCTATTTTTTCCCAATTATTATTAGTAATTCTTTCTTTTAGACTTAGTAATCCTTTTAATTTTTCAATCATCAGTGTAATGGCGCCAGGCACCAATATCCCTCCATCTATAGAAAAAGTGGAATCATAGAGATTCCACTTTAATTTTTAATTTACAAATACTGCACTAGCCCAACCATTCTGCTGTAATAAGATTCTAAGGTTGAAATCATCATCAAGAGTGAACTTAGTTTGATCTGTAGTACCAAACAAAACTTTCTTTTTCAACATTTTTTCGATGTCTTTATTTACTGTTTCTGTATCTCTTTTTAGTGCCTTTGAAAAATCATAAACAGTGTATTCTGGATGATTTACCATCAAAACTCCATACTCTCGGATATTGTCAGCCACATTATTGATTTCGTTATATCTATAAAACTCAAGAACGGTTAAAGCTAAGAATAAAACTGCTGGAATAATTGCAGCACCAATTAAGCAAACTAATGTAATAAGTAAGCAAATTACTGCAGCAACCAACTTGAAAGTATTACACCAAATCACACGGTAAGCCTTGCCATTTTTCTTTCTGTATTTTTTGTCCATCATGATTTAGGCCTCCTTTTTGCTTTCAACATATGTAAAGCTGCTGTCTGACATTGCAATATGATTACAGAAAGCCTTAGCCTCAGATTTCTTAATCTTTCTTTCAAAAGTACAAGCAGGACAAACAACTGAATAACGTGTGTGTAATGGAAGCACTGGAATGAAAAACAGTGTAAAATACAATCTGTTTCTGATTACAGCATGCTTCACTTCATTATTGCAGTTCATGCAAAGCTCAGTTGATTCCATTTCTGTCATAACTTTTGTTTTTTCTTTTGTTCCCAATAAGATAAACATTTTCATTCTCCCTTCGATATGTAAGAAATACTACTGCTGTAACTCAAATTCAAGGCTAACTACAGTACCATCGCTTTCTGAATTAACTGTGATAGAACCATCTTCATTGAGAGTGCCCTTATCTAAGAGCAATTCGTCTTCACCATTAACTACAAAGACAACTGAATCTTTCTTAACTTTATAATCGCCTGAAACCGAATATTCCTGTAGTTCCTCATCAATTCCAGAATATATATCATCTAAAGATCCTTTAATCTCGTTCTCCAAATCTGCGAACAAAGCATCGGCACTTTCATAACCAGCATACTGTGCAACTTCATCAGTAATATCTGATCTTGAATAACCTTCTGACTCTAAAGACTTATCTATAATTGTATCCATGTTATCATCTACAAGTGTAGAAAACTGATCTTTGAAACTTGTAGTATCAAAAGCCATTGTGAATGTGTTGTCATCTGATAACTCTAATGTCACATCCATAGTGATATCTCCAGCATTAATTCCTACATCAGCTAATGCCTGCATATCCTCTTGACTTGAAAACTGAGCAAGTTTGATTTCCGAAACATAATTTCCAGAAATGTCCTTTCCACCGCATCCAGTAAAAATTGTTGCAACTGCTGTTACTGTTGCTAGCATTAACGCTAATTTCTTTTTCATATTACATCTCTCCTAAAAAATTATATTTAATGATGTGGATTGCCACACCATATAAAATTTTAACAAATTCAATTTTTTTAGTAAAGCATTTAAAAAAATTTTTAAATTTGTAATTTAAAAGCATTATTAGTCCAATAAAAAAAGGAACCTGAAAACTCAGGTTCCTACAACATTAGTCAACGTCAACAATATCAACGATAACTTTCTTGTCAATCTTTGAGGCTGCAGCCTTTACTACAGCGCGGATAGCCTTGGCAATTCTGCCTTGCTTTCCAATAACCTTACCCATATCAGATGGTGCAACGCGAAGCTCAACAACGATTGATTTAGCGTCTTCCTTCTCTGAAACTACAACCTCCTCAGGATTGTCTACAAGTGACTTAGCAATTACTTCAACTAATTCTTTCATCACTATTCATTCCTTTCGAGTGTTTACTGAACGCCTGCCTGCTTGAAAAGTCTAGCAACTGTCTCTGTTGGCTTTGCGCCGTTTGAGATCCACTTCTTAGCTGCCTCAGCATCAACTGTAACTGCTGCTGGCTCCTGGTTAGGATCGTATGTACCGATCTCATCGATGTTTCTACCGTCACGAGGTGCTCTTGCATCTGCTACTACGATTCTGTAGATTGGTCTCTTCTTCTGACCCATTCTCTTTAATCTAATCTTTACTGCCATTTTTAATTCCTCCTAAATAATAAAACTAAATGGTCTTGGCTAAAATGGGAAGCGCATACCGCGACGACCCTTGCCCATCATATTTGGCATCTGCTTCATCATCTTCTTTGATTGTTCGAATTGTTTAACGAAGCGATTAACCTCTGCTATATCTAAACCAGCTCCAGCAGCAATTCTGTGCTTTCTGCTAGGATTTAGTAATTTTGGATTCTCACGCTCTGCAGGAGTCATGGAAAGGATGATTGCTTCGATGTGTGCAAGCTTTTTATCATCCACAGCCCCTTCAATCTGAGCCAACTGGCTAGAATTGATACCAGGCATCATTCCAAGGATGGATGAAAGGCCACCAAGCTTTTTCATCTGCTCCATAGAAGTGAGATAATCGTTGAAATCGAATGATGCTTTCTTTACTTTCTTTGAAAGCTGCATTGCTGCATCCTTATCGATTTCGGCCTCTGCCTTTTCGATGAGTGAAAGTACATCACCCATGCCAAGGATTCGGCTAGCCATTCTATCTGGATGGAACTGCTCCAAATCTGAAAGCTTTTCGCCCATACCAGCGTAAAGAATAGGCTTTCCTGTGACAGCCTTAATAGAAAGGGCTGCACCGCCTCGAGTATCACCATCAAGCTTTGTGATGATAACTCCGTCAATGCCAATCTTTTCATCGAATGTAGCTGAAACATTAACTGCATCCTGACCTGTCATGGCATCAACAACCAAAATGGTATTGAGGATATCAATATTGCTCTTTATAGCTGCGAGCTCATTCATCATATCCTCGTCTATGTGAAGACGACCGGCTGTATCGAAGATAACAACATCGAAGCCGTTCTTTTTAGCATAAGCCATTGCCTCTTTGGCAATCTTTACAGGCTTTTCTTTATCTCCTAAAGAGAAAACCTCAACATCCTGCTTTTTACCATTGATCTGCAACTGCTCTATAGCAGCAGGACGATAAATATCACAAGCTACCAACAAAGGCTTTTTGCCCTTTTGTTTTACCTTGCCAGCAAGCTTTGCTGTGGTAGTTGTTTTACCGGCACCTTGAAGACCTACCATCATGATTGTGGTGATGGCGCCGCCTGTGCCAAAAGTGATATCTGTAACTTCTGAGCCCATTAAATTAACAAGCTCTTCGTTTACAATCTTTATAACCATCTGCCCAGGATTCAAGCCGTTCATAACATCTGAACCAATTGCCCGCTCTGTGACAGTGTTTGTAAATTGCTTTACAACCTTGAAGTTAACATCGGCCTCAAGAAGTGCCATCTTAACTTCCTTTAAAGCAGCCTTTACATCAGCTTCTGTAAGTCTGCCCTTGCTTCTTAGATTCTTAAATACGCCTTGAAGCTTTTCTGAAAGTGAATCAAAAGCCATAAATTATAGTTCCTCTAAAATCAACTGAGATAATCGGGAAATCTCTGATAAAGTAGCTTCGCTAGGATTTCCTTCTGTCAATTCATTTATACGAATGACATCTCCTCTAATGTTCATAAACTTTTCTACGAGATGGAGCCTAGATTCATAATCCTGTAAAAGCTTGTCGCATCTCTTTAAAATGTCGTGCACCGCCTGACGGGAAATGGAAAGTGAATCTGCTATTTCTGCAAGGGATAAGTCATCATTAATGCTCATCTCATATACGCTACGCTGATGCTCTGTTAAAAGCTCACCATAAAAATCATATAAATAACCAGATTTAATCTTGTCTTCCATATTTCTCCTTTTAGCGACCTTAAATAATATACTATAATAAAATAGAGGTGTCAAGTATAAATACTTTACACCTCTAATATTATTAAAGTGAAGTTCTAACTATCTTTGGTCTGTAACCGCCTTCATCCAAAGCCTTAAGAATCTGCTCCTTGTGTTCTGTACCGAATGCCTCAAGAGTGATACGAAGCTCAACAGCTACAGAACGATTTGTTGTAACAAACTGATTGTGCTCAAGCTTGATAACATTGCCCTGCTGATCTGCAATAAGCTGTGAAACCTTTGCAAGCATACCTGGCTTATCAGGAAGAAGTACAGATACTGTGAAGATTCTATCTCTGAAGATAAGTCCCTGCTGTACCACTGAAGACATTGTGATAACGTCCATATTTCCACCAGAAAGTACAGATACAACTCTCTTATCTTTGAAACCAAGATGATTCAATGCAGCAACTGTAAGAAGTCCTGAGTTTTCGACTACCATCTTGTGATTCTCTACCATATCAAGGAATGCAACGATAAGCTCATCATCGTCTACTGTGATAATCTCATCGATATTTTCCTGAAGATAAGGGAAAATGTTTGAACCTGGAGTCTTTACTGCAGTACCATCAGCAATAGTATTTACAGAAGGAAGTGTTGTAACCTCTCCCTTTGCAAATGATGCCTGAAGTGAAGCAGCTCCACTAGGCTCAACACCGATTACTTTAATCTTTGGATTAAGAAGCTTTGCAAGTGTAGATACACCTGTTGCAAGTCCGCCGCCACCGATTGGAACAAGAATATACTCAACAAGAGGCAACTCCTTGAAGATTTCCATTGCAATAGTACCCTGACCAGTTGCAACTGCTAAATCGTCGAAAGGATGAATGAATGTATAGCCATGCTCATCAGCAAGCTTGTAAGCATACTCACATGCCTCATCATATACATCACCATATAAAACAACATCGGCACCGTAGCTCTTTGTACGGTTGACCTTAATAAGAGGAGTTGTTGTAGGCATAACGATTGTTGCCTTTACGCCATATTTGCTGGCTGCATATGCAACACCCTGGGCGTGATTACCAGCTGATGCTGTAATAAGTCCCTTTGCTCTCTCCTCGTCTGTAAGAGTGCTGATTTTGTAATATGCACCTCTAAGCTTATATGCACCAGTAAGCTGCATATTCTCTGGCTTAAGGTAAACCATATTTCCGCACTTCTCACTAAAATAGTCGCTGTAAACCAGCTTTGTCTCGTGTGTTACCTCAGTGACAATCTTTGAGGCTTCTTCAAATTTGTCCAATGTAAGCATAATTAGTCTCCCTCTTGTGTGGCTTACTATTGTTCAGCGTAGAATAATGCATCAACAAATTCATCTGCGTTGAACTTTTCTAAGTCGTCAATTGTTTCTCCAACACCAATATATTTTACTGGCAATTTTAACTCAGATTGGATAGCAATTGCAATACCGCCTTTTGCAGTTCCATCTAATTTTGTAATAACAATACCAGATATATCTGTAACCTCAGAGAATTCTCTAGCCTGAACAAGGGCATTCTGGCCTGTTGTACCGTCTAACACAATAAGTGTCTCGCGATATGCCTCTGGGAATTCTTTTGAGATAGTGCTGTTAATCTTAGAAAGTTCGTTCATAAGATTCTTTTTGTTGTGCAATCTACCTGCAGTGTCCACAAGAAGAACATCTACATTTCTAGCCTTTGCTGCGTGAACAGCATCATAAACAACTGCCGCTGGATCTGAGCCCTCTGGACCACCGATAAAATCTACTGATGCTCTATCTGCCCATTCCTTAAGCTGATCAGAAGCAGCTGCGCGGAATGTATCAGCACCAGCTACCATAACCTTTTTGCCAGCAGCCTGAAGCTTTCCTGCAAGCTTTCCGATTGTAGTTGTCTTTCCAACACCATTTACACCAATTACTAAAACAACAGATGTCTTCTTTTCAAAATCAAATGATGTCTCATCGAGAGCCATCTGCTCTTTAATTTCGTTGATAAGAAACTGCTTGCACTCGGCAGGCTCCTTGATGTGTTCCTTTTTTACTGCCTCTCTTAAATCGTCGAGGATAGTCTCTGTAGTGCGCACACCAATATCACCCATGATAAGGACTTCTTCAAGCTCCTCGTAGAAGTCCTCATCGATATTTGAAAAGCCGTTGAAAATGTAATCCATCGACTTTATAAAATTGTCTCTTGTTTTGGTCAGGCCCTTTATAAGGCGCTGCCAGAAGCTGATTTTTTCTGCCATATAACCTCCAGCTAAGGATTAATCATCCAACTGTGCTTCGATAAGATTTACAGAAACAAGAGCGGAAACACCCTTCTCCTGCATTGTGATACCGAATAATCTGTCTGCTGCGTTCATAGTACCACGACGGTGAGTGATAACGATGAACTGTGTATTCTTTGTAAGCTTGTGTAAGTATCCAGCAAATCTATCTACGTTTGCATCATCAAGAGCCGCCTCAATCTCGTCCAAGAGACAGAATGGAGATGGCTTAAGGTTCTGAATAGCAAACAATAATGCGATTGCAGTAAGCGATTTCTCACCACCGGACATCTGCATCATATTGATAAGCTTCTTTCCTGGTGGCTGTGCGTTAATGATAATACCTGTCTCAAGTAAGTCCTCACTGTCAACAAGCTCAAGTGTACCATGTCCACCACCGAACAATTCCTTGAATGCCTTGTCGAACTGCACCTGGATGTCCTTGAATCCTTCAGCAAACTGCTTTCTCATTCCCTCATCAAGCTCATCGATAATACGAACAAGAGAAGCCTCTGCCTCAACCAAATCATCGTGCTGTCCCTTAAGGAAGTTGTAACGTTCAGAAAGCTCCTTGAACTCCTCGATAGCGTTTACATTAACATTTCCCATAGCTCGGATAGCGTTCTTGATTTTAGAAGCATCCTTCTTCATATGATCCAAATCGTTGTACTCTGGATCCTTTAATTCCTCTGCTGAATGATATGTGAGCTCATATTCATTCCACATGTAGTTGTTTTGATATGAAATAGCATCGCTGATTTTCTCTCTCTGAGAATCAAGACGATAGATTTCCTTGTCTAATTCAGCAATTCTATCTGTAATTTCCTGGCGCTGTTCAAAGAAGTTCTTATGTGAATTATTAAGCTCTTCTTTTCTTGCAACAGCTTCTTTGATTTCTTCCTCAAGCTTTCCAAAGGACTCGTCAGATGCAGATATTGTAGCCTTAATCTCGTCGATTCGCGCTTTCTTTGCCTCTGTCTCTTCCTTAGTAGACTGAGCATTTTCTTTGATAACCGCAATATCAGCAACACACTTTTCGATTTCGGATGTGATACGGTCTAAGTTCTGCTGAACGAAATCAACCTTCTGTCTAGCATTAGCCTCCTCAATCTGAACCTCAGACATTGTTCTGTTGACAGAAGTCTCCATGTAAGTCTTCTCATCAACTTCGTCTGAAAGCTTTTGGATTTCAGCCTTGAGCTCTGCTTCTTTGTCTTCTGATTCCTGCTTTTCGAACTCGATTTCCTTCTTGCCTGCAGCGATTTCTGTGAGCTGTGTTTCAAGCTCTTCGCTTTCCTTAGAAAGACCTTCGTAAGCAGTTAAGCTTTCCTTCTTCTGCTCATTTGCTCTATCTAAGCCAAGCTTTGCAGTATTTAATGCAATTGCAGCTTCATTAAGCTTTGTAGTGTTGTCATCTCTGTCACTTTCAAGAAGTGCAACAGCTGTCTCGATTTCGCCCTCACGGTTCTTGAGCTCATCCATCTCCTTAGAGATAACATCAAGCTTGCCTTCAAGCTCCTCAATCTCACGATTTCTACCGAGAAGATTTGATTTGTTCTTGAAGTGACCACCGGCCATTGAACCACCTGGTGCAAGGTATTCACCATCAAGTGTAACGATATGGATGCTGTAGTTGTTTTTCTTTGCAAGAGCGATAGCTGAATCAATATTGTCAGCAACTACAACTCTACCAAGAAGATAAGCTACAACTCCATCAAACTTGCTATCACATGTAACAAGCTCTGATGCAAGACCAAGAACTCCCTTATCGTTAAGAACTTCTGTCTTTTTGAAATTGCCTCTTCCATCAACAGATGTCAGTGGAAGGAATGTGGCACGACCAAGCTTGTTTTCCTTTAAGTAGCTGATAAGCTTCTTTGCGCAAGCCTCGTCAGCTGTAACGATATTTTGAATGTTACCACCGAGAGCTGTCTCGATAGCCATTTCATATTTCTTTTCAACATGGATAAGGTCAGAAATAACGCCCTCGATACCATCGATTCTGCCCTTCTGCTCCATGATTTTACGAGTCGAATTACCGTATCCCTCATAGCGCTCTGCAATGTTCTTGATTGACTCTAATCTAGTCTGAACACGAGCGAACTCGTCCTTCTTTGCCTGTAATGCAGTAGAATTCTCACGGCTCTTCTTTTTCCATTCAGCAGCCTTTTCTGTATATTCCTTGTCCTTTTCCTGAAGCTCAAGAAGAAGTGACTGTGCATTCTTAAACTCGTCCTCTGCAAGAGCAACCGCAACATCCAAATCCTCTTCACGAGTCTTTCTTTCAAGGAGACGCTGATTAAGCTTTGCCTTGCGGATGTTTGTCTGCTCAAGCATAGTCTCAAGACGTTGCTCCTTAGACTTGATTGAAGCACGATTGTTGAGCAGTTCCATGATTGCTTTGTTGTCCTGCTCGATTTTTTCGTTATTTGAAATGATTGCAACCTGGAGCTCGCTGTAATTAGACTTAACGGAATTGAGACGTTCTACAGCTTCCTCAAGTGTCTTATCAAGATTTTCCTTTTCAGCCTTAAAATCTGCTAACTGGCTTTCTTTATCTGCCTTATCTGCCTCAATTTCAGCGATACGGCTTGCCATATTTTCATCTGTGGCATTTGCAGAACGAATCTGCTCCTCTAAAAGAGCGATTTCGTTTTCCAGCTTGCCCTTCATAAGAGTAGAATCCGACTGATTCTTCTTTAAGGTTTCGATTTCAACATCAAGGTCGTTGATCTGCTGCTCCAAAGAGTCGTATTTTGTACGGATTTCCTCCTGAGCTGTCTTGCTTTCTTCCATGTGTTCTCTGGCAAGATTTGCATTCTTTTCAACCTCATCTAAATTAGCCTGAAGTCTATCAACCTCAAGCATGAAAGAGTTTACATCGATACGCTTAAGCTCTTCTTTGTATTTTAAGTATTGCTTTGCATCCTCAGACTGCTTTTCCAAAGGTCCGATACGACGCTCCTGCTCGGAAAGAATATCATTTACACGAACAAGATTCTCCCTCTCGCTTTCAAGCTTCTTTACAGATGCTGCCTTACGCTTTTTGTATTTTACGATACCAACAGCTTCATCGAAAAGCTCACGTCTATCCTCTGGCTTACCAGACAAAATCTTTTCGATTTGGCCCTGTCCGATGATAGAATAACCTTCCTTACCGACACCAGTATCATAGAAAAGCTCTGACACATCCTTCAAACGGCATGGTGTACCATTTAAAAGATATTCGCTTTCACCTGAACGATAAACACGACGAGCAATTGTAACCTCTTCGTAATCTACTGGAAGCACATGGTCAGAGTTGTCCATTGTAAGTGCTACATATGCATATGAAAGAGGCTTTCTAGCCTCTGTTCCTGCAAAGATAACATCCTGCATGCTGGCACCACGAAGCTGCTTTGCAGACTGCTCACCGAGAACCCAGCGAACAGCATCAGCAACGTTACTTTTACCGGAACCGTTAGGACCAACGATACCTGTGATACCATTATGGAATTCGAATTTCATCTTGTGTGCAAAAGATTTAAATCCGTATAATTCAATACTTTTAAGATACATTAAATTCTCCCTAATTAATTATATAATCTTGATAGAGTCTTCTTTGTGGAGGCGCATCAAGCCTTCATAAGCAGCTTCCTGCTCAGCAGCCTTTTTGGTGCTACCAACACCTGAACCAAGAACTCTATCCCCAACTAAGGCTTCAACCTTAAATTCCTTAGCGTGGTCCGGACCAGTCTCTGAGATAAGCTGATATGTAAGTGGCTCCTTGAAATTAGCCTGAACAACTTCCTGTAATCTGGTCTTGCTATCGTAAAATAGCTGCTTGTGTTCTATGTCATTTAAAACAAACCTATGGATATATTCAGAAGCGGGCTCCATTCCACCATCCAAAAAGATAGCGCCGATTGTAGCCTCGAAGGCGTCAGAAAGAATAGACTTTCTATTTCGACCGCCTGTCATGTCCTCACCTTTAGATAGACGAACATAGTCACCAAGGTTTATTTCCTTGCAAATGTAAGCCAGGGTAGGCTCACAAACTATGCTAGCTCTAAGTCTAGATAATTTACCTTCATTTAATTCGGTATAATTTAGATACAAAAACTCACTCGAAACGATTTCAAGCACTGCATCCCCAAGGAACTCAAGTCTCTCGTTGTCGCTAAGCTTTGGCATATGATTTTCATTTGCATATGAACTATGTGTCAAAGCCTGTTGTAGTAAGCTTTCGTCTCTAAACTCATAACCGATAATCTTTTGAAATTCCTTTAAACTATTCAAAATACTACCTCCTGAGTTTAAAATAGTGTCCACTGAAAGTGGACACTAAACGTGTAATTGCTGCGGCCTTAAAATAGGCCGCATTTACACATAAAATTACTTGTTTGCAACTGTCTTCTTGATAAGCTCAACTGCATCACCTACAGTAGAAAGCTTCTCAGCTGCCTCTGTATCAACCTCGATGTTAAGCTTTTCCTCAACACCCATGATAATCTGGAATACATCAAGTGAATCTGCACCAAGATCATCAACAAATGTAGTCTCTGTAGTGATTTCAGCTGCATCAACATTTAATACCTCTGCAATAATCTCTTTGAGTAAATCGAATTCCATCTCTAGTCCTCCTTTTTCTTTTCTATAACTATATTGTCTCTAATAAACTCGTTAATCTGCTGCTCTTTGAAGGTTACACACTGGAAAATAGTGTTTCTAACCTCTCCAGCCTTTGCACTACCGTGAGTCTTAACAACAAGGCCCTTTAATCCAAGGAGTGGAGCTCCGCCGTATTCACTGGCATCGAACTTCTTGAGAGTCTTCTTTAAAGCTGGAAGCGCAAGTGCAGCGCCAATTTTTGATCTGAGGGTACTCATCAAGCCGCCCTTAATAACAGTGATAAGTGTACCTGCCAAACCTTCGTATAATTTAAGAATAACATTACCAACGAAGCCGTCACAGATAATAACATCTGCATCTCCGTTTGGAATATTTCTAGCCTCAATGCTACCGATGAAATTAATATCTTCGCATTCCTTTAAAAGTGGCATAGTCTCTTTTACAAGCGCATTGCCCTTTTCTTCTTCGGCACCAACATTGACAATAGCAACACGAGGATTTTTAACTCCTACTACCTTTTCCATGTAGATGCTACCCATCTTGGCAAACTGTACCAAGTGGCTAGGACGACAATCAACATTTGCTCCACTGTCTGCTAAAAGAGCAACGCCAGTCTTTACTGGGAAAAGTGTACCAAATGGTGCACGCTCAATACCACGGATACGACCAACAATACCAAGACCACCTGTAAGAAGCGCTCCTGAATTGCCTGCTGAAACAAATGCATCTGCCTCACCATCCTTTACAAGGTGAAGGCCTACTACCATCGAAGAATCCTTTTTCTTTTTGATAGCGGCTACTGGATGCTCAGCTGTCTCGATAACCTCTGTAGCATTTTTTATTTCAATCTGGTCCTGTGGGTATGTGTAAGATGAAAGCTCTGTTTTGATAACATCTTCCTTACCAACAAGAATAACTTTAATAGCTTTGTTTGCATTAACAGCATCAACAGCGCCCTGTACCATTGCTGATGGTGCATTATCTCCGCCCATTGCATCAAGTGCAACTATAGTATAATCACTCATGATAATATCCTTTCATAACATACTTTAGAAATTATACTTTAAATTAGGCATTATTTCAAATAAAAAAACCTTTCGGAAACTCCGAAAGGTTTTTAAAATTAATCAACTGCGATGATTTCTTTTTTGTTGTATGATCCACAGTTCTTGCAAACTCTATGTGGTACCATAAGCTCTCCACACTTGCTGCACTTAACGAGTGTTGGTTTGCTCATTTTCCAGTTTGCTCTTCTTTTATCTCTTCTTCCCTTAGAAGATTTGTTCTTTGGACAAATAGACATGCTATTTCACCTCCTTAAAGCTATTAAAGACATCTAAAAATTGTGCCATTCTAGGATCTAAGACTGTGTCGTCACATCCACAAGACTCGATATTACGATTCTTGCCACAGACTGGGCAAATACCCTTGCAGTCGTCCTGGCACAATATCTTTGCCGGGAAATTCACTAAGATCTCGTTTAATATGAGTTCATCTACAACTATTTCCTCACCATCAACAAATGAGTAAGGACCTATTTCTTCATCTGGAACTACCTGTCCTTCTGAAACCTCAACAGTTTCATCAACAGCCACAGGTACATCAAATGAAACATCTGTCAAGCATCTGTCACATGAACCAGTGATATTAGCACTAGTAGTAAAAGTGATATGAAGCTTTCCAGAACCAATCATAGACAAAACTACATCAAATGGCTCTGTGCGATTGATAGTAAACTTACTGCCAAGATAAGAAAAATCATGTATGTCGCAAGTTCCAGTAAACTTCTTATTTTGATCAGGTAATGAAGTGATATCCTTAATAGAAATCTTCATATAAAATCTCCTATCCACACTTTGCCAATTATACTAAGCTTTAATATGCTTGTCAAACACTTTTAAGAAAAAAGTGCATTAATTTTACAAAAATTTGATGAAATTATTTGCCAGATACGATAGCTGCTGTATCTCTTGCAATCATAACTTCCTCGTTTGTAGGTACAACGTATACCTTAACCTTTGAAGAGTCAGAAGAAACAAGTCTCTCCTCGCCAGCTACATCGTTTCTAGCGTCATCGATTTCAACGCCCATGAAACCAAGATGGCTACATACAGCCTTTCTAAGGCCTGCATTGTTCTCTCCAAGACCAGCTGTGAAGCAGATGATATCTGCGCCATTCATAGCAGCTGCATATGCACCAACATACTTAGCGATGCGGTATGCAATCATATCCATAGCAAGCTTTGCTCTCTCGTTGCCTTCTGCTGAAGCAGCAATAAGATCACGGAAATCTGAAGAAATACCAGAAACACCAAGTGCACCAGATTCCTTGTTAAGTACGTTCATAACGCCTGCAAAATCAAGGCCTTCCTTCTTTGCCATGAATTCAACAGCTGAAGGATCGATATCTCCTGAACGAGTACCCATAACAAGTCCTTCAAGTGGAGAAAGACCCATTGATGTGTCTACTGACTCACCGTTGAGAACTGCACAGCAAGATGCGCCGTTACCAATGTGGCAAACGATAATCTTTGAGTTCTTAAGGTCGCATCCGTCCATCTCAGCTACACGCTTTGATACATAGCTGTGTGATGTACCGTGGAAACCGTAACGACGTACGCCGTACTGCTCATAATATTTGTAAGGAACTGCATACATGTATGCTTCCTTAGGCATTGTCTGATGGAATGCTGTATCAAAAACACCAACCTGTGGCTTACCTGGCATAAGCTCGCGGCATGCATTGATACCGATGATGTTTGCTGGGTTGTGAAGTGGAGCAAGATCGTTGCACTCTTCTACAACCTTGATCATCTCGTCTGTGATAAGTGCAGAAGCTGCGAACTTCTCACCACCGTGAACGACTCTGTGACCTACTGCATCGATTTCGTCAAGAGACTTAAGAGCACCTGTAGCTTCATTAGTAATAGCGTTGATTACAGCTGCAACAGCCTCCTTGTGTGTAGGCATAGGGATTTCTGTGATTTCTTTATCAAGACCAGCCTTCTGATAAACGATACGTCCATCGATGCCGATTCTCTCGCAAAGTCCCTTGCAAAGTACCTGCTCGCTCTCTGAATCAATAACCTGATACTTAAGAGATGAACTACCACAGTTGATAACTAAGATCTTCATAATAACAAAGTTCCTTTCTTTATATGTTTTCTTTCTTTAATAATTGTATTCTTAAACAACATTTTAATTATATCACTAAAATTTGTCTTCTCAACCAAATTTTAATGTATAATACCCATGTAAAAGTATTTTCGGAGGAACAAAATGGTAATTGGTATAGTTGCGGAATATAATCCCTTTCACAATGGCCACAAACTTCAGATTGAATATGCAAGAAATGTATTAGGCGCTGATCAGATAATTATAGCTATGTCAGGCAGTTTTACTCAGCGTGGTGAAATCGCATGCTTCGACAAATACACAAGAGCCAAGGCCGCTCTTCTTTGTGGTGCCGATGTAGTTCTTGAAATCCCTACCATTTTCGCCACCAGCTCTGCAAGAGAATATGCGTCAGCTGGAGTTGCTTTGCTTAATGCCACTGGTGTTGTTGATACTATTCTATTTTCAGCAGAATGCGACCGCAGAGACCTGTTTATTGAAGAAAGCAAAAAACTAGTGGAGCTTGAAAATTCTGGCGAGATTAACAACGAAATTAATGCACTCGTATCTCAGGGAATTAGCTATGCCACTGCCAGAGCAAAGGCTTTAAAAGCATTTTTAGCTGAAGATATTATCTCCTCTCCTAATAATATACTAGGAATCGAGTACTGTCGTTATATCCAAGCAAATCATCTTGATATGGATATAGCTGTTATGAAGCGTCAAGGAAACGAATACAACGATTTAAGTCTTAGTGGAAGTCTTAGCTCTGCCAGTTCAATACGCCAGCATTACAAGCTGTCAAAATCCTTTGAAGCAGTACCTGAAGAAGTAATAAATTTATATAACAGCAGTCCATTTGTGACTTCCGATGATATTTCAGAATTGCTTCATTACAAGCTTATTACCACAGAAAGCTTCGAGCAATATTTAGATTGTAACAACGACCTTTCAGATAGAATCAAAAATAAGTTGCCGGAATTTGTTTCCTTTAGTCAATTCTGCGAAGTTTTAAAAACCAAAAACTTTGAATATTCCAGAATCAGCCGTGTGCTATGTCATATCTTATTAGGTATTACAGAAAAAGATTTTAAAACTGCAAAGGAAGCCGGATATATATCGTATATACGAATGTTAGGATTCAGCAAAAACGGAAGTGTTCTCCTTAGTAAAATAAAAGAAGCATCATCTGCTCCTTTACTTACAGCACCAAATGAAACAATTAATAAATACGATATTATTTCCAGTGATATTTACCGCACTATCCTGACATCAAAAACAGGCAATGCATATCCTACGGAATATACTCGTAAATTTGACTTAGCAAATATATAAGAATAACAAAAAAGACACCTGAAATCAGGTGTCTTTTTAGCAGTTCCTAGCGGAATCGAACCGCTGTTTTCGCCGTGAGAGGGCGACGTCTTAACCGCTTGACCAAGGAACCATATTGCCCTGTCGCTATCAGCGACAAGACATATAATACTATGTGAATTGACTTATGTCAACACTTTTTTTAATCTTCGTATCCATTCGGATTATTCTTCTGCCATCTCCATGAATCTGCGCACATTTCCTTGATGCCAAACTCTGCTGTCCAGCCAAGTTCTTCCTTAGCTTTTGTAGCATCTGAGTAGCATGTAGCAATGTCACCAGCACGACGTGGCTTAATAGAATATGGAATCTTTACTCCAGTAGCTTCCTCAAAGTTCTTTACAATATCAAGAACTGAGTATCCCACTCCTGTACCAAGGTTGTAAATCTTGAGACCTGCATTCTCCTCGATTTTCTTGAGAGCCTTAACATGTCCCTTTGCAAGATCAACAACATGGATGTAATCGCGTACACCAGTACCATCTGGAGTATCGTAATCATCACCAAATACACCAAGCTCTGGAAGTTTTCCAACTGCAACCTGTGTAATGTATGGCATAAGGTTGTTTGGAATACCGTTTGGATTCTCTCCCATTGTACCAGACTGATGAGCACCAATTGGATTGAAGTAACGAAGAAGAACTACGTTCCATTCATTATCTGCCTTCTGCATATCTGAAAGAATCTGCTCAAGCATTGACTTTGTCCAGCCGTATGGGTTTGTGCACTGTCCCTTTGGGCAGTTTTCTGTGATAGGTATCTCTGCTGGATCACCGTAAACAGTTGCTGAAGATGAGAAAATAATGTTCTTGCAGTTGTGCTGTCTCATTACATCAACAAGTGTAAGTGTACCTGCAATATTGTTCTCATAGTATTCCCAAGGCTTCTGAACTGACTCACCAACAGCCTTAAGACCTGCAAAATGAATACAAGAATCAATCTTTTCATTTGCAAATACTTCATTTAATCTATCTCTATCTAAGATATCGCCTTTGTAAAACTTGACTGGCTTTCCTGTAATAGCTTCTACTCTCTCAAGTGACTTTTCAGATGCATTGCTAAGATTGTCATATACAACTACATCATAGCCTGCCTGCTGAAGCTCTACACATGTGTGGCTACCAATAAAACCAGCACCACCCGTAACTAATATTGCCATAAAGCACCTCCTTAAAGTTCGTTACCACATAATAGATTAACAGAATACTAGAAAATGTTAAAGTAGTTTTCTATTATATTTCTTGCATTTTAGCTTAATTTCATAACAAAAAAGTCCTAGGAAAATCCTAGGACTTTTAATCGTTTGTTTTGAAATTAAGCTACCTTAGACTTTGCAACTTCAACAAGCTTAGCAAAACCTTCTGCATCGTTAACAGCGAGCTCAGCGAGCATCTTTCTGTTCATCTCAACACCAGCGAGCTTAAGACCGTACATGAACTTAGAATATGAAAGTCCATTGATACGTGCAGCAGCGTTGATACGAGCGATCCAAAGCTGTCTGAACTGTCTCTTCTTCTGCTTTCTACCAGCGTATGATGATGTAAGGGCACGCATAACTGACTGCTTTGCAACACGATACTGCTTGCTTCTAGCGCCTCTGTAACCCTTTGCTAACTTTAATGTTCTATTATGTCTTTTCTTAGCGTTTAATCCGCCTTTAACTCTTGCCATTTTAAATTCCTCCTAACCAAATAAATAACATTTCCAAATCTATTTTAGAGATATGGAAGTACTTTCTTCATGTTCTTTACGTTTGTTGAATCAACGATTGCTGACTGACGAAGATTTCTCTTTCTCTTTGTAGTCTTCTTGGTTAAGATGTGGCTCTTGTATGCCTTGTTTCTCTTAAGCTTTCCTGTTCCTGTTACCTTAAAGCGCTTTGCAGCTGCTCTTCTTGTCTTCATCTTTGGCATGATAAATTTCCTCCTGTATTACGATTTCTTTTCTGTAAGCACCAGGCTCATACTACGACCCTCAATCTTTGGTGCCTTTTCCACTACTGCAACATCAGCAAGTGCCTCAGCAAAATCATCAAGAATATGCTTTGATGACTGCATGTGAGCCATTTCACGGCCACGGAAACGAAGTGTTACCTTAACCTTATCGCCCTTTGAAATGAACTTCTTAGCTGCATTTACCTTTGTGTTCATATCATTAGCATCAATGTTTGGAGACATACGAATCTCTTTTACCTCAACAACATGCTGCTTTTTCTTAGCTTCCTTTTCACGGCGTGCCTGCTCATAACGGTATTTACCGTAATCAACAATCTTGCACACTGGTGGATTAGCCTTTGGTGAAATCTTTACAAGATCTAATCCTTCATCATCGGCAAGCTTCTGTGCCTCTCGTGCTGACATAATGCCAAGCTGTTCCCCATCAGAGCCAATTACACGAACTTCTTTGTCGCGAATCTGCTCATTAATCATTAATTCGCTAATGGTACTACCTCCAAATAATAAAAAAAATAGTGGATACAGAATATCCACCATAAATCATCACAAACAAGGTTTGTGTGAAATATAAGACCCAAGTCACTGTAAATATACGTGCTAAGGTGAGAGTGGATACTCTACTTTGTTTTCACAACACGAATAATATATCACGTAAACCCCGCAGAGTCAACAATTTTCTACGAATTAAGAATAAATTTGTTGATTGCCTCTGCTACTGCTCCGTTATTATTATCTAAAACTGTAATATAGTCTGCAACTGCTTTAAGCTCATCTCTGGCATTTGCCACAGCAACTCCTACACCGGCAGCCTGAACCATACTGATATCGTTTCTTTCATCGCCACATGCTACTGTATCTTGCATATCTATATCAAGGATAGATGCAAGCTCTGCAAGCCCGGCGCCTTTGCTAGAATCCTTTCCAACATACTCAAGAAAAGCAACATTTGAAAACATGCTGACAAATGAATCTTCCATTTCGGCCTTATGAGCTTCCTCAAACTGGAACAGCTTCTCATGGTCTTCGAAATTAACTACCATCATCTTTGTAAGATTATGGCCCCTGAGATCCTCAGGTGATTCAATTACAGTAATTGGCTCCTTTGAAATCTCAGAATATCTGTCTGTATCTTCGTTTAACGAAAAAGAATAAATCTGACCAAATTCAAAAATAATGGTGGTTAACCCGGCATTTTTTGAATAGGTCATAAGCTTTATTGCTGCTTCATTATCAAGGAAATGTCCAAATAATACTTCATCATCGGTGGCTCTAGTGCCAACAGTTCCCTGGTAACCTAAAAGATAAACATTTTCTCTATCAAAAACTTCAAATCGCTTTAAAAGCTTTTTCATGACGTGTGTGGGACGGCCTGTATCTACAGCAAGCACATGCCCTGCATCAAGCATTGCATTTAAAGCATCAAGATTAGCCTTACAGATGTCCTTATTGTCATCGAAAGTTGTGTCGTCCAAATCAACTGCAAGTATTTTTCTGTTCATTTTAAACCTCATTGCCAAAGATAGGCGTAAAGGTACGCTTTTTGAAATAATCAATCTCTGGCTCGTTATTTTTCTTTGCCTCTCGGCAGAAGGTGTCCTGTGCACCCACAGGCTTTTTGCCGCGAACAGGCTTTATTCTAACATAGTTTCCATCCTCTGTCATCTCATAAGCCTTTAGGGTATCTCCCAGCTGTACATCCAAAATATGCTTAACTTTATTCTTTAAAATAACATCCTCAACAGGGAAAATAATTTCAACACGTCTATCCAAATTACGAGGCATCCAGTCCGCTGAACCCATGTATATATCTTCTAATCCATTGTTGTAGAAGTAGAAAATACGTGCATGCTCAAGGTATGTGCCAACAATTGATGACACATGGATATTCTCGCTTACACCAGGGATACCAGTTCTAAGGCAGCATATTCCTCGAACAATAAGATTTATCTTAACGCCGGCATTGCTTGCCTCGTAAAGCTTTTCAATTATTTCTTTGTCACAAAGGGAGTTCATCTTTGCAATAATGCGAGCTTCCTTTCCCTCTTTGGCATGACGAATCTCTCTATTAATCAAAGTAACGAAGGTATCCCTTAGCCAAAGTGGGGCTACAACAAGCTTATTCCAGCTTGCTGGCTCTGAGTATCCGGAAAGCATATTAAATACAGCGGTAGCATCTTCGCCATATTTTTCATTACAGGTAAACATACCGCAATCGGTATATAGCTTAGCAGTAGAGTCGTTGTAATTGCCGGTACCGAGATGAACATAGCGGCGAATACCATCATCTTCTCTTCTAACAACAAGAGCAATCTTACAGTGAGTCTTTAATCCTACTAAACCATAAATTACATGACATCCAGCTTTCTCAAGCTTCTTTGCCCAGATGATATTATTCTCCTCGTCAAAACGAGCCTTTAATTCAACAAGTACTGTAACCTGCTTACCATTCTCCGCAGCATGGGCAAGGCTTGCTATGATAGGCGAATTACCGCTGACTCTATATAAAGTCTGCTTGATGGCAAGCACCTGTGGATCAAATGCTGCTTGTGCAATAAAATCAACAACAGGGTCAAAGCTTTCATATGGATGATGGAGGAAAATGTCTCCCTTTTTAATCTCATCAAACAGCTTTTCACCTGGTTTAAGGCGTGGATTGTTCTGAGGCTTAAAGCTTGGAGCTCTAAGCTCGCCATGTCCTTCAATTCCATAAAGCTTCATAAGATAGGTTAAATCAATAGGTCCCTTGATTTTATAAATATCTATCTCATTTACACCTAAATTTTTCTTTAAAATTGAAAGAAGCTTTTTGTTAATTGTAGATTCCACCTCGAGACGAATCACTTCGCCCCATTGTCGTGATTTAATCTGTTTCTCGATTTCTAAAAGCAAATCTTCTGCGCCCTCTTCATCAATTGAAAAATCGGCATTTCTCATGATTCGATATGGAGAGGCTGCAACCACATTGTAGTTTAAGAAAAGCTTATCCATGTTGCGCTCGATAATCTGCTCCAAAAGAATAAAGCAATCGTGATGTTTTTCGTCCGATGGAAGGGATACAAATCGAGGTAAAACTGAAGGAACCTGAACAGTGGCAAACTCAACATCATCACTGTCGTTACCTGCTACTGTAGACCCCTTTTTCTTTTCAATCAACGCTGCAATATTTAGAGATTTGTTTCTTATAAGTGGAAATGGTCTTGATGCATCAAAGGCCATTGGAGTAAGAACGGGATAAACCTGGCTCATAAAAAATGAATCCACGAATTTCAACTGTTCTTCATTTAAATCCTCGTATTTATCATAGAGAATGATTCCGTTTTCTTTTAATGCAGGATTGAGATGCTTGCCCCATATGTTGTACTGAAGCTCTACCAGCTCTCTTGTCTTTTCATTGATGGCAATGAGCTGCTCTGTAGGTGTCATTCCTGCAATGTCAGGCTTTGTATAGCCTGCATGCTCCATATCTTTAAGAGAAGCTACACGAACCATGAAGAATTCATCCAAATTGGACGAAGTTATACTTACGAATTTAATGCGCTCCAAAATAGGAAGCTCTTTAACCATAGCTTCATTCAATACTCTTAGCTCGAACTTTAACCAGCTAAGTTCTCTATTATCATAGTATTTTGCATCTGAAATATTGATTTTGCTTCCCATAACGCCTCCTAAAAATCTAGTTTTCTCTAAGAACTGGTTTTATAGAAAAGATTTCCTCGAAATAATCTGCATTCTTTTTGAATAATCCCTTTTCAAGGGCAAGTGAGCTGTTAGCCTCTATAGAAATAACAAGCTCTCTATCTTTTACTCTCATTGAAACATTTTTGATTTTCTGCTTATGCGATCTATCAAGAGCATTGGCAACCTTTAAAATTGCAAGTAGCTTCAGGATAGTTACGTACTCTTCCTGGGTAAACTTGTCCGAAAGGTTCTCATATGGTTCAACAGGCTTTCTGTTAAACTCAACAGTAGTAGCAATTATCTCCCTCTCTTTGTGACTAAGTCCAAGGATTTCAGAAGACATAATAATGGTATATGAACAGCTTGAAGCTTCTGATAGAGAAATATACTTTCCACAATCATGAAGAATTGCTATACACTGCATAAGAACCCTTTGCCTTTTGCCTAGCCCGTGATACTTTTTCATTGCATCAAATATTTCACTGGAAAGCTTGAACAAAGCCTTTAAATGTGGCTGATAGCTATCATATCGTTTGGCAATAGCCCAAGCTGCTGAAATAATATCATTATCAAAATCGTGGGATGATGTAAGCCATTTTTTAGAATAGCTATAATTATATGCAACGCCCTCACTTACAGACACTCCCGGAGCATACACGATTTCAGGAGCCAGTGTTTCAGCCAATACTTTATAAAGCATTACCATTGGCTCGATAAGATTTTCATTGTCCAGATAAACATCATGCTTCAGCTCGAATGCTTTAATATAGTTTTTATTAATCTTGTTTAAGAATTCAAGGTAGTCCTTTGTTTTAATCTGTTTTGAGGAAAAATTAGATATTCGCTCTGCAATGGTACTAACCTGCACCCCTAAAAGAATCATGTACTTTGGAACCATGTCTCTCAAGAACATAGTCTTGAAAACTTCCAGTTCCTTATACATCATCTCGTAGGTTTGCTCAAAAGAATTGTTTGATATAGTGCCTAGTTTCCTAAGATTCTCACTTATGGAAACTGTACCCATAGACAAATGTTGAGTTGTAACGATTTTCCCTTTTGAGAAAAGAGTGATTTGAAGTGAGACTCCTCCCACATCAACAAGAACAGCCGATTCATTAATGAGCTCTTCGAAGCCTTCTGTGGATGCAACTGCTTCGT
Organism: Pseudobutyrivibrio sp. LB2011; assembly: GCF_000701765.1. Classification (NCBI taxonomy): domain Bacteria; kingdom Bacillati; phylum Bacillota; class Clostridia; order Lachnospirales; family Lachnospiraceae; genus Pseudobutyrivibrio; species Pseudobutyrivibrio sp. LB2011. Next base: position 419,408 of record NZ_JNJS01000001.1, on the reverse strand, counting down.
ATCCTAAGAATCGCTGCTCAGAATTTGAAAGAACATTTACCGTAAATCCGGTATGCATTTTTATTTGCTCTAGAAAAATGATTGCATTTTCTGCCTGCCTTATATTAGGGCCTGCCACTACAGAAAAGCTGTCCACTTTGTAGCCTTCCATAGTGCGGCGCATATCATTTAAAACATGACAAAGCTTGTCCGTAGTCTGAGGTAAGATACGGCCATGCTCAAGCACATCTCTGATAATATCAGAAGGGATTTTAAGAGTATCGACAGTCTTAATCCCCTTCTGCTTACTAACTTCAAAAACTTTCATTGTAGTCTCATAAGAGCCAATGTAAATGCTTGCAAATAATTTCATGTTCCCCCCAATACGAAATTAATAGTTTCCTAAAACTCTAATGCTTACGCATTCCTCTTTTAGACCAGTAAGTGCATTTCTAACTGCCTCATCATTAAGATTGCCATCAATATCAATAAAGAATCTGTACTGCCAATTAACGCCTTTAATTGGTCTAGATTCGATTCGGTTCATATTGATACCATTGAAAATGAGGTTTGAAAGAATCCTGTAAAGACTTCCTGGTTCGTGAGAAATCTCTAAGCAAAGACTAATTTTATCTGCAGATTTTTTATATTTTTTATCCTTTGAAACAATGATGAAACGTGTCTCATTGTTTTTATCATCCTGAATAGATTCTTCTAGAATATCAAGATTATACAAAACTGCATTATATTTGCTACCAATAGCAGCCTGAGTCTTGTCTCCGTCATCCTGGATTTTCTGAGCACTCATAGCCGTATTTCGTAGGTTTTTAACATCCCAATCAATGTGATATTTACGAATATAGTTTTCACACTGGGCTATCGCCTTAGGATGAGAATATACTGTTTTAATATCATTTATTGTGGCACCTTTTACACCAAGTAAAGCATGATCAACCTTGAGAATCTGCTCGCCAATAATGGCAACATTGTATTCAGAAAGTAAATCAAAGTTCTCCTCAATAGAACCAGCCAAGCTGTTTTCTATTGGAAGAACAGCATAGTCCGCCTTGCCTGTGCTGATTGCATCCATGGCATCACGCCATAAATCAACATGAAAGCTGTCTTTCATTTCGTCGTCAAAAAACGCCAGCATTGCCAGCTGGGAATAAGCCCCTTGAACTCCCTGAAAGCAAACGATTGCATCAGAAAAATCGAAATTATCTACCTGAGTAAAGCCTGTGTCAAAAGATACTCCTCGCTCTTGCAAAATAGCAAATTGCTTTTTGCGGCTGATGGACATTATCTGTGTGTATAGCTCTTTGACAGCCTGCTCGCTAAAATCATCATCAACATAGGATGAAAGCTTTTCAAGTTTTGCATCCTCACGCTCTTTGTCGTAAACCTTTTTACCTGTAGCAATTTTGTACTCAGCTACCTGGCAGGCAAGCTCCATTCTCTTGTTGAAAAGATTGAGAATCTCCTTGTCTACCTGATCGATTTCTACCCTGATGTCTCCTAAGTCTCTCATGTTACTCCTATTCTGTTACTTGTCTAATGCTAAAATTGGTGGATTGAATAGCCCAACTTCTGTGCTACCATTTGCCACATGGAACGTTGTACCTGAATAGTAATCAGCAAAATATACATATTTGCTAGTTACATTGATGTTGTTAAATTCACCTTCAGCAAGAAGAACCTCGGCACCTGTAGTCAAATCCACTCTGTACATACCATCAGGATTTCCCTTGATAGATTGATAGTACAGGTAATTGCCAGAGATATTGTATCCTGATGTACCGTATGTGGTTATACCTGTTTTGTTGTCGCCAGAAAGAGTACTTCTGTAAACTCGATTGTTTTCATCCAGATTCATGTAGTACAAAGTGTTACCATCGATGATTGGAAGCCACAAATTCTCTGATGAAACATAGGTAGAATCTTTTGTGTCAAGATTCATACTATGGAGATTGTGATCACGTTCCACACCTGAATAGTAAAGCTTTTCGCCTACCATGCATCGTGGATCAATTGGAGCTTTTGAAAGCTGAACTCTTTCCTCACCGTCGATACCAACCATATAAAGAGATGTGGCATCTTCGGAATCATAGTGAAAATATACAACTCTATTTCCAGCGAGAGCAGCCGCATTACAGTTTGCCTGATCAAGAATAATGACTTTTTTATTCTTCTTTGACATTCTACACAAGCTTTCTGTGTTTACATCAAGCACAAAATCTGCGTTATCATTGTGATTACGACTGTAATAAAGGTAATGTGAATCGGCATTAATAAAATAAACGCTATCAGTTGCGACAATTTCTATATCAGATTCATCTGGATTCATTTTATAAATTCTGCCCTTATCATTTGGATTAGAAAAATAAACTACTCCATCTGATTCACAGAACAATCCATTTCCGTATAGATTGCCAATAGTGTTTCCATTTGTGCCTGGTTCATTATAATAGGTCACAGTATTTATGTACTTATAAAAACCAAGACCAGCCACAATACCAATAGCAACAACTATTGCTATGATTCTTTTTAATACCTTCATTCAACTGCCCTCCCCAAAATTAAAAATTAAAAAAGTCTGATAGTGAAAGCTGATTTGATTTTGGAAGATCTTTTACGATTCCAAGCTCAACCATTTTATCAAGAATAGTCTGTGATACCTTTCCTCTATCGCGAATCTCGTCTTGTGATAAGAACTTTCCTTGGCTGGCAGCAATCTGTAACTGCTCAGCAGCCTTATCACCCATTCCGGAAATAACATTGAATGGTGGAAGAAGCTTCCCATCTACTATTTTAAAGTATCTTGAGTCAGATTGGTATAGGTCCATAGGTAAAAATTCAAATCCACGGGCATACATCTCCTGACACAATCTAAGTGCAATCAAAATATCCTTATCGGTAGCTGATAAATCTGGCTGAGATTTGTAGTACTTAATCTCCTGCTCACATCTAGCCTTACCCTGACAACACTTTTCATAATCAAAACCACCGGCTCTGATTGAGAAGAATGCTGCATAGTATGCTAAAGGATAATTTATTTTACAGTAAGCAACACGCCAAGCCATCATAACGTATGCGGCAGCATGGGCTTTAGGGAACATGTATTTAATTTTTTCACAGGAACCGATGTACCAATCTGGAACACCATGCTCTTGCATATGCTGTTTGTATGTAGGCCACTCATCGCATTTACCTTTAGCGACAATACCCTTACGAACTCGCTCCATGATGGTAAATGATTCAGCAGGGTCAAGGCCCATATGAATCAGATATACCATGATATCATCACGAGTACAAATAGCCTCAGTGATAGTGGCAACACCATTTAAGATAAGGTCCTGAGCATTTCCTAGCCATACGTCAGTACCATGGGCCAGTCCGGCGATTCGAACTAAGTCAGTGAAGTATTGAGGCTTTGCCTCAACAAGCATCTGCATAGCGAAATCAGTACCGAACTCTGGAATTCCAAGAGTTCCAAGTGGTGTTCCCATAATGTCATCTGGTGTAATGCCAAGAGCCTTAGTGCTTTGGAACAAAGACATAACATCCTTGTCATCAAGAGGAATCTTTGTTGCATCAATTCCAGTCAAATCCTCAAGTCGCTTGATCATGGTAGGATCCAAATGTCCTAAGATATCAAGCTTCAGAAGGTTGGCATCGATTTTATGGTAATCAAAGTGTGTTGTAACAATATCTGTATCTTTATTAGCTGGATGCTGAACTGGTGTGAAGGAATAAATATCCTCACCATTAGGAAGAACTACTACACCACCTGGATGCTGACCTGTAGTAGACTTAACACCTTCAACACCCTTTGCAATACGTTCGTTTTCAGCACGTCGCTTTCTAATATCTCGCTTATCAAAGTACTTAAGAACATAACCTACGGCGTTTTTATCAGCAAGTGTAGACACAGTTCCGGCCTTGAATGTCTGTCCGTCACCGAAAATAACTTCAGTATACTTATGTGCCTTTGACTGATACTCATTGGAGAAGTTAAGATCGATATCAGGCTCCTTATCTCCCTTGAATCCAAGGAAAGTTTCGAATGGGATATCAAATCCATCCTTTGCTAAAGGCTTGCCACAATTAGGGCAAATCTTGTCCGGCATATCGACACCTGAAAGACCTTTATCGATTGTTTCCTTTACTTCTGGACCGTCAAAATCTACATAGAAGCATTCTGGACATCTGTAATGTGGAGGAAGTGGGTTAACCTCTGTAATACCAGCCATTGTTGCTGCAAAGGATGAACCTACGGAACCACGTGAACCTACCAGATATCCATCCTCGTTCGACTTCCAAACAAGCTTCTGGGCGATAATGTACATAACGGAGTATCCATTACCGATGATAGAGTTAAGCTCTCTCTCAAGTCTGGCTGATACTATTTCAGGAAGCTCTGGTCCATACACCTCATGTGCTCTTGTTTCGCAAATACGACGCAAATCTTCCTCTGAATGCTCGATTACAGGTGGACATTTATCAGGACGAACCGGATGGATTCGCTCCACCATCTCAGCAATCATATTAGTATTTTCTACAACTACTTCATGTGCCTTAGCCAGTCCCAGGTAAGCAAATTCCTCAAGCATCTCATCTGTAGTATGAAGATATAGAGGTGCCTGCTGGTCCGCATCATCAAAGCCCTTGTTGGCCATGATAATACGACGATATACTTCGTCCTCAGGATCAAGGAAATGCACATCGCAGGTAGCAACAACAGGCTTTTTAAGCTCATCTCCTAAGGCAACAATCTGCTTATTAATTTCCTGTAAATCCTTTACAGAATTGATATTTTCGTATTTACGTTTATCAGAACGAATCATGAATTCGTTGTTGCCAACAGGCTGAATCTCAAGATAATCGTAGAAATTAGCTATACGCATAATCTCTGATTCATCTCTTCCATCAACGATGGCATCGTATAATTCACCAGCCTCGCAGGCAGAACCAATAATCAGTCCCTCTCTGCACTCCATCAGCAAGCTCTTTGGCACTCTAGGATATCTGCTGAAGTAATAAAGGTGTGATTCTGAAACCAATCTATAAAGATTAATACGACCTAAATCGTTCTTTGCAAGAACAATACAGTGATTTGCACGCATTTTCTTTATCTGCTCTGGGCCTGGTTTACTATGGTCATTAAGCTCTGATAAAGTGAAAATCTTTTCATTTTCAAGCTTTGTAATGAACTTTTCAAATACCTTTGCTGTAGCCTCTGCGTCATCAACTGCTCTATGATGATGCTCGTTTACAATATTTTCTGCCTTACATACAGCATCAAGGTTGAACCTAGCCATATTTGGATGTAAGTATCTTGCAACCTCAACTGTGTCTACATGGGTGTAGTCATATTCAAGTCCCAGTTGCTTACAGTTGTATCTAATGAAGCTGGTATCAAATCCAGCGTTGTGTGCAACTAAAACAGAACCTTTACAGAACTCCATAAACTTTGGAAGGATCACATCGATTGTAGGGGCATCCTCTACCATTTCGTCCTTAATCGAAGTGAGCTCTGTTATGTTGAATGGGATTGGCACCTGTGGGTTTACGAACTCAGAAAATCTATCAACAATTTCTCCATTTACAAACTTAACAGCACCAATTTCAATTATCTTGCATGTCTTAGGATTGAAACCTGTAGTCTCTATATCAAAAACGACAAACTCATCTCGTAAAGTCTGGCCCTTATCGTTGGTAACAATAAGCTTTGTATCATCTACAAGATATATTTCGCATCCGTAGATAACCTTGAAATCTCCAAGACCCTTCATATGATCCGCATCACAGAAAGCCTGCACAACACCATGGTCTGTAATAGCAAGCGCCTTGTGTCCCCACTCCTTTGCCCTACTGATAATTGTGGTGATTTCGGATACACCATCGAAATCAGACATCTTTGTATGGCAGTGGAGCTCAACACGCTTATCTACTGCAGTATCCTGTCTGGTAACTCTGAAATCTCGAATTCTGTTGATAGAATTGATTCGACCGACTGTAAGCTCCTTTGAATAAATATCTTCATCAAGCTTACCTGCTATCTTATAGAACTCTCCAACTTTAAGAGCCTTCTCTAACTCACGTCCCTGATCTGCATCACTGAAGAAAAGCTTGATAGAAATAGAGTCGGTAAAGTCGGTCATAGCACCAGTTCCAAAATATCCGCCCTTCTTTGTCTCTCTAAACTCAAGAGCTGTAAGCTGTCCACGGATAATGATTGGTCCAAGAAGCTCGCCGTTAATGTCCTCCATTGGAGTTGCATTATCGAAGATTTCATTGCCGTAAATACAATCAGGATCGTCAGATTTTGTAAGTGGCTTAATAACTTTTGTCTCAGCCTCCTGTGGCTTCTTGTTATCTGCATCCTTTTTCTTGTCGGAATTATCAGAACCAGAATTATCGTCGTCAGATGACTCATGACTAACGCTTTGCGCATTGATTGCAGCGATTTTGTTTTCGATTTCGAGAATTGCGTTCTCAAGATACTTGCTTTTAACAGGCTCTTTATAATCGAAATCAATAACAATATTCTGATGACATCTGCGACAAAGAATGGAATGAAGAATATCAAACAGCTCATGCTCTTTCTCGCGGGCAATTATCGTATCTTCGATAGTTACTTTAAGATGACCGTCTTCAGTAAAGTCTAAATCTGCTTTTTTATATATGTTAAAAAGAAGAGCACTTCTATCCTCTAGCTCCTCTAAAATACTATCATTATATGAATTTAAAAGATTTTCAGGTGTGTACTGACTTGATAAATCGAATTCTTCAAGGATTCGAATTGTAACACCATTATTAGGGAAGAATTGTTTTTTAATAGATTTTTCCAAATGCCAGATACGGCGCTTAGGAATAAGGGTATTGAAAGTAACGTATATACGAATATCATCCTTCGAACGACCGGTACTTACCTTAGTGACAGTAGCGTCACTAAGGGCTGTATCCAAATCATTCCCCGCTTCCATATTAGGGAAAACTTCATAAAAACTCATTTGATCCATATCATTATCTCCGTGGCCAGTTTGTAAGCTCCTCACGTAATGCATTTAGAAGCTCACTCTCAGGCATCTTGCGAACGACTTCGCCATGCTTTATAAGAAGGCCTTCTCCAATGCCTCCAGCAACACCTAAATCAGCTTCCTTAGCCTCTCCTGGTCCATTAACTACGCAGCCCATAACAGCTACTTTTATATCTAAATCTGAGAACTCTTCAACAAGATTCTCTACTTTATTTGCAAGTCCAATTAAATCTATCTGTGTACGTCCACATGTTGGGCATGATACAACTTCGATTCCGCCCTTTCTAAGACCAAGTGTACGAAGAATAAGCTTTGCTGTCTTAATTTCTTCGATAGGGTCACCTGTAAGTGAAACACGGATAGTATCGCCAATTCCCTGTGAAAGAATCATTGATAAGCCACATGCACTCTTGATATTTCCGGCTTTGATTGTGCCTGCTTCTGTAATACCAACATGAAGTGGATGTGTTGTCTTGTCTGCAATCAATTCGTGAGCCTTAACACACATCATAACATCAGATGATTTGATGCTGATTACAAGATTGTCGTATCCAAGGCGCTCGATAATAGCAACCTTATCTAAGGCTGACTCTACAAGGCCTTCAGCTGTAACTCCACCATATTTTTCAACAAGATTCTTTTCGAGAGATCCTGAATTAACTCCTACTCGAATAGGAATATTCTTTGCTTTTGCAGCATCAACAACAGCCTTAATACGATCTTCGCTTCCAATATTTCCAGGATTAATACGAATCTTGTCAGCTCCATTTTCAATTGCTGCTATAGCAAGTCTGTAATCAAAATGAATATCGGCAACAAGAGGGATGTGAATCTGCTCTTTGATTTTGCCAAGAGCCTTTGCTGCTTCCATGTCAGGTACAGCGCAACGAATAATATCACAGCCAGCCTTTTCGAGCTGAAGAATCTGTGCAACTGTTGCCTCTACATCCTGTGTTTTTGTATTTGTCATAGACTGGATAAGAATTGGATTTCCTCCACCTATAACTCTATTTCCAATTTTAACTTCAGTAGTCTTCATAATATTACCTCTACATAAGCTTAAGAATATCGTTGTACATAACAACAATCATTAAAACCATCAATAATGTAAATCCCACCAGATTGATACCGTTTTCAATCTCTGGCTTCATCTTCTTGCCTCTAATTCCTTCGATAATAAACAAAAGAATTCTTCCCCCATCAAGGGCTGGGAATGGCAATAAGTTCATAACGCCAAGGTTGGCAGTAAGAAGTATTGCGATTGATAATAGATTGATAAATACGTAAAACAAGCCACTGCTTATTGATTGATCATAAACATCAGAAATGGTAGTAACAACTCCTACAGGACCTGATACTTCATTTACAGAAATCTGACCTGTAAATAACATCTTTAAGCTAGATAATGTAACGTAAATCTGATATTTGATTTCGTAAGCTGCGTATTTTAAAACACCAATTGGTGATACCTTTTTGTAATCCGCATTCTTGATAATGCCAATCATTTTTCTGCCGGTTTCTTCAGAATAAGTAGGCACTAACTCAGTCTCATACTTTTCACCATCACGTGAATAAACAATATCGTAACTATCCGCATCAGCATGAAGGAATGTGTAGATGCTTATTTCATTGTAAAAATGAACATTATAGCCATTAATACTAATGATTGTATCTCCAGCCTCCATGCCTGCTTCTTCAGCTGCATAGCCTTCCATAACATCAGATATGGTAGCGTCATTTACACCTAAAGCTGCTATGTAAACAACAGAAAGTATATAAGCCAAAATAAAGTTAAATAAAGGACCAGCGAAAACGATTTGGAATCTCTCCCATAGGGATTTTTTATTAAATGCTCTATCACTATCGCTTTCTTCATCCTCTCCTTCCATAACGCAAGAACCACCGAATGGAAGAAGCTTTAAACAATATTTTGTTTCGCCTTTTCCCCAAGAAATCAGAGTTGGGCCAAGACCCAAAGTAAATTCATTAACCTTAACCCCGCACTTCTTTGCAAAAAGAAAATGTCCTAGCTCATGAAAAATAATAATGAAACTAAAAATTAGTATAGCTAGAATAATCTTCATTTTTACCACCTGCTCTCAATGAAATCGTAAGTCATCTTTTCAGTTTCAAGAACCTGTTCGATTGTAGGATTCTCAATGAAATCTACATTAATCATTGCTTCTGATACGATTTCTGGTATCTCCAAAAACTTGATTTTATTATTTAAAAACTTTGCAACTGCTCTTTCATTGGCAGCATTGAAAACAGTAGGAACATTTCCACCTGCATCCATTGCATCATAAGCCAAAGAAAGGCCATAGAAAGTTTCCATATCCGGCTTTTCAAATGTAAGTGAACCTACTTTGAATAAATCTAAAGGCTCTGCGTAAAGAGTCTTACGGTTTGGATAAAATAGAGCATAAAGGATTGGCAATCTCATATCTGGTGTGCCCATCTGGCCAATTACCGCTCCATCCATAAATTCAACAGCAGAATGAAGCACGCTCTGTGGATGCACCACAACCTCAACCTGGCTAAGATTTACATCGAATAGCCACTTAGCTTCCATAACTTCCAAACCCTTGTTGATCATTGTGGCAGAATCGATAGTGATTTTTGCGCCCATAGACCAGTTTGGATGCTTCAATGCATCTTCTACTCTAACATTCTCTAACTGCTCAAGAGTCTTTCCTCTAAAAGGACCGCCTGAAGCAGTAAGAAGAATCTTTGAAATTTTATTGTGTCTTTCTCCATTTAATGATTGGAAAATAGCACTGTGTTCGCTATCAACCGGTAGAATAGAAACACCCTTTTCCTTTGCAAGAGGCATAATGATATGACCTGCAGTAACAAGTGTCTCTTTGTTTGCTAAAGCAATTGTCTTTTTGGCATTGATAGCCGCAATAGTAGGCTGAACTCCAATCATTCCAACTACGGCAGTAACTACAGTGTCAGCCTCTTCACAAGTGGCAACAGCAATAAGTCCTTCCATTCCAAAATGAATATCTATATCCATATCAGAAAGTCTTGTCTTTAAATCCTTTGCAAGCTCCTCTGTTCCCACAGAAACAAGTGTAGGATGATACTTTCTGATTTGCTTTTCAAACAAATCTAGATTCTTTCCGCAGGACATTGCAACTACCTGCAAATCCTCTGGATTTTGTGAAACTATGTCCAATGTCTGGGTTCCAATAGAACCTGTTGAACCAAGTAAAGCTAACTTCTGTGACATTTTACTACCTCTTTATACGTAAAAATAATAAGCTAAGAAGAAAATAATAGGTGCTGTGATAATTACGCTATCAAATCTATCCAGCACTCCACCATGTCCTGGAATCAATTTTCCATAATCTTTTATTTCGAAATTGCGCTTAATGGCTGAAGCAGCTAAATCACCTACCATGGAAATTAAAGCGCCAACTCCTGAAATAATTACAAGTGGAAGGATTGCAAAGTCATCCATCTTGAATACTGCTGAAATAACGTAGCAGTAAATCGCTGTAAATAACATTGCACCAACTACTCCACCAACTGCTCCTTCGATAGATTTCTTAGGAGAAAGAATTGGAGACATCTTGTGCTTTCCAAACAATACGCCTACACAGTATGCAGATGTATCGCATCCCCAAGAACAAAGGAAAATAAGCCATACAATAAACTGTCCATTTGTAAGCATTCGTGTCTGGTAGAGGAATGAAAGCATCACTCCTACGTAGAATAAGCCAAAGAATGCTGCCATAATCTGATGACTATGGAACTTTGGATAGCTAAACACGAATACAGCTAAAAGCAGAATCAAAAATGCAAGGACAATCACCATAACATCCTGGCAAAATTGAAATCTTAAATCTAAATAGTATGTAATACAAGCGAGATATCCTAGTATTCCAGGTAGACTCTTTTCAACTTTAAAGATTCTGTATAGCTCGAACATGCCGATGAGAGACAAAACTAGCATTACTGCTAAAAGAACATCTCCACCTGTGCAAATAAATAAAAGTGCAAGAGCTACAAGAATAATTCCACTAATTAATCTAGTAATAAACATATATAATCCTTCCTATATACCACCGAATCTACGGTTTCTCTTATCATATTCCTCTACTGCCTTTTTAAGCTCCTCTGGTGTGAACTCTGGCCATGGAACAGGTGTAAAGTAGAACTCGGAATATGCTAATTGCCACAATAGATAGTTTGAAAGACGCTGCTCGCCAGATGTTCTAATCATAAAATCTGGATCAGGGATATCCCTAGTGTCTAAGTAGCTTGAAAAAACATCCTCTGTAATATCTTCTGAATTGATATTGCCAGCTTTAACATCCTCAGCAACCTTTCGAATTGCTCTAGTCATTTCGTCTCTACTACCATAATTTATAGCAATAGTAAGTGTAAGACCTGTAAACTGTGATGAATACTCTGTAAGCTCAGCAATAGCTGCTCTAAGTTTGTCATCCAGCTTTGTCAAATCACCAATAAATCTAACCCGTAAGTTATCCTTTTTGGCGGTCTTCATACAAGTCTTTATATATTCCCCTAAAAGCTTCATAAGAGCTTTAACTTCATCGTCAGGTCTAGACCAGTTTTCGGTAGAGAAAGCGTACATAGTAACATATTTTACTCCTAAATCATGTGCTGCTCTACAAATGGTTTCGACATTTTTTGCCCCTACAGTGTGTCCGTATGTACGAGGCATTCCTTTTGATTTGGCCCATCTGCCATTTCCATCAAGTATTATAGCTATATGCTCTGGTACGTTCATAGCACCTCCAAAATAAAATATAATGAAAAAGGGCACAATAACTGTGCCCCATAAATAGACTAGTTTAAACTGTCATAATCTCTTTTGTCTTAGCCTCAACAGCTTTATCTACCTCAGCGATGAACTTGTCAGTCATCTTTTGGCACTTATCCTCAAGGTCCTTTATCTCATCCTCAGAAACGCCTTCATCCTTTGAATGCTTCTTTAACTGATCGATAGCATCTCTACGGATGTTACGAATAGCAACCTTTGCATCTTCGCCATGCTTTTTAACATCTTTGGCAATTTCCTTACGACGCTCTTCTGTAAGCTCTGGGAAAACCAAACGAATAAGCTTACCATCGTTTGTAGGATTGATACCAATATCAGACATATTAATTGCCTTTTCAATCTCCTTTACCAATGATGGCTCCCAAGGCTGAATCTGAATAAGTCTTGGCTCAGGAACAGAAATATTAGCAACCTGCTGAAGTGGAGTTGGTGCTCCATAATAATCAACAGTAATCTTGTCAAGAATATGTGGATTAGCTCTACCTGCTCGAATAGTTGTAAACTCGCTTTCGAGATTATTGTAGCTCTTTGTCATTTTCTCCTCGTAAGTTGAAAGTATATTATCCATTAATCCTCCTTAACACACACAACTGTGCCATTAAATTTGCCTGAAATTGCTTTTACTATAGAATCCTCTTCATTAAGAGAGAATACGTACATTGGCATCTGCTGCTCCATTGCAATAACAGAAGCAGTCATATCAACAACCTGAAGCTTTTTATCGATAACTTCCTGTATGCTAACCTTATCATAACGCTTTGCATCAGGATTCTTAGCTGGGTCACTGTCATATACACCATCAATTGACTTAGCAAGAAGAATAACATCTGCTTCGATTTCTACTGCACGAAGTACTGTAGCTGTATCTGTTGAAAAATATGGATGACCTGTACCACCTGCAAAGAATACAACCATTCCTCTTTCGAAATACTTGTTTGCTCTATCCTTAGAATAAAGCTTTGAGCAATTGCCACACTCAAAAGGTGTAAGTACTGCTGTACGCATGCCTGCTGTTCTGAAGATTTCAGATACATAGATACAGTTCATAACTGTAGCAAGCATTCCAATCTGGTCTGCCTTTGTACGATCAATGTTTTCTGATGAACGGCCTCTCCAGAAATTGCCGCCGCCGATAACGACACCAACCTGAACACCATCATCTACAAGCTTCTTAACCTGCTTTGCTACCATCATACATGTAGCTTCGTCAAATCCAAACCCCTTATCACCTGAAAGTGCTTCTCCACTAAGCTTAAGTAATACTCTCTTCATTTGTAATAATCCTTTATCTATTAGATTGCGAATACGCTGTTTACATCAACATCTGAGTAGCTCTGTGAGCAGAAGCCTTCGATAACAGCACCATTGTTAATCTGTACTGAACGAGACTTAATGTTGCCCATAACAACTGCTGATGTATCAACAACTACTGGACCATTAACATCGATATCACCCTTTACAGCACCTGCGATAACTGCTGATGTAGCTGTAATGTTACCGATGATAACTGAACCAACGCCAACCTTTGCTGTACCTGTTGTAACTACTTCGCCTTCGATCTTTGCAGCGTCAGCGAAGAACTCTGAAGATGATGAGTTACCATTAACCTTACCTGTAACAACAAGCTTGCCATTACATGCAACATCTCCTACAATTTCTCCCTGTACTTCGATAGAACCGATTGATTCTACATTACCTGTAACCTTCATTCCTGCTGTAATAACTGCATTCTCATCTGCAACTGCTCTGTTAGTATCAGCAGCATTTCCCATAACATCCATTGTTCTTGGTGCCTCCATCTTAGTTTCTTTCTTTGTCTCTGAGAAGAAAGACTTTTTCTCCTCAACTGGCTCTGTAGTAACAGGAGCCTCTGCCTGCTTTTCAGCTGGTGTTTCAACCTTTTTAGTGACCTGCTCTAAAAGACCATCAAGCTTGTTAAGCTCTGACTCAACGTCAATATCGCCATCTAAGGTATTAACCATAACTTCTTCTGTAGATGTCTCTTCTGCGCCAGCCATTTCGTCTAAAGCGTCATTAAAATCCTCTTTGAAATCCTTAAAAAAGCCCATTACAATTCCTCCATAACATTTTATTGTACAACGTTTACGTGCTGTATAACGGTTGTTTCATCTGTGATTGGTAAAATCATGGCCCCCTGCTCTTGTAAAGATTCAATCAATCCAGGTAAAGCCTCAACTGTCGCATTTTTATTTGAAGCGTCATGCAACAATACTACAGACGTTTTGTATTTTACCACATCCTTCATTACATTATCAATAAGCTGTTCTGTTGTAAACGCAGAAGATGTAGCATCTCCCGAAGCAACATTCCAATCGTAGTATACAACGCCCTGATTATTTAAGTAATTAATGAATGTAGACATGCTTGTAGTGCTGACCTTATTACTACTTCCTCCTGGAAAACGATAATATTTAGTGTCAACACCAGTAGTTTCTAATATTAAATTATGAATTTTGTTATAATCTTGTGCAAAAGCATCCTCTGACGCATATATCTCGCCAAAATTATGGCTATATGAGTGCATACCAATAGTATGACCTTCGTCCACGATGCGTTTGTATTGTTCACCGTAAAGCTCTAAATCCTTGCCACAAACAAAGAATGTAGCCTTTACATTATAATCGTCTAAAATATCTAATATTTCATCTGTGTTGCTGCTAGGTCCATCATCGAATGTGAGATATACCATAGGTATATCACCCTCTTCAGCAATATTATCAACGTTATCAACTTGGTAGACATCATCCAATATACTGTCATCCACCATTTCATCTTCATTCTCTACATCAGTAGTAACATAAACCTGCTTAGCAAGGTTATCCAACTGCCTCTGCAAAGAGAAAACCTCAAACAAAAGGAAGCTCATTACAGAAATTGTAAGAAGCATAAATACTAAAACAGTAGTGACAATAAATTTTTTCATTCTGGCAACGCGTCTGCGCTTTGCCCTTTGTCTCTCAAGCCCCTCAAATGAACTCTCCAAAACAAAATCCTCCCCATAAAAATTTCTCTTTTATTTTATCACAACGATTTCTCAATATAAAGGGGGTAAAAAATAAAGAGCCCACTAAATGTGGACTCTTTAAAGAAAACAAATTTGAAATTAAAGCTGAGCTGCAACCTCTGCTGCGAAATCCTCAACCTTCTTCTCAAGACCTTCGCCTGTCTCAAAACGAACGAATCTCTTGACGTTGAGCTCAGAACCTGTCTCCTTAGAAACCTGCTCTAAGTACTTAGCAACTGTCTGCTTTCCATCCTCTGCCTTAACATAAACCTGATCAAGTAAGCAGATTTCCTTAAGCTCCTTAGATACACGACCTTCGATCATGCCATTGATAACCTTCTCAGGCTTCTGTGACTCCTTAGGATCGTTCATAATCTGAGCAAGAAGGATTTCCTTCTCGTGAGCAATATAATCAGCTGATACTTCATCACGGCTAACATACTTAGGATTAAGAGCTGCAATCTGCATAGCAAGATTTGTAGCTGCTTCCTTAGCTGCATCACTCTCAGCGCCAGCCATATCAACGATAACGCCGATACGTCCACCACCGTGTGTGTAAGAAACAACGAATCCGTCAGATACTACCTTCTCGAAACGACGAAGTGAAAGCTTCTCGCCGATTGTAGCTACCATCTCAACGTGTACGTCATTAACTGTCTTTGATGAATCCTCTGCCCATGGCTGAGCAAGTAACTCATCGATTGTAGTAACATCAGACTTAAGGATCTGGTTTGCAACCTTCTCAACATATGCCTGGAACTTCTCGTTCTTAGCAACGAAATCTGTCTCTGAGTTAACCTCAAGAACAACAGCTGTATTGCCTTCAACTACAACTTTGCAAATACCCTCTGCAGCGATACGAGATGCTTTCTTTTCAGCCTTTGCAGCACCGTTCTTACGAAGGAGCTCGAAAGCTGCATCCATATCACCATCACACTCAGCGAGTGCTTTCTTACAATCCATCATACCTGCGCCAGACTGCTCGCGAAGGTCTTTTACCATTGCTGCTGTAATAGCTGCCATAATTATGCCTCCTCTTCTGCTTCTGCTGACTCCTCAGCAACCTCATTCATTTCACCCTGCTTTGCTTCGATAACAGCGTCTGCCATCTTAGCAACGATAAGCTTAACTGCACGGATAGCATCATCGTTACCTGGGATAACGTAATCAAGCTCATCTGGATCACAGTTAGTATCACAAACACCTACAAGTGGAATACCAAGTGCGTGTGCTTCCTGGATACAAATGTGCTCCTTCTTAGGATCAATAACAAAAATAGCATCTGGAATACGGTTCATTTCCTTGATACCGCCGAGAACCTTTGTAAGCTTCTCCTGCTCCTTCTTGAGCTGAGTAACTTCCTTCTTTGGAAGAAGGTCAAATGTTCCGTCTGCTTCCATCTTCTCGATTTCCTTAAGACGAGCGATTCTTGTCTGAACTGTCTTAAAGTTTGTAAGCATACCACCGAGCCATCTCTCGTTTACATAGAACATACCGCAACGCTCTGCCTCTGTAGCGATAGCATCCTGAGCCTGCTTCTTTGTACCTACGAAAAGGATTGTACCACCCTGCTGTGCGATGTCGAAGATAACATCGTAAGCATCGTCTACCATACCTACAGACTTCTGAAGGTCGATAATGTGGATACCATTACGCTCTGTGTAGATGTATGGAGCCATCTTAGGGTTCCATCTACGTGTCTGATGTCCAAAGTGAACACCTGCCTCGAGTAACTGCTTCATTGAAATAACACTCATTTTAATACCTCCTGGTTTGTTTCTTCCGCATAATTCCTCCTGACAACCACCCCGCCTACTGTAGGTTGGGAACCAATGTCAGTCCTTATGCGTGTATTTTCAACAGCTCTAAAAGTTTACCATAAAAAAACCCACCATGCAACACCTATTATTAGGTGTTACTCAGTGGGTGGTGTTGTTGTTCTATGATCTTTGTTAACAAGTAAAACAATAATATCATCGTATGTACTATCTGCTCTTACATAGAATGTGCCGGACTGAATTCTGTTATCAACCCCTAGCGTATTCATGTAGTCGTTGAATTCCGATGCAGAATCAACCAAACCTGCCTTATAAAGATTAGCTGCAACTGTATCTGATGACTCTCCGCTGTTCACTGTAAACGGAATGTATTTAACTGTAGACTCAGAGCTTTCTACAACAGGTTCATTTTCATTTTCAGTTTCAGTCTCTTCTGTCTCTTCAGGCGCTGCTTCTTCTGTTGGTTGTTCCTCAGAAGCGGCTGCATCGTCTTCAGATGTTTCATCCTGAGTTTCCTCTTCAGATGCCTCGTCTTCCGGCATAACCATTCCAAGCTCTGTTGCTTTTTCAATTATTTCTTCATTAGTCATTTCCTTTGAAGAAAAATCAGTTCTACCGAAATAAAAACTAATGGAAAGCACAAGTGTTGCAAAAATAACACCTATGCCTATACCTCTCATGTAATATTTAAGTCTCATTATTTGCCCTCCTGATATAATCCGAGAACAAATTTAACTTCGCCTAAACCTCTACCAAGCTTCTTAGCTATCTCAACTTCGCTAAGACCTTCATCGTGAAGTGTTAGGATTTCAAGATTATCATTTTGCTTTGGTCGAACTGTTTCATCTGCAAATTTTTCAGCCAAAGCCTCAGTAAATGATACTGGCTCAGCTGCCTTGCTTTCAGTAGATTGAGCCTCAAATTCGATTTTGGCCTGCTCTAGCTTTTGCTTTTCTTCGGATATTTCGATTTCTCTATCGCGAAGTAAATCAAGCTTCTTAGCAATAGATGAATCCAAAGCAACAAGTGTATCTTCTAAATCTGAAAGCTTTTTAGTCATATCAACTGTATCCTGCTGCTTTTCATTAAGCATTGAATACATGAATGTAACTTCTTTATGGGACTTGTCAACAGATTCCAAAACTGTATCTGAATACTGAGAGATTTGCATAATCTTCTCGTTTGTTTCTTTATCTGTTTTTCGATCCATTTCTTCAATGGCCTCATCAATTGTAGCAGAAAGCTTATCTTCCATTTCTACCTTTGCATCAGCCATTTTGTCTTTTATAATTTCTTCTATTTGCTCTTTTGTAAGCTTTTGAAGATTTTCTTTGTCTTTGCTTGATAACTTTTCAGACACAAAAAAACTCCCAATACAAAAGGCTAAGCCTATGATTAGGAGTGTAATTTCAAGAACGGTCATTTCAGTCCCCCTATTAAACTCTCATATCAAATGAAGGTGTAGGCTTCTCAGATACCTTTCCATCACCTTCTAGCTTTTCTTCTTGTTTAATCTTAGAGGGTTTACGTTTTTTATTTCCTTCATAACCTTTGCCATTGCCTTCACGGTCATATTTGTCTTCAGTACGCTTTGCGTTGTAAAGATCATTGACCTGTTTGGCTTGCTGCTCCTGCTTCTTTTCGACGGTCTGCGTCAAAACTTCCTGCTGAAGCATTGGCTTTTGATCCTCAGTAGCCTTTGTATGGCTAATCTCGTTGGTGTTTTGGATCATTCCGTTAAAATTAATAGGACTAATTGACATAACATTCCCTCCCTATGGAATACCACACAATTAAACTGCCAACACTATTTTATTAGTATCCCCATGTATTCTCCAAGTGATCCTCTCATCTTTTGAAGGGCCTTGGTATGGAGTTGTGATACTCTTGATTCTGAAACCTCAAGAGCTGCACTTATTTCTTTTAAAGTCATATCTTCGTAATAATACAAAAGAATGACTTGTTTTTCTTTTTCTGTAAGTTTATCTAATGCCTCTTGTAACTTTTGAGTAAGCTCCTGCTTAGAAATGTTGTCTTCTGGCTGAATGAAATGAGAATTGTGTTCTGCTTCCATAACCGGTTCATTTCCAGCTTCAACAAATTCATTCAATGAAACAACATTAGTAACATTAAGCTGTGATTGCCATTTCAAAAATTCATCAGAAGATATATTTAATTCTGCTGCGACTTCCTCGTCCGAAGCACTGTGTCCAGTGCGAGCTTCAATTGTCTTGATTGCATCATCAATCATACGCTGACGCTGTCTGATTGTACGTGGAATCCAATCCATTTTACGAATCTGATCTAAAATGGATCCTCTGATACGAAGACTTGCATATGTTTCGAATTTAACATCCTTTGCCAAGTCAAACTTATCAATCGCATCAATGAGGCCAAAGATACCATAGCTGCATAAATCCTCGTATTCAACGGTGTTACCCAAGTACATACAAAGACGTCCTGCAACAATTTTAACAAGCGATGCATATTCAAGTATTAACTGCTCTCTAAGCTCTGGGGATGGGCTAACCTTATATTTGTCCCAAAGCTTTTCCTTGTCAGTTGCCTTCATTTATGCCCCCTTTAGTAACGTTTAATCAGAAATATTTAGCCTTCCTCTGATTCTAACGAGTTGTCCTCTGTGGTGTCGATTTCTTCTGTTTGCTCAATATCCCCTGCATCCGGAACTACGCCGTCCAATTGATCATCAATGGAAGCTGGTGGTTCTAATGTACGGAAGGAATAATCAAGCACCATTTTAATGATAGTTCCCATTACTAAAAAAATGGCAACTACAATAACTAGACGGCTGAGGAAAACTGAAAAGCCAGCCCTTTGTACAATTGAAACAACACAAGATATAAGCGCTGCTGCTAGCGTAATTATTATAGGAATAGGCTTAGTATTCATTTGTTCCTCCAACCACTTATTATATATTTTAAATAATCTTAAGCTCTTTGCCAACTGCTTTTATATAGTACTCTCCAGTTTCGCTATAAATCTCAACTGTACGACCATAATTCAAGCCGCAATCTTCAGCAATAAGCCTAACTCCAAGCTCCTTTAGCTTCGCTTTTGAAGCCTCTGCATTTCTCTCCCCGACATTAATGCCAGCAGCGGACGCGCCAGGCATTTCAAACATCTTAGCGCCCCCTGCTATTTTTGCTACTAGCTTCATTTTATTTGCCCCAGCTTTAAGCATATCATCATAAAGCTTCTGTATGCCTGTATCTGCAAACTTCGCAATATTTGAATTATTGCGAATAGCTGTGCTATCAGGCAACATTATATGTGCCAAGCCAGTAATTTTTGTAGATGGATCATATAATGCAATTCCAATACACGAACCGAGACCAATTGTAGTCAGTGCATCCGGAGCTTTACATATTTTTAGATCGGCCATGCCGACTTTAATCATCTGCCCCATACTCTCACTCTCCTTAGATTGGTACACCAAGTGCCGTTAATATTTTCGCATAAGAATCTTCTTCTGGCATCAAAATAAAATGCCCCTTGATTCCCAAATCATCAGAGAATTCTGTATTGATCATCAGTGCATTATCTCCGAATATACCGAATTGTACTGCAGGCACAGAAAGAATAGCTGCTGCCATATCAACTGCTACAAAAGGTACTGAAGGAACTATTGTAAGATTTGTAAGTCCTGAAAGTGCGGACAAATAAGATCCTGCAATAATGTTTCCGATTTCCTTAATTGCTGATAAATCCATCTCGTCGAATGGCTCAGCATAGCTATCATCTCTCATCATAAGCTTGTTAACAATATGATGAGCTGATGCCATATCCATAAGGAACATCATGGAACCATCGATGTCCTGTTCAACACCAAGCATAATGCCTACTATAATTTCGTCCTCTGCTCCAATCGCTGAGCCTAAATCCTCAACTGGCAAAAAAGCCACCTCTGGAACGCTCATATCGATTCTTAGGCCAAGCATATTGGCGATGGCAGTTGTTGCATTGCCAGCGCCAATATTACCTATTTCCTTGAGAACGTCAAAATATTTTGAATTAACCTCATCTAATGTGAGCATACTTACCTCCCTTTAAGAAGCATCGTTCTCCCCAATAATTGAGCTAATTTCGAAAATAGAAATAAGCTCATCTCCATTCTTTCCTACACCGTTAATGAATGAATTCTTGCTCTTAAGTGTAGATGAAGGAGCCTCAATATCATCTTCTGATAATGAAAGAACTTCCTTAACCTCGTCTACGATAACACCCATTAATCCGCCGCCATCAAGCTTAAGAATAATAATTCTAGATGCATCTGTAAACTCATCATCATCAAGATTCATTCTTCTACGAAGACTCATAACTGGAACAACTTCGCCTCGAAGATTGATAACTCCTCTGTAGTAAGAAGGAGCCTTTGGAACTCTTGTGATTTTACTCATACGAACAATGTTATCAATATAGGAAATGTCGATACCATAATGCTCGCCGCCTATTTTTACTACAATGTATTGCTTTTTTTCTTTTTCAACTACATCATACATAGCTAAATCTGACATGGTCTCACCTCCTATTAAATAACTGCATTGACATCAAGAATCATAGCGATTTCACCATCACCAAGGATTGTAGCACCGCTGATGAGTTTGTTGTTGTCAAGCTTACCAAGTGACTTAATAACGATTTCTAACTGGCCAATAAGGTTGTCAACGATAATACCACCAAGAGTATCACCCTTCTTACAAATAACAACTGTCATTGTATCTTCGTCGCTTTCCTTTGGCTCCAAATCAAGAATATTATCCAAGTGAATAAGAGGAATAACCTGTCCTCTAAGGTGGATAACCTCCTTAGATTCAACGTACTTGATTTCAGACTTAGGTATATTTTCAATGTTCATAATTGAAGCAAGTGCGATTGCATATTTTTCATCTCTGATTTCAACCATAAGAGCCTGAATAATAGCAAGTGTAAGTGGAAGTCTAACTGTAAATGTAGATCCCTCACCCATAACTGATTTAACAGTTACATCACCGCCAAGTGCTTCTATATTACTCTTAACAACGTCAAGACCAACGCCTCGACCAGAGATATCTGTAATCTGCTTTGCCATAGAGAATGAAGGCATAAACAGGAAGTCGATAATCTCTTTCTGTGAAAGGTTCTCTGCTTCTTCTGGTGTAACTAATCCACGCTCAACAGCCTTATCACGAACCTTATCTGTGTTAATTCCGCCACCATCATCACCAACTTCGATGATAACGTTGTTGCCTTCCTGGAAAGCGTTAAGGAAAATTGTTCCTTTTTCTGGCTTGCCAGCTGCGCGTCTATCCTCTGGAGACTCAATACCATGGTCAGCAGAGTTACGAAGTAAATGCTGAAGTGGATCACCAAGCTGATCAACAACAGTTCTATCAAGCTCTGTGTCCTCACCAGTCATAACAAGCTCCATTGGCTTATTGAGCTTTCTATCAAGGTCACGAATCATACGAGGGAATTTAGCAACTACAGATTCGATTGGAACCATTCGAACCTTCATAACTGACTCGTGAAGGTTTGTTGTAATTCTCTCGAGGTATTCGATATTTTCATGTAATGTCTGGCCATCAATCTCGCCAGATGCATTGCTTTGAGAAGCAAGTGAGTTCTTTGCAATAATAAGCTCAGATACCTGGTTCATCAAAGCGTCAAGCTTTTCAATATCTACACGAATTGTACGAGAAGTAACTGGCTTGTTAGCAGGCTGATTCTTGCCACCTGCCTTAGCTGCAGGTGCTGCTGGCTTAGCAGCTGGTGCTGGTGCAGGTGCTGCTGGAGCTGCAGGTGCTGCTGCCTCTGCTGGAGCCGCTTCTGCTGGTGCTGATTCCTCTTCCTTCTTTTCGTACATTTCAGGTGTTACTTTTTCTGCCTCTACAGATTCAATTTCAGAAACAGCCTTAACTGCTTCGAGAATTGGATCTAATTCTGCTTCTGTAGATAAGATAAATGAGAAATCAAATTCGAATTTCTCATCTTCAATATCTGAAGAGCTAGGATCAAAGGCCATAATTGTACCAAAGTCTTCAACTGCTTTGAATACAAGGAAAGCTCTAGCTGCCTTAAGCAAACATTCTTTGTTGATATGGATTGTGAATCCATATAACTGCTTTTCACCCTTTAACTTTTCAATAGCCTCAGGATCAAGCTTAATTTGCTTGAATAATGGGCCATCTGCTGCGTCTGATGATGCTTCAGCTGCTGGCTCTGCTGATTCTGCAGGAGCTGCATCTGCTGGTGCTTCACCACCTTCAGCCTGTGTAAGGTAATCATTTAAAAGCTTAATAAGGGCTTCATTTTCTTCTGTACCCTCATTAGATGTCGCTTTAACAGTATCCAAGTATGCTTCGATAGCATCCAAGCACTTGAAAAGAATATCGATAAGTGAAGAATTAACCTTTACATTATCGTTTCTTACTTCCTGGAAAACGTTTTCCATATCGTGGGTAAGATGCTGCATTCTCTTGAATCCCATTGTACCAGCCATACCCTTTAAAGAGTGAGCTGCACGGAAGATTTCATTAACAACATCCTTGTTATCTGGCTCCTTTTCCAACTCCATAATATTGTCGGAAAGGCTCTGAATATGACCACTTGTCTCGTCGATAAAGATATCTAAATACTGACTTACATCCATCTTACAAACCTCCAAGTTTCTTTACTATTGAATTTGCTACTGATTTAAGTGGAACAACTTCATTTGATAATCCGCCCTGTTCCACCGCCTTCGGCATTCCATACACAACACATGTGGAAGCTTCTTGCGAAATAACGTAAGTCTTTTTGTACTGGTTCAAATATCTAATACCCTCTGAACCATCTGCGCCCATACCCGTAAGCACAACACAAATAATCTCATCAAAGCTTGATTTAGCCAATGACTGATACATTACATCTGCACATGGCTTCAAGCTATTTACAGGTGGACTGTCATCAAGCTGACAATAGGCTGCGCGACTTCCGTCTTCGCAGATTTTCATGTGCTTACCTCCAGGAGTGATATAAACAACACCTGGTTTAAAGAATTCTCCATCTTCCGCTTCTTTCACTTTGATGCCGGAGATTTGGTCAAGTCTCGCAGCTAGTGAAGCTGTAAAGCCTTCTGGCATATGCTGAACCAGAACAAGCGGCACAGATAGGTTTGCAGGAAGCATTGGCACAAAAGTATGTAGTGCCTGTGGACCTCCTGTTGAGCAAGCCAAAGCTATAATCTTTTTGGTTCTAACTCCGGTGCCCTTTGGTACTGTTGGTCTATCATTAGATACTAATGGCTTTGCTATAGGCTGAGCTTTAGGCTCTGGTGGATTGGTTTGCGCACTACCAACTCCTTTTGCCTCTGCTAGTCTACTACGAACTCCTGCAAGCCTTTCAACAGTATTCCTTCTTGATTCTCCAACTGCCTGGGTAGCTGATGCAAACCCGGTCTTTGAAGCTGATGGTCTGAAAGCTCTAGATTTAATAACATTATGTAGAGAGTCTACTAATTGTTTGCCAAAGATTTCTCTTGTTTCACCACTAGAACGAATAGGCTTAACTACAAAATCTAAAGCACCATATTCCATAGCTTTCATCGTGCTGTCAGCATCCTCTTTCAAGGATGAGCTGATAAGTACAGCATTGCATGCTACTTTTTCATTGTAGAGCTTCTCAAGGAGTGCAACACCCGGAAGCTTTGGCAATACCATATCCAACACAACCAAATCGTAAGAATTGTTCTTTATTTTGTTGTAAGCGTCCTCGCCGTCTGCACTAACGTCGATTACACGAAAATCATTATCCGCGTTTATAATATCACAGATAATCCTTCTCATGAGTGCAGAGTCATCAACAACTAAAATCTTATACATTCTTTACCCCTGATCTTTTTTTCTTAAACGTCGGTCCTCGTCAAAAATGTACTTTATTATAGTCTCCCTATCTTCCGGCTCTTTGAACAAAAATTCTATACGATGTTCGTACATACCAGAATCGCTTTTTATTTCGGTTTTGATGCGTCTTGCTATAACATTAATTGTTTGGTCTATCGTGCGAGTTTTAAGTTTAAAAGACACATACATATATCTATCAGTATTTATATCGGTCTTTGCACTGATTTTCGCTCCACCGCCGCTTAAATCAAGAATATTTCCTGATACTGGAGCTCCATATGTATTACCATATTTTTCCAAATCATCTTCTACTAAATCCATGTTTGGAAGAATTGCCACATCCTGTGGTATTGGTAAAACCTTTACAGGAATTAGACACTGAAATCTAAAGTAGTCACGCCTTTGAACCTTTGAAAGCTTAGTGCTAGGAACAAAAACATATACTGGAAAGTTTTCAAGCCTTCCACGTTTTGTAATTTCACCGGAAAGCTGAAATAATCCTTTTTTTGTATTGAAAACTGCATTAAATGGGACATTCATTGGTATTGTTACAGTGTGTCCCTTTCGAGTAGGAATGTGAAATATTATTTCTCCTTTTTTAGTTACGCCAAAAACACTAGAGATATAAATACTTCGATCCTCTTCGATATTGTTTTCAATGTCAGAATTTGTGCTGGCAATTGAAAATTCAATAGGTGTGCCAGGTCTTAGATCTATAATTTCCATAAGCTATGCCCTATCCTTCAACAATGAGTTAAATATATGAGAAACACCCCATCTAAAGTGGGTGTTATCATCCTTTTTCAATAGCTTCGCAGCCAATGATTCAAAATTCTTCGCAGCTCTTGAAGATGGATATTCAAGAGATACTACCTTTTGATTTCTTACAGCCTTCTCCAGCTGATTATCGTAAGGCACATATCCTAGATAATCCAAATCTCCCCCCAGGAACTTTTGAACCACTGAACGCAATTTGGTATAGACCGCATTTGCCTCGGCTTCACTCTCAACCTTATTGGCAACCAAATGAACATTGGTGCCTTCCTTTGAATATTTAGGGCTCTTGTATAGCGCCTTCATCAAAGAATAAGAATCTGTAAGTGAGCTTGGTTCTGGTGTAGATACTAAAACCACTTCTGGGGATGCAAGAACAAATTCTAGAACTTGATCTGAAACCCCCGCACCTGTATCTATTATAAGAATATCACATAAATCATTTAAAAGTGATAGGTTGTGGACTAAAAACGCAATTTGTTCACGATTTAGGTTGTTTAGACCCACAACTCCTGAACCTCCTGATACAAAGCCAATCCCCATTGGGCCTGTAGTTATAATGTCTCGGATGCTCATTCCCTTGAAAATTACATCTGACAGATTGTAATTAGGCAAGGTTCCAAACATAACCTCCACATTTGCAAGGCCAAAGTCTGCATCAAGAATGATTACTCTCTTGCCCATACGTGTAAAGTGAACTGCCAGATTAACTGCCATATTGGACTTGCCAACGCCACCTTTTCCAGATGTGATGGTAATAACCTTAGTTCTCTCAACACTTCGTATGTTTTGAGCTTTTATAACATTTCGTAAATTTTCAGCTTGATCCATTTAATTTCCTCCCAATAACTGTTTTACCAGCTTCTGGGTGTTAAGGATTTCAATGTCGTCTGGTACATTTTGTCCTACAGTAATATAAGATAACTGAGCCTTTGTATATTGTTTCATGTTGAAAATATTGCCAAGGCACTTTGTTTCGTCAAGCTTAGTAAAAATCAAGTTAAAATCAGCAAATTCCATGTAGGAATCGGCAATATCAATTAAATCTCTATGCTTTGTTGTAGCTGAAAGCACAAGATATACTTCTGTATCATAGAAACCATCAAGTGCATTTATAAGCTTCTTTGTATCCTGTCGCTGCTCTTCGTTTTTATGTGAAAAACCAATGGTATCAACAAGAATAACGTCCAAGTCCTCGTATTCTCTGCTCTGCTTTTTTACTGTATCAAGAAGCTCATCAGCAGAGTAAATAACATTTAAAGGAACACCGAGAATATTTGCATAAGTTTGAAGTTGATTTGCCGCAGCCATACGATATGTATCAGCTGTGATAAGTCCAACTTTTTTGCCTTCTTCAACTTTAAACTTTGAGGCTATTTTAGCGATTGTTGTAGTCTTGCCAACGCCTGTTGGTCCAATAAAGAATACAACCTTTGGTCTTCTCTCTCCTGGCTCAATCTTTGTTGGAGTGCCAAGCTTCAGAACCATTTTTTGATATACATTTGAAAGCAAATTATCTAAAGAATGGCTTGTTTGAAGTACCTTATCCATATCCTCAAGGACTTGATTGATGTATTTTTCTTGAACTTCATTTTCAAGAAGAACGTTGTAAAGCATCTTAACAAATACATGATTATCGCCGTCAATAGATGGCTTTGAATTTCCATGCTTTACCTGAATGCTATCATCAAAGTCATTAACCGCAGTTCTCTGTGGCATTTCTCTTTTTACGGTAGGCTTTGGAACCGGCTCACTGTATGTAGGTGCTGCTGGCTTTGGCTGTGGCTGCACTGGGCGAGCTCCTACTGGCTTTGAGTAAGTAGGTTCAAAAACCTGAGCTCTAGGTGCAGTATCAAAAAGTGGCTCAAAATCTTTACTTGCAGCTTCCTGTTTCTCAAGTACTTCATTTACAGCAGAAAAAGCGTCCTTAAGTTTGATTGCATCATCTGCAACAGCCTCAAACGTGCTTGTCTTAGGCTCCGCAGCAGCCTCCACCTGTGGTTCTTGCTGAGTAGGAACTGCAAAAGCTTTTGCATCATTAGAGAATCCATCGTCTTCTACAGCCGCTGTAACCTCATATGTGTTTCCCTTAAAAAGACCACCAAGTCCTTTAGGCTTTACCACTTTTACATTCATTATGACAGCCGCACTTCCAAGCTCCTTGCGGACCTTTTCCATAGCTTCTTCTTCAGTTTTTCCCGTATACTTATTAATAGTCATTTATTCTACCCTGTTACCATGCCTACAGATGAAAGTTCAACATTTGAATCAATTTCATTGTAGGAAACAACGATAAGATCCTTTACATAATCTTGTGTTAAACCTTTGAAATACATTCGAACTATTGGAGATGTAACAACAATAGGTGTTTTTCCCATATCCTCAAGTTTTTTGATTTCTTCCTCAAGGGAAGCAATAATTGCTTTAATACGTTCTGGATCAAGTGTAAGATATGCTCCTTGTTCCGTCTGTTTAATTGATGCCATAATATCCTGCTCAACCTTAGGATCAACAGTAATTACTTGAGTGACCTCATTAGGTGCAAAATATCTGCCTGATATTGCTCGCTTCAATCCCTGACGAACATACTCAGTAAGTACGTCTGTGTCATGAGTAGTTGTTGCATGATCTGCCAATACTTCGAAAATAGAAAGCAAATCTCTGATTGAAACTCCTTCTGAAAGAAGATTCTGCAATACCTTCTGAACATCACCAAGTCCAAGCAGCTTAGGAATAAGCTCTTCAACAATAACTGGATTGCTCTCTTTAAGATTATCAATAAGATTTTGGACATCCTGGCGAGTAAGCAATTCTGCTATATGACTTCTAATAACTTCGGTCAGGTGTGTAGCAATAATTGATGGTGGATCTACTACTGTGTATCCAAGTGATTCTGCCCTTTCACGCTGACTTTCTGTAATCCAAATAGCTGGAAGATGGAATGAAGGCTCAAAAGTAGGAATACCTGTGATTTCCTCTTCAACGTAACCTGGATTCATGGCCATGTAATGATCAAAAAGGATTTCTCCTTCTGTTACCTGTATACCCTTAATCTTAATAATGTATTGATTTGGATTAAGCTGAATATTATCTCGCAATCGAATAATTGGAACTACAGTACCTAATTCAAGTGCAATCTGTCGCCTAATCATAACAACTCGGTCCAACAAATCGCCGCCTTGATTAACATCCGCAAGTGGGATAATACCGTAACCAAACTCTAGCTCAATCGGATCAACCTGAAGCAATGAAACAACATTTTCCGGCTTTCGAATTTCCTCTGCCTCTGTTTCTTCTGCAGCAACCTCCTGCTCTATCTCCTCCTCGCCAAGAGTCTTTGAAATAGAATATCCTGTGATAATAAATGCTGCACCAAAGGCAAGGAACAATACCCAGTTAAGTGGTGTAGCTATTCCAAGGAATACCATAGCTCCACCGACAATATATAAAACCTTTGGTATTCCAAATAACTGCTTTACCAAAGTGCCAGAGAAATCTGCTGCCTTTGAGCCCTTTGTAACAAGAATACCTGTTGAAAGAGATATCAAAAGTGAAGGGATCTGCGATACAAGGCCATCACCGATTGTAAGAATACCAAATTGCTGAATCGCCTCAGCAAATGGAAGGCCCTGGTTCATAATTCCAAGTACTGTACCTCCGGCAAGGTTGATAACTGTAATAATAAGACCTGCTGTAGCATCTCCCTTTACGTACTTTGTAGCACCGTCCATAGCTCCGAAGAATGCTGATTCCTCTTGAATCTTGTCTCTTCGTCTTTTGGCCTCTGCATCATCAATGGCTCCGGTGTTCAAATCCGCATCGATAGCCATCTGCTTACCAGGCATAGCGTCCAAAGTGAATCGTGCTGATACTTCAGCTACACGCTCAGAACCTTTATTGATAACCATAAACTGGATGATAATCAAAATAAGGAAAATGATGGCACCAATGACAAGGTTATTACCACCAACGAAACTACCGAATGTTGATACAACGTTTCCTGGATCACCTGTTGAAAGAATCAATCTGGTTGATGAAACGTTAAGTGAAATTCTAAAAATAGTAGTAAAAAGCAAAAGTGTAGGGAAGAATGACATATCCAAAACTTCCTGCACAAACAATACATTCATCAATATAATGAGTGCTATTGAAATGTTGAAAGCAATCATTATATCAAGGATAAAATTGGGGATAGGAATTACAAAGAATGTAACTGCAGCTAGCAAATACAATGCAATACCAACGTCAGCCTTTTTAACTGAAGCAGTTAAATCCATAAGCATCCCCCTTTCTCAATAATTATTTCTAAACAGCTTTATTTCGCTGTGTATATACAATTGCAAGGATTTCAGCAACAGCCTGATATAGCTCTGGAGGAATAACCTCATCCACATCTACCGTTGCATATAGCGCTCTGGCAAGCGGCTTATTTTCCATGATTGGGACATCATTTTCTGCTGCCACCTCTTTGATTCGTTTTGCTAAATAATCTTCACCTTTAGCAACAACTTTCGGAGCTTCATCCTTTTCATTGTCATATAAAATTGCAACAGCCAAGTGTGTAGGGTTTGTAATAACTACATCAGCCTGAGGCACATTTTGCATCATACGCCTTTGCGAGCTTTCCATCATCCTACGTCTCTGCTGTCCTTTAATCTGAGGATCTCCCTCGGAATTCTTATACTCATCTTTGACTTCTTGCTTGGTCATTTTCATATCATCATTGAATTTCCAGCGTTGATATGCATAATCAGCAAAGCCAAGAACTATATACACTATACTAATCTTCATACCAGTATCCACGATAATCTGGAAAATAAGGCTAAGGGCTTGTTTTAAAGCAACATCATATAAAATAAATAAGTTATTAGCCTGATCCTTAATACTGGTATAAGCAATGTAAACTATCAAAAATATCTTTGCCAATGCCATCAAAAGGTTAACAATTGATTGCTTTGAAAAAATACGTTTAAATCCACTGACTGGATTAAATTTATTAAGCTTTGGTTCCAATGGTTTCATAGTAGGCTTCCATCCTACCTGCACAAGATTAGCAACAAATCCTGTCACAAAACCTATAGCTAAAAATGGTAAAAGAACAATAAAAGTCTTCGCTACAAGGATTCTAAATATTCCACTTATTGTGCCAATAGTCATACCATCACCATTCATAGCTACTATATCTGGTATTATAGCATATATCCAAGCAAATATATCTTCTATACGTGTTCCAGCAAATCCAAGGAACAACCTTAGTCCTAAAAAGAATCCCAGCAACGCAATACCATTAACAATTTCCTTACTTTTTGCAACCTTGCCTTCTTTTCTAGCATCAGAAAGCTTTTTACTGGTAGGTTGTTCAGTCTTCTCTCCGCCTTCACCATCTGGAGCAAAGAATTGAAGATTATATGGAATTAAAACCTGATAATTATCCCTCATCAATAAAGCCCCTGAATAAATAGAGTTTGCATCTTTTTCATTTCTTTGAAAATAAATGCAGCAACGTCTGGTAATAGGAAAATTGTTAAGAATAATACTACAAAACCAACGATAATTTTAAGCTGTGCACCAACAGAAAACATATGAATCTGTGGAGCAACCTTAACCATAATTCCAAGTATTGCATTAAGTATCATAATTACAGCAAATACTGGAAGAATAATTCTAAATGCTATTACAAATATTTCTGTAATAAACATAATGGTAGAACTAAGAAGGGAATCCCATCTAAAAATTGTTCCACCAATTGGAATCAGTGTGTACGCATCACAAAATGTCTTAAAGATATATCTATGCATTCCAGACAATACAAGAAAAATCATAATGAAATTGTTGTATAAGGTACCTGTAACAGAAACCTCTGTCTGAAGTGTTGGATCATACTCCTGAGCCATAGATAGACCTATATTCATGTCTATCATGTTACCAGCCAACAGGATAATGAAATTGCAGCAATATGTACTGAATCCAATTAATAGCCCTGTTATTGCTTCTTGAACAACTAAAAAAGCATATCCTGTAACAGTAGAATAATCCAAGGCGCTAAAATCAACTACGAAATAAAGAAGCAGTGAAACAAGTGCCGAAAAACCAATTTTTACTCTGGCCGGCGTATTACTTGTGTTGAAAAAAGGCGCCACTACTACAAACATGGATATGCGGGTAAGGAGCAATAAAAAGTATTCAAAATTTTGTAATGTAAAATCAATACTAAACATCCATCTAGCCTAAGTAAATACTAAAATTAGCCCATAATTGTGTGATATACTCCGTCAAAACTGTAAGCATCCATGGGCCGAAAAACATAAGCGCAGCAAATACTCCTACTATCTTCGGAATAAAGGTGAGAGTCTGCTCTTGAATAGATGTGACCGTTTGAAAAATACTGATTATAAGACCGATTACTAGAGACACTAGTAAAAGTGGTAATGATGTAATCAGAAGAATGTATATAGCATTCCTGATAATGTCCAAGACCTGTCCTTCAGTCATAACCTATTCTCTCCTTAATAATTCTAATAGAATGTCTTGACTAACCCGCCAATAACAAGATTCCATCCATCTACCAATATAAACAACAATATCTTGAAAGGTAGCGATATTGTGGTAGGTGGAAGCATCATCATACCCATTGACATAAGTACAGATGCAACAACCATATCTATAACAATGAATGGAACATAAATTAGAAATCCAATAATAAAAGCTGTTCTAAGCTCAGATAAAATAAAAGCTGGAACAACGACAGTAAATGGTACAGAATCGTAGTCATCTACTTCATACGAAATGCCAGCAATATCACAGAACAAATCCAAATCCTTTGTCTGTGTCTGACCATACATGAACTCCCTAACAGGTGCAATTGCATTGTCTATTGCTTCGTCCTGAGTGATTTCGCCTGCATCAAATGGATCAATCGCTTCTGTCTTAATCTGTGTAAGCACTGGCGACATAATGAACAAAGTTAAAAACAACGCCAACCCAATCAATATCTGATTTGGAGGCGCTGTATTGGTTCCAATAGCAGCGCGGACAAAATGTAAAACAATTACGCATCTGGTAAAGGATGTTAGCATTATCAGAATCGAAGGGGATAACGTAATGATTGTAAGAACTAACAGCATTCTAAGAGTAGCCGTAAAGTTTCCATCTTCGCCATCAAAGCTAAGCGTAAATCCTCCGCCTCCAACAACCTCGTCTGAAGCATTTGGTGCATTATCTGTTGCACCGTAATCCTCATTGTCTGCCCCATATTCTGCACTATATTCAGTTGCATGTACAGTTGTACTACTCATAAAAAGGGCGTAACAACCAACCATAGCTGTGATGACCAAGCTAAAGATTACGTACGCCTTCTTGAATTTACTCATAACATTCTGCCCAATCAGTTAATTTTTCTTTCTTGAAAGATTATCTAAAATCGATTTAAAATCTACCGGCATCTGTACAGATGTATCAGTAGTATCCAGTTCTTTAAGTTCAGATGAGGATAATTCCCCTAAAAGGGTAACTTCGTCTTTGCCAACTGCAACTACGAAATATCTATCCTCACCTGCCCTAATAATCTGAACATATTTATTGGTTGCAAGTCTGATGCCCTCTACAATCTCAAGATTTCTATTGAGCCCCTGGGACTTTTGATAACCTGCAATCCACTTAGTGACAAACGCAGTAAGTGCAAGCACTCCTACGAATACCACTAAAGCAA
This sequence comes from Pseudobutyrivibrio sp. LB2011, assembly GCF_000701765.1. Lineage (NCBI taxonomy): Bacteria > Bacillati > Bacillota > Clostridia > Lachnospirales > Lachnospiraceae > Pseudobutyrivibrio > Pseudobutyrivibrio sp. LB2011. The sequence goes on along the minus strand of NZ_JNJS01000001.1, from coordinate 386,411 downwards.
AAATCAATTGAAAGATGCTCTCTCCAACCGCTGAAAGAAATAGCATGATTAACCGATAACCTTCTTAACAGCCTCAAGAACACGCTCAGCCTGGAATGGCTTAACGATGAAATCCTTGGCACCAGACTGAATAGCCTCGATAACCATTGCCTGCTGTCCCATTGCAGAGCACATGATAACGCATGCATTAGGATCCTTTTCCTTGATAGCCTTAAGAGCCCCGATGCCATCCATTTCTGGCATTGTGATGTCAAGAAGAACGAGATCTGGAGAAAGCTCTGAATACTTTTCAACAGCAATCTTTCCGTTCTCAGCCTCTCCGACTACGTTGTAGCCATTCTTTGTGAGAATGTCCTTAATCATCATTCTCATGAAAGCAGCGTCATCACAGATTAAAATGTTTTTTGCCATGTCTTCATCTCCTTAAATATATTTATTCTTTGATAATTTCTGTTATTCGTACGCCAAAAGACTCTTCGATAACTACTACCTCGCCTTTTGCCACATACTTGCCATTAACAAGTACATCTATTGGTTCACCGGCTATTTTATTAAGCTCGATGATGGTACCTGGTGCAAAATCCAAAATATCTTGGATTGTTTTGTTTGTACGACCTAATTCTACTGTAACTTCCAAAGGAACGTCAAGAATCAAGTCGATATTCTCCTGTGCGAACTGAGCTGCAAAGCCTGGTCCAAACGGAGTAAACTGTGCCGGTTGTACATTTACCTGAGGTCCAGGAGCGTACATATATGGCATCATAGGTTGTCCCTGCATTGGCTGTCCCTGCATCATATTTGGGTCCATCTGAGGTGGTGCCTGCATTTGAGGTGCAGCCTGTGGAGCAGGTGCTGGTTCTGGAGCAGGTGCTGGTGCAGCTTCTGCAACACCGTCATCAACTGTCGAATTGGAATCAGATTCCATATTGTTCAGAACAGAACCACACATTTCCTTGGCAAGTGAGATTGGATACAACTGCATCATCTCACTGTCTACCAATGTTCCAATTTCCATCTTGAACGCAATTCTTACGAAATTGTGTTTCAAGAATTCGTCTATCTCTCCACCGTCTATCGTAGCTAAATCTGTAAGCTGCGCTGTTGGTGGTGAAATATCTACCATTTTGTTCAGCATTGATGAAAGTGAGGTTGCACTAGCTCCCATCATCTGATTCATCGCCTCTGAAATAGCTGATAAATGAAGATCAGAAATTTCACCATCTGTATTGGTTCCATCTCCGCCCATCATCAGGTCGGTAATGACTTTAACATCATTTTCTTTTAATACAAGAACGTTGCTACCATCAATACCCTTTGTATATCCAATACGAACAACTACACAAGAGTTGTCGTAACCAGATGCTAATTCCTGCCAGTTTGTTTCGCTAACAACTGGTGTTGAAATCTCAACCTTTTGATTAACAAGAGAAAATAAAGTTGTGGCCGCACTTCCCATGCTTATGTTGGCAACTTCACCGATTGTATCAATTTCCTGCTCTGAAAGCTCTCCGCCACCAGATGATGGCTCGCCAGCAGGGGCATCGGGGATTCCGCCACTAAGTAGTGCATTTATCTCATCCTGTGATAATACACCATCGCCCATTCTACTGTTCCTCCCTTATAATTTGTGTCACTCTAACCGCATAATCTTTGCCTGATGCTCCCGGAAGGGCTTGGAACTTCTTAATATCTCCCACGAAAACATCCAACTCATCGTCGACTTTTGTATCAAGTCTGACTATATCTCCAACCTGAAGCTGTGAAAAATCCGCAACGGTAATTGTGCTGTTGCCAAGAACTGCCTTTACAGGTATCTTAGCGTGATTAATTAAAGCTTCCACAGCATCTGAATAGCTTTCACCTGTTTTCTCCTTCTGACTACTATACCAGAACTTTGTGTTCAATTTGTCCATAACTGGCTCTAATGTAATAAAAGGTAAACAAATATTCATAAGACCTTCTACATCGCCAATTTTAATATTGACTGTAACAATAGCAATCATCTCTGAAGGGGATATAATCTGAGCAAACTGTGAGTTTGTTTCAATTCGCTCAAGTCTTGGATGTACATCCAAAACGTTTTCCCATGGTTCCCTAAGCAAGTCTACGCATGATGTCATTACTCTCTCAATAATGAGAAGCTCTATTTCTGAAAAGTCTCTAATCTTATCAAGAGGTTCGCCCTCTCCGCCAAGCATTCTGTCTACCATGGCAAAGCCAAGATTAGAAGCCATTTCTACGATAATATTTCCCTCAAGGGGAGAAAAATCTACAATACCTAAAAGAACTGGATTTGATAGAGAATTTGAAAACTCCATGTATGTAACAGCTTCCGAGTTCATAACCTCTACCTGTATATTCTTTCTGAGGAATATAGGCAAGTTTGTAGATAACAATCTGCCATAATGCTCAAAAATAATTTCCATTGTTCTAAGGTGTTCCTTAGAAAACTTAGAAGGTCTAGCAAAATCGTAGTTCTTTACCGGTTTTTCTTTATTATTTTTAATCTCCTCGGCGTCAAGCTCACCGCTGGTCAACGCATTAAGCAGATTATCTATTTCGTTTTGTGAAAGAACGTCTCCCAAGCTTTCTCACCACCATTCGTCCCAATAATTTCTACTTACAGATTACTGTTTCTGATAAGTAGCACTAGAGAAGTTCACTCTAACGATAAATGAAGATTTAAATAGAGTCTGAAGCTCTTCAAGAATCTCTTCTTTGATTTCATCTTCATTATCTATCATTTCCTGAACTGTATGCTTTTTGATAACTGAATTTATTTTATCACTAATGATATTATCCTGGGCTGTTAAAGTTCCATCAGCTGCATAAGTAGCGTAATCTTCGTTTGTGCTGTCAAGTGATAATGATATACCAAGCACTGCATATCCATCAACAAGGTTGATTGTAAGTGTCTCACCACCATTAACAGGATAATCTACCATATCAGCCACATCAATACTAAGAGATCCAGCTGTATCTCCTGCTTGCAAATCCAAATCGATTGCAGAGCACACCTTTGTGATCAGCTCATTGGCCTTTTGTGTCTCAGGAATAATAGTAATTGTAAGAACCGCTGTAAGAACAAGATTCACAACAACAAGTGCCAGTATAATTACTGTAATCAAATTCTTTTTCATGATTTGCCTTTCTACTCGGCTATATCTGACGAGTATGAATTATATATTTTGATTTCAACGCGTCTATTTCTAGCGCGTCCTTCTGCTGTACTGTTGTCAGCAATAGGTACATACTCTCCTCGTCCAGCTGATTTGATGTATGCTGGATTCAAATCTGTGACTTCTCTGATTCTATCTGCAACATAAAGTGCACGATACATTGAAAGCACATCATTGTTTTCATAAGTTCCAGATGACATTGGAACATTATCTGTATGACCTTCTACCTCGATGATATTGTTATCATACTGAGCGAGTATCTTTGAAAGATTATCTACAATAGTAAGGGCATCATCTGTAAGAACTGCCTTACCTGAATCAAACAGTAACGCACCATTGATGGTAATCATTACATAGTTTGCATTAAAATCTACTTCTACCTGGTCTTGAAGACCATATTCACTAAGCTGAGACTCGATTTCTTCTGCGATCGATTCGCTTTCGCCTGCACCAGCTTGTTCAAGGGCTTCCTGAGCTTCCTCTACAGAAACTCCATTAGAACTAACATCCCCTTCATTTGTAGCGGAGCCGTCCTCTGATTGTTCTCCCTCGTTTTCATTTTCACTTGCGCCTTCTTTTTCATACTGTTCATCATCACCATCATGAACACTATTGAAATAGTCGTCAAACATCTCAAGCTGACTGATACCTGATGATATCATCTGGCCCTCACCAATTGAGGTGCCGCCCTGAGAAAAAATACTAAAGCTAGACTGAATACTTGCAATAACTTCCTGAAACTTTTCTGTATCTGTACTAGACATAGAGAAAAGTAATACGAAGAAACATAGTAGCAAGTTCATCAAGTCTGAGAAGGTGGCCATCCAGGCAGGAGAACCAGCAGGAGCTTCCTCTTGCTTTTGCTTCTTTGCCATTAGCCCTCACCTCCTCCTTCGCCTTCGCCGATAGCACCACGAGATGCAGGTGGCAAGAAGGATTTAAGCTTTTCTTCTATTACACGTGGGTTTTCACCGGCTTGAATTGAAAGTAAGCCTTCCACAGTAATACTCTTTGTCATAACCTCGAGAGAATGATTAACACCAAGCTTTGTACCAACTGGGCCTGTAAGCCAGTTTGCAATCAGCGAACCGTACAAAGTTGTAAGCAACGCAACCGCCATGTTAGGACCGATTGTTGATGCATCCTCAAGGTTCTTTAACATGTTTACCAGACCAACCAGTGTACCAATCATTCCCCAGGCAGGTCCCATTTCACCCCATTTAGACCAGAAGTTAATAGTTACTTTATGTCTATCCTCCATACAGTCCAAATCAGTTTCAAGAATAGCACGAACCAATTCAGGATCAGTACCATCTACAACCAGATTAATTCCCTTTTTAAGGAATTCATCTTCTATTCCATTGGCAGCTTCTTCAAGTGCCAATATACCTTCTTTTCTGGAAATATTCGCAAGATTTATAATCTGAGATATGCTATCAGCTGGGCTACCAACCTTTGGTTCGTTGATAGCTAGTGTGATACCTTTAAGTCCTCCGATAAAGTCTGGCATTTTGTTACATGCCATACAAGAGGACAAAGAACCACCGATAGTAATAATAACTGATGGAACATCTATGAAGTTTGCCATGGCTGCGACACCACCAGAAGACACGATACCGAAGATAACCATTACGACACCGAGTACTAAACCAGCTAAAGAAGCTATATCCAAAGCAATCACCATCCTATAAAAAATTGAGTAAAAACTAGTAAAATGTATAGAAATACACGGTATACACTTTTGTGATTATTTTACTAGATTTATAAATTATTGTCTACTTTTATCAGTAAAATCGTCTCATATTATTGTGTTTTTTCCATGTCCAAACCACAAAATATAGTTTCTTCACAGAATTTTTAGATTTTCAGCAAAAAAAGCCAAGCCTTAACGACTTGGCTTTTAGAGACTATAAATTATTAACGCTTAAGATTAATAAGTTCCTCAAGCATTGTGTCTGATACTGTGATAATACGTGAGTTTGCCTGGAAACCACGCTGTGTAGTAATCATATCAGTAAACTCTGCAGACAAATCAACGTTAGACATTTCAAGCTGTCCTGTGTTCATTGCAGAACCATCAGCTGAAACTACAAGTCCAATACCATCGAACTCGCCTGAGTTAAGTGTTGTCTTATAGCAGTTATCTCCCATTTCCTCAAGACCAGATGCATTAGCAAACTGTGCTACTGGAATCTGTCCTAAAAGAACTGTATTACCATTGCTATATGAACCATAAATTTCACCATTGCTTGAAACAGAAAGACCTGTCATTGTACCAAGCTTCTTACCTGCTCCATTAGAAGCATCTGTTGTTGTGCCTCTATTACCTACCGCTGTGGATGTTCCGCCATTGTCATACATTGTAAGTAACGAAAAATCAATTGTGATGTTAGACAATGCAGCATCATCTGTATTAGGGCCCAATAATGAAGTATTCATCACAAGCTGTGTCTGTCCATCTTCTCCTGCAAATGTAAGATTACCTTTGCTTGTATCAAACTTAAGGTCATAGCTTATAGTAGTTGTTGTAATAGTAAGTGTAGAATCACTTGCATAAGCAACTCCTGTAACAGTGTCATCAGCTGACAAACCTGCTACTGCAGATGCCAAAGGAATTGATGTTGTTCCATTGCTAAATGTCTGAGAAGCTGCATCGTAAAGATATGGAACAGTTGTATCTCCATTTACATAAAGAGCTAAATCACCAGTAGTTGTATTACCGAATGTGTAATTACTACCATCTGCAGCTGAATATGTATGATCTACAGGGTTTGTAGTACCAAAAATATCTGACTTGTTTCCGCCACCAGCTACATATTTTGCAAGCAAATCGTTATTATCCTGATCGTATAAGTTAGTAAGCTCTACAGTGTATTCGCCTGTTGTTCCATTTACAAGCTTAAATGAGAACTTAGCTGTGTAAGAATAACCAAGGTTATCATAGATAGTAAATGAACGAACATAACCATTTGTAGAGCTAAACTGTGTATCATTCTTATCGATTACACCGCTGAAGTTAGCCTGTGTTGTTGCTTCTGGTGCACTTGTAAGATTCTCAGCAGCCATAACCCTAAGTGGAGAAACTGTATCCTGAATAACAACAGGAGTTCCACTAGAAGTATCTGTCTGCCATCCCATTACAAGATAACCTGTTGTTGTCATAGCAAGGTTACCATTACCATCGATATAGAATGAGCCAGCTCTTGTAAATACGTTTTCAGAACCGTTATTAACGATAAAGAAATTTGTTGAGTTTGTATCAGAAAGTCTGATATCAAGAGCATCACCAGTAGACTGAGCAGCACCTGATGAAGTAATGGAAATCTTTGTAGCTCCATTAGTAACACCAAGACCTATCTGCTTAGCATTTGTACCACCACGGTTTTCTGTGGCGCCTGATGCCTGTGAAGTTGTCTGATACATAATATCAGAAAAAGTGGTTGAAGATGATTTGAACGCAACTGTGTTTACGTTGGAGATGTTATTACCAATAACATCCATCTTTGTCTGGTGTGTCTTAAGACCTGCAACACCAGAGAAAAGTGATCTCATCATAATGAATGACCTCCTCAAAGCATAATGCTATTGAGGTGACTGTTTGTTCCTTCTGTCAGTCGGGAACAATTAGCTTCCATAAGGTCCAGCTAAACTATAACAGCACCGTCAATATTTGTAAAAATGTTTTCGTCTGATTCAGTCTGATCCATAGCTGTAACTACGGTTTGATTAGGTACATTAACGATAAATGCCAATGTATCAACTAATACTAAAGAATCAGTAATTCCCTTTTCTGAGGCTTTCTGTACGCCTTCTTCAAGTCTAAGGGATTGTTCCTCAGAAAGCTTAATATTTCTATCATCAAGTCTCTGAGTGGCATGCTTTGAAAACTTAAGCTCTGAAGCGCTTTCAAGCTTCTGCTTAAAAATATCCTCAAAGGATGCACCGTTAAGGTTGCCCAGTGGTCTGGACTCTTGAGCTGGATTAAGATATGTTCCAGCTACCTGCTCAATGGAGGTGAAATTTGGATTAATATTTAAATTGCTCATTTTATCCCTCCTAATTAAGCTTCTTCTACTGCCGCCTCTTCACTTTCTTTATCGGCAGCTTCTTTTGCAGATTTTAGTTTTTCAAACTGTGAAACTACTTCGTTGTATTTTTTGATTAAGTCTTCGTTAACAAATGAAAGGCTATATGCATCCATTGCGTTGACGTAACCAGTTGCTGTAGCAATCTTCTCTTCGTCCTTAAGAGTAACTTCCTCTACCTTTGGAAGCGCATTGATAGCATCTGTCAAAAGACTTGAAAGATACTTAGCAGTGTAGTACTCCTCATCAACAACAGAATCGATTTTAGACATGTCATACAAATTTCCATTAACAGAAACCTTCATGACATCATCGTCATCTTTTGTGACGAAATCAACCTTGCCTTCAACAGTTTTACCATCAGATGTAAGTGAAACAACCTTTCCAACCATACTGTTGGCCTGAAGGCTTTCCATACTAGATTTAACTGTCTGGAGTGTTTCAATCTGTGTAAATGATGCAAGCTGTGTAACGTACTGACTGTTGTCTGTTGGCTCCAATGGATCCTGATACTGCATTTCTGCTGTCAAAAGCTTTAAAAACATTTCCTGATTATATTCAGTACCGTTGTTTTTAGATGCTGTTTTTGAAGTAGAATTTGTAGTTTCGCTTTTAGTTGCTTCTGTTGAAGCAGTTGTCTTTTTGTACTGCCCATTAGTAAGCGCACCAACTAATAAATCTTCCGCCATTTATTTCCTCCTCCCGTTATGCTTGGAAATCTAATGTATTACCATTATCTTTCATCATCTGAGCTATAAGAATGTCTTCTTCTGACATGAGCCCTGTCAAATCATCCATGCTGTTAAGATTAATTCTGCTGCTTCGTTTTTCTGACTGATTTGCCTGTTCATCACGTCTTTGCTCATTTCTAGCATCTTCTTCAAGATTCTTTTCAAACTCATGTGTTCCAACCGAAACCTCAATGGAAGTAACCTTAGCGGAACTATTCTGAGTCATCTCTACACGAAGATTTGCCATTTGAGACTCTAGCGCCTGTTTAACTGCATCGTTCTCAGTGAAAATTCTTGCAGTTATTTCATCACCCTTTTGAGTGACCTCCATGAAAATCTTTCCTAATCCCTCTGGGTTAAGAGTCATTTCCATTGTTGTAGATTCTGCCTCATTAAGAATTCTAGCCTGTTCAACTAACTGGTTAACAATTTCCTCAGATGAAACTGTCTGACCTGTAGGAAGTGATACCAACTGTTCTTCTGGTGAGAATTGAATATCGATTCTTGGCTCTCCAAAAATCATTCCATCATTTCGAATAATTGGTTCTGAAGGCTTTGTAGTCTGTTTTAAAACTACGTTTTCTTGAGTTTTAGCATTAGGCTGTTCAAAAGATGAATCTTCTGAATCAGACTGCTTTGCATCAACATTTTCTTTTAATGTGATTTGCTGACTTGGTTCTGTATCTTCTGATACAAAATCTGTACTTTCAGAGCTATCCTCAGGCTTAACAATAGTTGTTTCAACCTGGACTGCCACTGGTTCCTCTGGCATCTCTTCAGCAACCTCAAGAACTTCTTCAGGATTAACCGGGGTAAGGCTTTCGTCCTTAGGCACATCCACATCAATCATTTCCTGTGATGCATAAGAAATAACAATATCTTTTACCTCAACAAAGGAAATACCTGTTTCTTCAAATAGCTGATTTGTGAGTTCATTAACTACATCAAGAATACCTTTAAATTCATCACTCATTACTAAAGCGATAGAATCATTCTCGCCTGTAAGTGTAGCCACAAGCTGAGCTAAATCCTGAGGATTTAATAAATCGATAACTGTAAGTCCTAAAGTTTCCATTGCTTTTTCAATGTCTTCTTCAGTAACATCCAGTTCTTCCTCAATGACCGCCTTAACTTTGTCTACCGCTTCATTTACCTTCTCAACAACTTCTTCATTTACTGTATCAGGCTTTTCTTCGGCTTTGATAACCTTTGGTTCCTTTGATACACTGAAGGATTTGTTGCTTACATCTGCTTGACTAGAATTATCCGCAGGTGCAGGTACATCACTAGGCTTGATGGCATTCTGCAATGTTTTGTCAAATCCAAATCCTGATTTTGGAAGCTCTGCTTTAGCATCCACAAGATCCACATTGACATTTCCCACTTGAACCAGCAAGTTAGAAACATTGCTACTTGTCATGTGTTGTCCTCCTTTCTTATATTCTCTTTTCAAATTGCAAATATAAGACTAAGGCTCCATCATCTTGGTTATAATAGCTGCATTTTCTTCGGACATAGCAGCTAAAATATCTGCCCTTGTACTAGCGTCCATAGCTGAGAGAATCTCGCATACAAGGTCAAAATCATCTGTCATAGTATCAAATATGGCAGCTGCATCTTTGGCTTTCATGCTTGAATATGCCTTAACATAATCTTCGATTTCTTCATCCGTTTGGATTTGAGAAACCACCTGTTTATAGATAGCTTCAGCATTCTCAGGCTCTATAGACTCATAGTAAGTCTTATATTCATTTATATCGGGTGCATTATCCGAAAAAACAACCTCTTCATAAAATTTTTCTTTAGTTTCTTCGAATGCTGCCTCGTTAGCCTTGTATTCAGCAAGTTCTGCTGAAGCCGCCTCTAATTCTGCAATATAATCACTATTTTGTGTGCCTGTTTCTTTGAGTTCTTCGATTTCCACCTCAAGCTCTTTGATTCGATCTACAGCCTCTTCAACTGTAGTATAAGCTGCATATTCATCTTCTTCTGCTGGAATGTATTCCTCGATACCAGGCAAGATTCGATTAACATATGGTACGTCCTTTAAAACAGGAAATAGCACTGTCGAACCAAATCCACCAACGTCCATCTTTACAAGGAACGCAAAAATAACAAGCCAAATTAGAATAATCAACAGCACAACAAAGCCCATGATAAGTTTTCCGCCAATACCTAAGCTTTCCTCATCATCAGCTCCCTCTTCGCCGTTATTCTTAGCATCTTTTTTAGCCTGTTTCTCAGCCTTTTTTGCTTCTTTTTCAGCTTTCTTTGCAGCCTTTGGATCTTCTTCAGTAGTGCTTCCTACTTCTTCTGTTACATCTGCCATAACTTACTCTTCCTCTTTCTCTGCATTAAAATATGAATAACTAACCAACTCATCTGTAATCTTGCTCTCTTCATAATCAAGCTCATCCAGGAACTCCTCAAACGCATGCTCTCTAAGCTTTTCATGCATCTTTCGCTCCATCATAACTTCATTAAGCTTTTTTCTAGCAACTTCCATTGCTTTTTGGGCCTTTGAAAGCTCTATCATTTGATCACGAAGGGCAACCTTCATCGAAGAAATTGCATTTTTGCAGGTTTTGATTTTACTAATATCAATATCACCAATAGAAAGCTCTTTTAGCTGTCTTTCATAGCCTGCCTGCTTAATCATCAACTCTCGCAGCTTTTGCTGCTCTTCGTTGAACCTGGCAGTAGCCATTCCAAAATTAGCTTTCTCTTGTTCTTCGATTTTCTGTTTTAGCTCTAGAATGTTTTGCATTCTGTAAACAAACTTCGCCATAATTCACTCCTTATTAATCCTGGAATATAGCTGTCATTTGCTCAATAATATCATCATACTCAAATCTATCGTGTGTCTGCTGTAACAAGAATTCGTTAACAGCATCAATCTTTTTAATAGCATAATCAATAGATTTGTTTGAACCATTTTTGTAAGCGCCAATATTTATCAAATCTTCTGCTTCCTGATAGGTAGCAAGAACATTTTTAAGCTTACCTGCCACAGCCTTATGCTCTGGTGTAGCTACAGCAGACATAACTCTGGAAATAGACTGCAGCACATCAATAGCTGGGTAATGATTCTTTTGAGCCAACTTTCTGTTAAGCATAATATGTCCATCCAAAATTGAACGGGCTGTATCAGTGATAGGTTCGTTGAAATCATCACCATCAACAAGTACGGTATAAAGACCTGTAATTGAACCAACAGCAGAATTGCCTGCTCTCTCCAAAAGACGAGGCATTTCCGAATATACTGAAGGTGGATATCCTCGTGTAACAGGAGGCTCACCTGATGCAAGGCCGATTTCTCTTTGCGCCATAGAAAAACGAGTCAGTGAATCCATCATAAGAAGGACGTCTTTTCCCTGGTCTCTAAAGTATTCAGCAATTGCTGTAGCTGTCAATGCAGCCTTCTTTCTGATTAGGGCTGGCTTATCAGAGGTAGCACAAACTACTACGGAACGAGCCATGCCTTCTGGGCCCAAATCATTTTCTACGAATTCTCTAACCTCTCGTCCACGCTCTCCAATAAGAGCGATAACATTTATTTCAGCCTTTGTATTTCTAGCGAACATACCCATAAGTGTAGATTTACCAACACCTGAGCCAGCAAAAATGCCAATTCTCTGTCCCTTACCTACAGTAATCAGGCCATCAACAGCCTTGACCCCTAAAGACAAAGGCTCCTTTATAATTACACGAGACATTGGATCTGGTGGATCAGCTTCTGCAGGATAATTAACCATGTTGTCAAACTGAGTTAAATCATCCACATCCGATGGCACTCCAAGTCCATCAACCAAATGGCCTAATAACTCATTTCCAACAGCAACCTCCAGAGGATGCCCGGTATTTTCAACCATACATCCTACACCGATTCCCTCTACATTCTCATAAGGCATCAAAAGCAGACGTTTATCTTTAAAACCGACAACCTCTGCTTTTATTCTTTCCTCAGAGCCTTCTACAATGATTTCACATAAATCACGTAGCTTGGCCTCAGGTCCAACTGATTCAATTGTAAGTCCAACTACTTTAACCACCTTGCCGAGAGATTTAAAATAATCCTTTTCAACAAGCTGCATTAGTGAATTTTGGTCCAAATCATTCTCCTTAGTTCAAGGCTTTTATCTCTCTAATAAGATTTTCCAGTTCGGTATCGATACTGCAGTCAAATATTCCACCATCAGTCTCGATAATACACTGGTCATCATTCAAAAGGGGATCTGCGATAATATCAAGTCCTACCTCAGCTCCTACCTTTCCTTGAATCTCATCTTTTTTGCTCTTTATATATTCTGCATTTGCATCACTGACCTTGATTTGCATCTGGCCAGTACGCTCAATTTTCATAATACAATGATCTAAAAGATGATATATTACATCCTTTCGACCTGATAACTCTGCAGCAAACACATGCTCAAATACTGGAAGGCACATTTCAACGATTTCGCGCTCCATTTGAAGCTGACGCTCCATATATTCATTTTGTACACGTTCAACCTCTGCTCTCATTTGTTGCTGAGCATCCTGAAGCTCCAACGCTGCTCTTTGAGTACCTTCGTTGTATCCTTCTTTCTCGCCATCCTGACGAGCAAGATTTTTCATAGCATCAGCATTAAGCTGAGCTGCATTGAGAATCTCCTGTGCCTGGGCGTTAGCATCATCAATAATAGCCTGCGCTTGATTTCTGGCGTCTTCTAAAAGCTCTTCTACCTGAGCAGATACATCCGGCTCATCCTTTTGCATGATAGTATCAGCTAAACCTAAGAACTCATCAGCATCCATTCCATCAGGAATTTCCTCGCCAGCTTCACGCATAGCTGCTAAACGACGCTCTCGCTCTTCTTCGAGAAGCTTCGCTTTGTATTCTCTTTCTTGTTTAAGAATCAGCTGCTTAGCCAATTCATTTGAGTCAATAACAAGCTGATCAGTTTCGCCTTCCTCATCTGGAAGATTAGGCGCAACCTGGAAGCCGTAAATGACATTGTTACTAGACAACAAGCTCGTCTCCTCCACCTCTTGAAATTACAATTTCTGCGGAATCCTCCAGCTTTCTGATTATACCTACAATCTTCTGCTGCGCTTCCTCTACATCTTTCATACGTACAGGACCCATGAATTCCATATCTTCCCTAATCATTGCAGCAAGACGAGAAGAAAGGTTCTTGAATATAGCCGCCTGAACCTCATCATTTGCTCCCTTAAGAGCCACACCAAGATCAGAGTTATCAACATCTCTAAGAACACGCTGAATAGCTCTATCATCAAGAAGCAAGATATCCTCGAATACGAACATCTTCTTTCTGATTTCTTCAGCAAGCTCTGGCTCTTCGATTTCCAGAGACTCCATGATACGCTTTTCTGTACCACGGTCTACTGTATTCAAAATGTTTACTACCGCATCTACACCGCCGGCGATAGTGTAATCCTGATTGATAAGTGAAGAAAGCTTTCTTTCAAGCACTCGCTCAACCTCTTTAATAACTTCAGGACTAGTTCTATCCATCATAGCAATACGCTTTGCAACATCAGCCTGCTTTTCTGGAGGCAAAGCACCGATAATAAGGGATGCCTGACCAGCAGACAGATATGACAAAATCATAGCAATTGTCTGTGGATGTTCGTCCTGTATGAAGTTCAACACCTGAGAAGGCTCGGTCTTTCGAATGAACTCGAATGGTCGAACCTGCAAAGATGCAGTAAGCTTTGTGATAACGTCCTGAGCCCTGTCGTCGCCAAGAGCCTTTTCCAAAAGCTCTTTTGCGTAGCCAATACCACCTTCTGCGATATATTGCTGTGCAAGACAAACCTGATAGAACTCTTCTATAACTTCTTCCTTCAAGGCAGGAGAAATGCTCCTGGTATTAGCAATCTCAAGTGTTAATTCTTCGATTTCCTCTTCCTTGAGATGTTTAAATATCTGAGCAGACTTCTCCGGACCAAGAGCGATGAGAAGTATAGCCGCTTTTTGTACGCCATTTAAATCTTCAGTAGCCATAGCTTATCCCCAATCCTCGTTTAGCCAATTTCTCAAAAGCTGTGCTACAGCCTCTGGTTTTTCGTCTACGAATTTTTCTATTAATATTCGAGCTTCGGACTTCTCTGTATAACCGATATCCTCAAGCTCTTCTTCCTCTTCCTGTGTAGAAGCAATCAAATCATCAATTGTAAGCTCCTGCTCCACAGGCTCCTCTTCTTCTGTACGAATGCTTCTGAATACAACGAAGCCAAGCATTAAGAAGATAAGTGCTGCAAGTACAATCTGAAGGATATCTGTAAGACCAATTCCTGAACCCTCAGAATACTGGAACATTGGAATCTCGTAAGCTACGATTTTAACGCTTGATGTAGGGAATCCTGTAGCCTGTGCAACTACTTCCACAATATCATCTGTAACCTCAAGCTGAACTGGATCAGAATTTTCTTTTACAAATTCGTCAAATGTCTGTCCCAATTCCTCGAGAGTACCGTCGTCTTCCATCTTGTCCTGATTGTAGATTGCATATGTTTTACAGGTAACAGAAATTGAAGAATTATCAAGCTCTCTCTTACCCATTTCATCTGTGTGATTTGTGATGGTTTCATCTGGAAGATAATCCTTGTAAAATTCTTCTGTTGTGCTTTCAGACTCAGTACCATCCTCGATTACATAAGTAGTATCGTCGTCATTTGAATCTGTACCAGGCACGCCACCAGCACCTGATGTGTTAGTTGAGTTTGAACCTGACTCACTATCTAAATAGCCTTCTGTACGACCTTCATCTACAGAATAATCGTAAGTAACATAACTGTTTTCATCGAAATTCATTGAAAGATTAACGCCTACAGAAATATCATCATAAAGGTTTGTACCTTCCAAAACAGTGTGCACTCTATCTACGATTTCATTGCTAGCTCTCTCTCGAACATCCTGATTTGCGCTAGCATTTCCTGCAGCTGAAACTGCGTCACCACCGGAGAATAAAACATTACCATTTGTATCCATGATAAAGATATTCTCTGTATCATCATTTCCAAGATTGACAGCAAGCGCTCTAGCTAAGCCAGCAGCTGTATCTCCTGAAATCTGTGAATTTAAATCAAGTGTAACATTGGCGTATGAATCTGCTTCTCTAGCAAGAATTGTTCCATCCTGCTCAGGAATAGTAAGAATAACTGTTGCAGAATTAACAGCAGTCTGAGACTCCAACATTTCCTCAAACTGATTTTCAAGATAAAGCTTATATTTCTTTTGTTTGTCAGCCTCGGTTGTAGAAAAGCTTCCGTCTACAACATCGTTGATAGAGTATCCTGAACTAGGAATGTCATTAGATCCAAGTAAAACATTGGCATTAGCTTTATCCTTGTCCTCAATATAGAAAGTAAAGCCATCCTCACTTGTCTCGTATGCGATTCCTTCGTCGTCAAGGAGTTGCTTAACCGATGCTGCCTGCACTCCGTCCTCACACTGGATTAACTGAACCATAGTAGGACGAGAAATAATCACTCCTAATATTATAAATGACACAATAACAACAGCAGTAATTGATACTATCAACACCTGCTGTCTTCTAGTAAACTTTCTCCACCATTCAAGTATTCGATTAATGATAGCTTGAATTTGTTCTGGCATATTGTTCTCCCTTTAATAATACCTAATTAGACCTGCATCTGCATAATCTGCTGATAAGCCTCAAGCACTCTATCACGAACTGCTACAGTATACTGTAATGCAATGTTTGCCTTCTGCTCTGCAATCATCAAATCATGAGTGTTGTCTGTCTCACCAAGCTGAAACGCAACTTCTTCTTTATGAGCCTGTTGAATCTGTGAGTTTGTATCCTCTAATAAGCTCATAACAGAATTAAGCATGCTTTGAAATCCTGTATCTGCGTTTACTTTTGTTTCGCTTGATGTAACTGGCGTTGCGCCATATAAACTCTGAATAGAACTAACGTCCATTTAATTCTCCTTTAATATCATCCCTGTCCAATTGAAATACCGCTTGTCGCCATTGACTTAATAGCCTGGAATGCAGTGGTATTTGCTTCGTATGCACGGCTGGCATCGATAAGGTTAGTCATCTCTGTAACAGTGTTTACATTTGGATAGCGAACGTATCCATTTTCGTCAGCATCTGGATGAGATGGATCGTACTCCATGATGTAGTCTGTCTCTGTATCCTCAGATACCTTCGAAACCTTTACACCATTTCCATTGTATGCAGCTGTACTCTCTTTGAGAATATTTCTAAAAGAAGGAGTGCCTGCCTTTAACTGTTTTTCCTGAAATGTAACTATTTTACGTGTGTAAGGGCCACCATTCTCTGTACGAGTGGTGTTGACATTTGCAATATTTTCAGCGATAACATCCATTCTGAAACGCTGTGCTGTCATACCTGATGCAGCAATGTCAAAAGGTTGAAATAATCCCATAGCCTTTCCTCCGTTTATTTAACAATCATGCTTATGAAATAACTGACTTGAAACGTCCAACTTCGTTGTTGACACTAGTTGTAAGAGTTTGATATCTGATTTGTTCAGAAGCAAGCTCTACGTTTTCTGTGTCCATGTCAACATTGTTGCCATCAAGTCTGTAAGAATAATTCTCGTAATCTGTATATTCAATGCCATCAACATGATTTCCATCATCGTCTAAGACATTAACCGCTCTTTCCAAGGAACGCTCATGAGTATTGATAAGTTCTTTTCTAAGAACACTCTCAAACTCTATATCCTGTCTCTTATAACCAGGAGTTGTAGCGTTTGCAATGTTATTCATAATAAGTGTCTGGCGCTGCCAGCTCACATCTGCTGTATTATCAAGTAAGTTGATATATCCAAATGCATCTGAACTAATCATATATACAATCCTCCTAGACTAATTTAATTATAAATTATATGTAAAAAAACACAAGGCTTTTTTACATCATGTAGTATATTTTATAAAATCTAAACACAAGAAATAGTGTCCTTCATTCATTTACTCAATTGCCATTAATAGTGTTGTATTTCGCGAATATTGTGGAAATATAGAATACAAATCTCCATCTTATAATCACTTTCATCATAAAATAATTTTGTGTTTAAGTTATGAATTATAACAAAAAAGGGACCTACAAATGTAAGTCCCTTTAAAAATAAAATCCTAATTATTTATTTTTCTTGATTTCGTTAAGCTCGTCAAATACTACATCGTTGAGAACCTTGATGTATGTACCCTTCATACCAGATGAACGAGATTCAATTACACCAGCTGACTCAAACTTACGAAGAGCATTTACGATAACTGATCTTGTTATACCAACTCTGTCAGCAATCTTTGAAGCAACGAGAACGCCTTCGTTTCCATCAAGCTCATCAAAGATATGGATGATAGCTTCAAGCTCTGAGTATGAAAGTGTAGAAATAGCACTCTTAACAACCTGGAGCTTTCTGTTCTCTTCTGCAGACTCTTCGTTTACTGAACGCATCATCTCAAGTCCTACTACTGTTGTACCGTACTCTGTAAGGATGATGTCATCGATATCGTACTGCTTATCGAATCTGTATACAAAAAGTGTTCCAAGTCTTTCACCAGCTATATCAATTGGTGCGATGATTGCTGAGTACATATCAATATCAGACTTTTCAAAACCTAATGTCTTTAAGTTAACATTTTCCTTTGTTGAAAGAATTGAAAGTAATCTCTCGTTTAAAAGTGGATCAATAAATCCGCCAACCTCGTCAACGATTAACTCACCGATTTCTGTTGTGTTTGGTAAGTGTGAAAGTCCAAGGACCTTACCCTTCTTAGAAATAACAAGTACTGAAGAATCCAAAATCTCTGTAAGTACAGAGCAAATGTCGTTGAAAACAACCTTTGATGAATTGTTATTGTGAAGAAGTTTTCCAATCTTTCTTGTCTTGTCTAATAACTGTACGCTCATTTAAAATGTATTCCTCCTGAATCTAAACACTGTATTGTGCCAAATCAATCTAACTGACGTCCCCGAACTAATGTGAAATTTGTACCAATTATAGCACCGATTAGAACAAATCGCAATAAATTTCAGAAAATTTACTACTATTTATTCTGATTTTCTACAAATCTGCAATCATCATTTGCACAAACAAGTTTATTACCCTTTTCCACCATATAAGTTCCACACTTTGGACACTTCTCAGTGGTTGGCTTTGACCAGCTAATAAAGTCACACTCAGGATGATTTGCACATCCGAAGAATTTTCTTCCCTTTTGAGACTTTCTAATAACTACATCGCCGCCGCACTTAGGGCATGGCACTCCTATCTTTTCAAGGAATGGTTTTGTATTTCTACATTCTGGAAATCCTGGACAAGCTAAGAATTTTCCATGAGGCCCAAACTTAATTACCATGTTTCTTCCGCACTCTTCGCAGATAACATCAGTAACTTCATCATGAATCTCAACTTTTGCAAGTTCCTCTTCTGCCACTTCAACTGCCTTTTCAAGGTCTGGGTAGAAGTTTCTTACAACTGATTTCCATTCAACTGTTCCCTCTTCAACACCGTCAAGCAGTAATTCCAAGTTTGCAGTAAATTTATCATCAACAATTATAGGGAATGAAGCCTCCATAATTGAATTGACTACTTCGCCAAGCTCTGTAACAAAAAGGTTTTTAGCCTCTTTGGTAATATAATGACGCTTTAAAAGAGTTGTAATGGTAGGTGAATAGGTAGATGGTCTACCAATTCCAAGCTCTTCCAATGTCTTTACAAGAGATGCTTCTGTAAAATGAGGCGCTGGCTGTGTAAAATGCTGCTTTTCCTCAAAAGAATTAAATCCAAGCTTTGTATCTTCTGTAAGCTTTGATAATGGATGTGTCTTTGACTCTGCCTCATCATCTGCTGAAACATAAATCATCATAAATCCATCAAACTTAATTGAAGAATCAGATGCTGTAAATACATGATTCTTTGCTTGAACATTTAATGAAACTGTATCATAAACAGCATTAGCCATCTGGCTTGCCACAAATCTCTTCCATACAAGCTGATACAATCTAAACTGATCTCTAGTAAGACTTTCTTTAATCTCAGATGGAATCAATTCGATATTAGCAGGACGGATTGCTTCATGAGCATCCTGAACCTTGCCATTATTTTTCTTACCTGTATTTACAGGGGCTGATAAATATTCCTGACCGTAATTGCCAGTAATAAACTGTTCTGCTGCTGCTCTTGCTTCATCTGATACTCTTGTTGAATCAGTACGAAGATAAGTGATAAGACCGATTGTTCCATGTCCCTTAACGCTAACACCTTCATAAAGCTGCTGAGCAACGCTCATAGTCTTTTGAATTGAGAAATTCAAAGCTTTTGATGCCTCTTGCTGCATTGTAGATGTAGTAAAAGGTAATGGAGCTTTCTTTTCCCTTGTTCCACGCTTGATTGAAGCAATATTAAAATCAGCGCCCTTTAAATCAGACATGATTTTATCAAGACTTTCCTTGTCAGAAATATCCTTCTTGCCCGATGTATCACCATAATACTTAGCAACGATAGGCTTTTTTGCATCCTTTGCATCAAGCAATACATCAAGAGTGTAATATTCCTGTGGAATAAATTGTTCAATTTCCTTTTCTCTGTCGCAAATAATGCGAAGAGCAACAGACTGTACACGACCTGCTGAAAGGCCACGTTTAACCTTTGCCCAAAGAAGTGGTGAAATCTTGTATCCAACCATTCTATCAAGCATACGTCTCGCCTGCTGTGCATCAACTAAATCCATATCAATTTCTCTAGGATTCTTAAGTGAATTCTTAACAGCAGTCTTTGTAATCTCATTAAAGGTAATTCGATATACCTTTTTATCTTGTAAGTTGAGTGCGTGAGTAAGATGCCATGAAATAGCCTCTCCCTCACGGTCGGGATCAGTTGCGAGATAAATCTTATCTGCTTTCTTCACTTCTTTACGAAGTGCAGCAAGAAGCTCGCCCTTTCCACGAATTGTTATATATTTAGGTTCAAAATCATTCTCAGGGTCAAAGCCAAGCTGGCTTTTAGGCATATCACGAACGTGGCCCTGGGATGCCATTACCTCGTAATTGCTACCTAAAAACTTTTTGATTGTATGCACCTTTGCTGGTGACTCCACAATGACTAGATTTTTTGCCATGTTTTTTGCTCCTATTCACAAAGAAATCGAAAATCACTATACAACATTATTTTTTTCTTTTCAAGGAAAATTTTACCTATTGACAAAACAATTTAATAATTTTCATATAAAATCCATCAACAAATCACGCTGTTTTTACGTAATTATTTTTGAACACTTCAGAAAGCAATTCAAGCCGCTCTAACGAAAGCACAACAGACAGTAAATTCAGATAATCCATGCCACTTTCCTCTATAACTGTGGAAATGCTTTTAGGATAATCATCAAACAATTTATATACCCTTTTCTGCTCCTCCGATAGAATAATTTTAGGCTTCTTTTCGGTGTTAATTTTCTTCGGATTTAGTCCATAAAAATTTGTTATATCAGCTATAAACTGATCTGTGTCGTATATGATTCCTGCCCCTTGGGCAATAAGTTTGTTGGTTCCAGCGCTTAATGAATCCCCTATTCTTCCAGGAGTAACAAAAATATCTTTGCCTTGCTCTAATGCAAAATCTGCCGTAATTAAAGAACCAGATTTCTCTCTTGCTTCAATTACAACAACAATATCTGAAAGAGCTGAAACTATCCTATTTCGTCTAGGAAAATTCATTGCTACCGGACTTGTTCCCATCTGATATTCAGAAATAATTGCTCCACCAGATGAAACAATCTCTTCATATAATAATCTATTAGCAGTAGGATAAATCACATCACAGCCACTTCCTAAAACTGCTATAGTTTTACCCCCTGCATCTATGCATCCTTTATGGCCATAAGCATCAATTCCTCTGGCCATTCCACTGATAACAGTGTATCCATTTTGTCCAAGCTTCTCTCCAATTTGGAGAGCAAGTCTTTTGCCGTAAGCGCTACATTGCCTAGCCCCTACAATGGAAATCGCTCTTTCAAAAGAAGGCATTTTTCCAACATAATAAAGGCCATAAGGCTTGTCATATATGTTTCTTAGCTTATCTGGATATGTCACATCCTCCATCGTTACAAAAGAAAAAGGTGAATGTGAAAATTCCTCATACTCCTTAGATAAGTCAAACTTTGCTCGATTGTTTATAAAAACATCGGCTGTTTTATTATCCACGAGTCCTGAATCCACCAAATCCTTTTTCGTTGCAAAATAGATATTATAACTATCGTAGAAATAATCAATAAGTTTATGCTTCTTTGAATACGTTATATCTTCGTTTCGCATAAACCAATACTGGTAAAGGTGTTTATCCATCAGATTCCCTCCTCCCAGTAATGCTTATCTAGCCCTCGATAACAGATAGCCTCTTGAAGATGTAAAAGACTAATGTCCTCGCAGCCATCCATATCCGCTATAGTTCTAGCCACTCTCAGTACCTTGTGATAGGTTCTGGCTGTAAGGGAGTACTTTTCATACATCTCTTCCATATATTTAGCTTCTTCAGCCTTCAGTGGACAAAACATATCTATATGGCTACTAGGAATCTGACTGTTAAACTTAAAGTCATAATTCTTGTATCGCTTACGTTGAATTTCGTGAACACGCTCAACTCTGAGTCTTATATCAGCAGATGATTCGTTTTTCTGACGTAAGGCAATCTGTGCAAAATTCAAAGTAGGCGCTTCTACACAAATATCTATTCTATCAAGTAGCGGTTGAGATATCTTGGCCAAATATCTTTGAATTGACATCCTGCTACAATGACATCTGTTCAAATCCGGATAATATCCGCAAGAACAAGGATTCATTGCAGCCACCATTACAAAATCTGCCGGGAAGGTAAAGCTTCCTGATGCCCTAGAAATATTGACCTTTTTATCCTCAAGAGGCTGTCTAAGCATTTCTATGGTGGACTTTGTAAACTCAGTAAGCTCGTCTAAGAACAGGACGCCTCCATGAGCCAAGGATATTTCCCCTGGTTTTGGATTCTGTCCTCCACCAACTAATCCTTGAGGGGACACTGTATGATGCGGGCTTCTAAAAGGTCTTTTCTTCATAAGACCACCTCGTTCATCAAACATTCCACAAACCGAATAAATCTTTGATAATTCTAACTGCTCATCTGAATCCATAGCAGGTAATATAGAAGGAATACATTTCGCTATCATGGACTTCCCTGCTCCTGGTGGTCCAACCATAAGCATATTATGCATGCCTGAAATAGCTACCTCGCAGGCTCTTCTTAAGGCCTGCTGTCCATTAATCATGGAAAAATCGTACTCCATGTCTTCCTGAGATGTTTCTTCTATTTCAAGTGCTTCTTCTTTAGCTTCGAAGACACCTTCATTTAGTAGCTCGATTACCTCTGAAATCTGGCTTACGCCAATTGTTGTCAAATCGTTTACCAGCCTAGCTTCCACTAAGTTATCTTTAGGAACAATCATTATCTGCAAATTATTCCTTCTAGCCTCCATAGCCATGGATAATACGCCATTTACAGGCTGAATTTTGCCATCTAAGCCTATTTCACCACACAGACATATAGATGGAAGCTTCTCGCAATTAATTATTCCAATAGCAGATAAAATAGCCACAGCAATAGGCAAATCAAAGCCTGCTCCTGTTTTTCTAATACTTGCTGGTGATAAATTGACCGTGATTCGCTTTATAGGAAGTGCATAGCCTGCATTCTTTAATGCGGCTCTCACCCTTTCCTTCGCTTCCTTCACTTCTGATGAAAGATAACCCACCATCTCAAAAATGGGCATACCTTCAGATATATCTGCTTCCACAGATATAAGTTTAGAATCAATACCGAAAATAGTAGCGGTATTTACAATACTATACAATTAAACTCCTCTGGAATTAAAATTGAAAATAGAAAAAGACAGGAGCTATCATAGCACACTCCTGTCTTAAAAACAATATCATTATTATCTAATCATCTCTGTCAAACCAAGCTTCTTGTGAACCTTGCGAAGAGTTTTATTTGCAAAATAAGATGCCTTTTCAGCGTTCTCCTTTATGCAACCGTCGATATATGCCTTATCCTTCTCAAGCTCTGCACAACGAACATGGAATGGTTCAAGCATATCTGCTACTGCTTCACCAACAGCAAGCTTGAAATCACCATATCCTTTGCCCTCAAACTCCTTGGCAACTTCGTCCATAGACTTGCCAGTAACAACGCCGTAGATTTCCATAAGATTTGATACGCCTGGCTTATTTTCAACATCATATCTTACTTCAGCATCTGAATCTGTAACTGCTTTCTTAAACTTACGGATAATAGTATCCTTGTCATCAATAAGATAGATTGTAGCATTAACATTCTCGTCTGACTTAGACATTTTCTTTGTTGGCTCAGCAAGAGACATGATTCTTGCACCTGCCTTAGGGAAGTATCCCTCAGGAATAGTAAATACATCACCATAGATGTTGTTGAAGCGCTCTGCCACGTCTCTACAGATTTCCAAATGCTGCTTCTGATCTGCCCCGATTGGAACTAAATCAGCCTGATATAAAAGAATATCCGCAGCCATTAATGCAGGATATGTAAATAGACCAGCGTTGATATTATCTGCATGCTTTGCAGACTTATCCTTGAACTGAGTCATACGGTTGAGCTCGCCCATGTATGTGTAGCAGTCAAGAATCCAACCTAACTGAGCATGTGCTGGCACATGTGACTGAAAATAAATGCAGTTTTTCTGAGGATCAAGTCCTGCAGCCACATACTGTGTATAGATTCTTCTTGCATTTTGTCTAAATTCTGTAGGATTCTGTCTAACTGTAAGGGAATGTAAATCCATAACACCAAAGAAGCAATCATAATCCTCATGAAGATTTACCCAGTTCTTTAATGCTCCTATATAATTGCCAATGGTAAGCTTTCCTGTTGCCTGCATACCTGAATATAATACTTTCTTCTCTTTTTCCATAATGTTATCTCCAAATTACTTTTTATTCTTTAGTATATTTTTACGAATGTATTCGTTTGTCGCACTCTCACCGTGTTCAGCAAGATATGTAAGCATATCTTCCAATAAAGCCGCTGTTTTAGGATGCATCATGTATCGGCCCTTGCCCCTATTGTAGTATTCCAGGGCACTGGCATCATTATACTTTTCCTTTTGATAAGTTTTGCAGGCTGCCACTCTATCACAATACATTTCAACCACGTATTTAACAGGCATTTCCATGCCAGTCATGTGATGATGCTCATCCAAGCTATAATCTATCCAATATTCAAAATGATGTTTGTTTCGTCCCTTGTGATGGAGCCATGCCATAGAAACTCCTGTCTCTAATCTTTCAGCATTATTAGGGCTTTGTGTCCCCTGATAGTACTTAGCTCCCACTCTGAATTCAACCCATGAATACTTAGATAAATCATGTAGAAGCCCTTGCATATATAAACCTACAGCAAAGCATCCTTTTCTAACTAAACGACGATGATGAGTGATTGTTTTAAAATGCTCCCAAGCCTTCATTAATTACCTCTTTCCTGGCTTTACCCCAACAAGCACGCTGATGGAATTGCCTGGAACATTGATTGACTGTTGGTCATGTATAGGCTTTGGTTCAAAATCATCAGTATATTTAGCCGTGTTAAAGCACAAACGCCATCGTTTTCCTGGAGCCAAAAGCGGAAGTGCCATATCTACAGCATCATAGTGGAAGTTATAGCAAACAAATACTTCCTCTTCTTCATCAACATAAGCGCCATTATAAAGGACGCCTAAAGCCTTTTGCTCCTCGCCGATAGACATCATCCATGGCTCAGTACCATGAAATGACATATCTGGAAGACCTAAATGTCTGTAGTCGTTCATTAAAAATGGACTTTCAACTCTAAGACATTTATGGTTCTTTCTAAACTCAATTAAGTTTTTGACAAAGCTTGTAAGTGAATCCTTGCTCTTTGTCTTTGTAAAACAAGTGTATCCAACCTTATTATCCTGGCAATATGGATTGTTATTTCCAAGATGTGTAGCTGCAGCTTCATCTGCTGCCACAAACAATGGAACACTTTGAGAAAGCATCAACGCTGCAAAAGCATTTCGCATCTCTCTGAATCTATTAGCATTGATGGTCTTGTTTGTAGTCTTTCCTTCAACTCCATAGTTGAAAGAATAATTGTTGTTAGTACCATCTCTGTTATCTTCGCCATTATCCCAGTTGTGTTTTTCACCGTATGAATATGAATCCCACAATGAGAATCCGTTAACATTCGCCATGTAATTAACAAATCCATAGGCACTGTTTTGTCTGCGCATATGATTTGCAAACTGAACCATACTTCCGTTCATATGGTTTTCTATCTGACGAGTCACATTCATAAATGAATCGTTGTATACAAACAAATGCTTTTTGCCTTTTTCATTACAAAGAATTTCTTCTGGAATAAATTCGTAGAATATCTTTGTATCTGCTAAATAAGGCTCAGATGCAATACGACCTATTGGAGCATTACATCCTACTATATGAAATCCATCTATGTGGAAATACTTAACATAATATTTTAAACATTCTAAGATAAGATCATCTGATGTTTCAGCAGCAAAAGCCATCTCCATAATGACTTCAAAACCACTGTTATGAAGATTGCTCACCATGTTGCGCAGGCCTTCGCATGCATTGGAAGCCCCACCAAAATAAGATGCCTTTGGTGCAAAATAATTAGCAATTCCGAATCCCCAATAGTTCTTCTTACCAGAGAATTCTTTTGTCTCGGTAATCATCCCCTTTGAGGATATCAGCATTTTATTATCTAAAAATAGCTCTTCGAAATCGTAAAGAGGCATAAGCTCAATACTGGTTACGCCCATACTTTTCAGATAGGATTTTTTCGAAAGGAGCCCATTGAAATTGCCTACCTTGGATGCTGCCATATTAAATCCAGCAGTAAATCCGCGCATATGAAGCTTATAAAGAATCATATCCGATGGTGCAACCTCCACCTTTGTATCCTTCCACTTCTTCTCCACATGAGAGATTCCAGAATATACCGCAAACTCTTTTATCTGACGTTCTTTTACATCTCCCCACTTATCACGGCCTACAACTGCTGTGCAATATGGATCAAGTGCAGTTTTATCATCTTCTTTTATGAGATAACAAATCTTGTCAATCTCTATACCAGTAACCTCAACAGAATATACTCTTCCCACAGCAAACTCTGGTAAAAGCTCTATTTCATGTAGCTGTTTTTTAGTCTTAATATCAAATAAAAGAATGGATGCTTTTTCCGTAGTAGATTTGATAGCTACTGTGAAAATAACACCATCCTTTGAACTTATCCTTGGACCATATTCCCTAAAATCGCCCCTCAATACCTTCATAACTATGCCTCGATTCCAAAAAGCTGTATATTAAACTCAATAAATAATTAATTTTACTAGACAATATTCCTGATGAATTATATCATAAGGACATGCCTTAAACAAATAAAATAAACAAAAGGAGTATAGAATGGACGAAAATCAGGTATTTCCAGTTGACAATGAAGATGATGATGTTGTTGTCACTTTAAGTTTGGATGATGGCTCAGAAGTAACATGTGAAATTCTCACAATCTTCGACATAGGCGATCAGGACTATATTGTACTTCTTCCTCTCGATGAAAACGGCGAGGAAAATTCTGAGGGACAGGTTTACATCTATCGTTATTTTGAGGATGAAACAGGCGCTCCTTCTCTTGACAACATCGAGTCTGATGAAGAATACGATGCTGTAGCTAAAAAGTTCGATGAGCTTTACGGCGAATCATTAGAAGAAGAATAATTCAGCTCATCTAAGAATCGGGATTTATCCCGATTCTTTTTATTTGTATAAGTCAAATACAGATTCCTTTTTGTCCTTGTAATTCCAACATAGAACAATCGACGCTCTGCCTCCATCTCCTCCTTAGAATCAGCTTTATTACTAGGGATTATTCCATCATTTACGCCTATTATAAAGACATTTTCGAATTCCAATCCCTTGCTAGAATGCAACGTATAAAGTCCGATTTTATTCTTTTTATCTATCACCTTTGTCTTGTTTTCATAATCCACTTTAAGCCTCATAATATTTAGCTTATCAATCGCCTGCTTAATAGTCTTACAATCCTTTGTCATTTCAATGAAAAAATCCAAAACATCATAGTATTCGTTAACATCAGCATTCTGTTTTACTGCTTCTTCTCTTAAGAAGCTGTCATAGCCCATCACATTCTTTATGTAATTAATAGCCGCGCATGGAGACATTTTACTTATCAAATTTACGTCCGCGATCAACGCTTCTGTAGCCCTTAGGCAGCCTGGATTATCTTTATAGAAGGATTTCATCCCCTGTAAATTTCCTCTGTACTCTACACTTCTTCTGTGCAGGAAGCGATTTGGGCGATTAAGGATAGATAAAAGCCTGGCTCTCGTTTCATTTCCAATAGCAATTTGAAAATATGCTTCCAAGTCTGAAATGATGAAATGAGAATAAATATTAGGCATTTTCTCTTTTAGATAAAATGGTATTTTTGACTCCAGTAGTTTATCAACTATATACCTTGCGTCAGAATGATTACGATACAGAATTGATATTTCATCAAAGGATGTTCCATCAGCAGAAAGCTCATTAATCTTTGAAATAATGTATTCTGCTTCATCACCCTCGGATTTAAGTTCTTTAATACACAAATTCCCCTCATCAGCAGTAGCCATAATTTCCTTTGGAAATCGCATTGTATTTTTTGATATTAAATTGCCAGCCTTTTCCACAATATTGGTAGGATTTCTGTAGTTGTAATCAAGAACCACAACCTTAGAATCCGGATAATGATTTCTAAAATCCTCCATTAATTTAGGATTTGCTCCTCTGAAGCCATATATAGACTGGTCATCATCTCCAACACAAAAAATATTATTAGTCCTAGCAGATAGCATCTCAATTAATTGAAACTGCAAATCATTCATATCCTGCATTTCATCTACAAGAAAATATGAAAACCGATTCTGCCATTTTTTAAGAATTTCTGGCTTTTCCATAAAAAGCTCGTAAGCCTTCTTTAGCATGTCATCAAAATCTATGACATGATATTTAGCCTTGAGATTTTCATAGGCTAAAACAAAATCTCTAAGTTCTTTCTTATCAACAGCCTTTGGCAGATAACTATCCATTCCTCCCACTCGATTATTTATCACCGATAGTTCCGACGAAAAGCTTTTTACAAGCAAACTATCATCATGGTCCAAGTTAACCTTTGCCATTGCCTCTCTGATAATTTTCGTTCTGGTATTTCCAAGGATAATATCTGTAGATTTAAAGCCAATTTCTTTTTGTAGAATTCCCCAAAATAAAGAATGGAACGTTCCAAAAGTCACAGGATGAATATCATCTGATAACCTTTCGAAACGTTCCTTCATTTCTAAAGCTGCAGCCTTGGTAAATGTAATCACCAGGATTTCTCGAGCCGGTACACCAGATTCTATAAGAGCACAAACGCGCTTTGTAAGCACAGCAGTCTTGCCACTACCTGGACCTGCCAATACAAGACAAGGTCCATCCCTGTGTAAAACTGCTTTTTGCTGGCTATCATTAAGATTCATAATTTATTTATAACCGTGTTTCTATATAGAGGTTTCCCAACTCTATCTGCAAGTATTTAATTATTTAGACAGCTTCTCGATAGCTGCTTTAATTCGTTTAATTGACTCTTCTTTTCCAAGAATCTCCATGAGCTCAGTTGCACCACCAGGAGTCATCTGCTTACCTGAAACAGCTGTACGTACTGGCCAAAGCACATATCCATTCTTGTATTCATGCTGTGTAGCAAATCCAGAAAGAAGTGCATATAAAGCATCATTTGAGTAATCATCCTGTGCCTCAAGTACAGGAAGAAGCTCTTTCAAAACTGCAAGTGAAGACTCTTCGTTTGTCTTCATCTTTTTATGAGTATACATTGAGCTATCATACTCAGGTACTGCATCGAAGAAATCAACATGATCCTTGATATCAGGGAAGATTTCGATTCTAGTCTGAACCATCTTTGCAATCTTCTTTAAATCATAATCACCCTTGATGTATTCCTTGAGATAAGGCTCAGCCATCTCATAGAACTTATCAAAGTCCATAGCCTTCATGTATTCGCCATTCATCCACTTAAGCTTTGTAATATCAAAGACTGCTGGTGACTTTGAAATACGATGATAATCAAACTCCTTAACAAGCTCTTCTAATGAGAAGATTTCGTTATCATTTTCTGGAGACCAACCAAGTAGAGCAACAAAGTTGACAACTGCTTCTGTCAAGAATCCCTGCTCAATCAAATCTTCATAAGATGAGTGGCCTGAACGCTTTGAAAGCTTCTGGTGCTCCTCATTTGTGATAAGTGGGCAGTGAATATACTTTGGAACTTCCCAACCAAATGCTTCGTAAAGACGATTATACTTTGGTGAAGAAGAAATATATTCATTACCACGAACAACGTGTGTAATACCCATAAGGTGATCATCAACAACGTTTGCAAAATTGTAAGTAGGATATCCATCAGACTTGATAAGAATCATATCATCAAGCTCTGCATTATCTACTGTAATATCTCCGTACAACTCATCTACAAATGTAGTTGTACCTGTACGAGGATTGTTCTGACGAATAACATAAGGCTTTCCAGCAGCAAGATTTGCTTCTACCTCTTCCTTTGAAAGGTTTAAGCAATGCTTGTCATAAATGTGGATTTCCTTACCACCAATAACCTGCTTGCACTCTTCAAGG
This sequence comes from Pseudobutyrivibrio sp. LB2011, assembly GCF_000701765.1. Taxonomy (NCBI): domain Bacteria; kingdom Bacillati; phylum Bacillota; class Clostridia; order Lachnospirales; family Lachnospiraceae; genus Pseudobutyrivibrio; species Pseudobutyrivibrio sp. LB2011. Next base: position 356,626 of record NZ_JNJS01000001.1, on the reverse strand, counting down.
CGCTTATCATCACAGAAGCAATAATATGCCTCCCCTTTTTCAACAAGCTGCTTTGCATATTCAAGATAGATGCCCTGTGCCTGACGCTCAGACTGAACGTAAGGACCAAAGCCTTTATCCTTATCTGGTCCCTCATCATGGATAAGACCTGTAGCAGCAAGTGTTCTATAAATAATATCTACAGCACCTTCAACAAGACGCTCCTGGTCTGTATCTTCGATTCTAAGAAGAAAATCTCCTCCCTCGTGCTTTGCTACTAAGTAAGCATAAAGAGCTGTACGAAGATTACCTACATGCATTCTTCCTGTAGGCGATGGTGCGAAACGTGTTCTAACCTTACTCATTTTATACCTCGCATAAAATCAAATTAATTTAAGACTTACATAAAATTGCAGTCCTAAACTATTCTATACTAATTTTGTAAATTTTCAAGTATATACCGTTACGTTATATAATGTAACGTTGTGTATAATAATATCCTGTCGTATAATCAGATTTATGGTGACTCGTAAAATTAGAAAAGATGAATTGAATAATTTCTACCAATCCAAATTTGATTATTTCAGGGTTGTCAGTGGCTATTCCGCTATCTTAATTGGTCTTTTAGAGATGACCTATTTCATCTCCGATTGCATTTTATATGGAAGGTTTGCAACAGAAACCGTCATCCCTCGATTTTCAATTGTAATCCCTCTTATCCTATTTCTGATTTTGTATCCAAGGATAGTTGATTACAAATGGGGAACTCTCCTATATTATTTGATGCCACATGCAGCTATGTGGTGTACAATATGGGCCATTTATCATCTTGAAAACCGAGACTATGCTCGTGAAGGCTTCATCATTATGCACTTTGCTTTCCTGGCCATCGGTTTTGCTACACCTCTGAAGTACCATATAGTTTTGCACGCTCTTTTGATGGCCAACATCATCGTCTCAAATATGTGGAATCATTATGAGTATTACACTATCATGTTAGCGCTTGCGATTCCGCTTTATATAGGTGTTGTTATTATGCTTTGGATTTTAGAAAACTCCTACGCTGATCAATACCTTGTTAAAAAGCAATTGGAAATAAGCTCTGTATCAGATGAGCTCACAGGTGTAAATAACCGTTACATTATCAATGAAATAATCGATAATAAAACAGACAGAATTATACTCAACAAAGACATCGTAATTCTTATGTTTGATATAGATTTCTTCAAAAATGTCAACGATACCTACGGTCATGAAGCTGGCGATGAAATATTAAAATATGTATCAGCAAAAATTAAAAATCAACTTTCAAAAGATGATTATATTATTCGTTGGGGAGGCGAAGAATTCATAATAATCCTTGTAGATTACTCAACGGATAAAGCCCTAGAGCTAGCTGAAAAACTTCGTTCTGATGTTGAACAATCAGATAACGGTATTTGCCCTGTAACAATCTCTATGGGCCTTTGCAAATACAATAAAAACGAAACATATCATCAATGTGTGGACAAAGCCGACAAGGCTTTATACTACGCAAAGAATCACGGTCGTAATCAAATTATTAACTATAATGACTTATAAAACTAAAGCCATCTAGCTACTAACTAGATGGCTTTATTATTATCATTATAAAGTATTTACAAATCTCATAAATGCTTCCATTCCCTCTTCTGTGCATTTGTAAACACCAGCACATTCAAGAACTTCACAGAAGACCTTACCAATCTCCTGCTGAAGGATTTCATTTACATTGCTTTCATCAATCTTATCGTAATTCTTTGAAAAGCTTTCAACCCAATCAGCATGTTTTTCAAGTGCTTCATCAGCTCTTAAATCCTTGCCATTAACAATATAATCAGCAAGCTGCTCCATTTCACCTTTAAGACGGCTAGGAAGAACTGCAAGTCCCATTACCTCGATTAGACCAATGTTTTCCTTCTTAATATGATGTAAGTGAGCATGTGGATGATAAACTCCAAGAGGATGTTCCTCTGTTGTAATATTGTTTCTAAGAGCTAAATCAAGCTCAAACAAATCTCCTCTTTTTCTAGCAATAGGAGTAATTGTATTGTGCTTTTCTCCATCTGTTTCTGCAAATATAAATGCTGATTCGTCTGTATATCCTCTCCATGCATTTAAGATATGTTCAGCAAAATCAATGATTCTCTTTTCATCCTTGCACTGAAGACGAATAACTGAAAGAGGCCACTTAACGATGCCTGCTTTCACATCCTCATATCCCTTTACAGAGAACTCCTTAATAATAGGAGCTTTCTCCATTGCAAATGTATAATGACCACCCTGGAAATGATCATGGCTAAGGATCGAACCACCTACGATAGGAAGGTCTGCATTACTTCCAAGGAAATAATGTGGGAAAAGCTTTACAAAATCAAAAAGCTTTACAAATGTAGCACGTTCGATTTTCATTGGTGTGTGTTCACCGTTGAATACGATGCAGTGCTCATTGTAGTAAACATAAGGGCTGTACTGGAATCCCCACTTGCTGTCATTAATAGTGATAGGAATAATACGATGATTTTCTCTAGCAGGATGATTTGTACGTCCTGCATATCCCTCATTTTCCATGCAAAGCTGACACTTAGGATATGCTGATTGTTTTGCATTCTTTGCAGCCGCAATAGCCTTTGGATCCTTTTCTGGCTTTGAAAGGTTGATAGTGATATCAAGTGTTCCGTAGTCTGTCTCTGTGGTCCACTTTAAATCCTTCTTTACTCTATATGTACGAATATAGTCAGAATTACGACTCATATTATAGAAGAAATCTGTAGCAGCCTCTGGCCCTTCGTTCTTATATATATCATTGAATTTATCAATAACCTGTGATGGCCTTGGGCAAAGCTGATTCATAAGCTTTGTATCAAATAAATCTCTGTATGTAATAGAATCTTCGATGATTCCCCTATTAACTGCCTCATCAAGCAAATCCTTTAAAACATCTTCTAATACTATATTAGATAAATCACAATCAGGATCCGTGTACTCATCTTCCTTCATGCACTCTAGCAAAAGATTTGTTGTGTAGATTCTTTCACTCTCTGGTGTAAGTCCTGTATCAATTCCATACTGAACTAATTTCTTTATACTTTCCTGCAACATATTTCCCCTCCGAATCTAATGAAATAATAACTATGAAGATTGTCCATCTGGAAACTATTTTACACCTTTTCGGTTTTCTACTTCAAGTATTCTTGCAGGGAAAAATTGCAAAAACGACCATTCAAAAAATCCACTCATCAACTCGCAGTTGAGCAACATAAACAAATTGGAGATAAAAAATTGTGCAAAAACACTATACATAGTTATAAAACCATGTTAATATTGCGACTCGTGTTTCAAGTATAACTTAAAACACTGATAGCAATAACATGTTCATTATTCACGGAGGAATAAAATGAAAAAAACAACAACACAGAAAACAAAACAACAGAGCGTAAGAACAAAACTTATCTCTGTTATGCTCTTAGTATCAATTGTTCCTTTGTTAGTTGCCGTAGCAATCAGCTATAACAGCTCAACTAACAGTGCAGAGGAAACAGCAAAGCAGAATTTGAACTGGCAGGCAAAATACATTGAGTCTGAAGTAGACAAGATGTTAATCAAAGCTGAGACTTCACTAGGAAGCTTCGCTTCTTCTCCAGAGACAATCGCTTTCTTAAAGGGCGAGCTTGAAGATTCATCAGTAGTAAAGGCTCAGATGGTACAGATTAATGAGTCATTCAACGATGACAATACTATCGTTATGTCAAATGCAAACGGTGATATGGTACTTCGTAGTGATGATGGCGAATTAAAGAACATCGGCGAAAGAGATTACTTCCAGGCTGCAATCAAGGGTGAAACTTACGTATCAAATGTATTCGTAAGCTCAGTTACAAACTCAAGAAACATTTGTGTAGCCGTACCTATCTATGATACAAACGGTACTACAGTTCTCGGTGTTGTACATAAAACATTAAACCCAGATGATATTCATACATTATTAGCAGAAGAAGCTGATGAAGCATTCGTTGTAGATAAAAACGCAGATATGGTTGCTCACTCAGATTTCGAAATCGCAGCAACAGACGAGGCTCAGAACTTCTCTTCTTCACCATATATGACATCAGAAGACGAAACAGGCTTTTATATCAGTACATCTAAGGGTTACCCTGTATATGTAAGCTATGTAAGAAATGCTTCATCAGGATACGTAATCTGCGCAGCTGAAGCTCAGAAGGACATTGTCGCTGAAGCTAGACAGGGTGCAATGATAATTATTATGACTGGTATCGCTATGGTTATAGCTGTATTAGTTCTTTCTATCATTATTGCAAACAACTTTACAAAGCCAATGCTCGAGGTAAACAAGTTATTATCAGCATTAGCTAACGGTGAGTTTAAGAAAACAGATAAATTTACAAAGCGTACAGACGAATTTGGTCAGATGATCAACAACGCAAACTCTCTTATTGATAAGCTTTCAGCTATCGTAGGTCATATTAAGGATTCTACAAACACTGTAGGTGAGTCATCAGACGAGTTATCAGAGATGGCAAACCAGATTGCAGCTACAACAGAATCAGTTGCTGTTGCAGTTCAGCAGATTGCAAGTGGCGCTGTAGAGCAGGCTGAGGAAATCCAGTCAGCTGCAGATAGCACAAACCAGATTACAACAGCTGTAGACAACGTACAGTCTTCTACAAACGATATGTCTAACCTTGCAGATCGTATGAAGTCAGCATCAGAAGCATCAAGCAACTCTCTTGCTACACTTCAGGCTACAAGCTCTGAAATGACATCTAAGATTGAAGAGATTTCTTCTAAGATTTCTTCAACACAGAACGCTGTTGCAAACATCAACGAGCGTGTTGAGGGTATTTCTGGCATCGCTGCTCAGACTAACCTTCTTTCACTTAACGCTTCTATCGAGGCTGCTAGAGCTGGTGAGGCTGGTAAGGGCTTCGCAGTAGTTGCTGAGGAAATCAGAAAGCTTGCTGATGATTCAGAAAACCTTGCATCAGAAATTAGAATTCTTATGGATCAGCTTTTAGCTGAGGCTGAGCAGGCTGTTACAGCTGCTGCTCTTGTTATGAACGGAAATGAAGAACAACAGAAGGCCCTTGGCGAGACACTTTTCGCTGTAGAGGGAATGCTTCAGGATATCGAAGAAACTGTAGCTAGCGTTTCAAAGATTTCTGGTGAAGCAAATAATTGTGTAAACTCAAACACAGTAGTAGCAAACGCTATGTCATCACTCTCTGCTATTTCAGAGGAAAACGCAGCATCATCAGAAACAACAGGTGCTTCAGTTGAAGAGCTTTCAGCTACAGTTACAAACCTTGCAGAATCTGCAACTAATCTTAGAGACATCGCTGAGCAGTTAAATGAAGAGATGAAGTTCTTCAAGTAAGGTAATTATAGTCATTTGGAGGATTAGAAATGTCTAATTTAATTACTAAAACAGATAATAATGTTGACGAAAAGCAATATATTATTTTCACTTTAAATAACGAGTTTTACGGTATCGACATCATCAATATCAACACTATTATTATGATGCCAGAGATTACTGATGTACCTCTCGCTCCTGATTATATTAAGGGAATGATTAGCTTACGTGGACACGTAATTCCTGTAATTGATTTGCATAAGCGTATGAATTACGGCGAAGAAATCATCACAAAGGATACACGTGTTATCGTATTCAACATCAACGAAAACGAGCAGGTTGGCATCGTAGTTGATTCCGTTAAGGAAGTAATGGTTATTTCTGGTGAAGAAATCGATTACCCATCTCCTTTTATTAAGTCTGATGAATCATTCATCTCAGGTGTAGGTAAAAAGACAGATATGCTTATATCTATTCTTGATATCAACTCACTTGTTGATGAAAAGGCTATTGAGGAATGTGTAGCATAATATAAGGAAAACGCCTAGAGCAAATGCTCTAGGCGTAATTTATAATGAAATATATATTTACTGAGCCTTTTAATTTTTTTAATTATCATAAATCGTTGGATGTTTCATGATAATTCATATCTTGATATCCCAATGTAAATTGCACCTCATACACACCGCCACATTCCTTTATCATAAAGAAGTGAAGAATAGGAGGTATGAACCATACCAAACCTCAAAAACTCGATATACAAATTCTTCTTTTTCATAGGTGTAAGTAATAAAGCCTTCTCTTCTCCAAGGTAATCATCTTCTTTAGCATTTTGTTTTGAATTAGTTTTCAAGGTTCTTTAGAATCCCTTTTGCAATCTCTGCCATTGTTAAATCATTTGGATGTGAAGATACTGGACCGAAATCAACTGCATGCATCTGTCCATCACTACCAACTACTTTAGCACCTATATAAGAACGGTATTTTTTATTGCTTCTGACATTTGATAAATCAACATAGTCTGTATTGTATTTGTTAACTACGTTAAGTTTCATTTCATCACGATTCCCTTCAGCCCAGAAGTCTCCAACAAGTTCTATTCTCGCTGCTGGAACTGACCTAGAAACATAATTAACAAGTGTGTCGTATTCAGATTCGAAGGATTTTAAATCATGTGCATTCTCACCAAGCTGAATAACTATCAAGTCATAGTTATTTCCGAGAAGCGGATCCAGACTTGGAAGCAATTTTTTACCAACCCCCTTACGTTCCCAAGCTGAAAAGGATACGATATCATAATCTACTGTTTCATACCTTTCATAAAGCCCCGCGATTACCTTATGAACATAATCTTTTTCTGGTGATGAAGCCGCCATGCCATAAGCTCCCCACCAATAATTGCATTGTGGATGAAGTGTAATGGAATTACCAATGAATAAAACATTGTAATCTGCTGTTTTTGTATTGGTATATTCAGGAGCATTTTCATAAGGTTTTCTTCCTTCAAACTTGCCACATGTAACATAGTGGTTTAAAAGTTTGTCGTTATCATTACCATATATTGCGTAAACGTCAGGATTAGACTGAGCATAATACTGGGCATCAAATCCCGATGGCTCAAATGGTGCCAAAACCTCCTGTGCATTTGCTGTTAATGTACTTGTCAGTGACATAATCATTACTGAAATAAGTGAAATAATAGATGTTAGTATGCTTTTTCTCATGCTCTCTGTTTCCTTCCTGTTTTGATAACTTGAAATCTAATGGCTAATAAAACATCCTTGTCATATATACCGTAAATACGAAGATTGCTAGAACAATCCATATAAATGTCAATACAACAGCTCCCTTCTTTGATGAAAATCTTTCCAACGTACATGCTGCCATGTATGCAATTGCAAACATTACTGTGATAATGTACCTTCCCTGAGCCTGGAAATCTCTGAAAAAAGATTGAATAATCGAGAGTCCAACAGTAATTACAGCAGATGAAAAGATAAATACAGAAATCTCTCTTCTTATTCTGTCCTTCTTGGTGAACAATACAAAAATTAAATATCCCAAAATGATCGTTATAATAATCAATACATATACTACGTAAAGCCAGGTATCTAGCCAGATTGAAAGATAGCCAAAGGCTCCTATCATCGACTTATAGGTATACCAAACCCAGTTATATTCCCTATTAAAGAATGTCTCAAAAAATTTCTGTCCCTTTTCATATGGATTGTTGTATTCAGTAAGATATGCGCCAAGTGCTGCCTGTTGGTGCCGACTAATTTCTTCTGATGCCATACCAAAGATGTCACCATTATGTAGCACAATATTTCTAAAAAAGAACCACCCAGCTAGCACCAATACCGTTAATGCAATAACTCCAAGCTTAGCAAAGGCCTCTGACGTCTTAATTTCCTTATCAATAAACAAAGCAAACAGAAACACCACAGTTCCTGCAAGCAGCCAACCATAAATGGAATAATAGCTCAAAAGACAAAAAGAAATAGCTATACCAAATCCAACACAGCCCCTAAAACTAAGTCCCGTTTTCCATCCCTTTATCAAACAATAGATAAGAACAGACACTCCTGCTGCCCCAAGTGAATCACAGTTCTGATACATCCCTAGAAACAGCATTTGAGGAGTGAAACAGACAATAGAAGTAAATAAAATAGATAGATAAGTTTTCTTAAATATCAAATTTCCTACCTTCAAACAAAAATAACAACAGGCTGTAACAGAAAAAACGCTCCCCATTCGTGAGCCCATGAGAAGTAATTCATTAGATTCAGTAAAAAGAGAAAACATCTTTTGAAAAAAAGCCGCTAAAATCGAAGAAAGATATGGCCGATAGGCGTATGAAAAACCCCACTTAGGAATAATAATTTCCTGTTCATCTCCTACAGGAAGCTTTCCATGAACATATATCCAATCTGACAATAGCCTTCTTGCTATTTCATCAGGTGTATATTGCGTGGTTATGTATCTTGCTCCAACAAGGCAAATCAAAAATACCGTTGCTACCATTCCTATCTGAAAGGCTGAAAGTCTCTCACTTTTCATATCCTTCTGAAAAATCTCCTACTTGTTTTATAATGTGTACTTTTTAAAACAGTATGAAATAGCGACTTTAACTTAAGGATTTTTTTTGAAAAGTCGTAATTATACTAATATTTGTGTTATAATCTTACTGGTTTATTCCCAAGTAAAAATAAATCCCAAAAAGTACACCTTCTTGGATTTCATCAAACATCTTTATAATTGGCATTTTTACAAGCATTTTGCTTTATAATAAAAAGTTGATCTTGGCATTCCACATTCTTTAGCAGCCTGAGACAAAGATATTTTCTTGCTTTTCCATTCCTGATACACTTCATAAAAGTTTTCTGGCAATTGCTTGGGCGGTCTTCCAAATTTACACCCATTTGCTTTAGCAATGGCTATTCCTTCAGCTTGACGTTGATGAATTGTAAGGTACTCTGTTTCAGCAACATAAGATAAAAGTGCAAGTATTAAGTCACTTATAAATGTTCCTAAAAGATTTTTATCTCTCCTAGTATCTAAAATAGGCATATCAATAACCACAACATCAGCTCCTATTTCCTTCGTGATAATTCGCCATTGTTCGCTTAAATCTCTGTAACTACGGCCCAATCTATCAATAGATTTGATATACAAGACAGAATTACAATCCAATCTCCCAAGAAGCTTCTTGTATTGCGGACGCTCAAAATTCTTACCTGACAATTTGTCTAAATAAATATTCTGTTTGGGCACACCCATTTTCATAAGCGCAATAATCTGCCTATCCTCATTCTGTTCCCTTGTGGACACCCTTGCATAACCATAAATCCTTTCTTTACTCATATTCGATTACCTCCTACTTTTCTCTTAAATTTCTATCAAAATAAGCATAATAAAACCGGTAGTCTTTTGACTGCCGGTCTTCACTTACAGGAATAAAAAAGATTCAGCTGCTATCCTTGGATAGCCACTGAATCCTTACGTTTTCATATTATTGAATTATTTCCAAGAGCTCTCGTGGTGTGAGAATAAAAGGTTCTGATGGAAAGTGCTTCTTTTTACCAGTTACTAGATACGAATTATCGCCTCTTTTTTCCATTACCACCTCATAAAACGGAAGATCCTTCATATCTAGAAGTATAGTATTCGTAGGAGATGGTGTTGCATTTATTCCGAATTTAACTTATAGTCAGCATCAATATAACTTTTTTTGATGCTGACTTTTTATTTAAAGCTTCATTTAATTGTAATGATTCATTCGCTTCATAATTTATTTAATGAAGCACTTTAGCATTATAAACTTTGTAATAAAGCTGTGGCTTATCCTCATTAAGATTTATTACTAAATATTTATCACCTGAATAATTCTTGGTGAATGAAAATACTTCTGAATCTGGAGCCCAAGGTTCCTTTTCTATTGACGCATACAGAATATTTTCTAAGTACTCATCTTCCATTATAAAGATGCTATCGTCCGATGGTCTATGGACAAACTCTACCTTATATTATGTTCATATTATTTACTATCATAGTAACACCAGAGATAATCAGGAATAGTATAACCAGCTTCTTTACTAATTTTTCATCCAAGATATCCCCACACTTCATGCCAAGCCAAAGGCTGAAAAGCATTACTGGCGCAAGGTACAACGCCTTCTTAATACTTTCAAATGTCATTACCCCAAGTACGATATATGTAACAAGCCTAAAGGTGTTTTCAGCTATGAATACGAGGCTTAGATTAGCTTTAAACTCTGTGCTAGTCTTTGTAACTTTGCTCACAAATGCTGCCAAAAGCACACCTACACCGAACATTCCACACATAGCGCCTGCAAGTATTCCAATTACTATGTCAAATAATTTATGACTCTTTCCAGCGGAGGGCTTATACTCTCGATACATCATATCTATGCCAACAAGAGTAACCATAACACCAAAAATCATTTTAACTATATTCGCATTTACGTATCGAAGTACAAATGCCCCGGGAAGACTTCCTACTATAACCACAATAATCAAAGGAATAACGATATTTTTATCTATTTTTTCCCTGTTTTTGAAAGTCAATATTACATTTGTTGGATACCCCAGTACCAGCTCCACTGGAGAAATATTTACATTATTTACTCCAAATCCCAGTATTGTATCAAACACTAACGTATTTGCGAAACCACATAGTCCCTTAACAAAAAAAGCGCAAAGCGCTGCTAAAATCCATAAAAACATTTAAATAACCACCTAATCTATATTAAATCAAAAATGCTCATCTGATTATCAATCCAAGACTTTTGATTAGCCTCATGGATTATATCTCCTTCTCGAAATCCTCCAATTAAAAATGGAGAATTCACATCGTGGAGTTTTTCATTTATTCTTACCTGACTTAAGTCATTATTTGCATAACAGTATTTGCAAAAATGTCTGCAAGTATCATATGCTCCTATGTCCGCACCAAGGTAACAAGCACAAGTTGCTCTGGCAGGCTTAACATTTGATTTAGGCACATTCAAATGAGCCGAAATGGCCTTTTCATACATGTCTACCGTCATACACCCACTGCAATCAGCTCCGTATTTAGCAAGGAAATCTCCTTCGGCGCATGGCTTTACAACCATATTGTTGTCCTTTGCGATACGAATAATCTCCTGTCCCAAACGTATCTTATCCTCTGCAGATACAGCCATTGCGTCAGGAAAGTTCTTCTTTACCTTTTCATAAATATCAATAAAGCTGATTACCACATGATTGGTGTATCCTTTAAGATTTTCTGCCATCTTTGTGAAGGCTTCAATATGAAAATCGACTGTATATTTTTCATTTACAAAGATTGGATCGTATCGCCAGCCAATACGATTAATCCCCACAGTTTTAGAGAGGAATTTAAAGGACTCCATTACCTCTTTTTTATCTGGAACACCTGGCTCAATATCCTTGCCATAGGGTGTGATTGTCACATACCAATACTGACCATAGTCTTTTACTAAATCCAAATACGAAAAAAAAGGTGCTGGATTCTTTGTGCAAAAGCCAATAGCATCCACCACCTGTGGGTTTAAAATATATTTATTTACTGAACTTTGATTGTAAGGATTGCGCACACATACATAGCCTTCTTTCAAGCGATTGGCAAACCATTCCGGAAAGAATGCAGGTATGTCAGTGCGCTGCCCTGTATTAATAATCATTTATTATCCTTTATAGATCGTCGATAGCGTCCTTTATTTTATCTGCAAAGCCCTTCTTCTTTTTCTCAGCCTTTACTGACTTTGGACCGCCAACTGTTGTGTTGCCTGTAAGCTCATCGAACTTGCGAAGTGCTTCCTTAGCTTCCTTAGAAAGTCCTGTAGGAACCTGTACAACAAGTGTAACATATTGGTCACCACGAACATTCTTATTTCTAAGTGAAGGAATACCCTTTCCACGAAGTCTGATTGTTGTATCAGTCTGTGTACCAGGCTTAACCTCGTATGATACCTTACCGTCGAGAGTATCAATGATAACCTCTCCACCAAGAGTAGCCTGCGCAAATGAAATAGGAGCTGATGAGTATACATCCATATCTCTACGCTGGAAAATAGGATGATTTTTAACGATTACTTCTACAAGTAAATCACCTCTTGGGCCACCATTTCTACCAGGCTCACCCTTCTCACGAATACGAACGCTCTGTCCGTTGTCGATACCAGCTGGAATAGAAACAGAAATCTTCTTCTTGCGAGCAACATATCCAGTACCATTACAATCAGGACATGGAGTATCAATAACCTCACCTGTTCCCTGACAATCAGGACATGTTGTAACATTCTGAACCATACCAAAGAGTGATTGCTGAGACATCATTACACGTCCCTTACCACCACACTTTGTACATGTACGCTTGCTTGTACCAGGCTTTGCGCCTGTGCCATGACAAGCTGCACATTCGTCCTTAAGAACGATTTCAAGCTCTTTCTCACAACCGAAAGCTGCTTCTTCAAAAGTGATATGCACTGCTGCTCTAAGGTTTGCACCACGCATTGGACCATTTGAAGCACGGCCACCGCCGCCTCCAAAGAAGCTTCCAAAGATGTCGCCAAAGATATCGCCGAAGTCCATACCAGAGAAATCAAAGCCACCAGCTCCGCCACCGCCGTTTTCGAATGCTGCGTGACCAAACTGATCATACTGACGTCTCTTGTCTGCATCAGAAAGAACAGCATATGCTTCAGAAGCTTCTTTGAATTTCTTCTCAGCTTCTGCATCACCTGGATTCATATCAGGGTGATATTTCTTAGCAAGCTTTCTATATGCACTTTTGATCTCACTATCTGAGGCTGTCTTAGAAACTCCGAGCACCTCATAGTAATCACGTTTTTGTTCTGCCATTTTTATCAATCCTTTATTACACTATAAGCTCCCCCGAAGGGGAGCTATTATTTATTATTTAAACTTCCTTGAAATCAGCATCAACAACATCGTCGTTTGCTGGACCTGACTGTGCACCTGCACCAGCGCCTGCGCCTGTGAACTGGCTCATATCTGGGCCTGCACCAGCTGCTCCCTGAGCTGCCTGTGACTGCTCATACATCTTTGCAAATACCTTCTGAGCTGACTCTGTAAGCTTCTCCTGAGCTGCCTTAAGCTCACCAATCTGTGAATCACTCATCTCCTCTGGAGTCTGGTACTGATCAAGAAGCTTCTGAGCTGCTTCGATATCAGCCTCAACTGCTGCCTTGTCAGCTGCATCAATCTTGTCACCTACTTCATCAAGAGCCTTCTTTGTCTGGAATACAAAGCTCTCAACATCGTTTCTTGTATCAACAGCTTCCTTACGCTTCTTATCCTGAGCCTCATACTCCTGAGCCTCTTTAACTGCCTTATCGATATCCTCATCAGACATGTTAGAACCAGCTGTAATTGTGATGTGCTGCTCCTTGCCTGTTCCAAGATCCTTAGCAGATACGTTTACAATACCGTTTGCATCAATATCGAATGTAACCTCGATCTGTGGTACACCTCTCATTGCTGGTGGGATACCATCAAGTCTGAACTGTCCAAGTGACTTGTTATCCTTAGCGAACTGACGCTCACCCTGTACAACGTTGATATCAACTGCTGTCTGGTTATCAGCTGCTGTAGAGAAGATCTGGCTCTTCTTTGTAGGGATAGTTGTGTTTCTCTCAATAAGTCTTGTAGCAATACCACCCATTGTCTCGATTGAAAGTGAAAGTGGTGTTACATCAAGAAGAAGGATATCGCCTGCACCGGCATCACCAGCGAGCTTACCACCCTGGATTGAAGCACCGATAGCTACGCACTCATCTGGGTTAAGAGTCTTGCTTGGCTCGTGACCTGTAAGAGCCTTTACCTTATCCTGAACTGCTGGGATTCTTGTAGAACCACCAACAAGAAGTACCTTTGAAAGGTCTGAAGCGTTAAGACCAGCATCCTTAAGCGCCTGGTTAACAGGACCTGCTGTAGCTTCTACTAAATCATGTGTTAATTCATCAAACTTAGCACGTGTAAGGTTCATATCAAAGTGCTTTGGACCTTCTGCTGTAGCTGTGATGAATGGAAGGTTGATGTTTGTAGTTGTAGCAGATGAAAGCTCTTTCTTAGCCTTCTCAGCTGCTTCCTTAAGTCTCTGAAGTGCCATCTTATCTGTTGAAAGATCTACACCCTCAGCTGCCTTAAACTCTGCAAGCATCCAATCTGTAATCTTCTGATCGAAATCATCACCACCAAGTCTGTTGTTACCAGCTGTAGCAAGAACTTCGATAACGCCATCACCGATTTCAATGATAGATACATCAAATGTACCACCACCAAGATCGTATACCATAATCTTCTGCTCCTGCTCGTTATCAAGACCATAAGCAAGTGCAGCTGCTGTAGGCTCGTTGATGATACGCTTTACATCAAGACCTGCAATCTTACCAGCATCCTTTGTAGCCTGACGCTGAGCATCGTTGAAGTAAGCTGGAACTGTGATAACTGCCTCTGAAACTGTCTCACCAAGGTAGTTCTCAGCATCACTCTTAAGCTTCTGAAGAATCATAGCTGAAATCTGCTGTGGGCTGTACTTCTTGTCGTCGATGATACGACCATTGTCTGTACCCATATCTCTCTTAATTGAAGAGATTGTCTTTTCTGCATTTGTAACAGCCTGACGCTTTGCTGGCTCACCAACAAGTCTCTCACCTGTCTTTGTAAATGCTACGATAGATGGTGTTGTTCTAGCACCTTCTGTATTTGCGATAACGGTAGGCTTTCCACCTTCCATAACAGCAACACAGCTGTTAGTTGTTCCTAAATCGATACCAATAATCTTTCCCATGATTTATATCCTCCTAAATTACTTAATTTGCAACCTTAACCATTGAATGACGAACTACTGAATCGTTGTACATGTAGCCCTTTTGGAATTCTTCTACGACGATGTTCTCGCCAACTTCCTCATCCTCAACATGCATTACTGCATTGTGGAAATCAGGATTGAATTCCTTTCCTACAGCCTCGATAGGCTTAACACCTGCTTCCTCGAGAGTTGTAAGTAACTGCTTGTATATCATGAGCATTCCATCAGCAAATGGATCTGCTCCCTCCTCAACTGTAGCAAGACCTCTTTCGAAGTTATCAACTACAGGAAGAACCTTTTCAATGATGGCCTTTGCGCCATTTCCAAACATCTGAGCCTTTTCCTGCTCTGTACGACGACGGAAGTTTTCGAATTCTGCCATCTGACGAGTAACTCTATCAGTAAGCTGCTCTATCTGCTCATCACGCTTATCTTTTTTCTTTTCTTTTTTCTTGAATGGCTTCTTGCCATCCTTTTCCTCTTTTGAAGATTCTTCTGAAGTGTTTTCCTCAGAAGCTTCTGTCACTTCAGCTTCGGCTTCTTCAGCCATCGCTTCCGCATTTTCCATAGCTTCTTTAACTGCTTCTTCAGTAGAGAACTCTTCCATTTTTTCTTTATTCTCTGCCACGAATTTACATCTCCTTAATTTCTTTTATCCTTTATTTCTGTCAGCTTCCTGTTTCAGTAATTTATCTAGCTGACCTTTAAGACTTTTTATATTGTCAACAACATTTTCGTAGTCCATACGCTTTGGACCAACGATACCAATTGTACCTTTGACTCCATCGCCAAGCTCGTATGTTGCTGTAACAATCGAACAATCCTTCATAGTTGATATTGGAGATTCGTCTCCGATATATACCTGAATTCCTGTGCTCTCATTTTCACTTGAGCTATCATTAAGAAGCTCTATAAGTGATTGTTTTTCTTCGAATGTATCTAATAATTCAGAAGCCTTCTTTGAATCTGCAAGCTCTGGATACTTGAAGATATTGGTAGCACCTGAAGTATAAACCTGCAAATCATCGCCTTCAGTGATTGTCTCTGCTACGGTATCGAGTACCTGCTCTACAATCTCATCATGGATACCTGCCTGCTCCTTTAATCTGGATATAACTGCCAGATTAATCTGGTCAACTGTCAGGCCGTTAAGATTTGTGTTAAGAAGCATGTTAAGCTTTAACATTGTTTCATTATCAAGTGGCTTATCCACATTGATGATTTTGTTCTTAACGATGTTGCCATCCATGACAACTACTGAAAGTACCTGGTGTTCATCAACAGCTGAAAGCTGAACAAACTTTAATCTATTTGAAACAACTGAAGGAGCTGAAACTAATGTGGCATACTGGGTATTGTTTGCAAGTGTTTTTGCTACATTCTTGAGAAGGCTTTCCATCTTTTCTGTCTTCTCAATCATCCATTCCTGCATGTCAGCAACTTCTTTGTCCTTCTCAGCTATTAGATTGTTAACATAGAATCTGTAACCTTTATCTGAAGGAATACGACCTGCCGATGTATGTGGCTGAACTATATAGCCTAAATCCTCAAGATCTGACATCTCGTTTCGGATGGTAGCTGA
This sequence comes from Pseudobutyrivibrio sp. LB2011, assembly GCF_000701765.1. Lineage (NCBI taxonomy): Bacteria > Bacillati > Bacillota > Clostridia > Lachnospirales > Lachnospiraceae > Pseudobutyrivibrio > Pseudobutyrivibrio sp. LB2011. The sequence goes on along the minus strand of NZ_JNJS01000001.1, from coordinate 340,315 downwards.
ACTAAGATTCAAATCAGTGTATTTTGATATTGTTCTTGAACCAACTGGCTCACCAGTTTCAAGGTAATTCTTAATGATTGCATTTAAGATTTTAACTTTTCTCTCATCTAGTTCGATATCAGCCATACATTCACCTCACTCCCACTCAGTTTTATGTTGTTAGCACTCATCTGATTGGAGTGCTAATCATTTTCTGATGTTAATTTACACCTAGGGTCCCCTTTTGTCAACCGCCTTAAGATATTTTTTATACTTTCTTTATTAATGTTATATAATTGTTATTTTTCCTAAGCTTTGGTAATATATGAGGGCAATCATTTTTGTAAATATCATCGTTTTTTGCAAAAATAATTACATTAATATAGAGGTGTTTTATGGATCAAAGTAAAATCAGAAATTTTTGCATTGTTGCACATATCGATCACGGCAAATCAACCCTTGCCGATCGTATCATACAGATGACTGGCACTCTTACTGAGCGTGAAATGCAAGCCCAGGTCCTTGATAATATGGACCTTGAGCGCGAACGTGGTATCACTATTAAGTCTCAGGCTGTTCGTATTATATATAAGGCTGACGATGGAAATGAATACATCTTCAATCTTATCGATACCCCAGGTCACGTGGATTTTAATTACGAAGTTTCTCGTTCACTTGCAGCTTGCGATGGTGCCATTCTCGTTGTTGATGCTGCACAGGGTATCGAGGCTCAGACTCTTGCAAATGTTTATCTTGCATTAGATCATGACCTTGATGTTATTCCTGTCATCAACAAAATCGATTTGCCATCTGCAGATCCTGAACGAGTAATCGAAGAAATTGAAGATGTCATTGGTCTTGAGGCACAGGATGCTCCACAGATTTCTGCCAAGACTGGTCTTAATATACATGACGTTCTAGAAGCAATAGTTAATCAATTGCCACCACCATCAGGGGATGTTAACGCACCTCTTCAGGCACTGATTTTCGATTCACTCTATGACCCTTACAAGGGCGTTATCGTATTTTGTCGAGTAAAAGAAGGCACATTAAAGGTTGGCGACAGCGTCAAAATGATGGCTACTGGTGCAGAATTTGATGTTGTAGAAGTAGGCTACTTCGGTGCCGGTCAGTTCATTCCTTGCGATGAACTCCCAGCTGGAATGGTAGGTTATATGACTGCATCCATCAAAAACGTTCGCGACACTCGTGTTGGTGATACAATCACTCACGCTGATGCTCCTGCTTCCGAGCCACTTCCAGGATACAAAAAAGTTAATCCTATGGTTTACTGTGGTCTTTATCCTGCAGATGGCGCTAAGTATCCAGATCTTCGTGATGCACTTGAAAAGCTTCAGCTTAATGATGCAGCTTTGCAGTTCGAGCCAGAGACATCAGTTGCACTTGGTTTTGGATTCCGTTGTGGTTTTCTTGGACTTCTTCATTTGGAAATCATCCAGGAGCGTCTCGAGCGAGAATATAATCTAGACCTTGTTACTACTGCTCCAGGCGTAGTTTACAGAGTTTACAAAACAGATGGCACAATGATAGAGCTTACAAACCCAAGTAATCTCCCTGATCCTAGTGAGATTGAATACATGGAAGAGCCAATCGTTGAGGCTGAAATCATGGTTACCAGCGAATACATTGGTGCAATTATGGACCTTTGTCAGGAGCGTCGTGGCCAGTATATTTCAATGGAATACATGGAAGAAACCAGAGCACTTATCAAGTACACTCTTCCACTCAATGAAATTATCTATGATTTCTTTGATGCTCTAAAGAGTCGTTCTAGAGGATACGCTTCATTTGACTATGAAATGAAGGGATACATGAAGTCTGACTTGGTTAAGCTTGATATCCTTATTAATAAAGAAGAAGTTGATGCACTTTCATTCATCGTCTTCTCTGGTACTGCTTACGAGCGTGGACGTAAAATGTGCGAAAAGCTTAAAGAAGAGATTCCACGTCACCTTTTCGAAATTCCTATCCAGGCTGCAGTTGGTTCAAAGGTTATTGCCAGGGAAACTGTTAAGGCTATGCGTAAGGACGTTTTAGCAAAATGCTACGGTGGTGATATTTCACGTAAGAAAAAGCTTCTTGAAAAGCAAAAGGAAGGTAAAAAACGAATGCGTCAGGTTGGCAATGTAGAAATTCCGCAGGAAGCCTTCATGAGTGTTCTTAAATTGGACGAGGATTAAAATGACTCCTATCGAACTATATATTCATATACCATTCTGTGTAAAAAAATGTTTATATTGCGACTTCCTTTCAGGAGTGTTTGATGAAAAAATGCAGCGGCGTTATGTCGCTGCTTTGTGCACTGAAATAAAATATATGGCAAGCCAGGTCCACGGTGTTGAAGTAGCTACTATTTATGTTGGCGGTGGCACCCCATCTTGGCTTTCTGAGGATTTGATGGATTCAATTATTACCACCATCAAATCGTCCTTTAGAGTCAATCCATTGGCCGAGATATCTGTTGAGTGTAACCCGGGAACATTATCCGCTGAAAAGCTCAATGTATACCGTAGCGTCGGAATCAACAGACTATCCATCGGCTTACAGTCAGCAAATGACGATGAATTAAAGGAGCTTGGACGAATCCACGACTACAATCGTTTCCTTCACACATTTGATTTAGTTCGAAAGGCAGGTTTTGATAATGTAAATGTGGATATCATGACAGGATTGCCACACCAGACAGTGGAAAAACTCGAACGCACCCTAAACGCAGTCACTATGCTTCGACCAGAACATATCTCTGCTTACTCTTTGATTATCGAGGAAGGCACTCCATTCTACGATAAATATAAGTTTGATGCTGTTAAGCAGCATGCAGGCATGGAAACCGAGGATTTACCTACCGACGAAGAGTCTTATCATTTGTATAAATACACAATGGACTATCTTGAAAAGAAAGGTTATAAACGTTACGAAATCTCCAATTATGCCCGCGGTGGAAAAGTTTGTCGCCACAATATTGGCTATTGGGACCGTGTTCCTTATTTAGGACTTGGCCTTGGCGCTGCTACCCTGTATCAAAACAGACGTGCAGACAACATTCGTGACATATACAAATACTGCGAAATTGCCGAGCAAATCGCTGAAGGCAAGGAAATATCTACTGAGCTTTCCTCTCCTTTCTATGACAATGAAGAAACCCTTTCCAAAAAAGAGGCCATGGAAGAATTCATGTTCCTTGGTCTTAGAAAAATCGATGGTGTCAATCGTTCTGACTTCTTTAATATGTTCGGAATTGATATCGAAGCAATATATGGTCCAATCATTACTGCCCTTAGGAACCAGGGATTTATGGACGCAAAAGAAGGTCGTTTGTTCCTTACCGATATAGGAATAGATGTAAGTAATCAGGTTCTTGCCCAGTTTTTATTAGATAAGTAGAATTATTTACATTATTTCAATAAAAATATTCTCAAACTATTGACAACTTGGGATTCATTAACTATTATATTTGAGTATGCGTTGAACTGTCCGTGTCCGGCTACAACGTATTTAATTTGAACATTTTATAATTATACAAATTGGAGGTGTAGCAACACATGGCAAATATTAAGTCTGCTAAGAAGCGTGTTCAGGTAACAGCTATCAGAACAGAGCGTAATAAGGCAATCAGATCAGAGGTTAAGACATACGTTAAGCGTGTTGAGGCTGCTGTAGAGTCTGGAGATAAGGCTGTTGCAGAGGCTGAGCTTAAGGCTGCTATCAAGGTTATCGAGATGGCTGGTTCTAAGGGCGTTTACCACGACAACACAGTTAGCCGTAAGGTATCTCGTCTTTCAAAGCTTGTAAACACACTTGCTTAATTTAAATACGAAATAATAAAAAGCATCGGTCCCGTCAGCCGATGCTTTTTTTGTGTTATTTTTTTATTCCTCAATGTTATCTTCTTCAGATTTATTAATCTCTTCTGCTATATCTTCTTTCCAGAACTCTCCTGTTTTAATACGTTTTATACCTGACTGATTGCTCTTTCCTCTAATAGCCTCTATTTGCTTTGTTGCAATATATCTTTGTAGAAAAGCTGCATGGTCTGATGAAATAGTGCATCCACTAAAAACGCCACCATTCTCATCTTCCTTTTGATTGATAATCCTTCCAAAAAACTTTCCTACTTCTCTCTCTCCATCATCTGTATCCTCAAGAAGATGCAGTATGAACTCTCGATTCGGGTCAATTTGAGAACCTAAAGGCTCCACAAAGCCCACACCGCAATATGATAAATCTCGAACGATAACCGAATACATTATATCGTCCTGCTCAACGTCCATTACCTTATCAATATTGATGCGCACTCCACGACGTCGATTATATTTATTTCCCTCTTCTAATAATGGTAATACAACGTGGATTGCACGACCTGATGAAAATGTAAATTTATATATTTTAATATTTTCCCAAATAAAAACACCTTGATCATTCACTACTATCAAATCAAGTTTTGAAACGCTTCCTGTAAAATCAACTTCTCTAACTGAGTTTTGCCACATCTGAATAATGTTCTCTATCGGGATACCTTTATTACCAAACTTAGTAGTAAACTCTTCTTGCTCCTTTTCGTTCAACACGGCATACTCCGTAGGCAACTCCAGTTTTTTATTCTCAAGAGTTGCTTGCACTGAGATGCGCGCCTTTTCTGTCACCTCTGAAATATGTAATTTCGTAATTGTTTTTTCTTTATTCATACTTTAATTTTAGCAAAGAAAAAAGTTCCTGACTACTATAGAATTACCGGCAATATATGGTTTCTTTCGTAACAAATACTTCACAAAATTTGCATGATTTATCGTACAGTATTATGTATATTTAAAGAGGGAGTATGTAAATCCAATGAGGGCAATAATTTGAAACAATACAATTTTGAACTAGAGAATATATCTCATCTAGAAAATGCACTCGATTCTTTACACAAAGACATCGACAATGATTCATATTCATCTATTCTATTCCATATATATACAAACGGTATCGACAAATCAGAAATAGACATTGTTAAATCTGAGATTCTTGATGCTTTTCCAACTGCGTCTATTGGTGGAACAAGTACAAATGGAGGCATTTGCGATGGCCATCTAGTTGATGAAGGAATGGTTATTTCTGTTTCAGTTTTTGAAAGCACATCAACTCAGGTCAAATTATTCAATTGCATTCCAGGAAATGAAGACATTGTAGGGAAAAGCATATCAGATTTTATAGATTCAACGGAAAATATCGTAGCAGCAGAATTGCTCATAACACTCAAATCAATTAACAGTCATATTATTTTAAATAATGTAGAAAAGTGTCATAAGGATATTTTCGTATTCGGCGGAGGAAGTGCCGCCGTCACAATATCTGATGAAAATACCTGTGTAATAGATGAGAATGACATCTCTCCTAATGGTGTCCTTGTGATAACCTATTCCGGTCCAGATTTTCATATCGATGTGCACCATGCAATAGGTTGGAAAGCATTAGGTAAGGAATTAAAAGTTACCAAAATAAAGGGCAAGCAGCTATTTGAAATCAATAATACCCCTGCCGGCAAAGTATATAGCAAGTATTTGGATATCCAGGCTGATGAAAACTTCTTTTCAAACATACTAGAATTCCCAATAATGTCTCATCAGCATGGCAATGAAGTATTACGATTACCATTTTCATGTAATCACGAAGATAACTCTATTATTCTTGCAGCTGATATCGACCCTGGAACTCCAATCAATCTTTCCTACGGAGACCCTGATGTAATCAAGGAAGACGTAATTGCTCTTATAAAAAAAGTAAAGGCCTTCGCACCACAGGCAATATTCTTGTACAGCTGTGGTGTACGACGCCTCTATTGGAAATACCTTATAAACAAGGAAACAGCTCCATTTGCAGCCATCTCTCCAACCTCTGGATTCTACTCTAGTGGTGAGATTATGCGCATGGGGAACCACATCATCGAGCATCACGTCACATTAATAGCAATCGGAATGCGTGAAGGTGAAAAGGCCATTGCTCAGCCATCATTTAATGGTGACAAAGCTCTGCCTATACCAGAAGAGCAAAAAATGCACAGTCAGGTTTCTATGGTACGTCGTTTGGCCAACTTTATTAACGTCACAGCTGCTGAGCTTCAGGAGGCCAACGAAAAGCTACAAGAGATTGCAGATACTGACGAACTAACAGGATTATATAATCGCAGAATGCTCAACAAGCTTGTTTCAAACGCTATTGATAGAGCGAATAAAAACGGCTTTGATATGATTATCGGTATTGCGGATATTGATAATTTCAAAGAAATAAACGACACCTACGGCCATGTAATGGGTGATAAGGTACTGGTAGAACTGGCTAAGCAGCTGGATAATGAAGTCGAAAAACTTCCTAGTGGAATTATCGGACGCTGGGGCGGCGAAGAATTCATGTTTATCGCCCCTACATTAAAGCTAGATGATGTTCTATCCAATATTGAAGAAGCCAGAAAACGAGTCTCCAGCATCAAATTTGATGGAATAGACTCTCCTACTATAAGTCTTGGCCTCACTGCTTTCGTTATGGGCGACACTGCTGAATCAGTATTTAAACGAGCTGATGCTGCCTTATACGAAGCCAAGGAAACAGGAAAAAACAAGACATGCGTAAAATAAAATAAAGCCCTGTCCCACACATAGGGACAGGGCCATTTTTATTTACCTGCATATTTCATAATAATAAGTTCTACAGCCAGCTTTTCATCCAAGCGACCAGTCTTAAACTGCTCCTCAAAATCAGCTGCATCATTTAATAGATTAGTAATTTCCTTTGCAGAAAAATTGTTAGCCAACTGCATTGTACGCTTCACAGCAAAATCTGGCATTCCAACTTTGCTTGCTATCGTTCCTGCATTGTTGCCATATGCCGACAACTCCTTGATAACCTTCATCTGTCTGAACTGGCGAACTATCATAGTCAGAATTCGCATAGGAGGCTCCTTCGCAGAAAGCATATCCTGATACAAATCCAATGTCTTTTTCAAATCCTTGGCAGAAATAGCATTTAGCATATCGAAAATCTTTGTCTCTACTCGGGCAATACAAATAGCATTGACGTCCTCCAAAGTTATCTGATTCCTGTCCCCTACATAAGAAACAAGCTTATCAAGCTCTGTAGCCATATTATCCATTGAGTCGTGAGTCATGTTCAAAAACTGAGACCAGGCATCTCTTTTCATCTGCTTGCCAGCAGCGTTTAGCTGACCACCAACCCATTTAGCCAAAACACTTTCATTAGGCATATTCATCTCTATGTCTCGACCTGCAGCTTTTGCTGCCTTATATAGCTTTCCTCTTTTATCTGCAGAAGGCTCTACAAATATAAAGATGGTAAAATCAGGGATGTTTGATAAATAGTTTCCTAAATCTTCAGGCATCTTTTTGCCAAACCCGCTATTCTCAATGAGTATAACTCTGTGCTCAGCAAAAAATGGCATTGTCTCAGCCTGGTCAATTACCTGGCCTACGTTGATGCCATTGTCCTCGTATTTGGTGAAGTTCATATTATCACCCTCATTTACAAGTGCCTTCAAGAGCTTGTTCTTGTACTGAAGCTTTAAATAGTCTTCCTCGCCATAAAGCAAATATATATTTTGAAATTGTCCTGAACTAATATCTTCATCTATACGTCTCATAGGTAAAAGTATAGCCTAAATCCAGATTAACTACTAGTGAATATTAAAAAGAAATAATATTCTATAAACTAATCCCATTCGTTAGAAAACTCTGGAATAAAGCTCTCCTTCGCAACTTTTCTATCCTGTATAAAGGCGTTTTCTATGCCCAAATCCAAAGCGTAATTAACAAGGGTATCGTATTCACGTTTAGTAACTCTTCTGTTTAATTCAGGGTATTTTGAAGCTATATGAGGCATCGGTGTATACTGGCTCATCATGCTGATAAAAATACTATCCTGATAGTTATCAAACAAATATTTAATAATTGCTTTGGCGTCATTTACATGGCCAGGTAATAAAAGCTGTCTAACTATGACGCCGGATTTAACAAACCCCTGCTCATCAAACTCCACAGTCGGACACTGGCAAACCATCTCATCAATAGCCGCTTTTACTACCTCAGGATAATCTGATGCATGCGAATATTTTCCAGCCAACGCTTCATCCATATATTTAAAATCTGGCAGATATACATCCACTATTCCTTTTAGAAGCTTTAATGATTCCACCTTCTCATAACCACTGGTATTGTAAATTACAGGTATCTCAAGACGACTACCATCTTCCAATCCAGCTTTAGCCAGCTTCACCGCTTGAACAATCTGTGGGATATAGTGGGTACCTGTTACAAGATTTATATTGTTTGCACCTTGTTTTTGGAGCTTAACAAACTGGCGTGCCAACTCTTCTACAGATATTTCCTTGCCAACCTTTCCATGGCTTATCTCTTCATTCTGACAAAACACGCAGTGAAGATTACATCCTGAAAAAAACACAGCTCCGCTGCCGCTTTCCCCTGAAATACATGGTTCCTCCCAATAATGCAAGGCGATTCTGGCTATCTTAAGCTTATCAGATACCTGACATATCCCTCTTGAATTTACTCTATTAACTTTGCAATCTCTAGGACAAAGCCTACATTCATTCATAATTTCCATAATAAACAAAAAGTGCCTGGCATAATAAATACCAGGCACTATATCTTTTAATTATTTATTGCGACCCTTTGTCTTGATTTCATTAACAATAAGCTCTACAAACTCATCAAATGAAACTGTTGTAGTACCCTGCTCGCCGTGAAGTCTGTATGAAACTGTTCCTTCAGCTTCCTCATTCTTACCAAGTACAGCAAGATAAGGAACCTTCTGGATCTGTGCTTCACGCATCTTGTATCCAAGCTTCTCTGAACGAGTATCAAACTCAACACGAACATCTGCATCATTGAGTGCATCAACAAGCTTCTGTGCGTATGCATTAAGCTCTTCATCATCATTCTTTACAGGAAGCACCTTAACCTGTGTAGGTGCAAGCCAAAGTGGAAGATTTCCCTTTGTCTCCTCAAGAATGTAAGCCATAAATCTATCAAGTGAACCAAGGATAGCTCTATGGATAACTACAGGTGTCTGCTTGTTAGACTCTGCATCTGTGTATGTAAGGTCAAACTTAGCTGGTAAGCAGAAGTCAAGCTGGCATGTAGAAAGTGTAATCTCGTTACCAATAGCTGGCTTAACGTTAACATCAAGCTTTGGTCCGTAGAATGCTGCCTCTCCGATTTCCTCTGTGAACTCAATACCGATTTCTGTAAGAGTCTCACGAAGAGCCTGCTCTGCTGTGTTCCACATCTCATCATCCTGGTGATATTTCTTTGTATCAGCTGGATCACGAAGTGAAAGGACACATCTGTAATCTGTGATACCGAAATCTTCGTATGTACTGAAGATAAGATCACAAACGCTCTTAACCTCGTCCTTAATCTGCTCCTGTGTACAGAAGATATGTGAATCGTTCTGGCAGAAGTGACGTCCTCTCTCAATACCCTTAAGTGTTCCTGAAGACTCGAAACGGAAATCGTGAGCGATTTCAGCGATACGAATTGGAAGCTCCTTGTATGAGTGTGGACGGTTAGCGAAGATTCTCATGTGGTGTGGGCAGTTCATTGGACGAAGAACAAAGCTCTCTCCCTCAACTTCCATAGCTGGGAACATGTTCTCCTTGTAGTGATCCCAGTGACCAGATGTCTGGTAAAGCTGAACTGTACCAACACATGGTGTCATAACGTGAAGGTAACCAAGCTTACGCTCTTTATTACGGATGTAATTCTCAAGCTCTGTCCAGATTGTGTAACCATTTGGAAGGTACATTGGAAGTCCACGACCAATTAAATCGTCAGCCATGAAAAGCTGCATATCCTTGCCAATCTTTCTGTGATCACGCTCTTTTGCTTCCTCAAGAAGTGCAAGGTGCTCATCAAGCTGCTCCTGTGTTGGGAAGCAAACACCATATACACGGTTAAGTACCTGATTCTCAGCATCGCCCTTCCAATATGCACCAGAGTGCTTGATAAGCTTGAAGTAACGGCAAAGCTTTACATTGTCAACGTGAGGTCCACGGCAAAGATCAGTGAAATCTCCCTGATCGTAGCAAGAAATTACTGTTGAATCCTCATCCATATTATTGATAAGGTCTACCTTGTAAGGATCGTCCTTGAACTCCTCTAATGCCTCAGCCTTAGAAATCTCACGACGATAAATCTTAGCTCCTGTCTTAGCGACCTTCTTCATTTCTTTTTCGATTTTTGCGATATCCTCATCTGTAAGCATAACATCGCCAAGATCCATATCATAGTAGAATCCTTCCTCTACAACTGGACCAACCCAAAACTTAGCGTTTGGATAAAGATGCTTTACAGCCTGTGCCATCATATGAGCACATGAGTGATTGAGAGTGTTTAATGCCTCATCTTCTTTGAAATTAACCATTGCTTTTCTCCTTTTAAAATGTAATGAAATCTGTACATTACCAAGGGTGTAAAATAAAAAACACCCATAGGAAAGCTACTTCTAGCAATCCTAAGGGTGCATCATTCATTTTAATACACGGTTCCACCTTAGTGTTTCACTCATTTTGTCTTTAACGGAACTACCCGGAGGCGCTTCACCAAATGGCTTCTACGCTCAGCTCGAGAATGGTGTTCATAAATGCTTCCACTAGACGCTTCCAGCCTAGGCGTCCTCTCTCTTAGCTTTCACAAATACTACTGTTTCTGTCATCGCTTTTCGTGTCTTATCCTACCACAAAAATACTGTTAAATCAATAAAACAGTTTGGTTATCTTATATTCATTAAAGTCGCTCTATAACTCTTTTTGCCCAGTCAAGCTCCCATTTGATTCTTACGTTTAGAATTTCTACCTGCTGATTTATGAGATTCTCTAGCGTATCCTCTTTTGATGTAAGTCCCTTCATAGTTTCTATAGAATCAAACATGTTGTCATACTGTGACACCTTGTTTCTATATTCATTTTTTAGCATTGATGGTACATTATCCATCTCAAATAAACTCTGAGCTTTGTCATGTACCTGTACCATTTTGCTGTGTAATTCTTCTAGTTTTGTCATATTTATTTTATGTCCTTCAAAATTATTAATACTGCTATCATATAGCTAATAAGATTCATGTGGAATTTAAATTAATGTTATGCATCAAGGAATCAATTAATAAATTAAATATACTATTATTCATATATAGTTTGAATAAGATTATCATGACTGTCATACACCAATTTAATCGAGAAGAACTCACACTTCCTCTCTTGGTCTTGGTTCATAAGAATCTTCAGAAAAGCCTTATCCCCCTCCCAAAGATTTAGGTCCATCACTTTATCAATATCAACCCAAGTCAGCTCACCTTCGCTACAAGATTCTGCCAAATTCCCAGAGAAATCATCGCTGGTGAAAAGTATAGCATGCTCAGTCTCATCTCCCATAACGAATGTGATGTAGCCTCGCATTTTTACAGAATTTAGTGTCAATCCAGTCTCTTCCATTACCTCTCGCTTAATGCAATCAGTAGGAGACTCCCCCTCTTCCACATGTCCACCAACACCAATATATTTTCCAGCATTGATGTCATGCTCCTTCTTGGTGCGATGAAGCATCAAATATTTATTATATTTTATTAAATAGCATAAAGTTGTAAGTGTCATATTATTCCTATTCTAATATCAAAGTCACTTTACATTATATATCTTTTGATTTTTTCTTCTACTAGTTTCACATCAATCCTAATTCATTTCGTTTCCACGGTAGTCTCTACTGCACTTATGATATTGTTTTTAACTATGCAGTAATCGTATATATGATGATTACTGCTCAGATGCTAATAGTTTTAATCATGCAGTAGTCTCATTTATATTGACTACTGCTCTAATGCTGATAGCTTTATCTATGCAGTAGACTTGTTCATAATTACTACTGCTCAAACTGCTAATCATCAAATTTTGCAGTAGCTTCTCCGATACAAAGTACTGCTTAATCATTTTTCCTGTCAAACATGCAGTATTGCATTGGCACATCACTACTGCACTGAAAACATTATTTCTATCATGCAGTATTATTACAAAAGATAATCTTTTATTTTTTTCTCAATCAAATAAATGTCCAGACTAACGCCACTTGACTCTGTCGATATTATGAGATTCTCCCCCAATATAATCCCAGATTTTTCATATTTAGCAAGCTTTTCAAGATTCTTCTCAGAATAATTATCGTCTGATGCTAGTCCAAAGTGTTCCCAATAATATGTCTTTCTTTCTCTAATGTTTAAAATAGCAAAATCAGGATAACATTTCTGTCCATTATAAAGAACTATATGAGGTTCATAACAATAAACCAAACCATAACTATTAAACAGATCCGCCAATATTTTTTCTGACTTTGACCTAACACGTTCTCCTCTATTAGTAGCATATGGCATGCTTATTTCTATAGAATTTTCGTTTCCTATATATTTTTCATGCCATAACATGATAAACTCTTCATCTGGCATTACTATTGGCTCTATCAACTGCTTTCTTCCATCCGATAATCCTTTTAGTAATTCCCCTATAAAGCTGTCACTATACTTGTTCACGAAACTCCAAATTACCTTTTCTTGGCATTCTATTTCTTTTAACAGTTTGATGTAATAATCTTTCTGCGCAAGTCTAGTTGCCAGTATTCTATTTGTCGCAGGTATGTATTCTACGCTGCCTTCATTTGTTCGATAGTAATATTGAAACCATTTATTTGATTTTCTGACCACTAGAGAATATCCACTGACGTCGGCATATTCTTTCAATTGCTTCTTCACATAATCTTTTTGTTCTCTTATTCTTTGTAATTCCTTCTTTAATTCATCTATTTTCATATATAACCTTTCTTAATAGTATACTTAATACTGCATCACTCATCATTTTGCTCCTCTCGCAGTAGTCCTCATAATGATTACTACAGCATTTTTCTCATTTCTATCCGACATGCTGTATAGGGACTTCAACAATCTACTGCTCAATTCATCATTCATAATTTCTTGCTGTAGGCTCAGTCGTCCTCCCTACTGCGCTATTGCCCGATTCTTATATTCTGCAGTAGTAATCCCTCAAATCACTACTGCACAATCAGATTTCCATGCTATCTTACAGTAGCCAACTATCTAATATCACTGCGATTCCTGTATAAACACATCAACTCCCCCTGCCCTCGCTCTCACGCGGCCTGAGTCCATGGTGTAATAAATGCTTCCCGCCGCGGCCTCAATGCGTTCGACGGCTTCGGCAGCTGGGTGGCCGTAACGATTTACCTTGGCGCAACTGATAACAGCAACATCAGGTGACAGAAGGGACAAAAAATCTGAATCAGAGCTGAATCGGCTGCCATGGTGACTAACTTTCAGTAGGTCAACATGTCCCACATTTCCCGACTGGGCAATAGCTATCTCTTGCTCAGCACCTAAATCTCCTCCAAAGAATCCTGAGTAATCAACAGTTCCGTCACCATCCTTGTCATACTCCATCAACAGTGCCAATGACAGTGCATTAATGTCATCGCTGACCAATCCATCAAAGGGATAGATGCAAGTAAATGAGAGATGTCTACTGCCACACTTATCTCCCTGGTTCATGTATAGAACATTGGTGCCATTAGCTTTACATAATTCCAGTAACTGGCTCAAAGTATCGTCGCTAGGTATCTCTGCTGAAAGCACAATATTATCGATTCTATACCCAGACTCAAGTAGTTCTAATACACCGGATACGTGATCCATGTCCATATGAGACAGAAACCAATAATCAATATGGCTGGCTCCTTTATATTTAAGAAAAGGAAGCAACGTATATTTTCCAACAGCATCGGAGCTGGTGCTTCCTCCATCTATGAAAAATCTCACACCATCCTGAGAGGAAATATATATGCCATCCCCTTGTCCTACATCTAAAATATCTACCTCAAATGATTGTTTAGAAGGGATGAACCACGTGCAAATCACAACTATGAAAAGGCCCATTGTAACAAGCATTTTACTCCGTATATACGATATTCTGGTTCTTGGATTAATTAGCTCAGCATCAATATGGCTATTAAACAATTCAGAAAGACGCCATGCCGCAAATATTAATCCATAATAAATGACAATTCTTATAATTCCACGGTGCCCAACAATTGCATTAGCATTTGGTAGTTTTGAAAACATTGACGCTATCATCTCAAAAATGTAAATAACAAAATGACATGGCATCAGAATAAGCTTTCCCAGTGGTAAATAGATTAGTCCAAGAAATCCACCAAGCAAACCTAGCCCAAGCAGCACCGGCATAAGCGGCAAGATTAATAAATTAAGCATTGAAGAATAAACCGGAGTTTCATGATACATTTGAGTGACAATGGGAAGCATGACCCCGTATATACCAATAGAAAAAATAAAGCTAGATACGAAATATTCAACGATAACTCTATGGATTGGCTTTTTAATCGCTTTTCCAAAGCCGTCATCTGATTTCATAAGCTTCTTTCTTTCGTTACAATACTTTCCATATATCCCACTTAAAGGTAGCGCTACATACCAAATACCAAGAATTGCTCCAAAGGAAAAAATAAAACTTCCATTTCTGATAAGCAATGGATTTCCCAGGAGTAGAAAATCCGCCACAACAGCCAGCGCTGTCAAAGAATCATATGCCTCTCCTAAAATGTCCGCCAAAAGAAATATCAGAAACATGCAAATCGCTCTCACTGAAGATATACTTCCCCCTGTAAATAATCCGTAAAAAACAGCCACTATTCCAGCAAGGATTCCAGCACAAATAAAGCTTTTTCCTCGTCGTCTCAGAAGTTTATAGAATGACATGCACACCACTGATACATGAAGCCCCGAAACAGCAAGCACGTGAGCCACTCCTACCATTTGAAATAGCTCTCTTAGGTCTCCTAATAAATCACCTTTATTACCAATAGCAATGCTAGATAAAAAGCCAGCTTCTTCACCTGGTAGCGCCCAGTGATAAACACCGTCAAGCGCTTGGCTAAGCTTATATAAAATATCTTTTCCTGATAATAAGCCACAGCTGTATCCTAAAACTTCAGGATTAGACAGCTCAAAATACAGCCCCATTGATTGATAATAATTGTTCATATCAAAAGCGCCATCATTTCTAGAAGTCATAAAATGACTAACCTTACCTTCAATATTTAGTTTGCAATAATTTGGGATTTCATCTGAATTAAATTTGAAAATAAAAGATGTATTTGAAAGCCTACCTATTTCAGAGTCCACGGTGGCATTTCTTACATAATAGAGTACACTGTCGTTTTTGATTTCCTTATGATAAACCCTGCCAACAGCCTGCACCTGGATGCCTTCTGGCATACAATCAGCTGCATTAGCTTTTGTATAGACCCCCAGGAAATCCCAGGGGCCATGTACACTAAAAGCAATCGTTATTATTATCAACAAGGAAATCTTACAAAGTCTTCGACCTCGTAACATATGTCCTCCTTGTTAAGAATTATTCTTCTGTTTCTGTATAGTCGAAATCACTATCATCTTCTAGATATAGTTCTTCGTCCTCTTCCTCTTGATCAGCAAGCTCATTGATAATATCCTCATTACGAGAAATTGATGAAGATAAATCTACATCAACATTTGAGATGTGAGGGGTATCTCCATTAACAAGGATTTGCACTTGCTTGATATTATCCAGTTCTGTCAATGAGTTTACAATTGAGTACACAGTAACATTTTCAGTGACACCTGTTACTGTAGACTCAATAGCAGCGTCAAAGTTTACTATACACACTCCATTTTCTGAAACAGAAATTGAGTTTAATTTTGTTCCTGGTGGAATTGCTGAAAGAAGCTCATCGGAATCAGGCCCCTTCAGTAATTGTTCTATGACAAGTCGCTCAATTGTAACATTACGACTGTAGT
Organism: Pseudobutyrivibrio sp. LB2011; assembly: GCF_000701765.1. Lineage (NCBI taxonomy): Bacteria > Bacillati > Bacillota > Clostridia > Lachnospirales > Lachnospiraceae > Pseudobutyrivibrio > Pseudobutyrivibrio sp. LB2011. Next base: position 324,397 of record NZ_JNJS01000001.1, on the reverse strand, counting down.
ACACTTCTCTCGTTTCTGCCACTGTAGACATACCATCTGCACTGGCAAAATATAATGTAAGATTTGTAGAAAGAAGCGAGTCTGTCTCCTGACCAAAATCCTCGATGAAAGTATCTGCAGTCATTGCACCAATGCTATCGCCATTTGAATCAGCAAGTGGCGCATCATTTACGTAGATAGAAACAGATTCTACACCATCGATTTGCACTAACGTTTTTACGATAGCTGCTCTAACAAGTATCTCTGTATAAGTATCTAACGAATCATAACCGCCAACTAAATAAAGACTAAGGTTTCCATCATTAATCTCCCAGCTTTTAGCTTCAACCTCTGATGGGATTGTATTGATGTAGTCTATGTCATCTGGCGATTCAGCCAACTCGTTGATAGCCTCTTCCACCATTTCTGCAGTGTCATCAGACTGGAATGTATAAGCAGTTGGAACGATTCCAGCTTTGTCAGATTTCAAGTAATAGATCTGATAGTCCGACTCTTCATTCTTTGAACCACATGAAACCATAGAGAGTGCTAATGTAATTGTAAGAATTAAGCTAAGTAGTCTTTTCATTAGTGCACCTCCTTTTCAATGTAGTTGAGAGGAATTCGCACATCAAATGTAGATCCTTCATTAAGCTTTGAACGGACCTTAATTTCACCATTGTGCATAGCAATGGCGCTCTTGGTAATTGCCAAACCAAGACCTGTTCCACCAATTTCTCTAGAATGAGATTTGTCTGCACGATAAAATCTTTCAAAAATATGTTCCACTGAATCCTCAGGGATTCCAAGACCATTGTCTTCTACCTTGATATAGAAGAATTGATGATCCGAGTTCAAAGAAATATGAACCCATCCACCTTCGTTATTATATTTAATAGCGTTTTCAACAAGATTTGTAACTACCAGTGTAAACTTAACTTCATCAACTTCAGCAACAACTGGTCTGAAGGATTCATATACAACCTCAATATCAGACTTCTCTGCAATAGGCTTAAGTCTCTTTAAGATATGCTCAATAAGCTCGTTGATATTTACAGCTGTAACATTAAGCTGCGCACCACTCTTATCCATTCTAACAAGACTGAGAAGATCATTGATAATCTTGGTTTCTCTGTCGATTTCATCACCAATATCAAGCATGAATTCCTTGTACATTTCTATAGGTACATCTTCTGATCCATTTAAAGAATCCGCCAAAACCTTCATAGATGTAAGTGGTGTCTTAAGCTCATGGGATACGTTTGAAACAAACTCCTGACGAGACTCATCTATGGAATGTAGTTTACCAATTACTTCGTTGAACTTAGAAGAAATATCCTGTAGCTCTGTGAATGAATCTTCCTCCGGCATCTCACTTGTATATTCACGAACAATAGCATCCAACGACTTAGACATTCGCTTTATAGGCTTTGTAAAATGAATATGAGAAAATACCGCCACAATGAGAGTCAATGAAACGATAATAATCTCACCTATCAACATGTAAGAAAGGAAAGTATCTTCATTTGTAAGGATATAATCCATTGATTTGTTAATAACCAAAACACCTACAGTCTCCCCCTCTGAGCTGGTGAGAGGAACTGTAACTATAAGATAATTGGTCAACTTATCATAGTAATACAATGACTGTCCCTGCATTGAATAAATGATATTTTCCCAAATAACAGTCTTTCCCACATCTGCAGAAAAGGAATCTCTCACTATCTTTAAGGTAGAGTTCACCACAAGAATTCGACCATTGTAACTCTCCGCTACAGCCTTAAGCTGGGTGTCAAGAAGTGAATTCTCATCACCTGTAAGATAACCACTTGTTACTATTTGATTATTGTAGGAAATGGCCTGTGCCATAAGATTTGTGGCATCAGTTCTGATTGAAACTGATTCATATGCACGCATAGAAATAGGCACGCAAACCACAAATGGAATGATGCCTACGCAAATGATAATAAATGCTATTTTAAAACCTATACTGCGAAAATAACCGTGACTAAATAACTTTTTCATTAACAACCCACTTTACATATAATAATAGCCAACGCCCCATTTTGTGCGAACGTATTTTGGCTCCTTTGGATTTGGCTCTATCTTTTCTCTAAGACGTCTAACATGAACATCTACTGTTCTTTCATCACCAGGATAGTCCTCTCCCCAGATAGTATGGAGCAAATCCTCTCTTGAAAATACTTTCTTAGGATTTGTGACAAGCAAAAGAAGCATGTCAAATTCTTTTGAAGTAAGATTATACTCAACACCAAGAATTGTAAGACGGCGATTACTCTTATCTAAAACTAAATCGCCATTTTCTACGATATTTTCCTCAGCTTTATGATCAGTAGCAACAGGCTGTCCCAAAGCTGCTCTTCTCATAATGGCTTTGATACGTGCTTTTACTTCAAGGATGTTAAAAGGCTTAGTAATGTAGTCATCTGCACCATATTCGAGGCCAAGAATCTTATCCATATCGTCACCCTTAGCAGTAAGCATAACAATAGGAACATTAGAAAACTCTCTAATGCTTTGGCATACCTCAAATCCATCAAGCTTTGGAAGCATAACATCAAGAAGAATCATATCGTATGAATTGGCTGAAGCTAAATCAAGAGCCTCCTGTCCATCATATGCACAATCCACTTCCATGCCATCCTGCTCAAGTGAAAATCTAATTCCCTTTACGATTAGTTTTTCATCATCAACTACTAAAACTTTTTTAGCCATAACAATCCTCTATACTGTTCTTTATATTTTGATAAGTGAATTAATTTGGTTGAAAATACCATCGCCAATTCCTGAAACATTTTTAATATCCTCTACCGAAGAAAAATCTCCGTTAGCCTCTCTGTAGGATACTATCTGTTTTGCTTTAGCCTCCCCTATTCCAGGCAATGACTGAAGCTCAGCGGCGCTGGCTGTATTAATATTGACAAGTCCGTCGTCCTGCTGTGACGAAGCAATCATCTCTTGCTTTAACGCTTCGGATTCTTCTACCGTATATACGTATAGCTTCTGTCCGTCCTCAAGCACTGATGCCTGATTGATGTCGCTATCATCTGCTGAATCTAACAGACCTCCTGCAGCTTCTATTGCTGCATAGACTCTGGAGCCAACTGGTAATTCATATACATCTGGATTTTCAACAGCACCTGCAACCTGAACAAAAATAGTTTCCGGCAATAATTCCTCAACCATCTCGTCCTCTTTAGGTGTCTCTTCTGTGGAATCCACAAGCTCCGTTGATTGAAAATATGATGCTTGACTGCATCCTGTAAATAAAAAAATGCTACAACAAGCAATAAATAAAAATCTCTTCATGTAATCTCCTATAATTCTCTGTAGGAGACTCCAATATCGTCCTGCTTATTGTAGCTAATTTTTCCATATATTACAATAGTTTTACAAAATATCGAAATATTAAAATATTTTTGACATAATTTGACTATCACCTGTAGCATAATCGATTGTTATCCCCGGTTGCAAATTGTAACAATATACGTTAAACATGACACCGGCTCCCTGGTCTTCCACTGAGTAGGCTTCCATCTGAACACCGGAAGCCACCAAGTTATCGTCTTCAAATACAGGCGTGACTCTATACAAAACATGATTACCTGTCTCTTCTACATATTCAGCCACCTCATTTTCAAAAGGAAGCATCCCCTCCACATTTAGATATCTAGTTCCAGTAATAAGATTCTTCTCATTAGCATTTTCTCCACTTAGCTGATATCCAATGAGATGGCATCTATTATATAGGTAATTTCCATCCACATATTCATGGTAGTTTACAGTATGCCATCCACTAGGTTTTACACTTCCTATTTCGCCTCTCTCTTCTGTAGGCATAAGTTCCTGACAAATATTTGCATATGCCACTCCGCATCTGCCTAAAGAATCCAGTTCACTATATGTTTCAAAAGCATCAGTACGAGTCAAATCCTCCTCTGAAAAATATGGGACATTGTCGTTTACAACTGTATAAGGATTATCAGTATAATCTTCATCAAGTTGAACTTTATCATTTGTATCATTACCTGCATTGCTAGTTCCATAGTACAAATAATCTGCTATGCATAACACTGATACAATCAAAAACATATATAGTTTTTTCTTTTTCATTCTTGTCGCTCCTTGTTGTCTTGTCTTATATCTAATCATAACATATGATACAATTCCATTATCAGACTTGAAATTTAACTCAAAGGGTATATACGTTGAAGGATTTTGAAACATTAAAAGAAAAGTGCATAGATGAAGTTACTCACCTGGGAATTAAATTAGGAAATATTTCTTCTTGGAAAATTAACACTAGAGCCAAAACTCGTTGGGGACTTTGTAAATTAAACCCAGATGGTAGCTACTCAATTGAAATAGCTGCCAGGCTTTTAGAAGATGATAGAATATCCGAAACTGCCTGCAAGGAAACTATAATTCATGAATTACTTCATACCTGCAAAGGCTGTATGCGTCATACTGGAAAATGGAAATATTATGCAGAGGTTGTAAACCAAGTGTATGGATACAACATAAAACGCGTTACTGAAGGCAGTGAGAAAGGCATTGAAAACTACGAAAGTAAAGAAATGAATATAAAATATGTCTTCACCTGCGGCAACTGTGGTGCCACAATCTACCGCAAGCGAGACTCTAAATTCACTAGATATTACAGATACTATGGCTGTGCCAGATGCGGCGCAACAGCCTGGTCTAGAAAAACTGTAGGATAATTTATCTATCCTTCTCCAGATATATACATATAGCATACATATCATCAGGAATCCTATATTCTAATGCACCATTTTTTAGAGAAATTTGCTCCTCCTGATATGAGTAATAATTTACTAAATGATAATCACAATTAAGATTTATCTGTACTTGTACCCCTTTGGCTTGATTGAAACCATGGATTACAATATAAGCTTTATTTTCATCTATACTTTCTCTAAAAATTGCCTGCCAGCCTTTTGGATGTCGATAGCTGCTTATCTTATTTCCATAAAAATATGTCTTTCCATCTTTGATTATTGGAGAGATTTTCTTATAAAAGGAAATACCTTCATCTATCACATTCCACTGTGATTCGTCCAATGAACACACGTCACCTGATAGGCACATTCTTCCCAAAAACGTATTTGCGATAGAATAGGCTATTCGCTTCAATGAATCTTCCTGTCTTATAACTGCCCAGATTTGGCTTTGTCTTGGTAGAATCACTCTGTGAAGATTTGCCGCAATAATAGGAATTTCCGAGCACTCATGGGCATCTGAAAATGAGGCCATGCTACAAAGCGACATCATCAATGGTTCAAGTTTATGTCCGCCAGAAGCACAGTTTTCTAATATTATTCCAGGTATTTCTTCTTTTACTTTTTGGATGAACTTAATAGAGTACTCTTGATTTTGGCGAAGACCTTCTCCCAAGGATTCAGCCCCATCACATCCGATTCCAACAGTATCATTGCAATCCATTTTCATGTATTCAAATCCATACTGTTTTAATGTACCAATTACTTTTTCTCTTAGGTATTCCTGCACATATTCCTGACGCAAATCCCAAAATCTTCTCATGGTTGTTGTTAATGGATATCCGTCCCGCTTTAGCAAATGTTCTGTATCATTATAGGCTTTTGATTTTTCTCCAACATTGTCTATTTCGAACCATATGCCCGGCTTCATTCCAGCATCTTTAATAACCTGAACAGTCTTATCTAAGCCATCCTTAAAGAGTTCCTTTGATACGTCATAATCTCCCATAGACACATCCCATGGAATCCCCTCTTGTTTATACCAACCGCAATCAATTACAAAGTACTCGAAGCCCTTGTCTTTAATTGCATTAACTATCTCACATATATTCTCATGACTTGGATTTCCCCACGTGGTGCAATATTCATTAAACATCACAGGCAAGCTCTGTTCTGACTTTGGTCCTTCATTCACCACACTGTTTAATGACGAAGTAAGACGTCTATATACTTCTTCCTCATCATCCTGACATACAGAAATAATTGCTTCAGGAGTATAAAACTCTTCTTGCGGCCTTATTTTTTTAGACCAATGTCCATACTCACGGTCTGCTATACCGCCTGAAATTTGAACGTAATCACCTCTTCTATAAACCTCCATTTGCCATGAAGCATTGTGCATAAGTTGAGCACCCCAAAAGATATGATTTTTTGAATCTTCTAGCACCATGATTGGGAAATATTTATTTACTGGCAATGATCCGATAGACCCGAATCTTTCGCATCTAACAGCATGTCCTCCCCAAGAGGGCTCCAGTTGAAGATCTTCGAGAGAAAGTGTCTCCTTTCTTCCTTCCATACTCCACACACTACGAATCCTATGAAGCTTTAAAGTATCTGCGCCATCTTTCTCCATCAATGGAGAAATCTTTCCCAATGAAAAACTTGAGATTGATTCCAAGGATACTTCTTTGTCACTATTATTCTTAAAACTAGAATATGTTCTAATAACCTTTTCACCCTCTATATATTTAAGATGATGACATAATAAGTACCCTCTTTCATCTTCCAACAGAGTTTTTATCTCCGTTGTATCATCTACAATTTTTACGCTTTGCTCTTTATATTCAAATCCAGTTACTGATGGACTTTGACGCATAGTAACACCAGGAGCGTAGCCGCCATTATATGTATCCCCCATAATCTTAATTTGAACCAGAGAATCAATATATGGTTTTTCTTTTTGGGAGTCAATGTCCTTATATTCGATTCCAGCTGGCAGTAAAACAAGTTCTACATTAGCTGTATTTTCATCAATAAGATATGTTGCCTTCATGTCCCCTAAAACATAAGAGTTTAAAGTTTTCTGCATGATTATCCTTTCACCGCCCCAACGGTCATTCCTTTTATAAAGTATTTTTGTAAGCTTAAAAACAATATAGCAATCGGCATAACGGATATTACAATTGCCGCCATTGCAGTCGTGTAATCACTAGCCTGGGCTGAAAATAATGACTGTATAACAACCGTAAGTGTTTTAAGTTCTTTCTTGATAACATACAAACTAGCTAACATATAATCATTCCAGATTTGAAAAGCTTGCATGATTATTAATGTAGCCATAGCCGGTTTTAAAAGAGGCAATACAACTGTAAAATACGTTCTAATAACTGAACAACCATCAATTCTAGCTGCTTCTTCCAGCTCTATTGGTACCGTGGACATAAAACTAGTCATTAAGAATACACCAAAAGAAATAGCTGTTGCTATATACATAAAAATAATACCAAATCTTGTATTCGTTAAATTCAAATTTGCCCCAATAATGTATATTGGCAAAAATAAAGCTTGAAAAGGAATTAGTATTCCAATAATAAAATATATATAACAGAATTTAAAAAACTTCCCTTTACTTCTAGCAATAGCCCATGCAGTAGCACTACATAATATAGCTAAAACCAATACTGCTATTGCTGTATACAAAAAAGTGTTAGTAAATGTAGTCGCTAAATTAAGCTTCTCAAATGCCTTCTTATAGTTCTCAAATTGAATACTTGAAGGTAATGTTAGTGCATTTGTTAAATACAATTCTTTCTTTGTCTTAAACGAATAATTAAATACAACAAATATAGGAAGAATAAACACTGCTGCAACTATAGTCATTAGTATTTGAGTAATAAGTGTACTTTTTGTATAAGGGATACATGTTTTTTCTGATGGATCTTTTATTTTTTTCATTATTGCTGCACCTCCCTTGACTTAAGTGTCTTAACCTGAATTAAGGCCACCAATAATAATGCAAATACTAAAGTTACTGACATAGCTGAACCATAACCAAACTGTCTTGAACCTATTGCTGTATTATATATTTGTAATATTACTGATGTAGATGAACGTCCAGGTCCTCCACCAGTAGAAGAAACCAATAAGTCATATACCTTAAGTGAACCTGTAGTAATACCTACTACACATATAGTAATGGATGGAGCCAACATAGGAATAGTAATATTAAAAAATCTTGATATGGAACCGGCGCCATCTACTTTTGCAGCCTCATATAATTCAGCTGGAATAGACTGAAGTCCAGCAAGATAAATCAACATCCAATATCCTATCCACTGCCAGTTATTAGCTATTAAAAGTCCGGATAATACTGTCTCACCGCTACCAAATAACAAGAAATTAATATTTGTGCCTAATAATTCATTAATCTCTGGAAGAACATTGGAATACATCTTCAACCAAATAAAACCAACAATAACCGAACTGATAAGACAAGGTATAAAAAACACGGTGCGATATATTTTTTGTGCCTTGATTCCAGAATCCAATGCCACCGCAAATAATAAAGCAAATACATTTTGAATAATCGTATTTCCGATAGTAAATTTTATTGTAAACCACCATGACTGCAAAAAATTAGTATCATGAAATAGATTTATATAGTTTTCTAATCCTACAAAAGGTTTATCTACCGTAAGACCATTCCAACTTGTTAAGGAATATCTAAACGCAAGGATTGTAGGAATAATAATACCGACAGAGAAAATCACAAATCCTGGTATTACTAAAAAAAAGTATTGTCTTTCCAACCTCTTTTGCAATCCATTAGTTTTATTTTTTTTCATATTACACTCTCCAAACTAGTAATCATCGATAAAAATAGCTACAAAAATGGCTGCTGCAAAGGCAGCAGCCATAAACTCAAACTATTCAGCTGAACTTGAACTAACATCAACTCTTGAATCAGAAGCTGCCAAGCAGTCTTCAAATGATTCGTCTCCTAACAACCATGCTGCAATATCTGCTGCATTCTCCTCCTGGAAACCGCCCCATACAAGCTGGTTGTTTCCAAGGTTTACATCAACTACCATGCCCTCAGCTGCATATTTATCAATATCCGCTTGGCTAGGATTTGTAAATGTAGGAGTTACTCCTTCTAGCATTGAAGCTGTCTTTGTATAGTCATAAATCTCAACAGCAAGCTCCTCATCACTTGTAAGTAAATCCAGAACACAGTTAACAGCATCCTGATGTTCTGTAGTAGCACTTGTCATAATTGCAATGTTTGGCTCAAAGATAAGCTTTGAATCACCTGTTTGATTAGGGAATGGGAAAATACCAAAGTCAAAGTTCTCATCAATATCAAGGAAGTTTTGGATTGACCATGAACCTGACACCTTCATAGCTGCTTCACCAAGAACCATCTTTGCATCGCAATCTGTCTGCTCAAGTGAAAATGTTTCTGGGAAAGTATTGTCATAGATTAACTTATTATACTGGTAACATGTCTGTGCTGCCGTATCCTCTGAGAATGAAGTTTTACCTGCTCTAAAATCATCGCCCCAAGTAGGATTATTATTAAATACATCATTCATCATGAACTGCATTGTAACGTTACCAATTGACCATGTATCAACCATATGCGATGCAAATGGTGTAATACCTTTGGCGTTACAATCATCTATAATCGCCTGAAGATCTTCCTGAGTCTTTGGAATCTCCCAGCCATTATCCTTAAACATCTGTCTATTGTAATAAACTCCCTGATACAATGCGTTATAAACTAATCCATAAGTTTTTCCATCAAATGTAACATTCTCATTTGCTGCATCAAGAACACGGTCTGTATACTTACTATCAATCTCTCCAAGAAGACCTAAACTAGAATATGTAGCTACATCTTGACCTTTTCCAATAATGATATCTGGAATACCAGTCTGCATATACTGCTGCATTTTTGGGTGAAACTCTCCATCCCAACCAACACATTCCCACTCTAATGTAATATTTGGATACTTCTCAGCTAATGCCTCATCGATCATATCCTCAATACCTGCATCAGTGGTTGACTGTCCTGCAAGAACAGTCAATGTTACCGGCTCATCAGAGGCTACAGCGGTGTCCCCCGAACCACTTGTAGTCGATGTCTCAGCCCCCTGACTACCACAACCAACAAATAAACTAGCCACCATTGTTGATGCCATAAGCATACTCATCAGTTTTCTTTTCATAATTCCTTCTCCTTTTCTATGTGTTATCGATTACTGATGATGTAATTCTAAATCCTAACGTAAGTTCTCTGTTAGGAATAATTTGAAATAAAAAATTGGATTATTTTGAAATTATTCAAATTGCTTTCTATATTCTCTTGGACTCTTTCCAACAATTTTCTTAAATACTCGATTAAAGTAAGTATAATCGTCATAGCCTACTAAAAAAGCAGCCTCATTATTCTTAATATTTGAATCTCGTAAAAATTCCATAGCCTTTTCTATACGTTTATTAGCAATGTATTGGACAAGGTTAGTTCCTGTTTCCTGTTTAAACACTTTAGAAAAATACGTGCTTTCAACATTAAATTTACTTGCAAGTCCTCCAAGAGTTATATCTTCTGCATAGTATTCGTCTATATACTTTACTGCCTTTTTTACCGTGTCTTTAATTGAACCAACATATAGCTCTGATTGGACGCCAATAACCTCATCCAATAAAGACTGCATAGCCACACTTAGTATTTGAGTATCGAGTTTTTCTACACAGGATTCAATATAGTCAGATAGCTCATAATATGTATCCACATCCTCGCTAGAAGTATTTACTATCGAGTATTCAAGAATTATATTACAAAGCTTTCTAACAACCTGCTTTACTTCTAGAAAGTTCCATCCCTTCTCTTCTATAGATGAAACCCCTATTTCCTCAAATAGTAATTTCTTAAGTCCATTTAAATCCTTGCTCTGTAGCAAGTATTTTATTTGATTTTCCTTATCACCATTAATAATGCTACGCATTTGCTTATGTATTGCTTCTTTTTCTTTTGAAGCAAAGAGTATACAACTTTCTTTATTAAAGCCTCTAGTCATCATTACAGATACAGCTTGCAAATATGCATCCTTTAATGTATCAATACTGTAACTATGCTCACTAACTGCAACTGTAATCGTACTATTTGCCTTCTGTTCCAAATTGCTTATTATGCAAGCTGCCATTCGTCTCAAATCATCGATACCCGCTTCGCTGACAATTATAAATTCATTGTGCCTATAGATATAATTAAAAACGAGAAGATTTTCATCCTTTAGAATCTCTGATAAATAGCTTTTCACCTTATATGAAAGCAAATTAATATCATTAAAATTTTCCTCTATAAGGTCATGCAACTGGTGTATTTTTACAAGCATAATACTGCATCCAGAAGTCTCCACTGAACTACTGGTGATAATAGATGGAGCAAACATGACAGGCTCTTTTTTTATTAATGCACTTAATTCTCTATCCTTGAGGGCAGATGAAGCTTTCAGTATTTGCATTCGGTTTTGTTCTTCATTTGCAAGTATCTCTAGCGCTTTCGAAACAGCTGATACTAAATCTATTTTACTAATAGGTTTTAGTAGATAATTAATAGCACCTGCAACAAGTGAATCCTTAACATATACAAAGTCATCATAACCACTAACAACAAATACCACTATTTGTGGGTATTTTTCTTTTATGAGCTTAATAAGCTCAACACCATTTATATATGGCATATTTACGTCGGTAATAAGAATATTACATTCCTCTGTTTTAACTCTTTCTAAAACTTCCTCACCATCACATGCTGGATTCAAAAACGTAATATTATAGTATGACCAATCAATTATTGTTCTAAATTTTTCCCTAATCCAATACTCGTCATCTGCAACTAGTAGATTATAAGATTTAGCCATTTTAAAATACCTCATCTATTTTCTTTCTAGGAATTTGCAATTTAACCAAAGTCCCCTCATCAAGCTCGCTATAGACTTTTAATCCATATTCTTCACCATATAACATTTTTAATCTGGCATTAATATTGTATATTCCAATAGAGTTTCCCTCTTCTACAAGCACCATATCATTTTCTTTAAGCCGTTTATTCATTTCGGTCGCATCAAAACCAGTACCATTATCCTCAACCTCTATAATTAGGTTTTCATCCTTAATAAAAGCTCTAATACTGATTATCTTATCGCCATGCTTATTTTTAATACCATGATTAATAGCATTTTCTACCAACGGTTGAAGAGATATTCTTGGAATTGTATCTTGTAACACCTCTTCAGCAATATCAAACCTATACTCAACCACATTTCCCATTCTTACATCCATAACAAAGATATAGTTTTTCAAATGATTTATTTCCTGTGCAACTGTCGAATATGGATGCCTCATATCCAAACTATATCTAAATATTCCTGATAAAGATTGGCTTAGTCTGCTAACGATTTCGCAATTTTGAATGCTGGCAATGCTGCTCATTGTATCTAGTGTGTTATAAAGAAAATGCGGATTGATTTGTGCCTGCAACGCCTTATACTCTGCTTTGTTTAGTAATAGTTTATTCTCATACTCTTTACCAATTAGATTTTCAATTTCATCAAGCATGTGATTAAACTCACTACCAAGCTGTCCAATTTCATCTGGCCCTGTATAATTTACCCTTAGTTTAGTGTCACCATCGCTAATTTGCGAAACCGTACTCGTTAGCTTTTCTAATGGCTTCGCTAATGTTTTGGTTACGTATAAGAATAAAACAATTAAAACACCAGATAACACCAATACTATTAAAAGCATATTTCTTCTTAAAATTACCTGGTTTTGTTGTAATAAGCTCTTAGGCATTATTGTATAAGCTGTTAAGTTATACTTCTTCTGACTTACAGAAAACAAAACATTGCTGCCTTCAACAAGACTATCCGGCTCTGCCACTTCTGAAGCTTCAACCTTGCTACTAACAGCTTCGAATATGTCTTGATTAACACCTGCCGGATTATCCATAACATACAGCACCAAATCACTGAAAGGCTGGATCCAGACGTAGGTGTTATCGCTAATTACATATTTTCTCATTATCTTATCAATAGCTTTTGTATCTATATCGCACACAACATATCCCACTTGCTCTTCTAGCTTATTGATATTATGAATCTTAACTACAAACCTTATGATATTTCTATTAAGCGCCTGATTATAATATCCAGAAATGAGCATCTGATTATCATCAGAACCAACATATTCCTTTACCTTGGCTGAATTATACTGTTCTTCATTAACATAAATATCTTTGGGATAATTATGACGAGGAGTAGAAAATTTACGATACACACTAACTGTTTCATTATCATCTGTATACAGATATAGAGCTAGCGTGCCTTTTTCCAAAAGTGAAGTACTAGTAACAAGCTCTTTTGCACGAGAATAATACACTTCTCTAAGAGTGTTTATATCCTTATCTTGGCTGATATCTCGTAAGAATTCCTTGTCATTATAAATATCTATAATGTCAGACTCGATTCCAAAAAAATAGGTATACAATTCATTTTGCATATTCTGCAGCGAATTGTAACTTTCCATTTCAGCTTGTTTATAAATAAGGGATTCTGATGCATTCGCAAACAGAATTGTTTGAATCAATAGAGCACCATATGTACAACATAGGCACATAATAAGAATTTTTGTACGAAGCTTTAGTTTCATCCCCACAATTCCCCCTTCTCCGTAGCCTTAGTATAACATAAAAAGCACCGCTTTCATTATATCTGAAAACGATGCCTTCTGTTTACACAAATTGCTCAAATACTTTTTCAATCTTCTCTTTGAACAAATCGATGTCCTGTTCATTTATCACAAGTGGTGGAAGCAAACGTAGTACATCAGCACCTGCTGAAAGTACAACCAAATGCTGCTCTAACAATGCTTTACTTACAACCTCTTTTACCGGAATTGTAAGCACAAGTCCCTGCATCAAGCCCATACCTCTTCGTTCTGTAATAAAATCGTATTTATTAACAAGATTATCAAGAACCTGCTCCAAATAAGGTGTAATCTCCTTTACATGGTCGATAAGTTTATAATCCTCAAACATATCAAACACTTGAGAAACTGCTGCAGTACAAAGTGGATTGCCACCATAGGTTGTGCCATGATCTCCCGGCTCCAGAGAGCTCTGGGCCACCTTGTCTGTAACGGCAAATGCTCCAATTGGAACACCGTTACCAAGTGCCTTTGCAGTGGTGAGAACATCAGGCTTAATACCATACTGTTGGAACGCATACATGCTTCCTGTTCGTCCCATACCGCACTGGACTTCATCGAGAATCAAAAGAATATCTTCCTCGTCGCATAGCTCACGCACTTTCTTCAAGAAAGTCTCCTCCGCTGGATATAGACCGCCCTCTCCCTGAACAGTCTCCATTATAATGGCGCATGTCTTATCACTAAGATTTGCAAGGACACTACCGAAGTCATTAAATGTTGCAAATTTAACTCCAGCCATCAAAGGGTAAAAAGGCTCTCTATAGTGGTCAGTTCCAGTTACTGAAAGTGAACCAACTGTTCTACCGTGGAATGAATTCTCCATGGCAATGATTTCATAATCCCCTGGGCCTTTCTTCGTATATGCGTATTTCTTTGCAGTCTTAAGTGCACCTTCTATTGCTTCTGCACCTGAATTAGTAAAAAATACTTTGTCCATTCCAGATGCCTTTGTCAGTTTTTGGGCTGCCTCTATCATAGGTACATGATAATAAAGGTTTGATGTATGAGTAATACGTTTTAATTGAGTTGTAAGTGCAGCCTCATAATCCTCATTACCATATCCAAAAGCCATAACCCCTATTCCAGATGCGAAATCCAAATATTTCTCGTCTAACTCATCATATAAATACACACCTTTTCCATAGTCAAATATAACTGGAAATCTATTATATACGTGTAATAAACAGTTATCCGCTGCCTCTATATATTCCTTTTTATTCATTGTAGTACCTCGTGTCCTTATCTCCGATAATTGCTGTTCCAATTCCCTTGTTAGTAAAGATTTCAAGAAGAAGGCAATGAGCTATTCTTCCATCCAAAATATGCACACGGCTAACTCCCTGTTCGATGGCTTCTATGCAATTGTTAAGCTTTGGAAGCATTCCGCCACCAATGTATCCGTCCCCAATTAAATCCTTTGCTTCCTCAACTGTAAGCTCGGAAATAAGTGAATCTGGATCATCTTTATCCTTATAAACTCCCTCGATATCTGTAAGAAATGCAAGCTTCTCTGCGTTTACCGCTTTTGCGATAGCACATGCAGCATCATCTGCATTAATATTATATGTAACAAAGTTCTCATCCATTCCAATAGGGCAAACGATTGGAAGGAAATCATTTTCAAGCAAATCCATAATAATCTTTGGATTAACCTCTGTAATTTCTCCTACAAAGCCAATATCCTGGCCATCGGAAAGCTTCTTTTGAACCTTTAATAGTCCGCCATCTTTTCCAGATACGCCAACTGCATTAACACCAAGAGACTGGACATTCTGAACAAGAGATTTATTAACCTTGTTTAAAACCATTTCTGCAATTTCCATTGTGGCTTCATCTGTTTTACGAAGTCCGTTAATAAATTCAGGCTCCATTCCTGTCTTCTCAACCCAACGGCTGATTTCCTTGCCACCACCATGTACGATGATTGGCTTGAAACCAACAAGCTTAAGCAAAGTCACATCCTGGATAACCTGCTTTTTAAGCTCCTCATCAATCATGGCGCTTCCACCATATTTAACAACAATAATCTTACGATTAAAACGCTGAATATATGGCAACGCCTCTATTAAAACCTCCGCCTTGTCCATAACCGCTAACATGCTCTTGTCCATTGTGTTTTCCTCCCAGTTTTATTATGAGCGATAATCTGCATTAATCTTTACGTAATCATAGGTCAAATCACAGCCCCATGCTGTAGCCTCTGCATCACCTTCATGCATATCTACAAATACTGTAACAGCATCAGCCTTCATGATTTTAAGGGCCTCTTCCTCATCGAATACAATAGGTGTTCCCTTATCAAAAACCTTTAACTCTCCATTTGCACTTTTGAAGAAAAGCTCCACATCATTCTGATCAAAATCTGCTCCAGAATATCCCATTGCACAAAGGAAACGACCAAAGTTTGCATCACATCCAAAGATTGCAGCTTTTGAAAGATTTGAACCAACTATTGCACGTGCCAATGTCTTTGCATCTTCTTTCGACTTGGCATTTACGATAGTAGCCTCGAAAAGCTTGCTTGCACCCTCTCCATCAGCAGCCATTGTTTTAGCAAGACTAGTACAAACATAAGAAAGGGCTTCTTTAAAAGCTTCATAGCTTTCATCTTTAGATGTAATTTTCTTGTTGCCAGCTAAACCATTTGCCATGCAGATAAGTGTGTCATTTGTGGATGTATCTCCATCAACTGTAATCATGTTAAAGCTATCTGCAACCACATCGCTGACTGCTTCCTGCAGAAGCGCCTTTTCAATATCAAGATCTGTGCCAAGGAAAGCAAGCATTGTACACATATTAGGATGAATCATTCCTGAGCCTTTGCTCATTCCACCAAGCTTTACTTCTACACCATCTATCTCAAATGAAACTGCAATCTCCTTATTTACAGTATCAGTAGTCATGATTGCTTTTGATGCTTCTGTTCCTGCATTTACACTTCCATCAAGCTTTGGTGCCATAGCTTTTACACCAGCCACAAGCTTATCAACAGGAAGCTGCATTCCGATTACACCAGTAGATGCCACTGCTACAGTATCGTAAGGTACACCAAGAACCTCCTGAACACCTCTTGCCGTAGCTTCACATGCATTAAAGCCTTCCTGACCTGTACAGGCATTTGCAATACCTGAATTTATAACAACTGCCTGAACTGGCTTGTCAGATTTTACAATCTTCATATCCCACTGAACACATGCCGCCTTTACCACATTAGTTGTGAATGTTCCAGCAGATACACATGGCACCTTCGAATAAACCATTGCCATGTCAGTACGTCCCTGATATTTAATCCCTGCTGCTGTGCTTGCTGCCTCAAAACCTTGTGCCGCTGTTATGCCACCATCTATAACCTTCATTACATGTACTCCTTAACTATTAAATTTGATTATATTCTCGTCATTTAAAACAAAATCGTATGTGTTGTAATCTTCACGCTCTCTCCATCCCTCTGCATGCCAGAAATGATTTCCAATTTCATTTCCAGAAAAGGCAACCAACTGAACCTTATTGATTCCTTCGTTTTTCAGACGAACCATTGCCGATGTAACCATAGCTTTACCTATACCGTGTTTGCGATAATCCTCATGAACACAAACATGATAAAAGCTTCCATGACGACCATCATGTCCAGCAAGAATAGAACCAACTATTTTGCCATCTACAACTGCAACTACAGATGTGTTTGGATTTCTCTTAATGAACTTTAAGATTCCCTCTTTTGAATCATCAAGGCTTCGCATTGCAAATCCATGAATTGTTGTCCAAAGTTCATAAACCTCTTCATAATCAGACTCTTCCATGGTGCGAATTTGATACTCTGTATATACACCTAAATCCATAGAAATCTTAAAATTTTCCTGTACAACCATACTTACTACCCCTATTACCTATGGGAACATTGGTGCAAAATCAAGTCCCATCTTCTCATCTAAACCAAAAATAATATTCATGTTCTGAACAGCCTGTCCTGCAGCGCCCTTAACAAGATTATCAAGAGCACCCATCATAACGATTCGGCCTGTTCTTTCATCAATCTTGCAGCTAACATCTACAAAATTACTTCCTTCAACCCACTTTGTTTCAGGACACTCACCATACTCAAGAACTCTCACAAAGAACTCATCATCGTACATGTCGTGGTAGGCCTTCATTACCTGCTCTTTTGTAGGAAGCTTTCCATCCTTTTTAACAAGTGTTGCATACTCTGTAGCAAGAATGCCTCTATTCATAGGAACCAGATGTGGAGTGAAATTAATCATAATCTCCTGGCCGCATGCATATCCAAGCTGCTCTTCAATTTCAGGTGTGTGGCGATGAGATGTAACTCCATATGCCTTAATGCTTTCATTTACTTCGCAATAAAGATTAGGAAGCTTTGCTCCACGTCCTGCACCACTGGTTCCTGACTTTGCATCAACAATCAAAGTAGATGGATCAATCAGTCCTGCCTTAACAAGTGGATAAGCTGTAAGTATCGAGCATGTTGTGTAGCAACCAGGATTTGCAATAAGTCTTGCTCCTACTTCCTTATCTCTATTGATTTCACAAAGACCATACACTGCTTCCTCAATAAACTGAGGACTCTTGTGCTCAATGCCATACCACTTTTCATATGTAGCAACATCCTTAATACGATAATCAGCAGATAAATCGATTACTTTACAATTGCTAAGAATTTCTTCTGTAAGAACACCTGCTAAATATCCCTGAGGGGTTGCTGTAAAAATAACATCTACTTGCTTTGAAAGCTCAAGAATATTATCATCCAAGCATTTATCATCTACCAAGGTGAACATGTTCTTATATATAGAAGCAAATCTCTCATCCACATATGAACGTGAGCCATACCATACTATTTCAGCCTCTGGATGACTATATAGAATTCTTACTATTTCTGCTCCAGCATATCCTGTAGCACCGATAATACCTACTTTAATCATAATTATGCATTTCCTTCTCTGTTATTTTTGTACAACTGCATTCATTGTATAACTTTACTTTTACGAAGTAAAGTGTTGTAGCGTAAAAATATGAATTAATATTGCATAAATATACATTAAATATTTCGGTATTTCAACGTTAAAATTAACTAAATTTATTTTTATGCTATTTTCATGTATAATTAACCCTTGAATTTATCACTTTATTGTAGTACAGTATTTTCAGACTATAGAACAATAAATTCAAAAGGAGATATACATTATGGCACAGGAAAAAGTTGTACTTGCATATTCAGGTGGTCTAGATACCACAGCTATCATTCCATGGCTTAAGGAAAACTATGGATACGAAGTAATCTGCTGCTGTATCGATTGCGGACAGGGCGAGGAATTGGATGGCCTTTCAGAAAGAGCAAAAGCATCTGGCGCTTCTAAATTATATATAGAAGATATTGTTGACGATTTCTGCGACAACTACATCGTACCTTGTGTACAGGCAGGCGCTATTTACGAAAACAAATACTTACTTGGAACTGCTATGGCTCGTCCAGGTATTGCTGCAAAGCTTGTTGAAATTGCCAGAAAAGAAGGAGCTGTTGCTATCTGCCATGGTGCTACAGGAAAAGGAAACGATCAGATTCGTTTCGAGCTTGGAATCAAAGCCCTTGCACCAGACATCAAAGTAATTGCTCCATGGAGAAGTGATAAGTGGAAGCTTCAGTCTCGTCAGGATGAAATCGACTACTGTAAAGCTCATGGAATTAATCTTCCGTTCTCTACAGATCAATCATACAGCCGTGACAGAAACCTCTGGCACATCAGCCACGAAGGCCTTGAGCTTGAAGATCCATCTCAGGAACCAAACTACGAGCACTTACTCATGCTCACTACTCCACCTGAGAAGGCTCCAGACAAGCCTGAATATGTCACAATGACTTTCGAAAAGGGTGTTCCAACATCAGTTAATGGAAAGAAAATGAAGGTATCAGATATCATCAAGGAATTAAATGAAATTGGTGGTAGAAACGGGGTTGGTATTGTAGATATAGTAGAAAACCGTGTTGTAGGTATGAAGTCTCGTGGCGTTTACGAGACACCAGGCGGCACTATCCTCATGGAGGCACACGCTCAGCTTGAAGAGCTTTGTCTCGACCGCGCGACAATGGAAATGAAAAAAGAAATGGGTGCCAAGCTTGCACAGGTTTGCTACGAAGGAAAATGGTTCACACCACTTTGCGACGCCATCCAGGCATTCGTAAAGTCTACACAAGAATACGTAACAGGCGAAGTTAAGTTCAAGCTCTACAAAGGCAACATCATCAAGGCCGGCACAACTTCACCATACTCACTCTACTCAGAGTCACTTGCATCCTTCACAACTGGCGACCTTTACGATCACCACGACGCCGAAGGCTTCATCACACTTTGGGGCCTCCCACTCAAGGTCCGCGCCATGAAGCTTGCCGAAAACCAAAAGACTAAGTAAAACATAGGTACCCCAGGCCACCCCAACGGGGCCTGGGGTAGCTGTTTTACTCCACGTCTTGGAGAGCCGCAAAGTCTTCTTCGCCGGTGCGGATCTTAACTACCTGCTCCACGTCGTAGACGAATATTTTGCCGTCGCCGATGTGGCCAGTGTAAAGGACCTTCTTGGCGGTGTCGATTACCTGCTGTACAGGTACTTTGCAAACTACTACGTCTACACGGATTTTAGGTAGAAGGGCTGGCTCAAGGGCTACGCCTCTGTAGTACTCTGGTGCGCCTTTCTGGACACCACATCCCATAACGTGAGATACAGTCATTCCTGTAATTCCAAGTTTCATAAGTGAGTTCTTAAGCTTTTCAAGGTTACGCTCCTTGCAAAGAATTTCAATCTTAGTCATTCTAGGCTTGCCAGCTGAAGTGATTTGTGATGGAGCGTACTCTACTTCTACTGCCTCATCAAGTGAAGCAAGTCCTGCTGCTTCAAGTGTTTCTGTGATGAGGTTAGCTGTCTCATCGTCAAGCTCATCAGTATCAAAGTCGTCTTCAAGCATGTTGAATCCAGAGTATGCAGATGGTAAACCATGCTCTGTTCTGTCTAAGCCTACGATTTCCTCTTCTGCTGATGCACGAAGACCGATTGTAGCTTTGATTACCGAAAATGCGATAGTGATTGTTACTGCTGCCCAAGCGCCTACTGTTAATACGCCAAGTAACTGTATGCCTAATAACTTAAATCCTCCCCCATAAAAAAGACCAGCTAATTCGCTTTGTGGTGCTGATGTTGTTGCGAAAAGTCCAACTGCGATTGTTCCCCAAATACCATTCATCATGTGGACTGCAACTGCTCCAACTGGATCATCAACACGAAGCTTGTTGTCTAAAAGCCACACACCGAAAACTACTAAAAATCCAGAAACAATACCGATTATGATTGCACCAAGTGCATCTGTTACGTCGCATGGGGCTGTGATAGCTACAAGACCAGCTAAAGAAGCATTTAATGACATAGATACATCTGGCTTGCCATATTTAATCCATGTATAAGCCATTGTTGTTACTGTTGCAACGGCTGGTGCAATTGTTGTAGTTACAAAGATTGATGCGAGCTGCTCAAGTGATGTTGCAGCTGCTCCGTTGAAACCATACCAACCAAGCCAAAGGATAAATACACCAAGTGCACCAAGTGCAATGTTGTGTCCTGGGAATGCATTTACCTTCTTAATCTTGCCTTTGCTGTCACGTGTAAATTTACCAATTCTAGGTCCAAGGATTTTTGCACCAATAAGGGCGCAGATACCACCTACCATGTGTATTGCACATGAACCTGCGAAATCATGGAAGCCAATCTGAGAAAGCCAGCCACCACCCCAAATCCAATGAGCCTCAATTGGATAAATTACAAGTGAAATAATTCCAGAATATACACAGTAGCTGATAAACTTTGTTCTTTCAGCCATAGCACCACTTACGATTGTTGCTGTTGTAGCACAGAACACAAGGTTGAATACAAAATTACTCCAATCGAAGTTTGCGTAGTCTGTAAATATGCCAAGTGTTGGTCTACCTACTAATCCAAAGAGACAATCCTCTCCAAACATAAGACCAAATCCTAAAACAATAAACATTACTGTACCAATACAGAAATCCATCAAGTTTTTCATAATGATGTTTCCTGTATTTTTTGCTCTGGTAAAACCAGCCTCTACCATTGCAAATCCCGCTTGCATCCAAAATACAAGGGCAGCTCCTATAAGGAACCAGACTCCAAATAACATGCTTGAATAAGCTTCCATAATATTTTCCTCCTTGGGGTTTATTATTATTTATATAAAAAGGCGCGCAGTATTTTTTCAAATACTGCACGCCTTTGTGCTACCTTCTAATTGCGTTTATTTTACGCTATAAAGGATTTCTCCGTATGTTGGGTATGGCCAGATATCACTTGGTACTACTGTTTCAAGCTCATCAACCACTTCTCTAAGCTCATTCATATCTGCAAAGATTACATCATGATGGAACTTAGCCAAATCATATGTCTCAGTTAATTCTTTTGCCTTATCAATGTCTGCTTCAAGCTTCTCAAGTCTTTCATCCATTGATGTTGTTAACTTAGCTGCCTGCTCCAATCTCTTCTTTTCCACTGAAGAATCAACTGGAAGTCCTGTAGCTGCCTTTGCGTTAAGAGTTTCTGCAAGTGTAAACTGATAATCACTAGCAGCTGCCATAATGTCTTTCTTAACCATAGCATCCATTGTAAGGGCTTCGATATCAATTACCTTATAGTAATTCTCAAGCTGGATATCATAACGGCTATAAAGCTCCTGCTCCGTAAATACGTTATGCTTTGTAAATACATCAATCGCTTTCTTATCTACGAATGCTGGAAGCGCATCTACTGTAGACTTGAGGTTCTTAAGTCCTCTTCTTTCTGCTTCCTTTACCCACTCATCAGAATAACCATTGCCATTAAAGATGATTCTCTTGTGGGCTGTAAGCTCTCTCTTAAGGAGCTCTGCAAGTGCCTTATCGAAATCAGCTGCCTTTTCAAGCTCTTCTGAGAACTTATCAAGTTCTTCTGCAACAATTGTATTTAATACAACGTTTGGACCTGAAATAGATGCTGCAGAACCAAGTGATCTAAACTCAAACTTATTACCTGTAAAGGCAAATGGTGATGTTCTGTTTCTATCTGTTGTATCCTGTGAAATGCTAGGAATAACAGCTGCACCAATTGACATCTTCTTCTTTTTAATGTCTTCATAATCAGTTCCATCGATGATTGACTCAACAATAGCTTCAAGCTCATCTCCAAGGAACATTGAAATGATTGCTGGTGGTGCCTCATTTGCTCCAAGTCTATGATCATTTCCAGCAGAAGCAACCGATACTCGGAGTAATTCCTGATACTCGTCTACAGCCTTAATTACTGCTGTTAAGAACAACAAGAACTGAGTGTTCTGGGAAGGAGTAGCACCTGGTTCTAACAGGTTTACTCCGGTATCGGTTGATATAGACCAGTTGTTGTGCTTGCCCGAACCATTTACACCTGCAAAAGGCTTTTCATGAAGTAAGCAAGTCATTCCGTGACGTCCAGCTACAACCTTCATCATCTCCATTGTAAGCTGGTTATGATCTGTTGCTATATTAGTGGTTGAGTACACTGGTGCAAGCTCATGCTGAGCTGGCGCAACTTCATTATGCTTTGTCTTTGCAAGTACACCTAGTTTCCACAACTCCTCGTCTAACTCTTTCATGTAGGCAGAAACTCTTGGCTTAATAGTTCCAAAATAGTGATCCTCAAGTTCCTGTCCCTTTGGAGGCTTAGCTCCAAATAATGTACGTCCTGTATAAATCAAATCTGGACGCTTGTTATACATTTCTGTATCAATTAAAAAGTATTCCTGCTCTGGTCCAACTGTTGTAATAACTCTCTTTACATCATCGTGACCAAAAAGCTTAAGTGCTCTAACTGCTGATTTATCAAGTGCTTCCATTGAACGAAGTAATGGAGTCTTTTTATCAAGTGCTTCACCTGAGTATGAACAAAAGGCTGTTGGAATACAAAGAGTATCATCCTTGATAAATACATAGCTTGTTGGATCCCATGCTGTATATCCTCTTGCTTCAAATGTAGCTCTTAAACCACCTGATGGAAATGAAGATGCATCAGGCTCACCTTTGATTAATTCTTTACCTGAGAAAGTCATGATAACCTTGCCACCTTCTTCAGGCTGAATAAATGAATCATGCTTTTCAGCTGTAACACCTGTCATTGGCTGGAACCAATGTGTGAAATGTGTAGCTCCAAGTTCAATTGCCCATTCTTTCATAGCATGTGCAATTACATTTGCAAGCTCTCTGTCAAGAGGACGTCCCTCTTCAATGGTCTTCTTAAGAGCCTTATATGCATCCTTAGGAAGACGTTCCTTCATAGTCTCGTCATTAAAAACTTTGCTTCCGAAAATCTCTGTAACCTTGCTCATTTCTTATCCTCCTCTTATACTCCGCTAGCGCCGTAGTTTGCAAGTACGCGTGCGGATGGATCATCAACATCGCATCCCTCCCAAGCCTTGTTTGGCATCCAAAAGTCTACAACCATCTGTGCCTGGCCTGGATAGTACTTCTCAAATAAATCTCTATACAAAAGTGATTCCTTTGTAAAAGGTGTTGCAAATTCGTATTTGCGATACGCATTCTTTACATCCTCATCACTGTATAAGCTATTAGCATATTCCTTCAGGTAATCTACCATTGAATGTCCAACTGCATCTGAGAACGCTGCTTTCTCTCTGAACAATATGTCATGTGGTAAGTAATCGCCCTCCTCAAATGCATGTCTCAATAAATACTTGCCTTTATTGTATTTATTCATCTTGATTTCAGGATTTACACTCATTACGTAGTCCACAAAATCTAAATCACCAAATGGAACTCTTGCCTCCATTGAATGAACTGAAATACATCTGTCAGCCCTCAGTACATCGTACATGTAAAGCTCTCTAAGTCTCTTTTCTGCTTCCTTCTGAAACTCTTCTGCATTTGGAGCAAAATCTGTGTATTTATAACCGAAGATTTCATCTGATATCTCACCAGTAAGAAGAACTCTTATCTCTGGGAACTGTTTCTTGATTCCCTTGCAGATTAAATACATTCCCATGCTGGCTCGGATTGTTGTTATGTCGTATGTACCAAGTGCTGCAACAACTTCCTCCAAAGACTCAATTACGATGTCTTTATTGATTATGATTTCGTGATGTTCTGAACCAATGTAATCTGCAACTTCCTTTGCATACTTTAAATCGATTGCATCCTCGTTCATGCCGATTGCAAATGTTTTAATTGGCTTATCCATCATCTTCTGAGCGATTGCACAAACAAGTGATGAATCAAGTCCACCAGAAAGAAGAAATCCTACTGGAGCATCTGCATCAAGTCGTTTTTCAACTCCTGCCACAAGCTTTGCTTTGATATTAGCTGCAACCTCTTCCACACCGTCCAATCTGTATGTCTGTCGCTTTGCCAAATCTCTATAGCATGTAAACACACCCTTGTAATAATAATGTCCTGGTGGAAATGGCTTAACCTCTTCTGTAAGACCAACCAAGTTCTTTGCTTCTGATGCAAACATTATTGAACCTTCACTATCGTATCCGTAAAACAAAGGTCTAATTCCGATTGGATCTCTTGCTGCTACCAAATCATCTATTTCCTTGTCGTAAATAACCATTGCAAATTCTGCATCAAGCTTTTCGAACATCTTTGTTCCGTATTTACGATACATTGGTAAAATGATTTCGCAATCACTGTCGCTTAAGAATTTGTATCCCTCTGCTTTCAAACTCTCTCGCTCTGTTTTGAATCCATACAACTCTCCGTTGCATATTACATAATCGCCATCAAGCTCAAAGGGTTGCATTCCTGCTTCCGTCAAACCCATAATTGATAATCTTTGAAAGCCCAGCACCGAATCATTCACGGTTATAACTCGTTGCATGTCTGGCCCTCTTGAAACTGTTTTTGCAAATGCCGCTTCGAAGTCTTTCATCTCCACATGGCATTTACTTAAAGCCATAATCGAACACATAAAATCACCTTCCCATAGGAACAAGAAAAGGCGTCGCAGATTTAGCTTTTCAAACTAAATCTACGACGCCTTTGTCGTATTATTGTTCCATTGATTTTTATTTGTTTAGAATAATATTCTTTTGATAAATGTTTGTCAATAACATTTTTTATATTTTTTAAAATAAATTTTGGATTAAATTTTTCAAACCAAAAATTATAGATTTGTATAACCCATCAAGAACTCATCTACTTCTCGAGCACAATCGCGGCCCTGTCTAATAGCCTTTACAACCAAAGACTGACCTGTGTGCATATCACCTGCAGTAAATACCTTAGGCACATTTGTAGCGAATGAATTCGTATTTACGGATGCAACATTAGTACGTCCATCCAGCTCCACCTTGAAAGCGTCTGCCACATATTTCTGCGCTCCAAGAAATCCTGCTGCAATCAGACAAAGCTGGCAAGGCACTTCTTTCTCAGTACCTTCCACTGGCACCATCATTCTGCGTCCTGTTTTCTTGTCAGTTTTAGACTCAAGTGAAACTAAAACAACAGACTTCAAATCACCATTCTTATCTGTCTTGAATTCCTTGACAGTTGTAGTGTAGATTCTAGGATCATGACCAAACTTGGCAATAGCCTCCTCCTGACCATAGTCAGTTTTACATACAAGAGGCCACTGAGGCCATGGATTTGATTCAGCTCTCACATCTGGTGCCTTTGGCATCATTTCAAGCTGTGTTACAGACTTACATCCATGACGAATTGCAGTACCAACACAATCGTTACCTGTGTCTCCACCACCGATGATGATAACATCCTTGCCTTTGGCAGAAATATACTGTCCCTCTACAAGCTTCATATCATTTGCCCAGAGGCACTTAGTAGTAGATGTAAGGAAATCCACAGCAAAATAGATACCCTTAGTCTCTTTTCTACCTGTAGCCTGAATATCACGTGGATTAGATGAACCGCAGCAAAGAACTACCGCATCGTACTTCTTTGTCAAATCGGCCGCCTTAACATCAACACCTACATTGGCATTAACTACAAAGCTTACACCTTCCTCCTCCATGATTTTGATTTTGCGGTCAATAATCTGCTTTTCGAGTTTCATGTTAGGAATACCGTAGCGAAGTAATCCACCAACATTGTCATTGCGCTCGTACACAGTTACATTGTGACCGCGTCTGTTTAATTGATCTGCCACTGCAAGTCCAGAAGGGCCTGAGCCAATTACTGCAACAGATTTACCTGTGCGAACCTCTACAGGCTTTGCATCTGCCAATCCATTGGCATAGGCATACTCAATAATGGCCTTCTCGTTTTCTCTTGTAGATACAGCATCCCCATTTAGTCCGCAGGTACATGCTTTCTCACAAAGTGCAGGACATACCCTGCATGTAAACTCAGGGAAATTGCTAGTCTTGTGAAGCCTCTTATAGGCCATCTCATAATTTCCCTGATATACAAGCTCATTCCACTCAGGAATAAGGTTGTTCAGAGGACAACCAGAAGTCATCCCCTTAATTGTCATACCTGACTGGCAGAATGGTACACCACAATCCATGCATCTTCCACCTTGTCTTCTCTGCTCCTCTTTTGAAAGAGGCTCATGAAACTCATTAAAATTCTTTATTCTGGCAAGAGGGCTAACCGCTTCAGCCTCTACTCGCTCATACTCTAAAAATCCAGTTGGCTTTCCCATGGTTCCCTCCTACTTGTTTAATAAATTAAATGCTTCAATTTGTGCCTGCTCAGAAGATAATCCCTTTTCCTCCATTTGCACAATTGTCTGCATCATCTTTTTGTAATCAAAAGGTACAATACGCTTGAACTTAGGTAGATACTCGCTAAAGTTGTCGTAAATTTCCTTGCCCTTTGCGGAGCCAGTAGCAGCCACGTGCTCAGCAATAATCTCCTTAAGCTCTAATACATCGTATTTGTCAGTAACTGTCTCCAGTGAAACCATAGATTTGTTTAGTCTCTTGTATAAAGATGCGTCTTCATCAAGCACATATGCAATACCACCAGACATACCTGCTGCAAAGTTCTTGCCAGTCTCACCAAGTACTACAACTCGTCCACCTGTCATATATTCGCATCCATGATCTCCACAGCCTTCTACAACTGCTGTGGCGCCTGAATTACGTACTGCGAAACGCTCGCCTGCTACACCGTTGATAAAGGCTTTACCACTGGTTGCACCATACAAAGCCACATTACCTATGATGATGTTCTCATCCTGCTTATAGGTCGCCTTAGCAGATGGATATACAACAAGCTTTCCGCCTGATAATCCCTTACCGAAATAGTCGTTAGAATCTCCCTCCAAGTTAAGTGTAAGTCCCTTAGGTATAAATGCACCAAATGACTGTCCACCTGCACCCTGGCAGTTAATTACATAGGTATCTTCCTCCAGATTTTCTCCATGGTTTCTGGTAATCTCTGCTCCAAACAATGTACCAAATGAACGGTCCACATTTGAAACCTCAAGACTTACCTCCCCCTTCTTACCAGAGGCTATAGCACTCTTTAGCTTTTTAAGAAGAACCTTTTCATCAAGTGTCTTTTCTAGCTCAAAGTTGAATACATTCTTTTTATCATATTCAATCTTCTCATAAGGATTTGGATTAGAGATTACAGCAGATAAATCTACCTTTTCTCTACGTCCACTTCCAGCCACATTCTTAAGAGTAAGCAAGTCATATCTACCACAAAGCTCATCTACAGTTTTGCATCCAAGCTCTGCCATATATTCACGAAGCTCCTGAGCTATAAAGCGCATAAAGTTAACTACGTATTCTGGCTTACCTGTAAATCTCTTTCTAAGCTCTGGGTTCTGAGTTGCAACACCAACAGGACAAGTATCCAAATTACATACTCTCATCATTACACATCCCATAGTTACAAGTGGTGCTGTTGCAAATCCAAACTCCTCCGCACCAAGTGCACAGGCAATAGCAACGTCACGGCCGCTCATAAGCTTACCATCTGTCTCGATAACAACCTTATTACGTAATCCGTTCTGAGCAAGTGTCTGATGTGCTTCAGCCAAGCCTAATTCCCATGGAAGTCCTGCATTATGAATAGATGACTTAGGAGCTGCACCTGTACCACCATCGTATCCAGAGATAAGGATAACCTGAGCACCTGCCTTGGCAACACCGCTGGCAATTGTACCTACTCCTGCCTCTGATACAAGCTTTACTGATATACGTGCATCCTTGTTGGCATTCTTTAAATCATATATGAGCTCAGCCAAATCTTCGATTGAATAAATATCGTGATGAGGTGGTGGCGAAATAAGAGCTACACCCGGTGTAGAAAGACGAGTCTTTGCTATCCATGGATATACCTTCTTTCCAGGTAAGTGTCCACCTTCACCTGGCTTTGCACCCTGAGCCATTTTAATCTGTATTTCCTTTGCAGATACCAGATATTTGCTTGTAACACCAAATCGACCTGATGCAACCTGCTTAATTGCAGAGCAACGGTTAAGACCATCAGGACCAACCTCATATCTGGCTTCCTCTTCACCACCTTCACCGGAATTTGATTTTCCGTGAAGCATATTCATGGCGATAGCCATTGTCTCATGGGCTTCCTTAGAAATCGAACCGTAACTCATAGCACCAGTTTTAAATCTCTTTACAATTGAATCTACTGACTCAACTTCATCGATGCTGATTCCCTTCTTAGGGTATTTAAAGTCTATAAGGCCACGAAGATTTCGAACTGCATCTTCATCGTTAATTAAAGCTGTATACTCTTTGAATGTGTTATAGTCACCTGTTCTTGTGGCAAGCTGAAGTAAATGAATGGTAGCAGGATTATATAAGTGTTCCTCTGCTCCCGCTCTCATCTTATGTACCCCCTTCGAATCAAGTGTCTTATCTACAGACAATCCAAGTGGATCAAATGCCATAGAATGCTGTCTTTCCACATCAGCCTGAATATCCTCAATAGTGATTCCACCAATACGGCTAATTGTGCCAGTGAAATACTTATCGATTACATCGGAGCTTATTCCTATTGCCTCAAATATCTTTGCACCTTGATATGACTGTACTGTGGAAATACCCATCTTTGATGCAATCTTAATGATGCCTGTAATAATAGCCTCGTTGTATGAATCAATGGCTGCATGTACATCCTTCTGCAACTGACCTTTCTCCACGAGTTCTTCGATTGTTTCCTGAGCAAGGTATGGATTGATTGCAGATGCACCGTAACCAAGCAACGTTGCAAAATGATGCACCTCTCTTGGCTCGCCCGACTCGAGAATAAGTGAAAGGCTTGTTCTCTTTTTGGTCTGTACCAAGTGATGCTGTACTGCTGCTACTGCAAGAAGTGATGGTATTGCAACATGATTCTCATCCACACCTCTATCAGATAGGATGATAATATTTGCACCCTCTCTATTTACTCTATCTACCTCTACATACAGGTGCTCAATAGCCTTAGCCAATGATGTATTTTTATAATATGTGATAGGTACAGTTTCTGCCTTAAGTCCTGGCACCTTCATAGATTTAATCTTCATCAAATCTGTCACTGTAAGAATAGGGTTGTTAATCTGCAACATATTGCAGTTTTCTTCCTTTTCCTCCAATACATTGCCAGCTGTACCGATGTATACAGTTGTTGCTGTAACAATCTCCTCACGGATTGAATCGATTGGTGGATTTGTTACCTGGGCAAAAAGCTGCTTGAAGTAGTTAAATAATGGCTGATGATGATTTGAAAGAACTGCAAGCGGAGTATCAATACCCATAGCAGCTGTGCTTTCCACACCATTAAGGGCCATTGGAAGGATTGATTCCTTCACCTCACCATATCCATATCCAAAAGCCTTTTGAAGTCTGTCACGCTCTTCCTGTGAATGCTTTGGAACAGGCTCGTTTGGAATCTTGATATCAGCTAAATGAGCAAGATTTGCATCGAGCCACTGACCATAAGGCTGGCTGTTAGCATATTTCTCCTTTAGCTTTGCATCATCAATAAGCTTACCTGCTACAGTATCAACAAGAAGCATTTTTCCTGGACGAAGTCTATCCTTCTTAACTATTCTCTCCTCCTCAACAGGAAGTACACCTACTTCTGAAGAAAGAATTAGATAATCGTCGTTTGTAATATAATAGCGGCTTGGGCGAAGACCATTTCTATCAAGGACAGCACCCATAATATCGCCATCAGAAAACAGGATAGACGCTGGGCCATCCCATGGCTCCATCATTGTTGAATAGTACTGATAGAAATCTCGTCTTGCCTGGTCCATAGCCTTATTTTTATACCAAGGCTCAGGAATAGTAATCATTACCGCAAGAGGAAGTGGCATGCCATTCATTACCAAAAACTCTAACGCATTATCAAGCATTGCGGAGTCGGATCCTGCCTGATTACAAACTGGTGTAATCTTTGACATTTCTGGCTCAAGCACCTGAGAAACCATTGTCTCCTCACGGGAAAGCATTTTATCTGCGTTACCCTTGATAGTATTAATCTCACCATTATGAACTATAAATCTATTTGGATGCGCTCTCTCCCAAGATGGATTTGTATTAGTAGAGAAACGAGAATGTACTGTTGCAATTGCAGACTCGTAATCTGGATCCTCAAGATCTTCGAAAAACAGTCTGAGCTGATTAACTAGAAACATTCCCTTATATACAATAGTTCTACTAGAAAGAGATGCTACATAAGTATCCTCTGCTGTCTGTTCAAATACACGTCTTGCCACATACAGTCTTCTATCGAAATCCAATCCTTTTTCGCAGTCTGCAGGCTTTTTAATAAATGCCTGGCAGATATATGGCATGCAGTCTAAGGCCATCTTTCCTAATATTTCAGATATAGTAGGAACTTTACGCCATCCTAAGAATTCAAGTCCTTCCTTCTCGACACTGATTTCAAACATCTTCATTGCCTGTTTTCTCTTCAACTCATCCTGAGGGAAGAAAAACATACCAATTCCATATTCTCGCTCATTGCCGATTGCAATCTTTTCTTTTTCACAAACCTTCTTGAAAAATTTATGAGATATCTGAAGTAGGATTCCAACACCATCGCCAGTCTCACCTGATGCATCCTTGCCAGCTCGATGCTCCAAGTTTTCTACAATCTTTAATGCATCTGACACAGTCTGATGGGTCTTGATTCCCTTAATAGATACAACTGCACCTATACCACAGTTGTCATGCTCAAAAGATGGGTCATAAAGACCTTGCATTTGATTACCCATGTTAGCTACTCCTTCCACATAGTAGTTTTAATAAACAAAAAAAGAAAAGGCATCTAAAGAGACTCCCCATAAGGGAATTTCTTTAGACGCCTTTGTCTTGAGAAAAAATATACAACTAATTAAAAGATAATGCAAGCACTTTTTTAATTTAATGTGCTAAAGCATCCTTAATTTTCTGTCCAGTTACTGTTCCAGCGACTCCACCTTTACCAGTTTCCTTTATATTAGGATTCATATCTTTACCTACAGCACTCATAGCATCAAACACTTCATCTGCAGGAATTCGACTTTCAATACCAGCCATTGTAAGCTCTGCTGATGTAACGGCATTCATGGCTCCACAAACATTACGCTTTACACAAGGAACCTCTACCAAGCCTGCAACAGGATCGCAAGCTAGTCCCAGAAGATTTTTAAGAGCAAGTGCAGCTGCGTTTGCACTCTTTCTGCCATTACCTCCCTGAAGATATACAAGTCCTGCTGCTGCCATTGAGCTGGCTGCTCCGATTTCCGCCTGACAGCCACCTTCAGCACCGGCAAGTGATGCTCTGGCTGCTATTACCTCACCAACTCCTGCTGCTACAAAAAGAGCCTCTGTCATCTTTTCATCAGTAAGTCCTAATTTCTCCTGGGCTGCTATAAATACTGCTGGAACAACTCCACATGAACCGGCTGTAGGTGCAGCAACAATTCGTTTCATACAGGCATTGCCCTCAGCAACACGAAGAGCCAATTCCATGACATGTCCTGCAAAATCGCCAACTAAAGCATTTCCACTGTCAAGGTATTCTCTAAGAAGACCTGCCTCACCGCCTACTAAGCCACTGTTACTTTTAACTGTCTTGTCGTAATTAAGAGCAGACTCCTTCATTGCTGTGTACATGCGCTTCATATTTTCAAAGGATTCTTCCTCTGAAACTGCGCGTTCCTTGCAATCGTCCTGCTGAACTATCTTCCAGAAAGGAACTCCGCTATTCTCTTCTAATTTACAAATCTCTTCTACTGAATCAAACATCTATAATCCTCTACTCTGGACAGTAATATGAAACCTTCATAATACCTTCTAGTTTTTCTAATTCTTTGATTGTGCTATCTGGTACACATTCATCACACTCAATTACCATAACAGCTTCTCCACCACGCTTTTTACGATAGAGCTGCATAGTGGCAATATTAATATGTTCTATGCCAAGAAGTCTTGTAACCTCAGTAATGTATCCTGGCTTATCAACATTATGAACTATAAGTGTAGGGCTTTCTCCGGAGAAGTTGGCCTTCACTCCATCAAGCATAACTACCTGAATACGTCCACCACCGATAGATGATGCAACTACTTCTAGGCTGTGACCTGAAACGCCATGCATAATAACCTTTGCTGTGTTTGGATGAACATCTCCCAAGTCAGCTGCCTGTATTGTATATTTAAAGCCCAGCTCCTGTGCCACTGTAAAGCTATCTGGCAAACGCTCATCGTCACAGGCCATTCCTAGTAAACCACCTACGATAGCCTTGTCAGTACCGTGACCTTTGCCTGTTTCGGCAAAAGAACCGTGCAGATAAATCTCCGCACTTTCGATTTTTTCTGCCATAAGCTTATTACAAACATTTCCAATTTTGGCTGCTCCTGCTGTGTGAGAGCTGGAAGGACCTACCATAACCGGTCCAATAATATCAAATAGATTCATTAAAAAATCTCCTAATAATTTTTAAGCTCACCGGCAATATTTAAAGAAAAATAATCCTTTATTTCAGATGGATTACTGGTCTTTCCAAGAATCCACATGAGCTTTGTAAGGGCCGCTTCACTTGTCATATCCTGAGCCTGGAGTACTCCGCTTTCGAGAGCTCTCTTACCAGTCTCGTAAACATCCATCTTTGAGCCTTCGTATCTGCACTGAGTACCAACTACAACAGTCATACCATCAGCAATAACCTTCTCGATTGTGCTGATAAAATCATGCTTTAAAAATGGCATGCCACCAATTCCAAATGCCTCAATGTAAAGTCCCTTATATCCTTGCGCCGCAATTGATTCAACAAGGCTTCTATGAATGCCAGGGAACATTTTAAGCATACAAACTTCTGTAGAATAATTGTTTTCCAGGTGGAACACACCATTTCTAACAGGGATTGTACTATCATCAATATTCATACCAAGTGAGCTGATTTCAGCTACATTTGGATAATTGATGCTTTCAAAAGCATCAAAGCTAAGTGAACGAACCTTAGAAGCACGACATCCAAGCATTACCTTGCGATTGAATGCAACAAACACTCCTGCTCTGCCACTTGCTGCCATATGAATGGCGCATCGTAGGTTTTCCATAGCATCTGCAATTGGATTTGTAATAGAAAGCTGTGAGCCAGTAATTACAACCGGAATATTTATGTTTTGAAGCATAAAAGAAAGCATAGATGATGTATATGCAAGTGTATCTGTTCCGTGGATTACAACAATGCCATCATAGTCATTACGTATACCACCAATATGCTCAGCAAGCTTGCTCCAATCCTCTGGGAAAATATTGGCACTATCAACAGCCATAAAATCTTCTATTTCAAAATTAATATCACCTGACACCACATGCAATTCACGCTTCATATCCTGAGTAGACAGCCCAGGTGCCAAACCACTTTCCTTCATAACTGAAGACAATGTTCCGCCAGTATTAATAATAAGTATGTTCCTACTCAATGATTTATCTCCTTCGCTGTATCACAAATGATATCAACGCATTTTTCAAGCCCAAGTGTTGAGCTCTTTAAGCACAAATCGTAGAACTGGGCATTGCCGAATTCTGTTCCAGTGTAGTGCTTGCAGTATTTCTTTCTTGCCTTGTCCACATTGTGAAGCTCCTCACGAACCTTTTCCTCTGTGGTGCCTGGCATTTTCTCCATCATTCGCTTAACACGGAAGTGCTCTGTACCTGAAACGAATACATGAAGAGAATGATCAAATTCCTTAAGAATGATGTTGGCATTTCTGCCGACTATTACACAATTGCCTTTTTCAGCAACCTTTCTGATTGCTTCCTTTTGAGCATTGTAAAGACGCTCATCAAGTGGCTTATTGTAGAAGTCAAATAGACTCTGTCCCAAGCCAAACTCTCTTGGTACCTTCTCATCAAAGTATCTAACTTCTTCAGGACTAAGATTACCTGATTCGATTGCTGCTCTGATAATCATATCCTTATCACAGTAATAGTAGCCTAAACGCTCAGCTACCTCTTTACCGATTGTACCGCCTCCAGCACCAAACTGACGGCTGATTGTAATTATGTTTTTCATACGCCCCTCTTATAATACTTTATTTAAGAAATCGATGGTTCTAGCTTCCTTTGGATTAAGCAATACCTCTGAAGGTGTGCCTTCCTCGATGATGTAGCCACCATCCATAAATATTACTCTATCTGCTACTTCTCTAGCAAATCCCATTTCGTGAGTAACAATAACCATTGTCATACCATCTGCAGCCAAATCCTTCATAACCTGAAGAACCTCTCCTACCATTTCTGGATCAAGAGCTGATGTTGGCTCATCGAAAAGCATAATATCTGGCTCCATGCAAAGTGCACGAGCGATAGCAACACGCTGCTTCTGTCCACCTGAAAGCTGACTAGGGAAGCTTGAAGCCTTATCTTCAAGACCAACCTTTGCAAGCATCTTTTTAGCGCGCTCCTCTGCCTCAGTCTTAGAACACTTCTTAAGCTGAACAGGTGCAAGTGTAAGGTTATCAAGTATGTTTAAGTTGTTGAAAAGGTTGAAATGCTGGAATACCATTCCAATGTTTTCTCTAACTTTATTGATATTGATATGTTTATCTGTGATGTTGTTTCCGTCAACAACAATTGAGCCTGCAGTAACAGTCTCAAGTCTATTTAAGCAACGTAAGAATGTAGACTTACCAGATCCTGAAGGACCGATTACACAAACAACCTCGCCCTTAGTAACATCTGTAGAGATATCCTTTAATACCTCTAAGTCGCCATAGCACTTCTTAAGATTTTTAACACTGATTTTAATTTCTTTATCTGCCAACGTTTAATCTCCTTTCAAGAACCTTTGCACTACGTGAAAGGATTGTAATAACTATAAGATACATAACACCAACAATAGCCCATGTCTGGAATGACATGAATGTGTTTGCCTGTACGTTCTTTGCTGTGTTAACAAGTTCTGGGAAACCGATAACTGAAAGAATTGATGTATCCTTAAGTGTAATAATGAACTGGTTGATGAATGTAGGAATCATAGTCTTGATAGCCTGAGGTAATACGACTTTGCGCATAGCCTGACCATATGTAAGACCCAGAGATCTTGCAGCTTCCATCTGACCTTTATCAACAGACTGAATACCTGCTCTAATAATTTCTGCCATATAAGCACCACAGTTTAAAGCAAGACAGATTGTACCTGCCTGAAGAGCTGTCAAACTAACAGAGAAACCTCCAATGATGGTATTAAATAAGTAAGGAATACCAAAATATACAAAGAAGGCTAATACAATCATCGGAACTCCTCTGATTACATCAACGAAAATCTGTGAGATTACATTGCTTACTCTGTTCTTAACTACACCCATAATACCGAAAAGCATACCGATAATGCAGGCAAAGAATAAGCCTAGTAATGCAAGAAGCAATGTTCTGCCCATAGCAATTAGAAGCATAGGACCATAAACTGAAATAATAGTTAACATAAATAATAAACCCTTTCTAACTGGTTTTATAAATAATAAGGGCAGGTAAACCCCTGCCCCTTTAATCTAATACTATTCGCCTAAGTACTTTGCAATGATTTCATCGTATGTGCCATTTGCCTTGATATTTGCAAGACCTGCATTAAACATATCAATAAGCTCCTGGTTGTCTGAGTTGAAAATTGCAAATCCGTATTCAGCAGGATCGTTACCAGTGTTCTCAAGAATCTTCATTGAGATACCAGTATCTTTAATATTTGAAGCCATAATTGGAGTGTCATCGAAGCAAGCTGCAACCTGACCACCTACAACTGCCTGATACATTGTAGGAGAATCCTCAAAGTATGTAACAGTGAAGCCATACTCACTTGAAAGGCTCTCAGCATAAGAAGCACTCATTGTACCTGTCTTAACTGCAACTGACTGTCCCTTTAAATCTTCAAAACCTGCAATATCAGATGATGCCTCTACAGCCATAGACTGATTTGCATCATAATATCCATCAGAGAAAACCCATCCAGATGCTTTTCTTTCATCTGTAATAGAAGCACCTGCAATCATTCCATCAGCCTGTCCTGCCTGGCATGCTGCAATTGAAGCATCCCATCCAAGAGACTTAAGCTCGTAATCGAATCCCTGATCCTCAGCGATAGCTGCAAGGATATCTACATCAATACCTACGAAATCCCCATTGTCATCTGTGTACTCAAATGGCTTGAATGAAGTATCTGTAGCGATAACCCATTTCTTATCTGAACTAGTAGCAGCATCTGCACCTTGTTCAGTTGCGCCCTGTTCTGATGCGTTTCCACATCCAACCATTGCAAACATTGTTGCAAATGCCATTAATAATGCTAGTGACTTTTTCTTCATTTCAAAATCTCCTTCCTGAAAACTGTGTTAATAAACACAGAAATTATTTTAGCATTTTTGTAGCTTTAATGCACTACTATTGCTAATTTTAGAAAAAGCGCCTGCTAAACCTATAGCAGACGCCTTTGTCTTCGTTACGCAATAATATACCTTTTTTTAGAAAGGATTTCAACCCAAATTTATTTCATAACTTATTTAATTACTGGTCTAACTCTTCTTGCAAGTACAAGCGCAAGTCCAAGCTTTACTAAATCAGGAATGATGAATGGGAAAACACACCATGAAAGTGCTGTCATTGCCCCAATTGCACCAGCATCCCTAGAGTAAACAACCATGAACCATACTGTTCCAAGTGCATAGCAAGCTGCAAGTCCAATGACAAGTGCTACGATTTCAACTACTAGTGTCTTCTTGAAGAGCTTAGTAGCCACAATGTATACAAGACCTGTAAGCAAGAAACCAATAATATAGCCACCTGTTGAACCAAGAACTACACCAATTCCCCCCGAAAAACCAGCAAATACTGGAGCACCTACTGCTCCGATTAAAATGTAGACCAATACTGAGAGTGTTCCTCTCTTGCCCCCAAGAAGGGAAAGCATAGCAAATACTGCAAATGTCTGTAGAGTAAATGGCACTGTTGTAGGAATGCTAATCCATGAGCATACTGCAATAAGTGCTGCTCCAAGAGCAATATATGCAATATCAAGTGTTTTAAATGCTGATTCTTTTGTTGTTAATGTGCTTGTGTTATCCATATTGCCTCCCTGTAATACTTTAATTTTTTCACCTGAATAACAATATCAAAACACTAGCTCATTGTCAACCATATATATTATTAAGGGTGACAATCTGCATTAAGCAATGAAGTTTTCAATCATTTTTTTTCCATTAGAAGTCAAAATTGATTCTGGATGAAACTGTAGTCCATATACTTCATATTCCTTATGAGCAACAGCCATAATCTCCCCATCTTTAGTGATTGCAACGGCTTTAAGCATCTCTGGTAAAGAGTCTTTATCTGCAGCTAACGAGTGATATCTGGCAACATCCACTGTATCTGGAAGCCCCTTAAATAACTTGCAGCTATTGTCAACCTGAACCTTTGATTGTTTACCATGCATTAATTCTTTTGCATAGGTAACATTTGCGCCAAAGGCTTCGCAGATAGCTTGATGTCCCAAACACACCCCCAGAATTGGTATCTTTCCTGCAAAATGGGTGACAATCTCCTCGCAAATTCCGGCTTCACTAGGCTTACCTGGTCCCGGTGAAATAATAATATGGCTAGGATTTAGTTTTTCAATATCGGAAATACGAATTTCATCATTTCGGCTAACCTTAATATCTGGCTCAATTTCCCCTACCAGCTGAAAAAGATTGTATGAAAAACTATCATAATTATCTATTAGTAAAATCATGCCAAACCTCCCTCGGCCAGGCTAACAGCATTTACTACAGCCTTTGCCTTATTGATACATTCAATTGCTTCGTTTTCTGGAACTGAATCATAGACAATGCCTGCTCCTGAACGAATACAAATTTTATCGTTCTTTTTATATACAAGTCTTATTGCTATACACACATCCAAATTTCCCGAGAAATCTATATAGCCAAGGGCGCCTCCGTATATGCCACGTTTGCTCTGTTCTAGCTCTTCGATTATCTGGCAGGCTCTAAACTTTGGCGCACCTGACAATGTGCCTGCTGGTAGAATTGCGTCCACTGCATCAATAGCATCCTTATCATCTGCCAAGTGTCCAACAACTGTGGAACCTATATGCATTACATGGGAATACCTTTCTATTTCCATATATTTTTCCACATTTACAGAACCAATACTGCTTATTTTTCCAATGTCATTTCTACCTAAATCAACAAGCATATTATGTTCTGCACGTTCCTTATCATCTGCCAAAAGCTCTTTCTCAAGAACTATGTCCTCTGCCTGATTTTTTCCTCTTGGTCTTGTTCCAGCAAGAGGAAATGTGCTCACCTGCTTTTGTTCTACCTTGACCAGTGTCTCAGGCGATGCACCAGCAATTTCGATATCATCACTTGAAAAATAAAACATGTATGGAGATGGATTGCTGGCTCTTAAAAGACGGTATGTGTCAAACAGACTTCCCTCTGCTTTTGCTGTAAGGGGATTGGATAAAACAACCTGGAAAATATCCCCTTCTTTTATGTAATTCTTTGCCTTTTTTACCATCTCACTGTACTCTTTATTAGTGAATTTAGGCTTGATATCCGTTATAAGCGAAAGAGGCTGAAATTGTTCTTTCTTTCCACTCTGCAATAGGCTTTTTATCTTTTCCAGTCGAGTTTTAGCTTCATTATATAAGCTTTCCAAATCATCCGATTCATCCAGCATTACGCCAGTAATCAAATAGATTTTCTGCTTGAAATTATCAAATACAATTACATCGTTAAAAAGCATCAAATCCATATCTTTAAAATCGTCTTCTCCATGATTTTCAAGCTTTAGCTTTGGCTCAGCATATTTGATGTAATCATATGAAAAATAACCTACTAATCCACCTGTAAAGGTTGGAAAACCTGATAACACAGGGCTCTTGTATTTCTTTATAATTTCACGTAGTGTTTCACCTGGATGTGCTACTGTTTTCTCCTGAATTAGGACTTTACTGCCACCCTTATTTTCCTTTATTAATAGATGTCCGTCTTGGCAGGTCACCTCAAAGTTAGGATTGAATCCAAGAAACGAATATCTTCCCCAGGTTTCTGTCTGACTTGCACTCTCCAATAAATAACACTGATGACTGGCAGCTTTCAGTATTCGTACCATTTCTATTGGCGTGAAACTATCGGAAAGCATTTCTATCATTACAGGAATCCTTCTGTAATCACCACTTTTCACAAGTTTTTTAACCTGCTCTAAACTAGGATGCATGATATGCCTCCTTCATTGACTTAACAAACTCTCCCACATGTTTTGGAGCCTCTTTACCGTACTCCTCTACAACTCTAACAATTGCAGAACCAACAATGGCTCCATCCGATATATCAGCCATCTTGGCAGCCTGTTCTGGAGTTGATATACCAAATCCTACCGCACAAGGTACATCTGTGTTTTTTCTAACTCTATCAACTACTGTTTTGATGCCTTCATTAAGCTTGCTTCTTGTACCTGTCACCCCAAGGCTGGAAACAATATAGATAAATCCCTTTGCTTCTTTTGTAATCATATCAATTCTGTCCTCAGAAGTAGGTGCAACCATAGATATAAAGTCTACGCCATATTCAGATGCCACTCCTTCAAACTCTTCCTTCTCTTCAAAAGGAACATCCGGAAGGATGATACCATCAATTCCAACCTCCTGGCACTTGCCAAAAAATCTGTCTGAGCCATAAGAAAATACAACATTTGCATAAGTCATAAAGCAAAGTGGAATCTTCACTTCCTTTCTGACCTCTCTAACCATTTCAAATACATCATCTGTTGTGATTTTATTCTTCAAAGATCTAATATTTGCACCCTGTATTACGGGACCTTCAGCAGTTGGATCAGAAAAAGGGATTCCAAGTTCAATCAAGTCTGCGCCGTTTATCTCTAGCTCCTTGATTATTTCTTTAGTTGTCTCTAAATCAGGATCTCCACATGTAATGAATGGAATGAATGCCTTTTTATTCTTGAATGCTTCTGAAATCTTACTCATGGATATCCTCCCCTCTGTAACGTGCAATTGCTGCACAATCCTTATCTCCTCTACCTGAAACAGTAACTATAATAATCTGGTCTTTTCTCATTGTTGGAGCAAGCTTCTTCGCATATGCGATAGCGTGACTTGACTCGATAGCTGCAATTATTCCCTCTGTCTTCGCAATGTACTCAAAAGCATCAACAGCTTCGTCATCAGTGACTGGCACATATTTTGCGCGTCCAATGTCGTGCAGATAAGCATGCTCTGGACCAACACCAGGATAATCAAGGCCTGCAGAAATAGAATATACAGGAGCTATCTGACCATATTCGTCCTGGCAGAAATATGATTTCATTCCATGGAAAATACCAACCTTTCCAGTATTTACAGTTGCTGCAGTTTCAAATGTATCTATTCCTCTACCTGCTGCCTCACAGCCTATCAGCTCCACATCCTTGTCATTGATATAGTGATAAAAGCTTCCAATGGCATTGCTTCCACCACCTACGCAAGCAATGACAGCATCTGGAAGTCTTCCTTCTTTCTCAAGAATCTGAGCTCTGCTTTCCCTGGAAATAACTGCCTGGAAATCTCTAACAATTGTAGGAAATGGATGAGGTCCCATTACTGAACCAAGGCAATAATGAGTATCATCAATACGTGTTGTCCATTCTCTCATGGCCTCTGAAACTGCATCCTTCAATGTGGCAGTACCGCTTGTTACAGGGATAACTTCTGCTCCAAGAAGTCTCATTCTATATACATTAAGTGCCTGACGCTCTGTATCTTCCTTGCCCATAAATACAACGCACTCCATTCCAAGAAGTGCCGCAGCTGTGGCGGTTGCCACACCATGCTGTCCAGCTCCTGTTTCTGCAATGAGTCTTGTCTTGCCCATCTTTTTAGCAAGAAGAGCCTGTCCCAATACATTGTTAATTTTGTGGCTTCCAGTATGATTTAAATCCTCACGCTTAAGATAGATTTTTGCTCCGCCCAGGTCTTCAGTCATCTTCTTTGCGTAGTATAAAAGGCTTGGTCTTCCCGCATACTCATCAAGAAGCTCCTTCAACTCTCTATTAAACTCTGGATCATCCTTGTAGTGATTGTAAGCTTCCTCCAGCTCCATAACTGCATTCATGAGAGTCTCTGGAATATACTGGCCACCGTGAACACCAAATCTACCTTTGCTCTTTGCTGGAACCACATCCTCTCTTACCGCTTTTACGAATTGATCCATCTTGTATCCATCTTTAAGATGATCAGTCTCAATACCAGAGCTAACGTCAACACCATATGGCTTTACAGTATCAATGGCTTCAGCAACGTTCTCCTGGTTTAATCCGCCTGCAAGAATAAAAGGTCTATCTATATAGGTGAGAAGATTTAAATCCTTGATACGATTACCCTCTCCATTTCCTGCATCAAACATAATCATGTCTGCGCTGGACTTTTCTGCCTTTATAAGCTCCTCTGCAGATGTAACCTTGAAAGTTTTGATAACAGGAATATTGTTATCCATAAGTGATTTAATGTAATCTTCATCCTCATTTCCGTGAAGCTGGGCCACATCAATAATGTTTTCTTCAAATAAGCTTTCAACTTCCTGCTCTGGTGCATCAACAAATACACCTACAGCTTTTATTTCAGGATTTAACATACTCTTTAGCTTTTTTGCCTGCTTACGACTAACGTTTCTTTTGCTTTTCTCACAAAAAACAAATCCAACGTACTCAGGCTTAAGCTCATTTGCCTTTATGATATCTTCTTCTCTTGTAAGACCACATAGTTTAATAGTTGTCATCTTCATCACCTCTTAATTCTTTAAGCTTTTCCTTCTTGTCAGTTGCTTTCATAAGTGTTTCACCAATTAAAACTGCATCAACACCTGCTTCTTTCAGCTGAGATATATCCTCTGCTGTTTTAATTCCACTCTCTGATACAAATATCACCTTGTCATCTACAAGTGCTTTTAATCTCCTGCTATTTCCCGTATCTACTGAAAAATCCCTAAGATTTCTGTTATTTACACCTATTATTCTAGCCCCTGCCTTTGCTGCCATCTTTACTTCCGCATCATCATGGGCCTCCACCAAAGCACTGATTCCAAGACTATCGCATATACGAATGTATTCTCTAATTTGCTCTTCTGTCAGGATGCTACAGATTAGAAGTACAGCGCTAGCGCCTAATACCTTTGCCTCGTATATCATGTACTCATCTACAGTGAAATCTTTTCTTATAATCGGAATTGAAACCGCATTTGCGATATCCTCTAGATACTTGTCACTTCCCAAAAACCACTTTGGTTCAGTCAAAACAGATATGCAATCAGCTCCTGCTTCTTCATATGCCCTGGCTATATCCAAATAGTCGAATTTCTCGGCTATGATTCCTTTTGATGGAGAAGCTTTTTTGCATTCACAGATAAAGCTTATCCCCGGCTTTGCCAATGCTTTTTCAAATTCAAAAGCTCCCTTTGGAAGAGTTAATGCTTCTGCTTTTATTTCTTCAAGTGACTTATTCTTTTTATTTTCTTCAACACGAAACCTAGCATGCTCCGCTAACTGCTCCAGTATGTTCATCGCTATTGTCCTCTGAAATCTTGTTGCTTAATAGTATGAATTTCTCCAATGTCTCAAGTGCTTTTCCGGAATCAATTATTTCTCCTGCAAGCTCTACTCCAGCTTTAAAACTTTCAGCTTTTCCACCGATGTAAAGAGCTGCTCCTGCATTAAGAAGAACTGCATTTCTTTTATGTCCCTTTACTCCATTTAAAATGTCCCTTGTAATCTTTGCATTTTCTTCTGGAGTACCACCCTTCAAATCTTCTTTAGCGCATTTTTCAAATCCAAAATCCTCTGGCTCAATGATGTAAGTTTTATACCATCCATCTCTAATCTCACAAATCTTTGTTTGACTGCTTAAAGAAATCTCATCTAGCTTATCCAGGCCATAAACTACCATGCCACGCTTAACCCCAAGGTTGATAAGTACCTGCGCAAGTGGCTCAACTAAATATTCGTCGTAAACACCAAGCAACTGCATTATAGGAACAGCCGGATTTGTAAGAGGTCCCAGGATATTAAATACTGTTCTAAATCCAAGCTCTTTTCTAATTGCCCCTACGTATTTCATTGATGTGTGATACTTCTGCGCAAAGAAGAAGCACATCCCCACTTCCTTAAGAAGCTCTACACATTTTTCTGGGTCCTGGCTAATGTTTACTCCAAGTGCTTCCAGGCAATCAGCTGTACCACATAGTGAAGAGGCCGCTCTGTTTCCATGCTTTGCTACCTTCATTCCACCGGCCGCTGCCACTAGTGCTGATGTTGTTGAAATGTTAAAGCTATGGGCGTTATCTCCACCTGTTCCAACGATTTCAAATACTTCCATTCCTGTTTCAACCTTTGTAGCATGCTCTCTCAT
This sequence comes from Pseudobutyrivibrio sp. LB2011, assembly GCF_000701765.1. NCBI lineage: Bacteria > Bacillati > Bacillota > Clostridia > Lachnospirales > Lachnospiraceae > Pseudobutyrivibrio > Pseudobutyrivibrio sp. LB2011. Next base: position 279,977 of record NZ_JNJS01000001.1, on the reverse strand, counting down.
AGCAGCAGCACAACCAGCAATTTCATCTGTTGTCTCAGCTCTTGCACTTTTTGTAGAAAGTGCAGCCAAAAAAGCCGCGTTCTGTGTAGGTGAGCTTTCGCCATTCATAATCTCATTCATTACAGTGTAGGCTTCCTCGTATGTAAGGTCCCCCTTGTTTACAATTTTCTCGATTGCTTCCTTAATCATCTCGTAATCTCCTTCCCTTCTGTCATGGACTTTTTTTCCAAAAGTGCCAGTAGATAACAAGCTCTTGGTGTTACTCAAGGAGCCAATCTCGCGACGGAGTAATACCAAGGCTTGTAATCGTAACTGGCATTTGGGCAATAAAAAAGTCCCTGACAGAAACCATTAATAGTTTCCATCAAGGACGAAAATTCTTTTCCGCGGTGCCACCTTGAATTCATAGGATAATCCTATGCGCTTAACAGGATACCATCATATCCCTGGCAACTAACGTATGCCTTACGTCGTGCAATACTCTGACCAAAGTCATTTCCTCACGCCCTCAGGAGTCCATTCCCAAATTGCTATCATACCGCATCCCACCATCGCGGCTCTCTCCTATGAATCACAAAGAGGTACTCCTCTCCCTCATCGGTTTATTACTTTATTGTGTTGAAGTAATACTACCATTCCGTAATTCTGTTGTCAACAACTAATTTTTCCATCTAGATCCATTTACTTTGATACTACCAAGCTCACAATCTAAATCAAAATCTACTTTGTTTGCATCAGGAACATTAATATCAATGTCTCCCATCTCACAGCTAGCTGTAATCTTTTCAAAATTTCCGTCAATATCAATGCTTCCCATATCAGCATCAAATGTGCCACTTGTTGCAGTAACATCATCCATTTCAACAGCCCCTGCGTCTGTGGTTACCTTTACTGTTTCAAAAACAGATTTACTAACATCTATGTCGCCTGCATCTGCCTCTATAACAAAGTCATTTGCAGTTACCTCATTGATATCGATATCCCCAGCATCTGCATCAATCTTCAAAGTATCAAAGTTAACACCATTAATATCAATATCTCCTGCGCTAGCAGTAATATCAGCTGTGTCAATCACTGTACCCTTAGGTAAAGTAATTTTGATGTAGCAATCTTTCAGATTTCTTACGTTAACAGAATATTTCTGCTCGATTGTTAAACATTCATCTTCCAATGTAACCTTTGGTTCAACATTCTTTTGATAGTTTGTATTTACCTTAAACTCATCACCATATTCAATATATAAATCTGCGGCATCTGCATCCACTTTTACAGTTGCTACACTGTATTTAGAAAAATCATATTCTGACTCTTCACTACGACCACTTGAAAAAGGAGCAAATCGAATAATGCAAGAGCCAACAACAATAATCAGAGTAACAATCCATATTATTAACTGAAATTTCTTTGTAGTCATTTCTTAATCCTCCTTTACAAGTGCAATCTTAAATACTTTATGAGCAATAGCTGCTATAACCCAAATTATCCATGTAGAACCCCAATTAAAGGTTGTGAAACTGATAATAAGATATAGGCATGTAACTATTGACCAATAAGATTCCATGAGAATCTTTGCACCTTTGCTTACATATTCTACATCTTCCTCATTTCCATTTGACTTTATGTCTTTGCGAACAACATTGCCAGCATCTAACAAAGTATCAAAGCTACTATTAATAATTCCAGAATATACAAACAACCATACACCTATGCCAACCATGATAAATATAAAAGTTGCAAATATATCGATATCGAAAATCATAATTGGCACAACAGCGCATATGCACAAAGCACATCCAAGTGTTATTGCAGCAGCTGTAATAGGCTTAAACTCAGCTTTCTTTTCTTTAATCATATCTGTTGTAGCCATATCCATCTGGCATGGCTCTTTTCTAAGAAAACTGAAATCAGAACTAACAAAACTACTATAAATGAACAATCCTACACCAACTGCTATCCATACAAACATCATAGCTGCGCCATAATTGTCGATATTCATAAAGCCCCAAACAGCATCTGTAACTATTGGCCAGCATACACATGTGATGCAAAGTAAAACGCCTGTAGCTACTAGAAGAGCTCTCTTTTTCTCACATCTAATGAACTCAAGTGCCTCATCCATTGATACAAATCTCTTAGGCTGCTGCTCTCTTTCGTGAACTTCCTCAACCTCTTTAGTAAGCCCTAAATCCTCAGCCAACTCATCAAGATTGCCAAATTCAGAAATAACTGTACCAACAGCAGTATTCTCATTAACACCCTCTGCAATAAGCTCGTTATACTTATCCTCCATCATTGAAAAAAGCTCAGCCTTTGCTTTTTTAACCTCAGGAGTGTTTGGCATACTACTAAACATTGCATCTAAATAGCTCTTAATTGTTTCCATATCTTCTCTCCTATTTTGAAATAAATTTTTCAACTACTTCTTTTGTAAGCTCCCACTCATCACATTTATCAATGTAATACTGCTTCCCCATATCTGTGATTCTGTAATAGGTTCTTTTCTTTCCATTCCCTTCAGGATCTGGATCAGCCACAAATGATTCGATAAAACCATTCTTTTCCATTCTGGTAAAAGCCGAATACAGAGTAGTTTCTTTAATAACATATTTCTCTTCCGAAATACTCTTTATCTGCTTAGAAATCTCATAACCATAAGAAGGCTCCTTCATAAGAATGGAAAGTATCATGGTGTCATTGTAGCCTCTAATTACATCACTACTTATTTCACCCATATAATCCTCCTACGTCTATCGTACTATGTCTGCCGTACTACGTCTGTCGTAGTACGTTTGATGTAGTAAATATACTACGACTGTCGAAGTAAGTCAACCCCTTTCACAAAAAATTTACATCCCTCCATAGCAAATTGTTATCAAAGCCTCCTGCATTATGTGGCCGGGCAATAAAAAAGGCACTGCGTAATGCAGTGCCTGTAAGGTTTGATTATTATTTTTTGATTGAGTTCATGAAGTCTGGCATTTTGATGTTTAATTCAGGTACAGTGCTCTCTGTTGGTACAGTTGGAGCTGTTGGACGCTGAATTGGAGTTGTAGCAACAGGTGTAGGTGTAACAGGTCTGTTAACTACAGGAGGTGTATTTGTAACACCTGACTGGCTAGCTGGAGCAGCTGATCCTCTCATGCCTGCAAGTAAGTCAGCGCTTGACTGTCTAGGCTGTGAGCCATAAACCATACCTGTTGAGCTGCGGAATGCGCCTGTTGTAGCTGTGTTTGGCTCGCCAAGTCCAGTAGCGATAACTGTAACTGTAACTTCATCGTCCATTGTGTCATCTTCTGTAACACCGAGGATGATGTTAGCATCAGCACCAGTCATATCCTGAACATAAGATGTAGCCTCTGATGTGTCGTTAAGTCCAACATCACCACAGATGTTGACGATGACATCAGTAGCACCCTGAATGCTTGTCTCAAGAAGAGGTGAAGCAACAGCCTGCTTAACAGCCTCAAGAGCTTTTTCGTCACCCTTAGCTGAACCGATACCAATATGTGCAAGACCCTTGTCCTTCATAACTGTCTGAACATCAGCGAAGTCAAGGTTAATAAGCGAATTCTTTGTGATAAGATCTGTGATACCCTGTACAGACTGGTGAAGTACCTGATCTGCAATACGGAAGCTCTCACCGATTCCCATGCTCTTGTTTGTGATTTCAACAAGCTTCTGGTTAGGAATTACGATAAGTGTATCAACATTTTCCTTTAATCTCTCAATACCATTTAAGGCATTGTTCATACGTGGCTTTCCTTCAAACTGGAAAGGCTTTGTAACGATACCTACAGTAAGGATACCCTGCTCCTTTGCAATTTTCGCAACAACTGGAGCTGCACCTGTACCAGTGCCGCCACCCATACCACAAGTAACGAATACCATATCTGCGCCCTTGATAGCTGCAGAAATATCCTCTGCACTCTCCTCTGCAGAACGCATGCCAACCTCTGGGTTAGCACCAGCACCCTTTCCACCTGTAGTCTTCTCACCTATAGCTAAAAGAGTAGGCGCTTTACATAAATCAAGTGCCTGCTTATCAGTGTTGATTCCAATGAACTCAACTCCCCCAATACCCTCTTCAACCATACGCTTTACTGCATTGTTGCCAGCTCCGCCGACACCAACAACAATGATTCTGACAGGAGCCCCTGTCTCGTCAGTCGTAATGTTAATCAAAACCATATCCTCCTTTTATTAAACCTCGAAGGGAGGTCGAAAATCTCTAATACCAAAAAAGCATACTATACTTGTACACTAATAACATATTATAGTTTTTCACCTTATTTCGCAACTGTTTTTTACCAAAAATTGCATTTTATTCGACCACCTCAATATCTTTTTCGAATACAATATCTGTGTTTTGGGTTGAGTAATTCTCAAGATGTAGTGTACCTTGCAAACCTTCGATTTGTGGAAGAATCTTTAATGCGCGGTCTATCTTCTCTTCCAGGTAAACGCTACTTCCCAGTGAAATATTGTATGTGTCATATTTAAGCGTAATATGGCTATTTTCATCATATGAAACCACATTAGGCATAATATCATTTTTTTGAAGAATCTTTATCAGCGATGTAAGATATCCTATTTGATCATCACCGATAGGGAGTGTCATTCCTACTTCTGGTTCCTCACAAGTAACTCCTTCGACCTGCATATATCCTCGGTCAATATAGCTCTCGCTGATTTCAGTAATGGAACCATCATAATTGAAATATATGTATTTGCCATCTTCTTGACTAATGTAGCCTAGAATTGGCTTTTCATTACAAACAATTGTAATGCTATGCATTCCTGTTATCTTTACATCAAATGACTCAATAAACTCAGCATCCCCCTTTGGAAACAGCTTGTTTTTCAAAAATGCATATATCGTATTAGTCGAATACTTGTCATCTAAAATATATTCTGAAACCTGATCTGAAGTGTACAAATCAGTGCCTTCTACTGATACATCCGTTAAAGGACATAAGAAATAGGCTAAAATGCCAAGTATAACTAAGAGTAATATCAATGAAAATATAATCTCAATAATAGCCAAAATATGGCTTTTTCTTCTTTTACGGCGTCTAGACATCTTCATCACCTTCGAATTCCATATTCTTTGATACGCTAAGCGCCAAGCCCAGTTCCGTTAAAAGTATGGCTACAGATGTACCACCATAACTAATAAGCGGCAAAATAACACCTGTGTTAGGTATTGAATTTGTAACAACGGCAAGGTTTAAAATAACCTGAAGAGCAATATGACTCATAATACCAATACAAATATAAGAACCAAACATATCCTTTGAATGATTGGCTATATATAAAAGTCTGTACAGGAGCAAAATATAAAGAAGAATAATACAAACTGCTCCAAATACACCTAGCTCTTCGCAAATGATAGAAAAAATCATATCGTTTTGGGCCTCTGGAACAATGTACTTTTGCATACTCTCTCCTAAGCCCTTTCCAAAAAGACCGCCACTACCAATAGCATAAAGTCCCTGAAGTGTCTGGAAACCAGATCCTGTGACATAATCCTCTGGATGAAGCCATGTGGCAACACGATCAGAACGATAACTTGCTAATGAAATATATAAAATAATGAGTAAAACTCCTCCTGCAGCTGCCCCCACAAAATACCAAAACTTTGGAGATGCAATAAATACCATTATGAAAGAAATACCCATAATGATAATAGCTGTAGAAAGGTTGTTATAAGCAACTACTGCGAAAATTGGAAGGACAAGACACATAGTCTTGATGGAACCTTCAAATGTTCTTTGAGCTTTCGGTGCTCTGTCTATTACATTGGCCAGCAGCAAAATAACTGCAACCTTTGCAATCTCTGAAGGCTGAACTGAAATACCACCAATGCTAAGCCAACGTGCCTGACCATTGATTGTTGTACCTACGAAGATAACCATGACGCAAAGAACCATTGAACCAATATAAAATGGCCAAACAAAATGAGACCATCTACGGTAGTCTATCTTTGTAGAAAAAAACATACCTACAAATCCTAAGCCTGAGGCAAACATCTGACGCTTAAGATAATATGCCGAATCTCCTCTTTTCAAAGATGCAGCATACGCTGATGTGCTGTAAAGCATAACTAGTCCTAATGCAAGGATGAATATTATGATTAGTAAAAGCGTATAGTCAAAGTTTAATAGCTTTTTAATTTTCTTACGCCGCTTTGCTTCTTTTCTGGAAGCAACCAGCTCTTGATCTCTTACCATAAACTCTTCCCCATCCCTTTAGACCATGTAGTATGCAAGCACGCACAAGAAAATAGTAACGGTAGTAAATACAGCAACTACCTTTACTTCAGACCAGCCACCTAATTCATAGTGATGATGAATTGGAGCCATTCTAAATATTCTTTTACCATGAGTAAGCTTGAAATAACCTACCTGAAGAATTACAGATAAAACTTCTACTAAATAGATAATAGCAACAATAATAATGAAAATAGGCATCTGAAGCATATAAGCGCAACTTGCAACAAAGGCGCCAAGTGCCAAAGAACCTGTATCTCCCATAAAGATTTTTGCTGGGTGAACGTTAAACATTAAGAAACCAAACAATGCACCAATCATGGCAGCTATTGCTGGTGTGATATCTGAATAAAGCTGTACTGAAGCAATTCCAAAGAATGCTGCAATTGCAAGAGTTACAGATGTAGCAAGACCATCCATACCATCTGTAAAGTTAGCACCGTTTACTGTACCAAGAACTGCAAGATATAAAAGCGCGATAGCAACCCAACTGATATCAACAAATGCTCCTGTTACTGGAATTCTAAGTTCAAGTGAAACATCTGAAAACTTAACCATATATACAGCGAAGCAAGTTGTAAGACCGATTTGACCAAGCATCTTCTGCCAAGCCTTTAAGCCATCTGAGCTTTTCTTGAGAGCTTTTAATAAGTCATCAACAAAACCTAAAACACCAAACCCTAATGTCAACAATACCACTGGATAAATGTGAGGTGCCTTTGGTGCATAGTAAAGACCTACAATTGCAAATGCAATAAGAATCATAATTCCACCCATAGAAGGTGTTCCATTTTTTACCTTGTGCTCTTTGATATACTCTCTTTCTGTATTTCCCATCTTAAGGCGTCTTAAAACAGGTATGCATATTGGTCCTAAAATAAGCACAATAACAAAAGATACCAACATTGGTAAAAAAACTTCTAACATAATAAAACTCCAATTCTCTAACTTTAATTCTCTAAAAATTCTCTATTGTTCCTCTTCGACTTCAGGAGTCTCTGCAGGATCTGCTGTAGATTCTGAGCCTTCCGGTGTATCCTCTGTTCCACCTTCGTCTTCTGTAGCCTGAGCAGCTTCAGTAAGACTAGCTGCAGCTGCAGCCTCCTCTTCCTCTGTCAAAGAAGATTCGATTCCCATGTATGGGAGAATCTGTTCAAATATATTATGACAAATCTGCTGAGCGAAACTACTGTGGGCCTGATTATCACCAACAGCACCTACACCAGGTTCATCAACAATTACATATACTACAACCTGTGGATTATCAACAGGTGCAAAACCAATAAATGAAACTAAATACTTGTGATTTCCACGAGGAAGTTTCTCGGCAGTACCTGTCTTACCACCAATGCGATAACCATCAACACCAGCAGTCTTTCCTGTACCATCAGAAACAACGTATTCAAGGTAGCTTTTAAGAAGATCACCAGTCTCCTCTGAAATAGTTCTCTTTAAAATAGTAGGTTCAACCTCTTCTACTGTATTACCGTTTGGGTCGGTAATCTTTGTAACAAGGTGAGGCTCATAGAGATATCCACCATTGATAAGTGAACTAAAGCCACTTGCCAACTGCACCATTGTAGTATTAAAGTTCTGACCGAACGAATTTGTTGCAAGGTTGATAGCTGAATTCAAATCCTCTTCGCTATAGATAAGACCTGCTGTACTAGCCTCTCCTGTAAGGTCAATACCAGTCTTTTGACCAAAGCCAAAAATTGACTGATAGTCAGCAAAAGTCTCTGGTCCAATAACTCTAACCATCTGCATCAAGGCATCGTTGCAAGAATTTGAAAGTGCTTCTGCAATAGTCTGTGTTCCATGGCCACCTTTTCTATAGGCAACGCACTTAACCAGATTTGGATAACCTGTAATCATCTCTCCACCATCGCAGTAGTATGTCTCATCGCCTGTAAGAACTCCAGTCTCAAGGCCCATTGCAACAGTGAAAGGCTTGAAAGTAGAACCTGGCTCGTATGTGTATGTGATACAGAAATTCTGCCAGATTTGGTTCAACGCATCCATCTTTTCATCTGTAGTCATCACTTCCAAATCTTCGTCTGAATAGTATCCTGTTAAATCTCTAGGATTGTTCAAATCGAATGTAGGATACTGAGCCATGGCAAGAATCTCGCCATTGTTTGGATTCATAACAAGCACTGCTGTGTGTAGTGATCCAAATGACTCTGGCTCATCAGGATGCTCAGCATTGTAAGCAGTCATTGTTTCATTGTTCCAATCCTCAACAGCCTTTTCAACTATTGTCTGAATGTTTACATCCAAAGAAAGAACAATGTTATTACCATTTGTAGCATCTATTGTGGTCTGTTCAAGATTGCTATCAGAATTTAAATAGCCATAAGTACGACCATTAACTCCATTAAGGACACTGGAGTATTTATTTTCAAGACCGATAACACCAACATTACCACTGCTGGCATATCCAATTGTTGCTGCAGCTAAGCTACCATATGGATACTGTCTGACATATTCCTTTTCAAACCAGATACCATAAACCTTACCCTTGTATGATTCTGTTGTTTTAAGCTCTTCGAAAGCTGCCATCTCTTCATATGAAACCTTCTTTGCAAGGATATAGTACTGAGATGATGGGTTGTCTGTAAGCTGTGTTTTGATTGTATCAGCATCTATTTCATCAAAGCATTCTGTAATAGCACTGATTGTAGTACTGATAGCATCCTCATTTGCATTAAGAACCTTACAATCCAAAATTACATTGTAAACATCTACGCTGGTAGCAAGAACTGTTCCTCTTGCATCAATGATATTGCCTCGCTGAAAAGGAATAGTTGTACTATCGTAATCCTGCTGAGCAAGAACGATTTTTTCATATTTATCACCACTAGTGTGCTGAATGTACATTACTCTGCCTATCAGAACGACAAAAAGAATACAAACAATTCCAAATACTACCCAGAGCTTGCGTTGCATTCTTTTTAAAATCTTATTATTCGGTTTTACTCTTCGTCTTTTATTCTCAGCCATTTTGTATCTCTATTCTTATGGAATATCCTGGTACTGACTCATGTAGTCCGAACCATCTACACTATAATACACTATTTGGCTGCTAGTTGCATACACCATACCAAGGTCATTTATGGCTTTATCCTTAATATCTGAAAGATTGGTAGTTGTTGCAATTCTGCTCTCTGCTGCGCTGTTGTCAGCGTTTAATGTGGAAAGCTCGTTCTCTAAATCTGCGATTCTGCTCATTCTAGTAGTAACGTTTGTCTGTAATGCTACATATCCAACAAGCATAACGCATGTTAACATAACTGCTACAATCATATAACCAGTTAATAATCTGTTCTTTCTAAGGGCTGCTGCGCGTTTTCTGTCTGTAATCTTCTGGCGACGAATAGCATCCTCGCGCTTCTCACGCTCGCGCTGCTCTCTTGTAGGTAAAACACGAACTGGACGATATGGCTGTGCATAAGGATCAACTTCCTTGCGTACTGCATTTCCCTGGTTGTAATAATATGTCTGTAACTGTTGCATTCTCTAACTCCTCATTCTCGCAATTAAAACTAGCATTATTCCCCATTACTTTTGTCTTATCCGATTAGCTATCTTTTCTCTCAAAAACCCTGAGCTTTGCGCTCTTTGATCTGGAATTTTCTTCCAGCTCCTTCTCACTAGGTAAGATTGGCTTTCTCGTAACCACCTTACCCTTTGATTTCTTACCACATACACATACAGGAAAATCCTTTGGACATGTGCATGGGTCTTCATTTCTTTTAAATGCCACTTTCGTGATTCTATCTTCCAGCGAATGGAAAGTGATGATGCATAACCTTCCATCTGGATTAAGCAAATCGATCATGTCATCGATGTGGTCTTCTAAAACAGTAAGCTCTCTGTTGAGCTCAATTCGAAGTGCCTGGTAGGTTCTTTTAGAAGGATGACCCTGACCTACCTGAGCTTTCTTCGGAATACTTTCAGCTATTATTTTATTTAACTGTCCGGCTGTAAGTATTGGTGCGATTTCTCGCTGTTTAATAATGTTTTTAACAATTTGCTTGGAAAACTTTTCCTCGCCATATGTAAACAGGACTCTGGTCAAATCCTCAGCTGAATAAGTATTAACTATATCAGCTGCCGTCATAGGATTATCCTTGTCCATTCTCATATCAAGTGGTGCATCGTCAACTCTGTAGGTGAATCCTCTGTCTGCTTCATCAAGCTGGAAGCTTGATACTCCAAGGTCAAGCATGATTCCGTCTACTTTTGTAACGCCCTGCTCTAAAAGCTTTTCTTTCATGAATTCATAGTTGCTGTGAATTCTGGTGACTTTGTCACCAAACTCTTTAAGTCTTTCACCAGCTGCTTTAAGAGCGTCTGTATCCTGATCAAATCCATAAAGATGACCAGTGGTGAGGCGTTTTGCTATTTCATAAGAATGACCGCCGCCTCCCAGTGTTCCGTCAACGTAGATTCCGTCAGGTTTAATATTCAAATTATCAATTGTCTCATTTAAGAGAACTGAATAATGATTAAATTCCATTTGACTCCTAAATTCCAAGGCCAAGCTCAGCCATGTGTTCTGCTATCTCATCCATATCATCGTAAGTGCCTTCATCTGACCATCTCTCCTTAGACCAGATTTCAATTCGGTTCAAGACACCAACAGAAACAACTTCCTTATCAATTCCTGCGTATTCCTTAAGGTTACCAGGAATAAGTACTCTTCCCTGTTTGTCGATATCGCATTCTGCCGCTCCTGCAAAGAAGAAACGAGAGAACTTTCTAGCATCTTTGGTGGTAAGTGGAATCTCTCTAAATTTTTCTTCGATGGTCTTCCATTCGCTCATAGGATAAACGAACAAGCATCCATCAAGTCCCTTAGTGGCTACGAAGTGCTCTCCCAACTGTTCACGAAACTTTGCAGGCATAATAAGACGGTTCTTCGCGTCTATATTGTGACTGTATTCACCCATGAACATGAAAGCCGTTCCTCCTTTCCACCACTTTGTGACACTTTTCTTCCACTTTCCTCCACTTTTAAATACATTTTATACCATTTCCCCTTATTGCGCAACCCAAAAACCGTGAAAAATCAATGTTTTTCGGCATTTTCTATATGTGGTATAAGGTGGAGGGCCAGACCACAAAAAGTGCAATTTTTGATAAAAAAAGGCATAAAAAAAGACATTGGAAGTTCCAATGTCTTTAAAAAAATACAATTTCTTATGATTTTATCTCCTGTGGGGTGGAAAGTGGATGATTCTTTTTATAGTAAAAAAACAATCCACTACCAAGAACAATACATACAGCAGCTATAAGCTGAGATACTGCAAGATTTGTTCCCCAGAGCTTAAGCTGGTCTGTTCTAACTCCTTCTATCCAGAATCGGCCAGCACCATATACTATAAGGTATGTAAAGAATACATAACCATTAAATGTTTTCTTTTTTCTAGTAAACAGTAAAAAGATTAATAAGGCAAGATTCCACAATGACTCATACAAGAATGTTGGATGAACACTTATATAAGTAACACCATCAATCTGCACCAGATTAGCAAGCATTTCAGCAGTCACATCGCTCTGCGAACGAATTGCATCAATAGGAAGTAACATTGCAAACAAGCCATCTGTATACTGTCCAAATACTTCTCTATTAAAGAAGTTGCCCCATCTGCCAAATATCTGACCGATGATTACGCCAAAGATAGCCACATCCATTACCTTGAGGAAATCAAGCTTCTTTCTTTTTGAAAGGATATACACACACAGTATACCAGCAAGCACACCACCATAGATTGCAAGACCGCCCTGCCTGATATTGAGTGCACTAATAGGATTGTCCTTGTAGTAATCCCAGGCAAATATAACATAATAAATACGAGCACCGATAATGCCCACTATAATAGTGATAATGCAAATATCTAGAAATGAATCTTCATCAAATCCTACTCGTTTTGCCTCTTTTAAAATAAAACCTACCCCAACCAGCATACCAATTGCGATAATAACTCCGTAAAAAGCAATGAAAAAGGATCCAATATAGAATCCTTTTCCAACATTATCTAATGTAATATGCAAATTAGGGAAAATAATACTTGTATTCACAGCAATTCTCCCTGTTAATAATTACTCTGCGTTGCTAAATAACTGATAGATTTCAATCTTGAGTGCATCAGTATCTGTCATTCCAACAAAGATACATCCATACTCATACATACCATCTTCAAGCTTGTTTACACGAACAACCTTGAAAACTGTGTCGATTGTTTCTTTTGTCCAAATCTGAATTCTAGCATCAAAGCATGCTCCTTCTTCAAATTCAACATCCTTTACTCTAAAAGCTAAACCAGTCTTTGAGATATTGGTAACTTCTACCTCCATGTATTTAACGGTGGTAATGTTAGCCTCATCGATACGTTCGATTTCGACCTTTACATCAATATCCAAGCGCTTATTTCTTCTCTTCTCTTCCATGCTCCTGACCTCCCAATCTTATTTTGTAGATTACATCTTAAGATTAATGCCTTTGTTCTTAAGCTTTTCAATGATATCATCGACTACCTTCTGTACTTCATCATGTGTAAGAGTTCTCTCATCATCACCAAAGAGAAGTCTAACTGTAATCGACTTTCCAGTGCTATCAGAATATACATCGGCAACTCCTACCTTTTTCAATATACTCTGTGCGCTCTCTTTTATTGTATCATTTATCTCAGAAAATTTCTCTGCTACAAATGATAAATCTACTTCAATTGAAGGATATTTTGAAGGCTCAACATATGAAATGTTCTCCTGCTTGATATCTGCAAGTGCTTCAACATCGATTTCCGCAAATACGATAGCAGCCTTCTTATCAATTTTCTTTGAAACAAGTGGATGAGCAACACCCATCTCACCAATTACTACATCATCAAGAACTAAGCTATAAAGATTCTTTGGATGCTCATATGAATGAGTAGCCTCAAGCTTCTTGTATGTAAGAGACTTATGTCTAACATCAGCAATTGTCTCAGCAATCATATCGCGAAGCTCAAAGTAAAGTGTCTCAAGTGACTTTGTCTTTGAGAATAATGTAATGCAAAGCTTCTTGTGCTCATCACAAAGGCCATCCTCTTTTAAGCCTTCAACTACACGACCAACCTCGAAAATACCAAAGTCAGCAGCATAACCAGTATTGTAGTTTACCTGGCAAAGCTGTGTAGGAATGATTGAGCGACGAAGTGTTTCGATATTAGGGTTTGTAGAGTTAGCAAGCTTAATGTTCTCCTCTACTTCCATACCAAGCTTCTTGTACTCATCAGCATACTGCCATACATATGAATGAACCTCGTGAAGCTGGAATCTCTTAACAAGGATATCCTTAATTCTATCTTCTACATTTTTGTCCTCTGCCATGCGTACTGGGTAAAGAGGCGCATTTGTTGTAGAAAGTTCAAAGTTATCATAGCCGTAGATACGTGTGATTTCTTCGATAATATCTGCCTTAAGGCTAATGTCCTTTGTAGCACGATATGAAGGAACCTCAACATGGAAGTTTGCACCATTCTGTGTAATACCAAATCCAAGAGATGTAAGTGTATCCACAATATGCTCATCACTAATCTCAATTCCTGTGTACTTATCCACAAAATCCTTGTCAAAATCAAGGGAAACCTGTGGATAATGGAATGCATATTCGTCTGTAAGTGCGGATACAACCTTTACGCCATCATCAATATCAGAAAGAAGCTTCATGAAACGAGCGATTGCAACTGTAGTCATTTCTGGATCAAGGCTCTTTTCATAACGAGCTGAAGCATCTGTTCTGTGAGAAAGACGAACTGCACTCTTTCTAATAGAAGCAGCATTGAATGTAGCTGACTCAAGAGTAAGTGTAGTTGTATCTTCAACAATTTCAGAATCAAGACCACCCATGATACCAGCAATAGCAACAGGTGTGTTGTCGTTGCAAATCATAAGAGTGTTCTCGTCGATATTTCTTTCGATACCATCAAGAGTTGTGAAAGTGAAAGGCTTATCAAATCTCTTGATACGAATCTTTTCAACCTTACGTGAATCAAATGCGTGCATAGGCTGTCCCATTTCAAGCATGATGTAGTTTGTAAGGTCTGCAAGAAGGTTGATTGCTCTCATGCCACAGTAGAAAAGTCTGATTCGCATGTTAACAGGAGCAACATTTGTATTAATATTCTCTACCTTTAATGATGAATATCTCTGGCAGAGCTCATCTTCGATTTTTAAATCAATCTTTTCAAGATTGTCATATTTGCTAAGGTCAAGTGTAGGAAGCTCCTTGAGAGGACGCTTTGCAATTGTAGCAAACTCTCTTGCAATTCCGTAGTGACCCCAAAGGTCAGGACGGTTTGTAAGTGACTTGTTATCAACCTCAAAAATAATATCATCGATTTCATATAAATCCTTGATATCTGTTCCGTTTGGAGCATCATCAAGAATATCCATGATACCGTCATTGTTATCAGAAATGCCAATTTCCTTTTCAGAACAGCACATTCCGAATGAATCATAACCAGCAAGTGGTCTTGGAGCGATTGTGATGTCGCCAATCTGTGCTCCCACCTTAGCAAAAGCTGTCTTCATACCAACGCGTACATTAGGTGCACCGCAAACAACATCTGTAAGCTTGCCATCGCCAGCATCAACCTTAAGAAGGTGGAGCTTCTTAGACTCTGGATGCTCCTCTACTGATTTGATTTCAGCAACAACAACTCCAGATAAATCCTCGCCTTTATGGAAAATATCATTTTCAACCTCTGCTGTTGCAAGAGAGAACTTTGAAATAAGCTCCATCTTGTCGAGACCTTCAAGGTCAACGAAATCAGAGATCCAATTCATTGAAATAAACATGGTTATAGTCCTCCCTTACTGCTCATCATCAGTGAACTGAGCTAAGCTTGAAAGATTTCCGCTGTTCAGATCACGAATGTCTTTAATTCCGTATTTCATCATTGCAAGTCTTGTAAGACCAAGTCCAAAGGCAAAGCCAGTGTACTTGTCAGGATCGATACCGCCCTCTTCAAGAACCTTTGGATGAACCATACCACATGGGCAAAGCTCAAGCCATCCAGAGTGCTTGCATGATGGGCAGCCCTTACCGCCACAGTTAAGGCAGTTGATATCAAGCTCGAAACCAGGCTCCACAAATGGGAAGAATCCTGGACGAAGGCGAACCTTTATATCACGTCTAAATACTTCTGAAAGCATTGTCTTCATGAAGTAAATAAGGTTTGAAATAGAGATATCCTTTCCAACCATAACACCTTCCATCTGGAAGAATGTGTTTTCATGGCAAGCATCTGTAGCCTCGTTTCTAAAGCAACGTCCTGGGAAGATAGCCTTGATAGGTGTGCCATCCTCGATAAGCTGCTTACGATACTTTTTATAGATAGCGTTCTGTGCAGCTGTTGTCTGAGACTTAAGAAGCTGTCCATTTTCAAGATAATATGTATCTTGCATATCACGAGCTGGGTGATACTTTGGAATATTTACAGATTCGAAACACTCATAATCAGTAACTACCTCGCTATAATCCTCAACAGTAAAGCCCATAGACTTAAAGATAGTTTCGCACTGACGCTGTACAAGTGTGATTGGATGATAACTTCCCTGTTCAAAATGCTCTGGAAGTGAAATATCAAACTCAGGAACCTTGTCAATTTCCTTTTGGAGCTCAAGTGCTGCGATTTCTTCTTTCTTTTCAGCAATCTTGTCAGCAACAGTATTTTTTAATACGTTAATCTTCTGGCCAAACTCTTTCTTTTCTTCAGCAGAAAGCTTGCCCATTTCCTTCATTGCAGCTGTAACACTACCTTTTTTACCTAAGTATGAAACACGTATATTTTCAAGTTCTTCAGAATTTTTGATATTCTGAAGCTCTTCTTCAAACTTTGTGCTCAATTCAGATATGATATCTATCATGGCTTCCTCCGTAAACTAAATTTTGGCCTGTGGCCAATACTACTAAATCAAAATTTTAGCTTTTATTTCTCTTGAATTCAAGGAAAATGCGCTTAATTATTTAGATAAATCTGTAATTAACATTGCATCTCCAAAAGAGAAAAATCTGTATTTTTCCTGAACTGCTTCTTCGTATGCTTTAAGCACATGCTCTCTGCCTGCTAAAGCCGAAACAAGCATGATAAGTGTCGACTGTGGAAGATGGAAATTAGTGATAAGTCCATCTATTACCTTAAACTCGTATCCAGGATAAATGAAAATCTGAGTCCAACCGCTCTTTGGTGTAAGAGGCTTTCCTGCCTCAGCTGCAGACTCAAGGGTACGTGTACTTGTTGTTCCAACAGAAATAATTCTGCCTCCGTTAGCCTTTGTTTCATTAATAATATCGCAGGCTTCCTGATTGAGCTCATAGTACTCAGAGTGCATATGATGCTCAAGAACTTCCTCCTCTTTTACAGGACGGAATGTACCGAGACCTACATGAAGAGTAACCTCAGCAATCTTAACCCCCATAGCTCTCACTTCATCAAGAAGCTCTGGTGTAAAATGAAGGCCTGCTGTAGGAGCAGCTGCCGAGCCATCGTACTTAGCATAGACAGTCTGATATCTGTCCCTGTCCTGAAGCTTGTGAGTAATGTATGGTGGAAGTGGCATCTCTCCTAATTTATCGAGAATCTCCTCAAATATTCCCTCATATGAAAACTCAATAATACGATTACCCTCATCAACGATATCGATAATCTTACCCATCAAAAGGCCATCGCCAAATGAAATTTCCATTCCTGGACGAGCCTTTTTGCCTGGCTTTACAAGACACTCCCACTGATTGTCGCTAATGCGCTTCAAAAGGAGAATCTCAACTTTTCCGCCAGAACCAACTCTGGCACCATATAATCTTGCTGGGATAACTTTTGTGTTATTGATAACCAGGCAATCACCTGGCTTTAAATAATCTTTGATGTCATAGAAATGACGATGAAATGTTTCTCCAGTATTTTTATCCAAGACCATAAGCCTTGAATTACTTCTTTTTTCAAGTGGATCCTGAGCGATAAGCTCCTCAGGAAGATCGTAATCAAAATCCTTTACTTTCATGATAAATCCTTAAAACTAAATCTTATTTTTCCAATAGATAATAGCATAAATACACCTTATAAGCAAAAATCTATTATAAAAAAATTCTATTACAAAAAGCGTTATGTTTTGCACAATATAATTTATTTCTATTTTGTTTTGTGCTATAATTCCGAATTGTTTACTGTTTTTAGGAGGAATGTAAAATGAAAAAGTCAACAAAAAGGTTTTCCTTTGTTCATTCAATGGTTTTTAAAATGGTTCTAACTATTATCACTGCTCTTACGGTTATTTTGAGCGTGATTGGAATCCTCACTCTTAACAACTCAAGGTCTACTCTAACAAATACCTACGATAACTACACACAAAACCTTGCAGAGGTGGCAGCCATTGCAATTAACACTACAATGGAAACTACAGCTCACAACACTACTATTGAAGGTTATAGCGATTTAAATGGTATCGTAGTTGAAAAATATCTTATTTCTCAGCTAAAATCTTACCCTACTGAAAAGAAGCAATCTATGTTCGATACTCTTGATGTGGCATTAGGTACAGTCACCATCACCGGCGTAGATGGTTCCTATGCTTACTATGTATCCAATGAAGGCTTAATGCTATACCACCCAACCTTAGATAAGATTGGTAATCCAGTAGATAACACAGCAATCGATGATTTAGTAGCGCGAATTCAGGCCGGTGAGACAACAGAAGAAATTGGAAGTGGTTCTCTCAAATATAATTATGAAGGAACTAAACATTATGCAGGCTACGCTTTTACTGCCGCAGGAAATATTGTTGTTGTAACTGGTGACTATGATTTAATTATGGCTCCAGTTAACAAGCTTATTTCTGCTATGTCATTACTACTTATTATTGTAATTATTGCGTCTGCAGTATTGTTCTTTATCCTTATTAGAACAATGCTTAGCCCACTTGCAACTATTACTGACATTATCGACCATACAGCCCATCTTGATTTCAGAAAGACAGGTAATGCCGATGTGCTTATGAAACGAAAGGACGAAATAGGTGAAATCACCCGTTCAGTTAGCCTTATGCGCAATTCCCTTAGAGATATGGTTGTAAACATCACTGATACAGAAAGTCGCATCAACGATAATGTAGACGGACTCACATCAACAGCCAATAATGTTAACACAATGTGCTCCGACAACTCTGCTACTACACAGGAAATCGCAGCATCTATGGAAGAAACTTCTGCTGCTACAGATGAAATTAATCAGAATGTAATTACTATTAAAGATGAAGCTGCAAGCATTGATTCTATGGCTCAGTACGGCGCTAACCTTTCTCAGGATATTATGTCTAGAGCCCAGCAGTTACAAGCTTCCACAATTCAAGCTTCAAACAAGACAAAAGAAACTTACAACAATGTTAGACAGCAAACTAACACAGCTATGGAAAATGCAAAGGCTGTAGAAAAGATAAACGAGCTTACAAGCACAATCATGCAGATTTCGTCTCAGACTTCTCTTCTAGCACTTAACGCTTCCATTGAAGCTGCCCGTGCCGGTGATGCAGGACGCGGTTTCTCTGTTGTAGCTACAGAAATCGGAAATCTTGCAAATCAAACCAGCGATGCTGTGTCAAACATCGATAACATTGTATCTGCTGTAAATAATGCTGTAGCAGACATGTCAAACTGCCTCGAAGAAACCACCACTTTCCTTGAGGAAAACGTATTGGTTGATTACGAAGGATTCAGTAAGGTATCCGAACAGTACTACGCTGACGCAGAAGTATTCCACTCTAGCATGAGCTCAATCAGTGAAGGCGTTGAACAGCTTACAGGTTCTATTGCTCACATATCAGAAACAATCGAGCACATCAATGCTACTGTAAACGAATCTGCAAACGGCGTATACGATATTGCAGAGAAAACAACTAATATTGTAAATGGTACAGTGGATGTAAACGACAAGGTCGGCGACACAAAGCAGGCTATCGACGCTTTAACAAACATTGTAAATCAATTCCAAATGGACGAATAAAAAGAAAGGGACAGTGATTAATCACTGTCCTTCTTTTATAAAGATCCTTCTTTTATTTTTCTTTTAAAATTATCCCACGCCAGTCCAAATGCTTCTTTAAAAAATACATTTGCTTCCGCCGCCATCAGCATGAAATACATACAAAAATACAGCCAAAACATAAACATCATCATAGTTGCAAAGGCGCCATACATAGAGAAGTTATTAAATATCTTAACCCATATAGCAAGCAACATACTGAATACATACCAACTAGCGGCACAAATGATACCTCCTGGCAGCTGACTAAAGAAAGTAAGGTTTTTATTTGGTAACACAGTAAATAAAAACGTAAATACGATAACCAAAAAGATAAATACAAATATCCCTCTGAATAACGGACGAATACCAACTACATATGCAAGGAAACCATAATAGTTTTTAGCATAGTACTGAAGCTTTTGTGTAAATACAAGCATAAGCATGATTACAACAATAACAAACAACAAAACAAGAGTATAAAAAATAGCTCTTAATCTTCTTCCGAACCAATTTCTAGTCTCTTCTATTTTGTTCACCTGATTAAGGCCTACCATAAGATTCTGAAAGGCTTTTCCTGATGACCAGATTGCCATCACCGCAGAAATAGAAATAGCACCAACTGACGCCTGTGTAACAAGCCTGATAACCCTTTCCATATATGGCAGAAATGTTTCTGGAAGCACATCAAAAATAAGCTCATTCATGTACTCATTTATCGAAGGCACATAACCTGCAATCCATACCAAAAGCATCATAAAAGGAATAGCCGACATAATCATAAAATACGCCGTCTGCGCCGCATAGGCACCGATATTATCCCTTCCGCATTTATCTAAATATGTTTTTCCATAACCTAAAAATGTCCACATAAAAATCTCCTCTTAATCCCAAATTTTACCAAACCCGCGCTCCTTTTAAAAGAGTTTAATATGTATTTAAACTACTCCCTGTCATTTCCACACAATGACTCCAGCTCCCTGACCCCCTCGCAGGCCGTGGCCCCCTGGCTCCCCCCCTGGGACGATTTCGCGAATATTATAGTTTTTCTTGGCGCAAAAGGTGAGCATACTGCAGGTGTCTTGTTGCGGGATGAATTTTTTCTGAATCTGTATAAGCTAGGACGGACACTAAAAAAAATAATAATATGGATTTCCAAAGCTATGGTACCTTGGGCTCATATTACATTCGCTAAGTAGAACTTAAAAAGAGATATTTGTATGGATAATCACCGTGGCACATTCAACGTCCTGTTTCAAGTGACCACTGCTGCCGCCGTCCTAGCGGCAGCTGCTTATCCATATCAAATATCTCTTTCTGTTCTACTAAACTCATTCCAAAATCGCCCAAAGGTATCCATAGTTTTGGAAAATCCATATCTTAACCAAGAATTGTGTGTCCGTCCATAGAAATACAGATTCAGAAAATGTACAGACCTGCAAAAGACACCTGCGATTATAGTATGCGAATCTTGCGCCTTAGAAAAACATAATATTCATGCGATGTCCCAGGGGGAGCCAGGGGGCTACGGCTGCGAGGGGTCAGGGAGCTGCATTCAATCTCATTGATGACAGGGAGTAGCTTAAATACAAAATAAAAAACACCTTGTGATACACAAGGTGTTTTAAATTCTAAACAATCTAACCCAGAGTGCCGGGCCTATCAATTGACTCCTAGCTCTAGCTAGGTGGGTCGCCGCAACTAATCTTTTGTCTTCCTCTGCGCAATGAAGGCCTGACAGCCAATTAGAAATATAGGCATTCCGTTTAAAGTAAATGTAGGTTCAAAAAGGATAAGTTAAATCGTACATCCCAGGTTAGAAATAAAGTCGGTATATTTACTACCTGCAATTATATTACAACAGATTTGTGATAAAATAAAGAACTGATTTTTCACAAAAACAGGTCCAGAGTGTTTTTTAACTCTGGACCTTTGTTTGTTAAATATAGATTATATTCTATAACTGTGGACCTGCAGAAACAAGTGCCTTACCAGCTTCGTTTGTCTCATACTTCTTGAAGTTCTTCTGGAAACGTGCAGCTAAGTCCTTAGCCTTCTCTTCCCACTCAGAAGCATTTGCATATGTATCTCTAGGATCAAGGATTGCTGAATCAACTCCTGGAAGCTCTGTTGGTACCTCGAAATCAAAGAATGGAATCTTCTTTGTAGGTGCCTTAAGAACATCGCCAGAAAGGATTGCATCGATGATACCTCTTGTATCTTTGATAGAGATTCTCTTGCCTGTTCCGTTCCAACCTGTATTAACAAGGTAAGCCTTTGCACCAGACTTCTCCATCTTCTTAACAAGCTCCTCAGCGTACTTTGTAGGATGTAACTCAAGGAATGCCTGTCCGAAGCAAGCTGAGAATGTAGGTGTTGGCTCTGTGATACCACGCTCTGTACCAGCAAGCTTAGCTGTAAATCCTGAAAGGAAGTAATACTTAGTCTGCTCTGGTGTAAGAATAGATACTGGAGGAAGTACTCCGAATGCATCTGCTGAAAGGAAGATAACATTGTCAGCATCTGGACCAGAAGAAACCTTGTTTACCTTCTGTGCAATCTTGTCGATGAACTCGATTGGGTAAGATACACGAGTGTTCTCTGTAACGCTCTTGTCATCAAAATCAATCTTGCCATCATCAGCAACTGTAACGTTCTCAAGAAGAGCATTTCTCTTGATTGCGTTGTAGATATCTGGCTCAGACTCTTTGTCAAGTCCGATAACCTTTGCATAGCATCCACCCTCAAGGTTGAATACACCGTTGTCATCCCAACCGTGCTCATCATCACCAATAAGGAGACGCTTTGGATCTGTAGAAAGTGTAGTCTTACCTGTACCAGAAAGACCAAAGAAAATAGCTGTGTGCTTTCCATCCATATCTGTGTTAGCTGAGCAGTGCATTGAAGCCATGCCCTTAAGTGGAAGGAAGTAGTTCTGCATAGAGAAGAGACCCTTCTTCATCTCTCCACCATACCATGTATTAAGAATAACCTGCTCTTTGCTTGTTACGTTGAAAAGAACTGCTGTCTCAGAGTTAAGTCCAAGCTCCTTGAAGTTCTCAACCTTAGCCTTTGATGCATTGTAAACGATGAAATCTGGCTCAAAGTTTGCAAGCTCTTCCTCTGTAGGACGGATGAACATGTTCTTTACAAAGTGTGCCTGCCAAGCAACTTCCATAATAAATCTAACTGCAAGACGTGTGTCCTTGTTAGCTCCGCAGAAACCATCTACAACGTAGAGTTTCTTATTAGAAAGTTCCTTAACTGCAAGTTCCTTACATGCCTTCCATGCTTCCTCTGAAGCTGGGTGGTTGTCGTTAGGATATTCTGGAGTTGTCCACCATACTGTATCCTTTGATGTCTCATCCATTACGATAAATTTGTCTTTAGGTGAACGACCTGTATAAATACCTGTCATAACATTTACAGCGCCAAGCTCTGTAACCTTACCTACTTCATAGCCTGTAAGATCTGATTTTGTCTCGTCTTCAAACAACTGCTCGTATGAAGGGTTATAAACAACTTCTGTTGCCCCTGTGATACCATACTTTGTCAAATCAACATTAGCCATCTGTCTTACCTCACTTTTCTAATTTATTTAATTAGCCTCCCTTTATTGGGATAAAAACTAATTTTCGCTGATTATCATTTTAAATTTTCGTTAAAATAAAGTCAATCTTTTTGAGCAAAAATTGTTTTCAAATCTATACAATTTTCTGAGATATTTTTTAGCAGATTGCCATGTATTAATTTTTTCTTAAATATGCCCATATTTTCTTGAAATCTTGTTGAAAAAAATGTCACAATAAACCTTGAGTTATAAAAGACAGTTTAGTAAACTAAAGTGTGAAACTGAACCCGATAAAAACAAGGAGGAAAATGTTTATGGCAATTGATAATTTCAGCGAGATTACTCCAGAGCTTGAAAAGCTTGCGGAGCTTTCGAAAAAATCCTCATATATAGATCCTGATTTATATACGACCTACGATGTCAAAAGAGGTCTTCGTGATCTTAATGGTAAAGGTGTACTTGTAGGTATTACAGAAATATCTGAGGTTAACTCAAAGAAATTTGTAGACGGAAAAGAAGTTCCTTGTGATGGTCAGCTTTTTTATAGAGGCTACAATGTTCAAGATTTAGTTAAAAATCTTCCATTAGAGCAGCACTTCGGATTCGAAGAGTGCACATACCTATTATTGTTTGGCACTCTCCCAACCAAAGAACAATTAGAAGAATTCAAAGCTCTTCTTGCAAGCTATCGCTCTCTTCCACCAAACTTCGTTAGAGATATGATTATGAAGAGCCCATCTAAAGATATGATGAACTCACTTGCAAGATCAGTACTTGCTTTATATTCAAATGATGAGAAGGCAGACGATACATCTGAACCAAACGTTCTTAGACAATGTTTGCAGTTAATTGCCAGCTTCCCATTGTTATCAGTATACAGCTATGCTGCCTACGACTATTACTACAACGACGCATCATTAATCATTCATCAGCCAAAGCCAGAATACTCTACTGCAGAGAATATTCTTCATTGTCTGAGACCTGATAGCAAGTTCACTCCACTTGAGGCAAAACTTCTTGATGTTGCTCTTATTCTTCATATGGAGCACGGTGGTGGTAACAACTCTACATTCACCACTCACTTGGTATCATCATCTGGTACAGACACATACGCTGCTATTGCAGCTGCATTAGGTTCTCTTAAGGGACCAAAGCATGGTGGTGCCAACATCAAAGTTGTCCGCATGTTTGAAGATATGAAAGCTCATCTTAATAATTGGGAAGACGAAGAAGAAGTTAGCACATACTTGCGTGCCTTACTTCACGGTGAAGCCTTTGACAACGCCGGTCTTATCTATGGTATGGGTCATGCTATTTACTCAGTATCTGATCCTCGTGCCATCACCTTCCACTCTTTCGTAGAAAAGCTTGCCGTTGAAAAAGGCATGGAAAAGGAATACAACCTCTACGAAACAGTCGCTCGTCTTGCTCCAAAGATAATCGCCGAGGAGCGCAAGATTTACAAAGGTGTTTCACCAAACGTGGATTTCTACTCAGGCTTCGTTTATCAGATGCTTGGCATTCCAGGAGAGCTCTTCACTCCTATTTTCGCCATTGCTCGTATCGCTGGTTGGAGTGCTCACCGCATGGAAGAAGTTTGCCACAAGGGCAAAATCATGCGTCCTGCATACATGACAGTATGCCCACACAAAAAATACATTCCAATCGAAGATCGCAAAGTAGATTAAAAAATGGCTAGCCTCTTACGAGGCTAGCCATTTTAGTT
The DNA here is from genome assembly GCF_000701765.1 of Pseudobutyrivibrio sp. LB2011. Taxonomy (NCBI): domain Bacteria; kingdom Bacillati; phylum Bacillota; class Clostridia; order Lachnospirales; family Lachnospiraceae; genus Pseudobutyrivibrio; species Pseudobutyrivibrio sp. LB2011. The sequence continues at coordinate 255,347 of NZ_JNJS01000001.1, read as the reverse complement.
TTGATTTAAGTTATATTTTAGTAGGCGATACCCTGTGCCATCATAGCATCTGCAACCTTTTCGAAGCCTGCGATGTTTGCGCCAGCAACGAAGTTGCCTTCCATGCCGTACTTCTTAGAAGCATCATCACATGCGTGGAAGATTCCTTCCATGATTCCCTTAAGCTTAGAATCAACTTCTTCGAATGTCCAGTGAAGTCTCTCAGAGTTCTGTGACATCTCAAGAGCTGATGTAGCAACACCACCTGCGTTTGCAGCCTTAGCTGGTCCAAAGAGAACACCAGCTGCCTGGAATGCTGCAACAGCTTCTGGAGTTGAAGGCATGTTAGCACCTTCTGAAACTGCTGTAACGCCGTTAGCGATAAGCATCTTTGCATCTTCTTCGTTAAGCTCGTTCTGTGTAGCACATGGAAGAGCGATGTCTACCTTGTACTGCCATACACCGTGCTCGCCGTTCTTCTTCTCGTGGTACTCAGCTGATGGTCTAGCTGCAGCGTACTCAGAAAGACGTGCTCTCTTAACTTCCTTGATTTCCTTAAGAAGGTCAAGGTCGATTCCCTCTGGATCATAAATCCAACCTGTAGAATCTGAACATGTAACTGGCTTAGCGCCAAGCTGATATGCCTTTTCGATAGCGTAGATAGCAACGTTACCAGCACCTGAAACAGCTACTGTCTTGCCCTCGAATGACTCACCCTTTGTAGACTTAAGCATCTCCTGTGTGAAGTAGCATACACCGTAACCTGTTGCCTGTGTACGAGCAAGTGAACCGCCGTAAGAAAGGCCCTTACCTGTAAGAACACCTGTGAACTCGTTACGAAGTCTCTTGTACTGACCATACATATAACCGATTTCACGAGCACCTACACCGATATCACCAGCTGGAACGTCTGTATCAGCACCGATGTGCTTTGCAAGCTCTGTCATGAATGACTGACAGAATCTCATGATTTCCATATCTGACTTGCCCTTAGGATCGAAGTCAGAACCACCTTTACCACCACCGATTGGAAGTGTTGTAAGTGAGTTCTTGAAAATCTGCTCGAAGCCTAAGAACTTAATAACTGATAAGTTTACTGAAGGGTGAAGTCTAAGACCTCCCTTGTATGGTCCGATGGCTGAATTAAACTGAACTCTGTATCCACGGTTTACCTGAACCTTGCCCTGATCATCAACCCAAGATACTCTGAACTGGATAATACGCTCTGGCTCAACGATACGCTCAATAACGCCAAGCTCCTCAAGCTTTGGATTTGCAGCTACAACTGGCTCTAAAGACTCTAAAACCTCGCTAACTGCCTGAAGGAATTCCTTCTGCTCTGCGTTTCTAGACTCAAGTCCGTCATAGACACGCTGTAAATAACTACTCTTAAAATTCATTACAAAATCTCCTTTCAGAATATGTCGTTCAGAAAATGCCGACTCTTGCCACCCGACACAATCTAGAAAAGATTTTACTGCATTCAGCACTTTAATGCAATAAAGTTTTTATAAATTTCTACTTAAATGGAGTCTTTTTCTTTGTCAGCTAAAAACCGGTCAAATTCTAGTTTTAAAAGTGCTGCAACTGGTACTGCAACAAGCATTCCAACAAATCCTCCCAAAGCACTTCCACCTATTAATGCGGCAACCACAAGCAGCGGATGGATTTTAATATTGGAGCTAAGCAGGCGAGGATTAATCACATTGCCATCTATAATCATAATTACAACAAGTGCTATTATTCCCGAAATTAGCTCTGTAAATGCCTGTTGTGGCACGCATATCAATAAAAGAGATGCATACCCCACAATTGGTCCCACATAAGGAATAAGATTTCCAATGCCCACCAGTATCGCTATTAATAATGCGTCTGGAATACCAAGGATTAAAAATACAACTCCAGTGATTACTGAAACCAACAATGCATCAATAAACTGGCCTCTAAGATATCCTGAAAAGATTCTATCTGCATCACTCCAAAATCTTTCGAAGCGCTCTTCTTCTTTTTTGCTTGTGATAATTCTAAATGCTCTCTTCCAGTATCTATTGATTCTCGCCCCATCAATCATGAAATAAACAGAGAAAATGCAACCAAAGAACAAGGTTGTAATTACATTTTTCACGCCACTTAAAAAGCCTGTCACATATCCACCAAGCTGATTCATAGAAATGCCTATATTTTTAAGCTGCTCCTCTATGGTTGATATCAAGCTTTGTACATCACTCTGAACTAAATCTGCTATTGATAAGAGAGATTCAAAGTTAATAGCTGAAATGTTCTTGTAAATGGTAAGAATAAGAATCACCAAAATAAACGCAATAACAGCAAGTACAATGATAAAGCTTAGTAGAATAGCCAGCGGTCTATCCCACTTGTGGCTTTTTCTTCTGCTAAATAATCCTTCGATTCTATCCACAATTGGTGAAAGCAGAAAGCTTATTATTCCACCCACAACCAAAGGCTTTAACACTGCCGTAAATATGGTCCATAACCTAGACCAAAAGCCTGTTGTCCAGTACAAAAGACATACCACAATCAGTGTTACTATAACAGTTACACTTGCATATAAGCATATCTTTGCATACTTCTTATCCAGTGATGACCAGAACTTTTTCAGCATATACTTCCTCCTTATGTAAACTATAACTTTTAAAATCAGTATACAAAAAATGGTTTCCAGAATCATCTGAAAACCATTTTCTTTACATAATTTTAATAATTATAATCTGTTGTTAATTCATCATCTGTTGTAGAATCCTCTTCTGTCTCTTCCACTTCCTTGCCCTTATTTAAAATAGAGCTTGTGATTTCCTCACGAAGTGAAGACATTGATGTCCTGCTGCAAAGACCAACAGTCTTGCCATCCACAGCAACCACACATGAATCACCATCATACTGATAAAGAACCACATTGACCACAGTAGCATCTTCATCGTTAAGAGTGATAGCAAATGCCAACTCTTCTGTTCCCTTACTGTAATCATCTCCAACTTCTGTCAAAGATAAACTATCGATAAGAGATGTTGCTGTAACAAAATCTACTGTCTCATCATCAACTGTATAAGTATTTCCATCGTCCTCGTCATACTCAACATTTACAATGTAGGCTTCATCATCAATATCTACTGAGAGCTGTGCTACATTTGTCCAATCGATAGAAACAACTTCTGATGGACGAAGTGTTGAATAGCTAACATCTGCTATATCATCATAATCGTCAGCTGTTATGGCATATACGATAGTTGAACCATCAAAGTAAAGATATGCTGTATCAGCATCATCTGCCTTTGCAAAATAAATTGTCTGAGTCTGTGACTCTACTGCTGCATCATCAGAATCTTCCTCAGAATCATCTGCAGGAATCTCACCAGTGATTGTTACTGTAAGTGTTGGATTATCAAGTCCATATTCTGCCAAGTCATCCTCAGTTGCCTTGTAAGTTTCATACTCTGTTAAATCCATAGATGAAAGCTTCTCTACAAATGATGTCACCTTTGACTCTGATACAGGACTATAGGTCTTTCCATCAACATAATAGAAATCATAATCATCTGTATATGTGTAATCGCCATCAGGGTCATATACAACATTTGCTTCACCATCACCTGATACAACAACTGATGTTATCTGTGAGTAGTCGTTGATTTCATCTCTATCAAGGAAATCGTCCTGACTAGCAGATACATATTGAAGGATATCATCATCTATCAGATATACGCTCTTTTTATCAACGCAGATATATCTCTTTTCATCGATTGTAGAGAAATCACCGAATGTGATAACGCTATCTCCATCTGCTGTAGTAAATGTGATAGTAGCCTCAGGACTATCAAGTCCATACTGAGCGTAATTCTCTACATCATCAATAATAAAGCTTGCATGTACCGATTCAAAATAAGAAAGCATATCAGCTACGTAATCCTGGTCTACAGGAAAATCTGTATCATCTGAAATCTGCCACTGAGAATCATTTTGAACAAGTGTCACACTGTCATCGTTGTACTCTATCGCTACCTGTGTCAGATCATCCTCATTAATTGTAAATACTTCTTCATCAATCGTATTTACGGTGTCGATATGTTGCTTTACTGCCTTTTCAACTATGATGGCCACAATTGCAATAACAAGAATGGCGCATAGAATCAGCAGTGTTTTTCCTCTTTTCATTTGATAATCCTCCCTATTCCAGGCTAACCTTTCTTCGTCTTACAACTTCATCAATTCCATAAAGTAAATATCCTACTGGTAATACACCAATCATAATTACCTTAAGAAGTGTTGCTGCTGAAGCACTGATTGTCAAATAGTTGTAATCAAGTGACTTTGATCTGATAGAAAGTGATTCTGTATCAGTCATCTTCCATGACATAGCGTTCATGAAGAAGTCCTCATTTGCACCTGATGAATAAGAGTTGTACTGGTCCTCTAACAAGTAGTCAGAAGCAATCCATACAAGTGAACCATCATTGCTGTTTTCTGCTGCAATTGCAAGTGAGAATGGTCCATCAACATCTCCATCTTCCTTCTCATATGTGCTGATGTCGTAACCTGCAGCCTTTGAATAAGCTGAAGAAGATGTATCAAGAAGTGATGTTACTGTATATGCACCTGCTGTGTTCTCAATAGTTAATCCTGCTGCAATTGGCATAATAACATTGCTGTTCTCCTCTATGAGCGCATCTGTAATATCAGAAGACTCAATTGTTGGAAGAAGGAAATATGGATAATCAAATGCATAGTTATCTCTGTTTGTATCGATGACAATACCATCTGTCATAGATACACCTACATAAGCTAACAAGGTCTCAAAGTTTGTAAGCTCACTCTCCTGCTGTGTACCAGAAAGCACTACAATATGACCACCATTATCAATATATTCCTCAAGGATTGTTACCTCTTCTTCAGATAAATCGCTTGAAGGGGAGTTGATTAAGATTACATCAGCATCCTCTGGTATTTCATCCTCATTAAGTAATGAGAACTCTGTTGTCTCCATATTGCCACTTTCAAGAGCAGATTCCATTGTTGTAGACATATCGGCCTCGCCGTGTCCTGTAAGGACATATACCTGTGGAAGCTCATCAGATACAACATAATCAATTGCTGTTGTAATCAAGCTTTCACCGTCAAATGACTGTGAAACAGAACCTGTTGTGTAGTAAGAGCTACTGTCTACCTCATACATTGATTCATAGCTTATATATCTACTCTTATCTCCTGAAACTACAATCAAAGAGTTATTTGTAACAGTTTCTGATGTATAGTTAGACGCAAATGTTGGATAAGTATCTGGGTCTTTCTTTTCTACTGTCAGCTTATCTGAAAGGGAATCATAAACATCCAAAAGCTTTTCTATAACTGTCGACTCCTGGCCAGACTGACATATCCAGTAGATAGTAACGTCGTCCTCCAAATTACCAACTACCGCCTTACTTGAAGATGTAAGGGAATATAGCTGTGCGGCTGATATATCAAACTGAGTAACTGTGGCTGGTAGTAATGACATAAACACATTTATAGCAATTACAATAGCAAGAACTATAACGGAAATAACAAAACTGTAACCACCGATTTTGGCAGACTTAGTATTTAATTGCTGTTTATTTTTATCTATAAACTTTTTAAAATCAGGTTTCTTAATCTTCATTATCCGTTATACCTCCTCTTCTCTAATGATTGCACACATAAGAACAAGAAGAAGGCTATGATACTTATGTAATAAACTATTGCAGTCAAATCGAACACGCCATTGTAAAACATAGTAAATCTTTCAAATAATGAGATTTGATTCATTACCTTAGGAAGCAGGTCCTCAAGTAACTCTGGCTTTGCAAAGAAAAGAATGATTGCAACTAAGCATGTTATAAATGAGAAACCATATCCCATCACATCGGACTTTGTCATATATCTGATTATTAGTCCGAGGATTATCATTATTACTACTATCGTAAATACGGAACCAACAGCAGATGATGATACTGCATCAGCAAGTGTTGTGCAGTAATAATTAAAGAGCATAACAACAACACAGATACCTGCAGCCATTCCCTGGGACTCTGTCAAAGACGATATAAACATTCCTATGCTGATAAGGGCAAGGCCTAAGAATATAAAAGCAAATATTGTGCCGTAGCTTGTTGGCAAATATACCTCTCCATACATAGAAAAAATTAATGGATAGGCGCAGATAAAAATCATAGGCACTACAAAAACTACAAGAAGTGCCATAAACTTACCTGCCACAATTTCTGTTGTGCTAATAGGCAATGAATATAGAAGCTGGTCTGTTTTCTGCTTCTTCTCATCTGCTATTATCCTCATAGTAAGTATTGGAACAATGATGATAAATACAATTTGAATAAAACTTAATACATACTCAAAATTTGCTACCGATGCATTGATGTTGTATATAAGGGCTCCTATTCCTGTAAAGGCAAGTAGGAAGGCGCCAAAAACATAGCCTGTAAGGCTGTGATAATACAATGACAATTCGTGCTTTAATACTGCCACCATCTTACTCTTCCTCCTCTTCTTCATATTCTTCGTATTCCGAATCCATCTCTTCTAACTCACTCTCCTGTTCAGAAGAAGTCAGTTCAATAAAGATGTCCTCAAGTGATGTCTGAACTGGATTAAGCTTTACAAGAGGAACTGAATTGGCAACAAAAGCTCTAAATACAAGCTCACATACCTCGTATGGATTCTCCATTGCTGTAGAAAGTTTGTAACAATGATACTTTTCAAAATCCTCAACATACTCAAAGCTAGAGATAGCATCAATGTGATTAATCACCTCTGATACCTTTTCTTCTGTAGCTTCTGTCATAATCTCAATCTCGTTTTCTGATGATAATGACTTACCGAGATTTGCTATGTCGTCAAATACAACAAGCTTTCCCTTGTAGATAATAAGTACCTTCTCACATATTGCCTGTATCTCAGAAAGAATATGCGAACTTAGAATAACTGTATGCTTCTTTCCCAGCTCTGATATAAGGTCCCTTATCTCAATAATCTGCATTGGATCAAGGCCAACAGTTGGCTCATCTAGAATAATTACAGAAGGATTTCCAAGGAGTGCCTGGGCTATACCGACTCTTTGTCTATATCCTTTAGATAGATGCTTTATAAGTCTGTTTTGCATCTCTTCGATATGAGTTTCTTGTATTACTCTGTCTATTTCTGACTCCAAATCTGCCTTAGTAATCCCCTTTGCCTCTGCTACAAACTTTAGATATTCTCTTGGAGTCTGTTCTACATAAAGAGGTGGAATTTCAGGAAGATAGCCGATAAGCTTTTTTGCCTCCTTCTCCTCCTCATAAATATCATGTCCGTCAATTTTTATATCACCACTGGTTGCAGCGAGACAGCCAGTTATAATATTTAGTGTAGTAGATTTACCTGCACCGTTTGGTCCAAGGAAACCATAAATATGACCATCTTCGATGGTAAATGACAAATCATCTACGGCAAGTACATCACCATAGCGTTTCGATAGATGTTCTACAGTTATCATTTCGCATATTCTCCTTTATTTTTAGTCTATAGTACTGTAGAACATGAATATTACGTCTATCTGACATCTATGTGAAATGTAAGTGAAAAAAAAGAGCCCACATTTCTGTGAGCTCTAATAATCATATCGTTTATACGTTAATCTCAGCTTTTACACCAAGTACTTCTTTGTTAGCCTCAAGAATAGGATTGATAACATCACGAAGGTAAACCTCAACCTGACGTGGGCTACGTCCTACGTATCTTGCAGGCTCCATAGTAGCCTCAAGCTCCTCAAGTCCCATTGGGAATTCATCGTCAGCAGCAATTAGTTCAAGAAGGTTATTGTCCTTACCCTCTACCTTAACGTTCTTGCCTGCCTCCATAGAAAGTGTACGAATCTTCTCGTGAAGCTCCTGTCTATTTCCACCAAGCTTAACCGCATCCATCATTATGTTTTCTGTAGCCATGAATGGAAGCTCAGACATAAGGCGCTTTGTAATAACCTTGTCATATACAACAAGACCATCTACTACGTTCAAGCAAAGATCAAGAACACCATCTGTTGCAAGGAAGCCCTCAGCAATTGACAGACGCTTGTTTGCTGAATCATCAAGTGTACGCTCAAACCACTGAGTAGCTGATGTAATCGCTGGGTTAAGTGCATCAATCATAACATAACGAGAAAGTGATGCAATACGCTCTGAACGCATTGGGTTGCGCTTGTAAGCCATAGCTGAAGAACCAATCTGACTCTTCTCAAATGGCTCCTCTACTTCCTTAAGATGCTGAAGCAAACGAATATCGTTTGACATCTTGTGAGCAGAAGCTGCTATACCTGCTAAGATATTGCAAACTCTAGTATCTACCTTTCTAGAATATGTCTGACCTGAAACTGGATAGCATGCCTTGAATCCCATCTTCTCAGCTATCATTGGATCAATCTTGTCGATTGTCTCGTTGTCTCCGTTGAAAAGCTCAAGGAAACTAGCCTGTGTACCAGTTGTACCCTTTGAGCCAAGAAGCTTAAGAGTAGAAAGTACATAATCAAGATCCTCAAGATCCATTACAAACTCATTAAGCCAAAGTGTTGCACGCTTACCAACTGTTGTTGGCTGTGCAGGCTGAAAATGTGTAAATGCAAGTGTAGGCTGTGCCTTATACTTGTCAGCGAATGCTGCAAGCTCAGCAATAACATTCACAAGCTTTGTACGAATAAGCTGTAAAGCATCTCTCATAATAATGATATCTGTGTTGTCACCAACATAGCAGCTTGTAGCGCCAAGGTGAATAATACCTGCCGCCTTTGGACACTGCTGTCCGTATGCATATACATGACTCATTACATCATGTCTAACTTCTTTCTCACGAGCCTTTGCAACATCATAGTTGATATCCTCAATGTGCTGCTTCATCTCATCAATCATATCCTGAGTGATAACTGGCTTTCCATCCTGTGAAAGACCTAACTCCATCTCAGTTTCTGCAAGGGCAATCCAAAGTCTTCTCCAGGTTGAAAACTTCTTATCCTGTGAAAAGATGTACTGCATCTCCTTGCTTGCATATCGCTCAGAAAGTGGGCTTGTATATCTATCTGTACTCATATTCTCTCCTTATATCGTGTAATCTATCCGAATATCAATCGGGAAGTTACTTTTCATAATCCCCACGAATATCTTCAGTTGGTGGCTCCATAGGGTAGGTACCATCGAAGCAACCATGGCAAATTTCCAAGCCGTCTACCATCTGTGGAAGACGATTGAAATCAAGGTAAGCAAGTGAATCGGCTCCGATGATATCCTTTATTTCATCTACTGAATGATTGTAGGCAATAAGCTGCTCGCGACATGGCACATCAGTACCAAAGTAGCAAGGCCACAAAAATGGTGGCGACGAAATACGAACATGTACTTCTGTAGCCCCAGCATCACGAAGCATCTTTACAATACGATCTGATGTAGTACCTCGTACAATTGAATCATCAATCATGATAATTCGTTTACCCTTAACTACTTCTTTAAGTGCATTTAGTTTTACCTGTACCGAGGACTGTCTGCTTGCCTGCTTAGGCTTGATGAAAGTACGTCCTACATAGCTGTTCTTGATAAATGCTGTTCCGTATGGAATACCTGATTCTAATGAATATCCCTGTGCCGCTGCATTTCCAGATTCTGGAACACCAACTACAAGGTCAGCTTCAACTGGTGAATCCTGTGCCAAGAATCGACCAGCTCTGATACGAGCATCATATACAGACTGCCCATCAATAATACTATCTGGTCTGGCAAAATAGATATATTCGAAAATGCATCTACCATGCTTGCTCTTATCGATACATCTGCTCTTATCAGATTTGATACCAAACTCAGGTGAAATAGTTACGATTTCTCCTGGCTCTACATCTCTGATGTATTCAGCACCGATTGTATCAAGAGCACATGTCTCTGATGCAATTACATATGCATTATCACGTTTTCCAATGCAAAGTGGTCTGAATCCCTGAGGATCACGGGCAGCAATAAGCTTTCTAGGTGACATAACAACAAGTGAATATGCTCCTTTGATTTTGTCACAAGCTCTCGCAACTGCTTCCTCAACTGTTGCACTTTTTAAACGCTCTCTTGCAATAAGATATGCGATTGTTTCTGAATCGATTGTTGTTTGGAAAATGGCACCTGTCATAGAAAGCTCATCTCTAAGCTCCTCTGCATTGATTAGGTTACCATTGTGGGCCATTCCAAGAATACCCTTTATATAAGATAAAACAAGTGGTTGTGCGTTCTCTCTTGTAGAAGAGCCTGCTGTAGAATAACGAGTATGTCCTACACCAATATCTCCGTGCATGCCCTCAAGTATTTCCTGATTGAATACTTCATTTACTAATCCCATATCTTTGTGAAGGGCAAAATTGCGTTTTGGACCATTAGTGTCAGATACTGCAATACCACAACTCTCCTGTCCTCTGTGCTGTAAGGCAAAAAGGCCATAATAAATCGAGGAGGCAACATCTCCACCGTCAAAATCGTACATGGCAAAGACGCCGCACTCCTCGTGCAAATCGTCCCATGGCATGTCCTTTACTTTCAAATCTGTCATAAAATCTCCTAATACATAATCTACGCTATAAGGTATTTTACACTTCAAGTGCTTTGCCAGTTAATAGCTTGTAAGCTTCAAGATATTTGTCGATTGTCTTATCGATAACATCCTGTGGAAGAAGGTAATCTGAATCTGGATTAGCCTTAAGCCAATCACGTACGAACTGCTTATCAAATGATGGCTGTCCATGTCCTGCTTCATAACCCTCAAGTGGCCAGAAACGTGAGCTATCTGGAGTAAGCATCTCATCTGCTAAAACAATGTTACCATCCTCATCAAGACCGAACTCAAACTTTGTATCAGCAATAATAATGCCCTTAGTAAGTGAATAATCTGCACACTTCTTATAAAGAGCGATTGTGTTATCACGAAGTGCAGTTGCGTATTCTAAGCCATGACCAGGGAATTCCTTTTCAAGAACTTCAATGGAACGCTCGAAAGAGATATTTTCATCATGATCACCAATTTCAGCTTTAGTAGAAGGAGTATAGATAGGTTCAGGAAGTTTATCTGATTCCTTTAACCCTTCTGGAAGTTTAATGCCACAAACAGTACCGTTCTCTTTGTAGCTGGCCCATCCAGAGCCTGTGATGTAACCACGTACGATGCACTCGATTGGAAGCATTGTAAGCTTCTTGCACATCATTGACTTGCCCTTGTACTCATCGTTCTGGAAGAACTCTGGCATGTCTTTTACATCAGTTGAAAGCATGTGATTTGGAACAATGTCTTTTGTAAGTTCAAACCAGAACTTAGACATCTGTGTAAGCACTGCACCCTTGTTGACAATTTTGTTTTTGAGAATTACATCGAATGCAGATATACGATCTGTTGCTACCATAATAATGCTATCGCCATTATCGTATACTTCTCTTACTTTTCCTTCTTTAATTGGTTTCATAATCAAATCCTCTCTCTTTTTATTCTATTTTATTTATAATCATGTCGCCCCCCCCTGAGGGGGCTAATGACTACTTTCTAACTAAAAGTGACTTTCCAGTCATCTCCTTTGGCTGCTCAAGACCCATGATCTCGATAAGTGTAGGAGCGATATCACAAAGAGCACCGCCCTCGCGGAGTGTATAGTCACTATCGTAGTTAACTAAGATAAATGGAACAGGATTTGTTGTGTGAGCTGTGTGTGGCTCTCCTGTCTCATAATCAATCATCTTTTCTGCATTACCGTGGTCAGCACAGATGAATAATGCTCCATCCATCTCCTTAACTGCCTCTACGGCTTCACCTACAAGTGAGTCAACACGCTCTACAGCTGCAACAGCTGCCTCTATGACGCCAGTATGACCAACCATGTCTGGGTTAGCAAAGTTGATAACGATAACATCGTACTTGTTAGACTTAATAGCATCTACAAGCTTTGCTCCAACCTCTGGTGCCGACATTTCAGGCTTAAGGTCATATGTAGCTACATCCTTTGGAGAGTTTACAAGGATTCTTTCCTCGTCCTTGTTAGGCTCCTCAACACCACCGTTGAAGAAGAATGTAACGTGTGCGTATTTTTCTGTCTCAGCAAGTCTAAGCTGCTTTAAACCATTGTTAGCTAAGAACTCACCGAATGTATTTGAAATGCTCTCCTTTTCGAAAGCAATGTGCTTGTTAGGGATTGTCTCATCGTAATCCTTGAAGCAAGCATAATAGAGATTTAAGAACTCTCTATCGAAGCCTGTGAACTTGTCATCACAGAATGCTCTAGTAATTTCACGAGCACGGTCTGGACGGAAGTTAAAGAATACAACTGAATCGCCATTCTTAACAACTGAAAGAGGCTTTCCATCAGCATCTGTGATAACTGTAGGAAGAACGAACTCATCAGTTACACCATCATCGTAAGATGCCTGCATAGCATCAGGTACTGAAGTGGCCTGAACTCCTTCACCCTTAACAAGTGAATTGTAAGCCTTCTCAACACGATCCCAGTTGTTATCACGGTCCATTGCGTAGTAACGGCCAGAAAGTGATGCAATCTTACCAACTCCGATTTCGTCCATCTTTGACTGAAGTGCTGCTAAGAAATCCTTACCAGAAGCAGGTGGAGTATCACGTCCATCAAGGAATGCGTGAACGAATACATTTGTAAGGCCGTTCTTCTTGCACATCTCAAGCATACCGTAAAGGTGCTCGATGTGGCTATGTACACCACCGTCTGAAAGAAGACCCCAAAGGTGAATGTCTCCGCCAGTCTTTTTAGCATTGTCGATAGCTTCAAGTAAAACCTTGTTCTCGAAGAACTCGCCATCATTGATAGCTTTTGTAATACGTGTTAAATCCTGGTAAATAATGCGGCCTGCGCCGATGTTCATATGTCCAACTTCTGAGTTACCCATCTGTCCGTCTGGAAGTCCAACAAACATTCCAGATGCTTGACCTGCTACGAATGGACATTCAGCCATAAGTTTGTCCATAACAGGTGTCTTTGCCATTGCAATGGCATTTCCCTTTGGATTGTCATTAAGACCATATCCGTCGAGAACCATAAGTACTACAGGTTTCTTACTCATAGTAAATCCTCCTTATATCTGGCAAACGCCAGAAAAAACTATTTATTTTTTACTAATACGTCCGTCCTTATCAATCTTTGCTGATGATGATAAGGAATTCAGACCATCTATGATATTGCTGTAAGCCATATCTTCTGAACCAAGCAGGCTTGTAACTCCTGCGTTAAAATTACATGGAATAAAGTATGAATCTACGCTTCCATCTTGTTTTATACGAATCTGTGCTAATCCTGTATCGTATGATGTTGGCATGTTGCTGGTTGTAGAGAACCAATAGTTACCCAAGCTGTAGTAGATAGGCACATCATCCATATACTCAATTGTTTGAAGGCAATGTGTATGCCCTCCTATTATTACATCTGCACCAGCCTCAACAAATGCTCGAGCAAGTGCCATCTGATCACCGCCATAATTGGCAGTGCCTTCTGTACCCCAATGAGGAAAAACAATAACAAAATCTGCATTTGCTTTTGCCTCTGATATAGTTTCACAAAAAGCTTCCGGGTGCAAGCATTTCATAACACCTGGCGTAACGCCTGTAGCTTCCTTTGTGTAATTAAGAGTTCTTTCTATTTGAGTAGCTGCCACAATGGCTATCTTTCTGCCACCGACAATAAAGTATATCGGCTTTTTGGCTTCCTCAAGATTGACTCCTGCCCCTACATAAGGAATGCCTTGTAAATTTAGGGTATTTAATGTATCTAAAAATCCAATTTCATCATAGTCATAGACATGATTGTTGGCCACACTAACTGCGTCAACTCCAAGCTCTTCGAGCAAAGCAACTCGACTTGGATCTGCTTTAAATGTATATGCCTTTCCAGCAAGAGGATTCCCTCTGTTTGTATAGGCAAACTCATTATTAACAAGAAGAATATCAGCTTCTCGCATTTCTTCTAACAAATCTGCCGAAAAGCAATCTTCTATTCCATTAATTTGGCTGTCCATAAACTCTGTTGTGGCTATTCCTTCTGCAAATGACAAATCGCCGGTAAAATCAAGAACTATGTCTCCATAGACTGGCTTATCTATTACGTATGTTTTGTCATAGGAATAACTCTGCAAGCCTGTATCCATACAGTACTCGTACCAAAGTACATGAATACTCTTGCCAGTAAGTTGATACCAAATTTCTGGCGTTTGGAAATTTGCATAACTTGCAATTTCCTCTATTACATCCTCACCATATTCAGATGTAATCATCGCGAGAAAAGACTCGTCTATAGGATGACCTCCTATAAACTCAATTGTACTATTGTTTAAAATCGTATCCCACGCGTCCGTTAAATCCGCAATTTCAATGATTTCCGGCTCGCTAGCTTCAAGATTTACGGTATCAACCTCAATTGTTTTGTGTCCGCATCCTGTTAGTAAAGAGATAACAACCGTAACTATCGCTATGCAAAAGTTACATTTCTTCATTAATCTGTGCCTTTACTCGGACAACAGCCTCCATAGCGCCTTCATAACCCGAATCAGCCGCCATTTCATAATACGACAAAGCTGTTTCCAAATTCCTCTCAACCCCGTACCCGTTTTCATAAAGAAAACCTAAATTAACCTGAGCAATTGCATAACCCTGCAATGCTGCAAGCTTTTGGTAATAAACTGCCGATGCAAAATCTACATCTACACCAAATCCATTGTAATACATGTAACCAATCTGGTTAAGTGCTGGTGCGTAGTCTGCATCTGCTGCGATAAGATAATATTCCATCGCTTTTTCATAATCTCTATCTACATCTAAGCCATTTTCATAAATCTGGCCTAGGTAATAGCTAGCCTTAGCGTAGCCGTTGTCAGAAGCAGCTGTAAAATACTCGATAGCCTTTTCTGTATCTGCTTCTACTCCATTGCCTTCTACGTAAAGAAGACCAACTGCTGTATTCGCAAGATTGATAGCATATTGATCTGCTAAATCTGTGCTTTCTGATTTGGTAACCCTTGAATAGTAATCAAAAGCCTTTTTGTAATCCTGAGCAATGCCAATACCATGCTCATATGCATAACCTAGATAGTATGTACCATCTATATCTCCGGCAATCTGTGCCTTGTATATGTAATCGTAAGCTTCTTCTGCTTTTTCTTCGTCTTCTGTGGATATTTCTACTTCTTCTGATTCTTCTGTGTCAGTGATATCCATATCCTCATCAGATTCATCAGCGAAAAATGCTTCTGGTAACGATGCCATTATAACTCTGGCTTTGCCAACGTAAGCATTATCTGAGCCACCCTCAATGGCAGCATCAAAAAGCTCATCTGCTTTTTCTAAATCCTGCTCAACACCTGTGCCTGTTAAATAGAAATAACCAAGTGCACATGTACCGTCAACATTTCCTGAATCAGATGCCATTTGATACCAGGAAATCGCCTCAGCAAAATCCTGCTTAACATCCTCTGTGCCGTACTCTAGCATACGACCAAGCATAACCTGTGCGTCAGTGTCGTCCTCATATGCAAGAACTTCAAGCTCACTATATGAAAGAACTGTATAATCCTCAACTTCAACGTCGTCAAATGCGACCTGTTCAGTAGTATCTACTGTATCCTCTACTTCCTCTTCCTCTTTCTTGCCACAGGCAATAAGTGAAAGTGAGCAAAGGCCTAACATAAAATATAAACGAAATTTTCGTTTCATAAATTCCTCCAAGGACAAAACGTCCATCAGCGCAAATTATATCATAAAATGAACTTATTTAAAACAAAAATAGCGCACCAGAAACTGGTGCGCATGTAAAACTTTAGGAGTTTTTACTACTTATAATTGACAATTTCAACAAAGTCTTTCCTAAAACCCAATTTTATTAAGCATTAACGATTTTACCGAAGTCTGGCTTAAGTGAAGCACCGCCGATAAGACCACCATCAATGTTTGGCTTGCTAAGAAGCTCAGCTGCGTTAGAAGCATTCATAGATCCGCCGTACTGAATACGAACAGCCTCTGCTGTAGCATCATCATAAAGCTTAGCAATAAGCTCACGAATGAATGCACAAACTTCTTCTGCCTGATCAGCTGTAGCTGTCTCACCTGTACCGATAGCCCAGATTGGCTCGTAAGCGATAACAAGGTTCTTTACCTGGTCAGCTGTAACGCCAGAAAGATCCCAAGTAATCTGACGCTCGATCCACTCCTTGTATGTGCCAGCCTTGCGAAGTGCAAGTGACTCACCACAGCAAAGGATTGGTGTAAGACCAGCAGCAAATGCCTTCTTAACCTTAGCGTTGATAAGAATATCATTCTCACCAAAGATGTCACGTCTCTCAGAGTGACCCATGATAACGTACTTAACACCAGCATCTACAAGCATAGGAGCTGAAATTTCGCCTGTGAAAGCACCCTTATCCTCGATGTAGAAGTTCTCAGCACCAACGTTTACGTTTGTGCCCTTTACAGCCTCTACTACAGGAACGATATCGATTGCAGGTACGCAATATACTACGTCTACATCATCGTTCTTTACTAAATCCTTAAGCTCAGCAACAAGCTTTACAGCCTCAGAAGGTGTCATGTTCATCTTCCAGTTGCCGGCAATAATTCTTCTTCTTGCCATTTTATTTTCCTCTTTTCTTATTTGTCATCTGCTGCGTAAACGCCTGGAAGCTCCTTACCCTCAAGGAACTCAAGTGATGCTCCACCACCTGTAGAGATGTGGCTCATCTTGTCAGCGAATCCCATCTGGTTAACAGCTGCAGCTGAATCACCACCACCGATGATTGTTGTAGCATCTGTCTCAGCAAGTGCCTTAGCAACTGCTTCTGTACCTACAGCAAGTGCTGGGTTCTCGAAAAGACCCATTGGTCCGTTCCAAAGAACTGTCTTAGCTGTCTTAACCTTCTCAGAGAAAAGAGCAACTGTCTTAGGTCCGATATCGCAACCCTCTCTGTCAGCTGGCATGTTCTCTGTATCATATGTCTCGCACTCTACTGGAGCGTCGATTGGATCTGGGAAGCCTGCGATTGTAACAGCATCAAGTGGAAGGAGAATTTCCTTACCCATGCTCTTAGCCTTCTCAAGCATTTCCTTACAGTAATCAAGCTTTGTATCGTCGCAAAGTGACTTACCGATTTCGTAACCCATAGCCTTCTGGAATGTGTAAGACATACCACCACCGATGATAAGTGTGTCACACTTCTCAAGAAGGTTGTTGATAACGTTAAGCTTATCAGCTACCTTTGCACCACCAAGAATTGCTACGAATGGACGTACAGGATTCTCAACAGCGTTGCCAAGGAAGTCGATTTCCTTCTGCATAAGGTATCCAACTACGTTTGAACCACCCTTAGCTGTGATGAACTTTGTAACACCAGCTACAGAAGCGTGAGCTCTGTGTGATGAACCGAAAGCATCGCATACATAATCATCTGCAAGATCAGCAAGTTCCTTAGAGAATGCCTCACCGTTCTTTGTCTCTTCCTCGCCACGGAAACGAGTATTCTGAAGAAGAACTACATCCCCTTCCTTCATAGCCTCAACTGCCTTTGTAGCAGCTTCGCCTGTTACGTTGTAATCAGAAACGAATGTTACTTCCTTACCAAGCTTCTCTGAAAGACGCTTTGCAACTGGAGCAAGTGACTCGCCCTCGTTAGGACCATTCTTTACCTTTCCAAGGTGTGAGCAAAGAATAACCTTTCCACCATCAGCAATAAGCTTGTTGATTGTAGGAAGAGCTGCCTTGATACGTGTATCATCTGTGATTTCGCCTGCCTTAAGAGGTACGTTGAAATCGCAACGAACAAGTACTCGACGACCCTTAACATTAATGTCATCTACTGTCTTCTTATTTAATGCCATAATTTTATCCTCCATATAAAATAAAAAAGGGCTCGGTCCAATAGGACCGGACCCTTAAAAGTCGTATTTCGTAAAAACGAATTAAGCTAACTCTGAGAAGTACTTGATTGTACGAACCATCTGTGATGTGTAGCTGTTCTCGTTATCATACCAAGAAACAACCTGTACCTCGTACTGATCATCAGAAACCTTAGAAACCATTGTCTGTGTAGCATCGAAGAGAGAACCAAATCTCATACCTACGATATCTGAAGAAACGATTTCATCCTCGTTGTAACCGAATGACTCGTTAGCTGCTGCCTTCATAGCTGCGTTGATACCCTCAACTGTAACGTCCTTCTTGTTTACAACTGCTGTAAGGATTGTTGTAGAACCTGTTGGTGTAGGAACACGCTGAGCAGATCCGATAAGCTTTCCGTTAAGCTCTGGGATAACAAGACCGATAGCCTTTGCTGCACCTGTTGAGTTAGGAACGATGTTAACTGCTGCTGCACGTGAACGACGAAGATCACCCTTTCTCTGTGGGCCATCAAGTGTCATCTGATCACCTGTGTAAGCGTGGATTGTTACCATGATACCAGACTGGATTGGAGCGTACTTGTTAAGTGCGTCAGCCATTGGTGCTAAGCAGTTTGTTGTACATGAAGCTGCTGAAATGATTGTATCAGAAGCCTTAAGTGTCTCATGGTTTGTATTGTAAACGATTGTAGGAAGATCGTTTCCTGCTGGTGCAGAGATAACAACCTTTCTAGCACCTGCATTGATATGAGCCTGTGCCTTTTCCTTTGATGTGTAGAATCCTGAGCACTCAAGAACTACGTCAACCTTAAGGTCACCCCATGGGCAATTGTTTGCATCTGGGAATGCATAGATCTTGATTTCCTTACCGCAAACGATGATTGAATCATCTGTGCAAGAAACCTCATCTGCATGCTCATACTTTCCCTGTGATGAATCATACTTTAAAAGATGTGCTAACATCTTTGGGCTAGTTAAGTCGTTGATTGCTACTACTTCGTAACCTTCTGCTCCGAACATCTGACGGAATGCAAGACGTCCGATACGGCCAAAACCGTTGATTGCTACTCTTACTGCCATTTTTAAATCCTCCTAAAGATTCTTTTAAAATTTTCTTTGAAGCTCTCAAAGAGCCCCGTATGCACTTTATTTTATACAACATCAATCTATAATTCAACCCCAAATTGAAATATTGTTAAAATTTTCTCAATGTACTTATATTATTTGTATTTTCAAACAATATTTCTTGCGCCTTCCAGTATCATCAATTAATATTTAGTTACTTATACAAAGGAGGCTACAACAATGTTTTGGGACAATCACATGCACTGTAATTTTTCAGGAGACTCCGACGCGTCTCCTATTGATATGATAAACTCTGCAAAAGCAAAAGGCCTGCTAGGTATTACTTTCACAGACCATTTGGATATCGACTATCCTAAGCAGTTTGGATTCTTCGATTTAGATTTAGAGAACTACTATCCTACCCTGCACAAACTTGCCAAGCAGGAATCAACTGATAAATTCACCATATTGAATGGACTAGAGGTTGGCATTCAGCCACATGTTGTTGATAAATGCAATGAAGCTGTTAATGCTCATCCATATGACTTCATAATTGGAAGTACTCACCTTGTGGATAAATGGGACCCATACTTCGACAGCTTTTGGGAACGTGATACAGAAAGCGCTTTGCTAAACCGCTATTACGAATCTATTCTTGAGAACATTACCGCATTTACGAATTTTGATACAGTTGGTCATTTGGATTACGCATTTAGATATGCACGAAACCCAGAGACAAAGCACAACACACATCAACCATATGCAGAAATCATTGATGCCATCCTTCAGCAAATTATAAAGTTAGATAAGGCATTGGAGGTAAACACTGCCGCATTCAGAAAAGGAATGGGTGCTCCTAATCCCGCTCCATCTATTATCAAAAGATACAAAGAATTGGGCGGTAAAATGATTACACTAGGTGCCGACGCACATACTCCCGAGGATGTTGCTGCAGATTTTGATAAGCTACCTGACTTATTAAATGATTGTGGCTTCCATGAATATTATGTATTTAAAAACAGAAAGCCTGAAGCTTATCCATTGAGATAGGCCTCAGGCTTTTTCTTAATCGTTATCTAATTTTAAAAGAGAATTAACAAGTTCCTCGCAAATTTCCAACTCTGACTTACCATCAGTTTCAATTATGATATCAGCTGCAGCAACATATTTCTCTCTTCTTTTAAGCATTAATTCTTCAATAAATTCAACGCTCTTATTATTTTCAATAAGAGGTCTATCATGACTATCCTTTACTCTTTCAAGTATTGTCTCTGGCTTTGCGGTTAAAAGAACAACACGTCCATTCTTCTTCATCTCCTGGACGTTTACATCACGCATTGGTGTACCACCACCACATGAAATTACAACATTACGCTTTGACTGCATTTCCTTCAATAGGTTTGTCTCGGCATTTCTGAAGTGCTCTTCTCCATATACCTCAAAAATATCAGAAATAGACATGCCCTCTCTATCAGAAATAACCTGATCCATCTCTACCACTTCCATGGCAAAGCATGTGCTCAAATAATCAGAGATTGTAGTTTTACCTGCTCCCATAAATCCGATTAGTACAATATTGTAATTAAACAAATGTCTAGCTTGAATACGCTTGGCATTTTTAACTATCGAACTATAAATGTCCTTTACTTCCTTGCCGTGACGTTTCCCTTCCAAGCTCTTGTCTAACCAGCGGTCTCTTTTTTCATCCTGTTCTGGCTGTAAAATCTGCAAACCATTCTCTTCTTTGTATGCCATAATTTCCTCAACAATGGCATTTCTCATAAGCAGTGCATTAAGAATAATTTCGTCGTTCTGAGCAAGATGCTCTCTTAACATTTTGAGCTGTTCCATGTCTTATTCCCCTTTGATACCTTGTTTTGAATAGTATCATACTAAAAAATCAGACAGAAAGAAACAACTTTTTCCTTCTGTCTGATAAATAAATTTTAGATTAAATTAACAAGGAAGTTAAATCTTAAAGAAAATCATGTCTCTCAAGAACCTTGATAATATCACGACCCTCTTCTGTACCTTCGATAATACGACGAGCACGCTTAGAATCACCAATATTGTAAATCTCAACATTTGTGTCTTCAAATGCAGTATTTAACTCATCGATGATAGGTGTGTTAGAGCGCATACCAAGGCAGATGAATCCTAAATCAAAGTCAATATTTTCGATTTCGCCTTCTGGATTCTTAACGATAAACTTGTCGTTGCATACTTCCTGAAGTGCTGTATTTGTCATCTGACGAACATTATACTTAGCCATCTTTGCAGCTGTATCGCACTTTGTGATTGGATCAAGTCCGTTACCAATAATAGGTAACATCTCGATGATAGTAACTTCAGCACCTTTTTCTGTGAAGTACTCCATAACATCAAGACCTACGGCACCGCCACCAACAACAGCAACCTTCTTGCCCTTCATATCCTCTGGATATGTGTCAAGACGCTCAATCATCTTAATAACAGTAGCTACATTTGAATCATCCTTATCAACAAGGTCTAATAATCCCTTGATAGGTGGTAATGTAGGGTTTGAACCTGTAGCATTTACGATGATATCAGGGTTCAAGCTCTTAATCTGATCAACTGTAGTATTGTTGTTCTTAAATATGAAGAGATTTCTTAATTTGCTAGCACGGTTAATCATGTACTTAGGGAAATCAGCAAGTCTCTTCTTGTCAGGAATCTTTGAAATCTGAACAGAAAGACCGCCAAGCTCTGCCTTCTTCTCAAGAAGGAATGTTGTACATCCAACCTCTGCAGCTGTACAAGCAGCTTCAAGACCTGCTGTACCACCACCGATAACTACAACGTTGCAAGGCTTGTTAACCTTTCTCTTGTAGTATTCGTCATTAGCGTTAACAGCTGGGTTTACTGTACAACGAATTGGAAGGTTAAGACCAATTCTGTGGCCTGCACAACCTACGTTACATGAAATACACTTACGAAGCTCATCCTCACGGTTGAACTCTACCTTATTTACCCAGTTAGGATCTGCAATAAGACCACGGCCCATACCGATGATATCAGCATCTCCTCTTTCAAGAATTTCCTCAGCGACCTTAGGATCACGAATATTTCCCATTGTTACACATGGCTTGCCATATTTTTCCTTAACAGCCTTTGCCATGTATGAACGCCATCCATCTGGAAGATAGTTTGCATCAATCTGGAACTGAATAGAACTATTAAGACCAGCAGAAACGTCAAATACGTCTACTTCTTCCTGGAAGTACTGTAAATACTCAATTGCGTCCTCTAGTGTGTTTCCTCCCTCAACAAACTCATCAGCACTAATACGGACAAAAATTGGGAAAAATGGTCCTACCTGCTTTCTTACTTCTTCTACAACAAGCTTTGTAAATCTAGCGCGATTCTCTGGTGATCCGCCAAACTCATCTGTACGCTTGTTAGTTGTAGGTGAAAGGAACTGGCTCAAAAGATATGAGTGACCAGCATGGATTTCAACACAGTCAAAACCGGCTGTCTGTGCACGCTTTGCTGCCTCACCATACTTCTTTACAATATTGTAGATTTCTTCCTTCTCAAGTGGACGTGGAATCTCTCCGCCTGCCTTTGATGGAATATCTGATGCAGAAACTGGCTGCTCTCCTGTACGAGCAGAAACAGCTGATGCACCAGCGTGGTTAATCTGAATACCTACACAAGCGCCATGCTTATGCATTCTCTCTGTAAAGTAATATAAACGTGGAATGAAATTGTCATGATCAATTCGAAGCTGGGTTGTACCATTAGAACCCTGTGGTGAAAAGACACTAGCATTTTCAACCATTAATAATCCTGTACCACCCTTAGCTCTCTGCTCATAGTAATCAATATGAACAAATGTCATCTCACCATTCTGATCACCGTAGTTAGTTCCCATTGGTGTCATCATGATACGATTCTTAAGTGTCATACGACGAATTGTAAGTGGTTCAAAAATGTGTGGATACTTATTTCTCATTATAGAATGCTCCTATTTACAAACAAAATTTACGTGATAAGAGCTGTCAAGATGAAAAGCGGGCATGCTTTCCTTTTTTATAAGAAAAGTATAATCCCGCTTTAATATCAAAATCCAATTCATTTTTTGTAATTAATTAGTGCATAGAATGTACCAATATGAAGTCAATCATACGTTTTACGGCAGGCATCTGATATCGCCCCTTCATGTATGCCATATAAACAGTGTGTGAAAGACTATATTCTGTGGAAAGCTTCTTTATTATAACGTCATCTCTGTGAATGCTGTCTACATCAGCAACCAATGCAATTCCAAAGTTGGCTGCAACAAGAGCTGCTATACCATTTTCATCAGGTGATTCACAGATAAAGTTAGGCTCAACCTTGTTCTGCAAAAAGAAGTCCCTGGTCAAACGACCTAAGCCTGATTTGCGTGTGTATCCCAAAACAGGGTATTTTTCAAAAATTGATGCATCTAAGGTATCGTTTTCTTCCAATGGATGTCCCTTAGGAATAATAACCACCAGTTCCTGTTGTAATATAGGAATAAACTTGATATTTGGCTCATCCTTCACAAAGGAACCAAATATAATATCGTAGTTACCTGACTTTAAACCTTCTATATTTTTAGAAGTGATATCCTGATGGAAATTGAATGTTACTTCGCTATTTTTATCTTCTAATAGGAAAGCTCTACAAACATTCGGAATAAACGAACCAGCAAGTGGAGCCACATATGCTAAATCAATATGCCCTCCTGAACCTGTCAATTGATGCATTTTTCGATCAGCCAAATTGATTTCATTTAGAATTCTATCAACGTGCTCATAAAAAATATCTCCTGTTTTGGTCAAAACTACGTTGCGTCCAGTTCTTTCAAATAAGACTACTCCCAGCTCTGATTCAAGGGCATTTATTGAGCGGCTAAGGGATGGTTCTGATATATGAAGCTTTTCTGCAGCCTGATTGAAATGCTGTAATCTAGCGGCCTCATAAAAATACATCATTTGATTTAGAGTCATAGTTCTCCTCTCTCTGTTTTGCACAATATAATTGTTGTATTTTCATTACTTATTATCAATTTTACCACAATTGATAGCTAAAAGCTATTAATAATATGCAATAGAAGTATTGGAATTATACAGTAATACACATTAAAATATATGTATAAAGACTGTTAAGATTTTAACAAAGGGCATGCAAAATCTTAAAGAATTTATGGAGGAATTAAAATTATGGCAGAAAGAATTACAGGACACACAGAGCTTATCGGACTTATGGCTTATCCAATCAGACACTCAAGCTCACCAGCTATGCACAATGAAGCATTTGCATATCTTGGTCTCGATTATGCTTATCTCGCATTTGAGGTAGATAATAGCACACTCGAGGATGCTGTAAAAGGTATCAGAGCACTTAAGCTTGTAGGCTCAAACGTTTCTATGCCTAACAAGACTGTAGTAGGTAAGTATCTTGATAAGTTATCTCCTGCTGCTGAGCTTTGCGGAGCTGTAAACACAATCGTAAATGAGAACGGTGTTCTTACAGGTCACATCACAGACGGTATCGGTTACATGCAGTCACTTAAGGACTACGATATCGATGTTATCGGAAAGAAAATGACAATCGTTGGTTGCGGCGGTGCTGGTACTGCTATCCAGATTCAGGCTGCACTTGATGGCGTTAAAGAAATGTCTATCTTCAACGTAAAGGATGCTTTCTGGGATAACGCTCAGGAAACAGTAAACAAGATCAACGAGAGAACAAACTGCAAGGCTACACTTTATGACTTAGCAGACCTTGATGCTCTTAGAAGAGAAATCGCTGATTCTTACCTTCTTGCAAACGCAACAGGTATGGGTATGAAGCCACTTGAGGGCCAGACATGGTTACCAGATACTTCATATCTTCGTCCAGACCTTATCGTAACTGATACAGTTTACGCACCAGCAAAGACAAAGTTCCTTGAGATGGCTGAGGAAGTTGGATGTAAGAGAATGAACGGTTTTGGAATGATGTTATTCCAGGGCGCTGCAGCATTCAAGCTTTGGACAGGCAAAGAAATGCCAATCGAACACATGAAAGAAGTACTTGGAATTAAGTACGAGTAAATTTAAGGAGAAAAATATGAACAAGAAATATTTTCCAGCAGCTTTAATTCTTTATTTGAATTACTTTATTCACGGAGTTGGTTGCTCAATCTTAGGACAATCAGTTATTAAGGAAGCTCTTGCTACTAGCTGGGGCGTAGAGGTAATGTCAATCACTGCTATTTCAGCAGCACTTGGTCTTGGTAGACTTATTGCTCTTCCATTCGCAGGCCCTCTTTCAGATAAGTTAGGCCGTCGTATTTCAGTTATGATCGGTGGAGCTTCATATGCTATCTACCTCATCGGTCTTGCTATGGCATTCAACGCTGGTGTTAACGGCGGATACCAGATTGCATACATTTGCGCAATCGTTGGTGGTATTGCAAACTCATTCCTTGATACTGGTATTTACCCAGCTGTTGCTGAGATTATCAGCGATGCTCCTGGTGTAGCTACAATGGGAATTAAGTTCTTTATCGCTATTTCACAGATGTTACTTCCATTCTTCCTTGGAATGACAGTTGCAACAAACGCAGCAGGTCTTGTTTCTTACAACAGACTCTTCTATATTTGCGGCGTTGCTTACATCGTATTACTTGTACTTATCCTTATCCTTCCACTTCCAGATTCAGATGCAGCTGCAGCTGAAAAGAAGGAAGGTCTTATCGATAGCTTAAAGCACACTCACTTCTCTATCGAGTCAGTTGCTATGATTCTTATCGGTTTCACATGTACAGGTACATTCCAGCTATGGCTTAACTGTGCACAGAACTTTGCTAAGACAAATGTTGGTTGGGAAGATCCTTCAATCATGCAGACATACTACTCAATGGGTACAATCCTTGCTCTTATCGTTACTGCTCTTCTTACACGTAAGATTAAGGACGTTCGTTTCATCGTTGCATACCCAGTTATCTGTCTTGTAACATTGATTTTAGTTCTTTCAGCTCCTTCAGTTGGATTATGTAAGGTTGCAGCATTCGTTATCGGTTGGGCTGGTGCCGGCGGACTTCTTCAGATTGCTACATCAGTATGTAACATGCTCTTCCCTAAGATTAAGGGTACAGTTACAGCACTTGTAATGATTGCTTCATCACTTTGCAACTACACAATCCTTACAGCTGCTTCACAGATGACACCATCAGGCGTTATGGTTATGAACATCGTACTTACAGCTGTTGGTGTATTACTTGGATTATTTGTAAATCTTAGATACACTAAGATGGTAGAGGCAAATTCATAAAACAGAGGAAAATAATATGAATACAGTAAAAGTTAGAAATGTTGTTATTGGCGAAGGTGTACCAAAGATTTGCGTGCCTATCGTTGGAAAAACAAAAGAAGACATTCTCGCAGCAGCTGCTTCATTCAACGGCGTTGCACATGATGTAGTTGAATGGCGTGTTGACTGGTTTGATGATGTATTTGATTTTTCAAAGGTTGAGGACGTTCTTAAGGATTTAAGAGCTGCTCTTGGCGACACACCTCTCCTCTTCACTTTCAGAACAAGCAACGAAGGTGGAGAAAAATCTATCGAGAAAGATGCTTACGCTACACTTAATAAGAATGCAGCTGCAACTGGTATGGTAGATTTAGTTGATGTAGAAGTTTTCACAGGTGATGATATTGTTAAGGATATCGTTGCTAGCGCTCATGCAAACGGCGTAAAGGTTGTAGCTTCTAATCATGACTTCGACAAGACTCCTGACAAGGACGATATCGTATCTCGTCTTCGTAAAATGCAGGAACTTGGCGCAGATATTCCAAAGATTGCTGTTATGCCTACTTGCAAAAAGGATGTAGTTACACTCCTTGCTGCAACAGAAGAAATGGCAAGCAATTATGCAGATCGTCCAATCATCACAATGTCTATGGCAGGCACAGGACTTGTTAGCCGTCTTTGCGGCGAAGCATTCGGCTCTGCTCTCACATTCGGTGCTGTTGGAAAAGCTTCTGCACCAGGCCAGATGAACGCATCAGACCTTTCTACAATACTTAATCTTATACATGGTTCAATGTAATTATTAAGTCTTATAAGGGCGGTTTGTGCTTAGCACAAATTGCCCTTTAATTTTAAGAATTTAGTGTAAATATTCTGAATTATTTTAACTTTACTTTGCTAAAGTATTTCATAATGTTTATACTTATATCATACAAACTAGCCAAAGGGGTACCATTATATGACGGGAATCAAACGTATTTTTTTCTTTGTAGACGAATACCTTGAAGAATTCATCATGGTCGTTCTTCTTATTGCAATGAGTGTCATTATGGGCATTCAGATTTTCTGCCGCTACATTCTAGGCGCTTCTCTCTCTTGGTCAGAAGAAATCACTAGATATCTATTTATCTGGTCAGCATTTTTCAGTGTAAGCTTATGCACCAAAAAATGTATTTCAATTAAAATCGACCAGTTCATCCGAAATCTCAAGCCAAGAAAAAAGGCATCCGTTAAAGTATTAAATCTTACAGTAGAATTTGTTTTCTTTGTATATTTAATACCTTTTGCATACAGGTACCTTATGGCAACTATAGAAAGCGGTCAGGTTTCTCCTGCCTGCGGAATTCCTATGTATTACGTACAGTCAGCTCCACTTGTGTGCTTCACACTATGTGCTATCCGCATCTTAGAAAGATGGTTTTTAGAGTGGCATAATGTCATCCATCAGGAAGAGCTTAAGGATTGGCCATCTCACTTGGCAGAGCTTGAAAGACGTGCAAATCTCAAGAATTCTATGAGTAATCTCCTTTCACAGGAAAACTTTAATAAAGAAATACTCGAACATGACAATACCAGCAACAAGGAAGGAGGAAATTAAGCATGAGCGCAATCACTGTACTTATTCTTTTTGTAATTTGCTTAATTATAGCCATTCCTGTATCAATCTCACTTGGTATAGTTGCTGTACTTCCAGGAGCATTTGATCCTTCATTTACTGCAAGTGCCAGCTATGTAATCCGTTCCATGGTGGGCGGTATCGACAGCTTCCCTCTTCTTGCAGTTCCAATGTTTGTTTTATCAGGAATCATTATGGCTCACGGTCAGATTTCCAAAAAGTTATTTGACGTGTTCTCATATTTTATTGGTAAGAAAACTGCAGGCGTTCCATGTGCTGTAATCATCACATGCCTTTTCTATGGTGCCATTTCCGGTTCAGCTCCAGCAACAGTTGCTGCCGTTGGCTCCATGACTATCCCTCTTCTACTGAATATGGGATATGATAAAAAGTTTTCTACAGCAATTGTCGCTGTAGCCGGTGGACTTGGTGTTATCATTCCACCTAGTATTCCTTTTATTATGTATGCAATGGCCTCCGGCGAATCAGTAGGCAACCTGTTTATTGCAGGTATCATTCCTGGAATCCTTATAAGCGTGCTTTTAATGCTTTACGCTTACATTCACTGCAAATGCTGCGGGGAAGATAAAGAAAAGATTAACGCTGAAATCGACGCACTTCATGCAAAGGGATTTGGAAAAATCTTCAAAGACAGCTTCTTTGCAATACTTAGCCCAATCATCGTACTTGGTTGTATTTATGCCGGCATAGCATCACCTACAGAAGCTGCCGTTATCTCAGTATTTTATGCATTAGTTGTCAGCTTATTTGTTTACAAGACAATTCGCATTTCCGATATATGGAATATTTTTGTGGAAGCAATGAAAACTTACGCACCAATCCTTTTCATTCTTGCTGCATCCACAGCATTCTCACGAGTGCTTACTTTAATGCAGGTGCCACAGCTTGTCAGCGGATATATTCTGGATAATTTTACCAACAAGATTATCCTTTTACTTGTAATCAACCTATTCCTTCTCATCGTAGGAATGGTTATGGATACAACTCCTGCCATCCTCATTTTATCTCCTATCCTGCTTCCTATTGTTCAGGCTGTAGGCATGGATGGCATTCACTTCGGTATTATGATGGTTGTTAACCTTGCAATCGGATTTGTAACACCTCCAATTGGTGTAAATCTTTTCGTTGCAAGCTCACTTACAGATGTGCCTGTTATGGATATTGCTAAGAAGGCAATGCCTATGATTTTAATGTTCTTAGTTGCTTTGTTACTTATCACATTCATTCCAGCCATCAGCTTAGTTCTTTTATAAACCGTATCAGGAGAAACAATATGAGATTTAAACAACTACTAGCTTTATCAACATCATTAATGATTGTTTTATCATTTACATCTTGCGGAACATCCACAGCTGTATCTGAAACCCAGACTTACGCTTGGCCTCTTGGCACATCAAGCCCAGAGGATACAGTCACTCAGATATATGCCGAAAAATTTGCTGAAGAAGTATACGAGCTTAGCGATGGCCAAATGGTTATCCAGGTATATCCTAACAGCGTTTTAGGCGGCGATAGGGAGTTGTTGGAATCCTGCAAAGATGGCGATATTCCTTTTATCGTACAAAACACAGCACCTCAGGTTACATTCCTTCCTGATGTTGCTATATTCGATATGCCATGTCTTTTCAGCACAATCGATGATGTCCGAGAAAAGGTAGATAATCCTGAATTTATGGATAAGATATCAGAAGTTTATGTAGAAGGCGGTTATCAATTACTTGGATACGCTGATCAGGGCTTCAGAGTCATGACTACAAACTCTCCTGTATATTCCCTCTCAGACTTCAAGGGACAGAAAATCAGAACAATGGAAAACTCATATCACCTTGCATTTTGGAAGTGCCTTTCAGCCTCTCCTACTCCAATGACTTTCTCCGAGGTATACATTGGATTACAGCAAGGCACAATTGATGCCCAGGAAAATCCATATGAAGTTATTGTTTCAAACAGATTATATGAGCAGCAGGATTATGTTGTTGAAACCAATCACCTGCCTCATTTAATCTCCCTTGTAGCCAGTGATGAGTTTATGAACACTCTGACACCTGAGCAGCAAGAAATAATCAATCAGGCTGCTACAATCGCTACAGAATATGCTCGTCAGCAGTCTGATGACCGTATTGCATCAAGAATCGCTACTATCGAGGAAAGCGGCACAGAAATCATTCCACTTTCCGATGATATAAGAGAACAGATTCGCGAAGCAGCCACTCCTGTTTATGACAGCATAAAAGAAAATGTAGACCCCGAACTATACGAGATCTACACCAAAGGAATCTTATAAATCCAATATGTTACGACTACAAGCCTGAAGTTACTCTGTTCAAAGATATTTCACTTGAGTAACCTCAGAGCTTGATGTCTACATATTGGATTATTTTATTAACTCTTTTGCTTTTGACTTTATTCTAGTAAGTGTATTATCCACGGACTTCTCCGTTTTTCCCAATCTTGCAGCTATTTCTCTATAGTCATAATCCTGCATATATAACTCAAAGACTTGCTTTTCCATAGGAGACAAGGCTTTTTTCAGTCTGTCTATAAGGTCAAGATTCTCCTCAGCCTCGATAACAATCTCAGCAGGATCATCGGTAGTAAATGCAGGCTCTTCTCTCTCCGAGCCATCCTCATCATAAAGTGAAACGTAAGCATTTAATGGCGAATGCTTTTTACGATTGCTGGCCTCGATAGCCTTAATCATCTGGCGATCAATACACATCTGCGCAAAATGGAAGAATGTAACATCCGAGGAAATATCATAGTCGCCAATAGCGCTGAAAAGCCCTATCATTCCCTCTTGAATAAGATCCTCGTTTTCTCCGCCAACCAAAAAGTACTTTTTAGAATTCTTTAAAACAAGAGGCTTATACTTTTCACATATAAAATTCAGGATGGCTTGATCGCCATCCCGATATTTTATGATTAACTCTTCGTCCGATAAATTACTGTATTCTTTGTCTAACGATTTCATAAGCTAAAACTCCACAAGCAACTGATGCATTAAGTGAATCGATATCACCAAACATAGGAATTGATGCAATCATGTCACAGTTCTTTTTAACTAAGTCAGAAACCCCATGTCCTTCATTTCCAATTACAAGGCCGATTGAACCTGTAAGATTAAGGTCGTACATTGTTGTGCCACCCATATCGGCGCATACAAACCACATTCCCTGCTCCTTCAGCTCTTCCATTGTCTTGCTGATGTTTGTAACCTTTGCTACTGGTGTGTAGTTGATAGCACCAGCTGAAGCCTTCGCAACTGTTGCTGTAAGCCCAACTGCTCTGTGCTTAGGAATAACAACACCATGAGCACCAACCTGGTTTGCAGTACGAATGATTGCTCCAAGATTGTGTGGATCCTCGATGTTATCAAGGATGATAAGGAATGGCGCCTCACCTTTAGCCTTTGCACGTTCCATGATTTCATCAAGCTCAACATAGTCATAGCTAGCAGCATATGCAAGAACCCCCTGATGCTTGCCAGTCTCTGAAAGCTGATCTAGTCGCTCCTTCTTAACAAAGCTGATAACTGTGTCTTTGCTCTTCTTTGCTTCTCTAAGTATTGTCTGGATTGGGCCATCCTTGCAGCCTTCCAAAACAAACAACTTATCGATAGTTTTTCCAGATCTAAAGGCCTCTAATACTGCATTACGACCTTCTACAATTCTACTTTCTTCCATTTTTCTAAAACCTACGCTAGTTACGCCTACTAGCTTACTCTTTCTAATAACTATAATTATAGAATATCCAATTCCACGGCTTCCACACCACGTGTCACAAGCTCGCAAATGCGATCCATATCTCCGGTAAGGTAAAGATAACCAAGCACCGCTTCAAAGCCTGTAGCCTCCAGGTAGTCCATTGTGGATGCATTCTTTGCCTTTGTGTGAGGCTTGGAATTGCGGCCACGGCGATACCAGTCAGACTCTGCTTCTGTAAGCTGGTCCATAAGGGCCAATACCATAGCAGCCTGGGTCTGAGCCTTGACTACCTGACTTGCCCTTTGGTGAAGCTTGTTAACGGGCGTATTGCCCTTATTTACAAGGATAGAACGAATGATGATATCAAACACTGCATCGCCAATGTACGCAAGGGTAAGAGGAGAATATGTGCGAATATCCTTTTGTTCTATGCCAAACTGTTCATTAAAATAGCTGTTTAAATCAACTGCCATACTACTCCCTCACGAGTATCCTTAATCTCTACACCTTTTTCTAAAAGCTCTGCTCTGATTGCATCTGCTGTAGCAAAATCCTTTGCTTTCTTTGCTTCTGCACGGCGAGCAATTGCATCATTGATGAATGCTTCAAGCTCAGCATCAACAGATGTTGCACCATCTGATAAAGCCTTCGCATGTCCAATCAAATCAAGTGATAATACCTTATCGAAGCTCTCTACAAGAGCAAGCTTTGTTGCATCGTTTGTATCTGCCTTGAGAGCATCATAAAGAATTGTGATAGCCATTGATGTGTTTAAGTCGTTTGATACTGCCTCAAGGAACTTTGCCTCGTATTCAGCCTTAACAGCCTCATCAACTGCTCCATCATTCTTGAGCTCTGAAACACGCTTTACAAGCTTGTTGTAAGCCTGAACTGTGTTGTCCAAATTCTCCCAAGAGAATACAAGTGGCTTACGATAGTGTGACTGTAAGCAGAATAATCTGTATACAAGTGGGTCATATCCCTTTTCCTGAAGAACAGAAACTGTAAGGATTGCACCCTTTGACTTTGACATCTTACCTGACTGGTCATTAAGGTGATTGCTGTGGAACCAGTAATTGCACCACTTGTGACCAAGATATGCCTCTGACTGAGCAATTTCGTTTGTATGATGTGGGAAGATATTATCAACACCACCACAGTGGATATCAATATATTCACCAAGGTGCTTCATTGAAATGCATGAGCACTCAATGTGCCATCCTGGGTAACCAACGCCCCATGGGCTGTCCCACTTAAGAGCCTGATCCTCGAACTTAGACTTTGTAAACCAAAGAACGAAGTCAGTCTTGTTTTTCTTATTAACATCCTCTTCTACGTCGTCACGAACGCCAACCTCAAGGGCTTCCTTTTCAACTGATGAAGAGAATACGTAATAATCCTCAAGCTTGCTAGTATCAAAGTAAACATTTCCACCAGCTACATATGCATAGCCCTTTTCAAGAAGGACCTCTACCATGTGGATGAACTCTGGAATGCAGTTTGTTGCAGGCTCGATAACATCTGGACGCTTATTTCCAACTGCATCGAAATCCTTGAAGAAAGCATCTGTATAGAACTTTGCAATCTCCATAACTGTCTTGTGCTCACGCTTTGCGCCAGCTACCATCTTGTCCTCACCTGTATCTGCATCAGACGAAAGATGTCCAACATCAGTGATGTTCATAACACGGCGAACATCGTATCCTGCGTACTCTAATGACTTAATAAGAGCATCCTGCATGATGTATGTACGGATATTACCGATATGTGCGAAATGATAAACTGTAGGGCCGCATGTGTACATGCTAACCTTGCCCTCTTCGTTTGACTTAAACTCCTCAACCTGTCTATCTAAAGTATTGTAAAATGTAAATTTTCCTGCCATTACTATTCTCCTCTTTTGCATCCTGCGCATCCTTCGCAGCTACGTCCTGTGTCCATCACTACATTGCTTCCATCATAAAATTCGTAGAGTAAACAGACTGCCTGAGCGCTGATGCCTTCTTCTCTTCCTGTAAAGCCTAAATGCTCCTCTGTAGTAGCTTTGATATTAACCTGGGAAACATCTATACCAAGACACCTAGCTACATTTTCTTCCATCTGCTCAATGAATGGTCGAAGCTTTGGTGCCTGCGCAATAACTGTGGCATCCACATTTCCAACTACATAGCCTTCGTCCATAACAAGCTCACGAACCTCTTCCAAAAGCTTCTGGGAATCAGCTCCCTTGTATTTAGGATCAGTATCTGGGAAATGTGCCCCTATATCCTTAAGCCCTGCTGCGCCAAGAACAGCATCTGATATTGCATGTAAAAGTACATCTGCATCGGAGTGACCTAAAAGACCAAGTGTGTGCTCGATTTTAACACCACCTATGATTAAATCGCGGCCCTCCACAAGCTTATGTACATCATAACCTGTACCTATTCTCATGTTGCCTCCTAATAATATAAAGAAATCTGCACTAGTGGCAGAATATCACCTATCAAACTACTGTATTATAACAAAAAAAGAGGACTATTGATAGTCCTCTTCCATTAATGTATCCATTTTAGCTTTGGTCTGTCTTCTTATCCTTCTTCTTGAAAGAAAACCCCTTTCCTTTCTTTTTTCTAACAAAGAATATAATACATAAAATAATTGCAATAAGAATAAGATAAGGCAATAGATAGATAATAGCTATCACGAAAGCCTGAATAAAAGCTACAAATCCTGCAAATGAGCTACTAAAAGCCTCCACAAAACGATTCCAAGCAGTATCTGCTTTTACTTCGCTATAAGTGGCAACTTCAGTGATGTCGATAGAAACTGTGCTGTAATCTATCTGGTCATCATAAGCTTTCTTTTGAGCTGTGTAGCTTTCAATCTGATACTGAACCTCATTGATGCGATCTTCGATTTCCAGTAAATCCTCCAGATTCTCAGCCTGCTCCTCAAGCTCCTGCAAGCGTTCTAACTTTGTATTTAAGCTTTTTAGTCTAGCCTGTACATCCACATAGCTTGATGTGATATCATCAACACTTTCGCTCTTAGATGCAAGCGAGCCTACTTCTCCTACACTGTTCATAAAAGCATCGTATTTGTCTGATGGAATACGGGCTGTAAAACTAGCGCTCCTGCTGCCATATTCCTCATTACCATATGATGAAGTGCTTTCGAAATAGCCTCCGTTAGATGTAACAAGGTCCTTGATAGCAGCCACATCATCATCAAATGTCTTTGACTCAAGACTGATATAAGATGTGTATATCAGCTTGCGGCTGGTATCATATTCCTCCAAATCTACATCTACTTCACTATCACTCTCGTTGGAGTAGCCAGTCTCTTCATAAGCCTCGTAATCCCCACTGTCGGTTAAGCCAAAGCTATCATATCCAGATGACTTTGATTCGGTAGCTGCAAATTCAGTTGTACCACTTGAATCTGCTCCCCCGCAGGCTGCAGCAAACAGCATCATACTTACAACTACTAGTGCTAATAATCTTTTTCGCATAACCCCCTCCTTATTTAGCTATTAAAAATCAAATCCGTACTGTTCCTCATTATCCCAATAACCTACATTGTTATCGTCATAGAAATGCTCACCAAGTGTAAAGCCTGAATCTGTGACTTCCTCTATGTAAAGTGTCGTATCCATATGTCCTTTGGCTTCGATTCCATTTGAAACTTCATACAAATCTACGCTGATTCCATCATTTACAAGAAGAACGAAATTACCTTCATCATTGTGAATAAAATATCCTGTAATCCAGCTTCCATTGCCGGACTCCTCTTTCAGCTCTTCATCATCTACTCTTAAAATATAGTAGTTCTTGTCAGATTCTTCATCCCAAGTGTTGACTACACTGATGTTTTCAAGCTCACCATCGCCATCAAAATCAACACTGCTATTAAGTCCTGCATTAGAAAGACTAATTACATATGACGCACCTTCAAGGGGAGTATATCTGTCGGCAATTTCATCGTACTCAGAATAAGGAACAG
This sequence comes from Pseudobutyrivibrio sp. LB2011, assembly GCF_000701765.1. NCBI lineage: Bacteria > Bacillati > Bacillota > Clostridia > Lachnospirales > Lachnospiraceae > Pseudobutyrivibrio > Pseudobutyrivibrio sp. LB2011. The sequence goes on along the minus strand of NZ_JNJS01000001.1, from coordinate 219,770 downwards.
TAAATGAAATCATACCTGCAGCATATGGAGCAAGATCATACTGTTGGAAAATAAATGTAATTCCTAATGTGTCCAAATAAAACTCTGGCTGATATCCATTTGAAAACTGTTCTTCGATTACTTCTTTATAATCAATTACATCATCTTCATATAGGTTTGCTCTAGCCTCTTCTGAAGATGTAGCTATTGCGTTTAATATGTATTCCTTTGATGTTTCTCTGATAGAATCAGCATCTCCCAAATCATCTAATGTGATTTGCTGGCCTGTTCCTACATCAAAGCTAACCCCAGTAAAGGAGCCGCCGCCATGTGCTCCGCCCATATATGTGTAATCATTAAGAATGAAGCTAAGAACCTTATTATCAAGTCGCTTTAAATCTATTGTTATATTATCAGAATACTTCATTTCGTATCCTTCGTCACCCATTTCTTCATTCTGCTGTTTAGCATCTTCGTTCATGCTATCAATGCCAGCATTAAAGTTTGATACTACGCCTGAGAAATAATCATCGATAGCTGCCTTAAGCTCTGGATGATCGTTATCTGTAATCTCAAGGCACTGTACCTGGCCTTCGAAATAATCATAACCCTCAGCCTTGACAGATGTATATGCAATTTCTGGTGCTGAAGCACTAGAATACTCTTTTTCTGTATTCTCTTCCTCCTGTGTCTGCTCTGTAACCTCTGATGTATCTATATTCTGTGAACCTGTATCTTTTGCACAAGCCAACATGGATGTAGCTGTAACCATACAGATTGTAAGCATAGCTATTCTCTTTTTCATTAATCGTTCCTCCGTAATACCTAAAACTCTAAAACTATGTTTAAGTTCAGTATACACATTCTCTGTATTATATCAAGTAGTACAGTAAAGATTTTAGAATTCTTTACATTTACTTTAGAAATACAAAAATAGGATCCCCAAAGCACCCTTAGGGGATCCCATCTTGAAAGGAGGATTTATTGTAATAAAAGAAATAGTAAACTATTTAACTACCAGCCTCTTTGCGCCCTCTGCAGCAAGTGGACTACGAACAGTTTCACTTTCTTCGAAAGTGATTTGAGCACATAGTGTTGAGCCCTTCATTCTTTCTGCCGCAAATGTAAGACCGTTGTTCTTTCTGTCAAGCTTTGGAGAATCAATCTGATCAGGGTCACCAAGAAGAACTACCTTTGAGCCCTTGCCTGCTCTTGTGATGATTTCCAAAATCTGACCAATTGTACAGTTTTGAGCTTCGTCCACGATAATATATGAATTAACCAGTGAACGTCCTCTCATATAAGCCAATGAACAAATCTCAAGGATACCTGTTTCAAACATATCCTCAATTTGAATCTTAATCTGCTCTTTCTCCTCGTTTTGGCCCTTCAAAAGAACCTGCAGGTTATCCATAAATGGAGCAATCAAAGGAGTCATTTTTTCTTCCAAATCACCAGGGAGGAAACCTAAATCATTGTCAGAAAGGGTGTTACTTCTGGTAATCATGATTCGATCGTATCCGTTATGATAATACCCCTGAAGACCTGCTGCCAGCGCAAGGAATGTCTTAGCAGTACCTGCACTACCCTTTAATATAACAAGTGGAAGTACATCTGGGCTTGCTAATAGCGCATACAATGCAAATCGCTGACCTACGTTTCTTGGCTGACAATAAGGTGTATAAAAATCTCTGTCCTTCAGTAAATGCCATCCATCTGTCTTAAATGTATAAAGAGCAGAATTGCTTCCATCCTTGCAAATCCCAAATTCATTTTCTATAAAGCCCTTATTAAAAGGACTTTCGATATCTTCTGGAGTGATATCCCTTCTACCTGTGTAATTCTCATTATCAAGAATCATTTCGTTGTGATAGCCCTGTACAACGCAGCCACACATTGTAGCATTGATTCTCATGGAAATATCATTTGTAACCAGGATTGTCTCTAGCTCAGATTGCTTTGCAATTCCCAGTACACAGTTGATTATTCTATTATCAGGCCTATCAAGAGAAAACTCAGCTGGAATCAGCTTTTCAAATTCAGATTCTTTGGCGATGATAAAAGTACCGCCATTTGGCATCGTAACCCCCTTTGCATAATCGCCTTCAACAGATTCGATGTTTCGAATGCTCTCTCTGGCGCCATAGCCCACTTCCGCAAAAGCAGTTTTCTTTGAATCAAGCTCTTGCAACGTTGTTGTAGTGATGAGAACATTGTTGTCATCAAAACCAAAAAGTGCTGTAGGGCAGTGAATCAAGATGTTTGTGTCTAGTACGTAGTTTTTCTTCATAGGGTCACGCTCCTTTATTAATTTGTATAATCTAATTTTATACCAATTAAGCACTAAGTTCTACAACATTTTGTGCTAAAGTATGTAAACTTTGTGAAAATAGACACCACATCTAGAACTGTCCCAAATAAAAAAACTGGCACTCGAAAGCACCAGTTTTATCATTACATATTGAATAATTCTACCTCTGACATAAATGGAATTGACTGTGCGGCTCCCTGTTTTTTAACTGCAAGAGCAGCTGCCTTAGATGCATTCACAAGCACATCTCTCATAGGCTGTTTTTTAAGAATTCCAGCAATCAAATATCCTGTAAAGGTATCCCCTGCAGCTGTAGTATCCACTGTATCCACATCAAAAGCTGCTTGATACAATTCCTCATCTCCGTGGTGGAAAATAGAACCGCCCTTTCCAAGGGTCAGAACGATTTTTGCATTAGCAAAGCTTGCTTCCATTGCAGCAACTATTGTGCTAGGTGTTGTCTGACCTGTCAGCTGCTGGCCCTCTGTCTCGTTCAAAACAAATATGGAAACCTTTCCCAAATCGCATTCATCTATTATTTCATTCATAGGTGATGGATTTAAAACAATGGTCATTCCTTTCGCAAAGGCCTGATCAATTATATATGGGAGCTCATTTACCTCATTTTGAAGAAGAAGTATGTCACCTGTTTCAAAGTTCTTTAGAACTTCATCCACGTATTCTTTTGTGTTCTTTTGATTTGCACCGCCAAATAAAACTATGCTGTTTTGGCCCGCATCATCCACCTGAATGATGGTGTGGCCACATCTGCCGGTTACAGTTTTGATATAGTCTGTTTTGATGCCGCATTCCTGGCATGCGTCATAAAAATCCAGACCTTCCTCTCCTACCAAACCTGCATGGTAAACAGGCACTCCTGCTCTGGCTAACGCCACAGATTGGTTGAAGCCCTTTCCTCCTAAATGCATCTGCACATCGTTAGAAGAAATAGTCTCTCCTTCCCTGACAATGTGTGGAACCTGATAGGTATAATCTAAATTAAGTGAGCCGAAATTTAATACCTTCATAAGCACCCCCGTAGACAATTAAATATGTCCAACTAATAATAATCCAGCTAAACCATAATATGTAACAACAGCAACCAAATCGTTTACTGTTGTGATAAGTGGACCTGAAGCAACGGCTGGATCCACCTTAATCTTGTGGAAGAAAATTGGAATGATAGTTCCGATAAAGCTTGATACTATCATAGCAATAAAAAGTGAAAATCCAACGATACTTGATATTCTAAAGGCAGCAAACCAAATATAGCCTTTAAATACATGTAAATATAAGGCTATAAAGAATAATGCCAATACACCAAGGATTAATCCGTTTGTACCACCAACTCGCATTTCCTTAAGGACAAATTTGGCCTTTTCAAGACCTGAAATCTCCTCATCCATAAGCACACGAATAGTAACAGCCAGTGACTGTGTTCCAACGTTTCCTGCCATATCAAGAATCAATGACTGGAACACAACAACGATTGCAACTGATGCAACTACTTTATCAAAAATACCGATAACTGAGCTTGTTACAAGACCAAGGCCAAGTAAAAGCAACAACCATGGAATACGCTTTTTTATACTCTCTGGCAAGCTCTCATTTAAATCTTCCTCTGCAGTCAAACCAGCCAACTTAGCGTAGTCTTCACCCATCTCATCATCTACGGCCTCGATGATATCCTGAGATGTGATAACACCAATGATTTCATCATTTGGATTAAGAACTGGAATAGAATCCTCAGCGTAATCCTTCAAATCTTCGATTGTATCAGCAATCATTGCGTCAGCCTTTACGCTTGGATAGCTATGACTGATGATATCGTCCAATGGGGTGTAATCGCGAGCTAAAATAAGATCACGAAGCTCGATAGCACCGTAATATTTCTTGTCCTCGTCCTCAACATAAATAGTGTTGATGTTGTCGTTGTCCTTTGACTGAGAAATCAGCGAACGCATTGCCTGCTTAACAGTGAAGTTCTTTGCGATAACGATGAAGTTGGTAGTCATCATGCTACCGATTTCATCCTCATCGTAAGAATTAATCAGTCGTACATCGGCAGATGCATCCTTATCCATGAGGGCGATAAGCTTTTCTCTCTCTTCCTCATCCTCGATATCTTCCAAAGCATCAACCGCATCATCGGCATCCATGTTTTCCAGGACGTCAGCAGCCTGCTCTGGTGTAATCTCTGCTAAATATTCACCTACATCTTCAATATATGGGAAAATCTCTGATAGACGCTCAGCTCCCAAGATATCGAACAACCTTCTACGGTCTTCCGGCTCCAGCGCCTCATACGCTTCGGCGATATCATTTTCATGATAATCGTCCAGAGCCTCCATAAGCTCCTCTGCGCTGATATTAGAACGTAGCAGGTCGATGATTTCTTGTAACTTGATGTCCTCTAATAAATCCTTTGTTTCCATGTTACTTTCTCCGCTATAAAAAAAGAATGTCATGTCTGATTTAGATGACGATGACATTCCTTACTTACATGAAAACAAAGCTCTTTTGATATTAACAAAAAGAACAGCTAATCATATGTATAAAAAATGTCTCGTCGCAGCATAATCGCCCATGACTGTCTGATTTATCCATAGCTGTTCTCCTTTCTTTAATTTGAATTAATTGTTTGAATTTTACATAAAAAACATAACATAAAAAACAAGACTTTGTAAACCCCATTTAACAAAGTTTTTCAACCATTTCTCTATTAAATACTACTGATTTTACACCATCAACTTCTATCTGATATAAAGCGTTTGCTGCAAGGTGCTCTGCGGCCTGTTCTACGTTTCTGATTCCTGTTGAAATTACAAACTTTTCCATAACAGCATCAAGTCCGTCTTCGGTTACCTGACACTCTTCCGGACTCATTCCAATACGTTTTAAAACCTTTGGCAATGAGAATCTGCGGAAGATTTCTTTCTTCTCCTCCACTGTATAATCCGGAATATCAATTACTGCAAATCTGGACATAAGTGGTGCAGAAATATCAGCCTTAACATTTGCTGTAGCGATTGGATAAACACCCATAGTTGGAATCATACATTCCATATAATTATCTGTGAAACCAAGGTTATCAAGAAGGGTCAAAAGTACATCCGCCGGATTGCCGTTCCCCTTGCCGGAATTTGCTTTGTCCAACTCATTAATGATAAACACCAGATTGCTTGTGCCGGAATTTGCAAAAGCTTCCATAATGATGCCTGGCTTAGCATTAGAATAAATTCGTGAGCTACCAGTAAGCTGCTCAGGGTCATTGATTGAACTCATATCAAGAGTTGTCCATGGCAATTTCAGAATACGTGCTACCGCATATGCGATTTGAGATTTACCAACTCCAGCTGGCCCACACAAAAGCAAGCCATAGCTTGGCAAGGTATGAGTACGATTAACCTGAATTACAGTCTCCATAATTCGCTGCTTCACTGATTCAAGACCGTACAATTCCTCATCAAGAATTCGTCTTGCCTCAACCGGATCAATGGCCTCAAAATAATCACTCTTCCACTGGATACTTGTCATGATTGAAAGAGCTCTTTGAGCATGACGTCTCTCCTCAATTGTAACCTCAGCAGATTTTGCTACAGCCAGATTTCTTCTAGCCCAAAGGCGAATATTATCAGGAAATGTTCTGCCAGCGCAGGTAATAAAATCGGTGATAGACTGAATGCTGGTAAGCTTCATATCATCTCCATCTTCTGCATCCTCCTCATCCAGCTCTTCCTCTGAAGGTGGATTAGATGAAAAAAGACGTTCCATCATAAACTGTAGGAAGCCATCCTCTGATGATAGTTTTCCGTTTCCTGTTGATGTCTCACGAATTTTATAAACTGCATAGCCGTCCTCAGTGTTTGCACCGGAAAGTCTAACTGGAATGTGATTCTCTCCAAGCCATCCAATCAAGCTGACAAAACGAGAATCCACTCGCAATATATCCTTTGAAATAACCCCATCTGCAAGCTCAGCTTCAAAGCTACTTCTAGCAATAGGATTTGTAAACACACCATTTACATGATGGCCCAGCTTGCCATCCTTATCTTCTATTATAATAATAGGCTTTTCTGGACTAGCCTGAGGCTCATCAGATTGAAAAGTAGTGTATGTCTTCACTGCCTCGCTGTTGTCTTTTTCTTCCTGTGCAAAATCAAATACTGGCATTTTTCTCTCCTTAAACTCCATTTTTATCTTTTTGATTGTAGCAAAACTCTTTAGCATGGTAAAGAGTTCTCAGAAAGAATCTTGCAAGTATACTTGCATTCTATTTTTGATTTAGAGGCCATATTTTGCTATTGCATAAAAAATGTGGATAACTCTCCAAAATTTATCTTAAAATTCGATAAGTTATCCACATGTTATCTTTCAACAATATGATATTAATTATTTGATAATAATCAGATGATTATAAATATTTCTTTTGCTCTGTAAAGCCTCGTCCTTTAACCTCTGAAACACGACTTACAATAATAAATGCTTCTGGATCTATTTCATGAACAAGCTGCTCAGTCTTTGCAAGCTCTCTTGCTGTTACAATTGAAAGAGTGATTTCAGTATCCTTACCAAGGTAGCCTGTACGACCATACATCACAGTAACACCGCGGTCGATATCCTGAAGAATTGCTCTACGAATATCGTCGCTTTTCTTGCTGACAACCTTAATCTGAGTTCTCGCCTTTCCAAGGATAAGCATTCTATCAAGAGTGTTTGTATATATAATTACAAGGATTATTCCATAAAGCACTAAAGTCTTTTCTGTAAATAAAGCCTGCAATACTAAAATGCAAATATCAAATACCCACATAGCACCTGAAATAGGGGTTCCAAAGAACTTGTTTAGTACTATAGGTGGAATATCCATTCCGCCAGTGGATGCGCCTGTACGAATAACTATTCCCAGGCTGACACCTATTAAAAGTCCACCAAACACAGTGCAAAGCACTATATCATCAGTAGGCCTAAAATAAACTGCAAGTATTTCCGCTATATGAAGTTCTACTGGAAAACAGAAAGTTGAAAGTAATGAATTGGCCGCAAACCTGCGCCCCATCACCTTCCATCCGATAAGGAATAGACATGTGTTTATTACAAAAACTACATGAGGGACCTTCCAACCAAGCATATGGTGAAAGAACAATGCTATACCGGTGCCTCCGCCAGTAATTAAGCCAGATGGCTCAATAAAAAAAGCAACTCCCAAGGCATAAATAAAATTTCCAAGTACTACAATCAATGCTGTCTTTAATATCTGCTTCATTTCACACCTGTTTTGAATTAATTTAATTGCGATTATATCTTTCGCAACAGGTTGGATTGTACACCATTTGCGGACATTTGTCAGCACAGCACGGTAACGCATTAGCAGACTAAAGTGCCTATAAAAAAATAAAGCTAGAATGTTACGACTACATGCTAGCTTTATTAATTATCATCCACTTACTTATCAAACTTTAGGAAGTGCATTCGTCCATCTTCCTTCTTGACCTCGCGCTGAGGCTTCTCTCCTACCTCCGGGTTGAAGAAAACACCCTTGAGGCTGTTGGTGCGAGAACGAATGCAATCTGGGCAATAGCGTCCGTAGCGGATGCTGCAGCCACAGCTTTCGCACTGCACATATACAGGGCTTCCCTCTGGAATCTCCAGACGGCCTTGGCGAAGCATACCATTGATAATATCAACTGGCACACCAGTGTGTTCTGAAATGATGATAGCTGGTGTGGCACCATGCTCATCGATATATTCCTTGACTCTGCCGAAATCATCGATTTCTTGATTGCCACAATCAAAACATTCGTATCGGCCTCCTCCGATATAGCGGATGCGACCTTTACATTTTGAACATCTATTAGGTTTTCTCTCAAGAAATTCCTTGGTGAATTTCTCTTGTTCAGCCTTTGTTCCCATTTAAAATCCTCTTATAAATCAAAATCGTTTGTGATGCTCTCGTCAAGAGCTACAGTATCAGCTCCTGCCCCTTCAAGCCCCTCTCTGATAAGTTTCCAGTTCTTTAAGAACCAAACTGTCTGAGCTGGGTGCTTGTATAAAGAAAGCATCTGTGCGCCCTCGTACTTGTATGGGTATACTAAAGGTATGTTGCTTGGTCTAGCTGTAGTAAAAAACAAAACATTCTTATATAAATGCTTTGTGATTGCATTTGGAGTAACGCAGTAGAAAATGTTCTCTCCAAAATCGGTAGAGTACCAAAACTTCATGCTAGCTTGATCTACATCCGAAGGCTCCATACCAGTAACCTCGAATTCATCTACACGAAGCGACTTCATTTCAAAGTCCTCTTCGTCATCCTCTTTTGCTTTTTTAACGGCATCCTTCCATTTTTTGGCTTCTACAGGATTCATCAAGCCTGCAAAGAATCTGTTTTCTTTTTCCGCCTTTTCTGAATCCTCTTCACTCTCGCTAGGATCCCTGCCTGTCTTTAACCAATAATTAATTGTATTAAGATTATTTGTAAGTAATCTCACATGTGGTGCGTACTGTTTGTCCATTTGCACCATCAGCTTAAGGTAGTATTCAAATTCTTCTCTTGCCGCCTGCAAAGCGTTCTTTCTTTTAAAGTAGAAAGGCAAACCTACAAGAGCAGAAATGCCTACAATAATAACACAAATATTAACTGCAACCCAATTCATAAATCATTTACTCCAAGTTAAATAAATAATATTGAATATCCAATCAGTCCTATCAGCACAATCAAAAGAATAGTATTTATTACGGTAAGACTAGTCAAAGTGGACATGCTTCTCTCCTGCTTTTTAAGTCTGTCCGCATTGTACACTTCCTCGATTTTTGCTGAAAAATCCTTGGTAACACTATCCAATTGCTTTTTCAAAGGTGTGCCATAATCTAGAGAATCCTTTAGGTCATTAACCTTTGTCTCTAAAGATTTAAGTAATTTTTCATTGCGCTCCTGATTGTCCGCCACCTGCTGTTTAATGTCATTATTATCATGACCAAAAAGCTCCAGGGTCTGCTGCATAGCGTAGATTTCCCCCTGAAGTCTATCAATCTCCCCACGAATGGATTCCTCGTCCATGCTTACATAACGATGCCTAAAAATAGGTTTTCCATTATATTCGTTTTGCATAAACTTCTCCCTTCTATGCGTATTATCCTGAATTTAGTTTACCACTTTTTCACAACAATTTGTATACTAAAAGACAAATTAATACTAAATCTAGAAAAGGCAGCTAGAGTGAACTAGCTGCCTTAAAATATACATATCTATTATAAAGAGAATTGTGCAACGAAATCCTGAAGCTCTTGAGCATTACCTGCAAGACGGTCAGAAGCCTGTGCAACCTCGTAAGATGATGCAGTCTGCTCCTGAGATGCAGCTGATACATTTGAAGTCTCATCTGCAACTGAAATACTCATCTGCTCTATGTCATGGATATTCTTTGCAATAGTATCTGTTCCACCAGAAAGCTGTTCTACGATGGCGCTCATTGTATTGGATTCCTCAGAAATAGAGTTAACCATATTTACAATATTATTGAAGGTTTCTCCAGCTTCGTTTACTAGCTCAGAACCATTGATAACCTCTTCAGCGCCCTGTTTCATAGCCTCTACAGCCTCTCTAGAATTGTTCATAATAGCTGCAATAAGCTCGTTAATCTTCTGGGCTGCCTGATTTGATTCATCAGCAAGCTTTGAAATTTCACTAGCAACAACTGCAAATCCTTTACCCATCTCTCCTGCACGAGCAGCCTCAATTGAAGCGTTCAATGAAAGAAGGTTTGTCTGGCTGGCGATTTCTGCAATTGTAACAACGAATTCGTCGATGCTCTTTAATCTCTCACCAAGATCATCTACTACCCTTGCAGAGTTCTCAACAGAATCCTTGATTGTATTCATCATATCTGTTGCATTAGTCATATCTGCCGCACCATTGATAGCAGCTTCATTTGTAGATTTAATCATTTCAGAAGAACGATTAATTGCTTCCTTGAACTCCTTCATGTTTGTAACAAATGAATCTGTCTCTGAACTAGCATCTGTTACTGCACTAATCTGGCCTGAGCATGAGTTTGCAACATTTGTACAAGAAGTTGCAACCATCTCACTGGCCTCAGCTGACTGTGAAGCAGATGCAGAAAGCTCTTCTGATGCTGATGCAACTGATGATGTTGTATCGGAAATCTGAATCATCAAATCTCGAATATTTTCATGCATCATATCCAAAGCCTCAGATATTGCGCCAATTTCATTATTATGGCTCTTCAGCTTTCGAACCTCTTCCATTGCTTCATTTTCTGTAAAGTCTCTATTAGACATTCGAATCATCTGATTAGCTGCTTTAGTTATAGGCTGTGTGATTTTGCCTCCTGCCAGGAAGGCTGCAACAGCACCTATAATAACAAGGACAAGCATAATTACTACAGTTTCTATGATAGTCTTCATCAGTGCTTCATGAGCATGTGCCTGATACTCAGCAATAACTACATCCAAATCGTCAACCCATACGCCAGTACCCATTACCCAATCAAATGGTTCATAGTAAGCTGTATAGTTAATCTTTGGAAGTTCTTCAGTCTCATTTGGCTTTGCAAACATAAGCTCGGTATAGCCACCGCCCTCTTGCATACCGTTTTCAATCATCATCTGAATATATTTATTTCCAGATGAATCTGTAGCATCCCATCTAGACTGACCTTCTGTATCTCTGCCTAAAAGAACTACATTCACACCTTTTGATGTATCAACCCAGAAATAACCGTTCCCATCATCATATCTAAGCTCGCGAATAATATCAGCCGACTCCTTTTCAGCCTCTGCCAGTGTCATTTCACCATTCTGGTATCTGCCATACATGACCGCACAGATACTCATTGCTTCTTCTGTCTCATGCTTTAATTTAAGCTTATCATCTTCAACAAGTCTCGATCTATAAACTTCAACCTGAGTATTGTTTGTGTTTACAGTATTGATAATAGAAAATACCGAAACAATAGCTGCAGAAAGTATTACAGATGCCATTACAACTCCAACAAGAATTGTCTTTAAACTACCCCTCTTCTTTGCTTCTCCTGCCATAGTAAAAGCCCCTCCTTAGCATAGTGACTACATCACTTACTATAGCATTTAATTTCTGACATTTTTGCGTTTTCACAGATAGTTCACTGATAATTCAAAATGTTGCACACAATATTATTTAGCTTTCTTTGCTGCTCTCTTCTCTGCCTTAGCCTGAAGCTTTGCAAGCTTTTTAGCAGTAGGCTTAAAAAGTCTAAATATCTTGTAAATCTCAAGAAGTATAAGAAGAACAAATAAAACATTTACAACACGCATAATGTGAGTTGTGATTCTTGTGCCATCTTTAATATGACTTCCCGGCATTGCTCCATTCATTGCCTTTGAATTAGCGATAATGTAAAGCATGTGATGCATAGCTTGTCTTGCATAATAGTATGTTGCAGCATCATTTTTATCAAAATCATATCTGGCCGCTGAAGGAAGTGAGGTAAGCTTCACATCTGCTCCTGCCTCTGTCATCTGGTAACCATCCATGAATACACCAGTATTGGCATTATCTGTCATAACAAGACCATCAAAAGCCCACTCGTTTCTGAGGATACCTGTGATAAGACCGTAATCGCCACCTGCCCATGTAGCACCAACTCTGTTGAATGATGTCATTACTGCCTGTGATGCTCTGATTTCCTTAGATGCATTTGCATAAGAGCCATCATCCTGTTTTTCAACATAATTGAGAGTAACATCTCCTGCCTTCATGCACATTTCAAATGGAAGAAGGTAAATCTCACGAGCGCTTTGCTCGTTAAGCCATGTTGCAATACTGTACTGACCATCTCTGTCACCACGATGATTCTCCTGATCATTAAATGCAAAATGCTTGATATATGTATACATTCCCTTAGAAGCTGCACCCATTACCTCATTAGAAGCAACTGTACCAGAAAGGAATGCATCCTCTGAATAATACTCACCATTTCTACCTGAGAATGGAGTACGATGAATATTCATTGATGGTGCATACCAACCATCCGCACCGCCAAGTAAGCCTTCATTTCCAATCATAACACCGTATTCCATTGCAAGTGATGGATTCCAGCACTGTGCCATAGTCATGGCGCTTGGGAACATAGCACTTGTACCACCATAAATAAGACCTGAAGCAGTATCTGCATCAATATTGAATGGCTTTTCAATTGATTCAATATACTCAATTCCGTATCCACTTACGCCGATTGCATTGTAAATTTCATCAGCAGAAAGTTCGTCCAATAAATCTTCCCAAAGCGGATCGTCGTAATCAAGACCACGCATATCAATGAGTTTAAGTCCATTATCTTTGTCATAAACAATCTCTGTATCAGAAAGAGTTTCTGGATCTACAGTAGTTCCTGATTCAAAACTATCTAACTGTGCTATCAACTCATCAGATGCAGTCTTAGTATATGTATAAGATGCACCGTCATCTCCATTGATTTCATTTCCCCAAGTGCTTATCTGAGCACTTGCTGTACCATCGTGTGTAGGGAATGTTCCTACCCAATCGTTTCTAGTAAGATATGTAGCCTCCCCCTTTGCATCATCAAGTTGATTTGTGATTTCCTCGCCTGAATAGCTGTCCTTTGAATATGTAACTGTGTCAACCTCTGTAATATCAGGTGTGTAAACTGATACAAACTCAGATGTAGCTTCATCTGTTGTATCATCAAGTTTTGTATTGATTATATTATTTACTGCCTCATGTACATTTTTTGCTGCAGTAATGTAATAATCTCCAGCATCAAATATATAAGTCTTTGCATTATTAGCATCGTATGCCTTTAACTGAGACTTATCGAAGCTAAGTGACATTGTCTGTGATTCGCCTGCTGCAAGCTCATTTGTTTTGTCATATGCCACAAGCTGTACAGATGCCTTTTCGACACCATTTTCAATATCGTAATCTGTGTATGGACTCTGGGCATAGATTTCAACTACATCTTTGCCAGCCACATCACCTGTGTTAGTAACTGTGATTTCAATGTTACAAGTATCTCCATCCCATGATGTCTTCATATCAGACCATTCAAATGTGGTGTAAGACAATCCGTATCCAAATGGATAAACAACCTCTGAATCATAATCAAAGTCTCCTGCATTTTCACGGCCAAGAGTTACATCCTCGTATCTTGTCTCATAATACTTGTATCCAACGTAGATTCCTTCTTCGTAAGTAACATAGTTGTACTTTGTGAGGTCACCGTTTGAATCAGAATACTGATAATCACCAAAGTTCATAGCAGCTGGTGATTCAAGTGGATTTGAAGCAAAAGTATCTACTGTTCTACCTGATGGATTAACCTGACCAGTTAAAATATAAGGCAATGCCTCAATTGCTGTTGCTGAGATTACTGCCTTGATATTTGGATAATCCTTTACAAAATCAAGATCAAGTGCTGCATTTGAATTGCTCACAAGAATAACTCCATCAAAGTTGTCATTCAAATATGAGATGATTTCAAGCTCTGTGCTGTCTGGTTCAAGATATGTCTTTGCCTGATCCTGCGCATTATCAGCATGGTTGTACATAGAGCGTGGCATATCTCGACCTTCGCCTGCTACTCTCTTTAAGAAATAAACAGGAACTGTATCTTTGATTGAGTTCATAACCTCATCATTGGCTTGAAGCTCTGATAATGGAACCTCATTAATTGAGAAATCCTCAGCATCACCATATGAAATTGAACCAGCCCCCAAACCATAATTTTCAGACTGCTCTTTGTAGTAATCAAAAAGTGTCTTATTGATAGATACATTTGCCGAATCAAAAATATCAGCAAGGCTTCTACCACCCATCATACTATCATTTGCTGCTACTGTTGCTGAATTCACACTAAAGAAACTAAATGTAGCATCAGCTGTCTGAGGTAAAAAACCATCCTCATTTTCAAGCAAAATAGTTCCTTCATCAGCAATCCTCTGATGAAGATCTGCTTCTGCAGTCTTAATAGAATCTGCATCGTAATCCGCCTTGTTGTACTGCAAGTCAAGACCTGTAGTATCAACATCCGAATTATCGATTTTTGTGTTAATGCCTCCCAGCATGCTGTCTACCATTCTTGCATAGTTTGGTAAGATGCTGTTAACCGCTACAATTATAATCGCAAATACGATAATAAGAATTGAGCGGATGCATGTTCCAATAATTTTTCTTCCCTTGCTCATTTGCATTCTCCTTTTCTTGGGGCATACCCCGATTGATAACTTTATCGAGAGAATAACAAAATCATTAAAAAAAATGCAGGCCTTGTCACAGCCTGCACATTTTTTGTCATAATCTGCATCTCTACTCAGAAAAAATAATTCTAAGTAAATACTTATCATTTTCAGTTTTAATAGTTAGATTGCCATCATATTTTTCTACAATAGCTTTGATACTTTGGGTGCCATATCCATGGCTTAGCTTGTCACTTTTAGATGTGATAGGCAGGCCATGCTGCATTTTAATTGTACCCGTGTATGGATTAATGATTTCTACTAAAACAATCCCTTTTTTATTTTGAATCTGCACTGATATCCATCTCTTTGCTCTATCTAAAATCTTTTCATTTGCTTCAATCGCATTGTCTAACGCGTTTCCTAGCAAAGTATACAAATCGATTTCATCCATAAACTTAAGCTGCTCCCCATCTGCCATACAGCTCATCCTTATTTCTTTGCTATGACATATCAGCTTTTTTTCAGTCAAAACCGTATCTAGAAGATCATTACCCGTACGAACTACAGCATCATATATTGCTATGTCATTTTCCATCTCAGATAGAATACCTCGTCTTTTCTCATCGCTTTCCATATTAGCCAAAGCATTAATCTGGTGCTTCATATCATGATAATGCTGATTGACTACTGCCATGGCATCCTTTGAAAACTGATATCTCACCTGGGTATCTTTCCAAAGTTGTTCCTTAATTCTAAATGCTCTTCTTTCTTTTTCATTGATAAGCTGAGCTCTTTGATTTATCAGAATAAACAGACTTGCTAAAATAGCATATACAGCATGGATATGGCCAATATTATTAAAACTCGAAATAATGCTTAAAAACCAAACTACAAGCAAAATTACAACTGTGGCAGATGTAGCAGAAAGAGTCTCTATCAAATATTTGCCATCAACTACTGTAGATTTAGCAAACCAAAAATAAGCCATTATAAAAGAGCCTATAAGACAGACGGTATATAGTATTGGTTGATTATCCGGTATCCTGCCGCCTGTGCAATAATCAAAGAGTTCTCTTATACAGTAAAAAATATGCTCAATACAATAGCTAATTGCAAACAGATAGATTGCCTCGTGAAAATTTACCTCTGTAGCAAAATATATTCCAAATATCACCGCTATCCATATGGCCATAAACCAAAACAAAAGGAATATATATGTAGATGAAGTTATATCCGAATAATCTGACCCCTCATATCCAAACAGAATAAGTACTCCTGTCATGGCAAAGTCAAGAAGAAGCCCCAAACAAACACAAGACGCACCTCTTATCAATGGATATTTCTTTTTATTAAGTACACTACATATTCCCAAAACAGGTATTAGCA
Organism: Pseudobutyrivibrio sp. LB2011; assembly: GCF_000701765.1. Taxonomy (NCBI): domain Bacteria; kingdom Bacillati; phylum Bacillota; class Clostridia; order Lachnospirales; family Lachnospiraceae; genus Pseudobutyrivibrio; species Pseudobutyrivibrio sp. LB2011. Next base: position 203,899 of record NZ_JNJS01000001.1, on the reverse strand, counting down.
TTTCCAGAAGATATCCAACATTGAAAGAATTATCCATAGCTATATCTCCATTCCTACATAATCACCAAAGGCTGTGATGAATTCCTTTTTTCTGCTTCGGCTAAGAAAAAGCTCCTCTCCTGCCACGGTAACCACATCCCCCTTTATTCTATCCACATATTTAAGATTGATAAGATGGGATTGTCCACTTTGAACAAATCCATATTCTTTTAAATCTTCCGCTATGGCTTTTAAACTTTTACTTCTAGTTTCAAAGATGCCAGATTTACTATGAATAACAATAGTATGCCCAACTACCTCTATGTAATAGACATCCTCTGTATCTATTTTTCTTTTGGCTCCATCTTCTGCGACAATTAGTTCCTTGCTCTTTTGATATTTGTCAGCAGTCTTTAAAACCTTGTCCATAGTTCCTTGGAATTGTTCATATACCACCGGCTTCAGTATAAAGTCTAATGCGTTGACCTTGTATCCATCAATGGCATATTGTGCAAGAGCTGTGATAAAAACAATGATTACGCTATCATCAAGCTCTCTAATCTTTTTCGCCGTAGTCATTCCATCCTGATATTTCATATGGATGTCCAAGAAAATCAAATCGTATTCTGAAGTATAATCATCCAAGATATCAATTCCATCAAAAAATGTTCTGACGATGAAATTGTCTGCATGTTCCTTCTCATATCTGGATAAATGCTCTATCAAGCTAGCCTGACATTCTTTTTCGTCTTCAACAATCGCAATTCTAAGCATCTACTATCCCCCTTCTATATTCTAGTGTAAGTATACCATTTATGTCTTCAAATCGACATAATATGCCAAACCAATAGAACTTTGCAAGATATCTGTTAACATACTTATTGATTGATAACATTTTAAAAGAGCCAGTTGCTATGTATTTTATAGTGACTGGCTCTTTCTCCATTTTTCTTAAGATTTAGTATACTTCATAAGCATTTCTATGTAGTTTTTTGTCAGCGTGGTCTGTGGCACATTGCTAGGTAAGATGTAACCGATTTCCATATAGTCATCCACCTTTAGTGGCTTTGCGATGATGCTTGGACCATTTAATTCTTCACTGATAACACCGCTACATATGGTATATCCGTTAAGGCCAATCAGCAAATTAAAGAGCGTCGCTCTATCTCTTACAATTATTTCCTTGTCACTATCGATGGTGCTAAGTATTTCCTCTGAAAAATAAAAGGAGTTGTGGCTTCCCTGCTCGTAAGAAAGGCGCGGATAGTCCTTTAAATCATCCAACGTCAACGCTTTCTTCTTTGCAAGTGGACTGTTCTTTCCAATGAAGACATGAGGCTTAGCTTTAAATAAAGAATGAAACACCAGGCCATTGTCACGTAAAGTTTTCTTTATGACAGTTTCGTTGAATTTGTTCAGATACAGAATACCTATTTCACTTCTGAGCCTTGCCACATCCTCGATAATATCGTAGGTTTGGGTTTCCCTCATATGAAATTCGTATTTGTCACCGCCATACTGCTTTAGCAACTCTACAAAGGCTTCCACTACAAATGAATAGTGCTGGGCTGATACGCAAAAGCGTTGCTTGCTGTGGCCAGCTCCTGTGTACTTTTCTTCTATAAGATTTGTTTGCTCAAGCACCTGTCTGGCGTATCCTAAGAATTCATCTCCCTCTGGAGTGATCTCGATTCCCTTATTGGAACGGTTGAATATGGTGATGTGGTATTCATTTTCCAGTTCCCTGATTGCAGATGTTAAGCTTGGCTGTGCGATAAACAGCCTTTTTGCTGCTTCTGTAATATTTCCTGTTTCTGCTACTTCTACTACGTATCTAAGCTGTTTTAAAGTCATTTTCTAACCTTCCTAAATATTGCCCCTTAATAACCATCAATAGATTTATTTATAATTATAACTTTCTTAATAGATTTTATCTATGGTCAAACTATCATTTTTTATATTTTACCTACTAATCAACTAGGCCTATAATCCTCAACATAAGTTAATGAACGTTGCGCAATATATTTATAGTAATCAAAAGGAGAATAAGAAAATGAGTAATGTTAAGACACCATACAGATACGATTTTGTAGGAAGCTTTCTACGCCCACAGGCCCTTAAGGATGCAAAGGCTGACTTCTTAGCTGGCAAAATCAGCGAGGATGAGTTCAACAAGGTGGTTGATGAGGAAATCACAAAGGTTGTTGCTAAGCAGAAAGAGCTTGGTTTTCATATAATCACCGATGGCGAGTTCAGAAGATCATTCTGGCACCTTGATTTTATGTGGGGATTCGAGGGAGTTGCCCATGAAAATACAGGCGGCGGAGTTGATTTTGATGGTGAGCTTGCTTTACTTGATGACACTTATCTTGTAGGCAAAATCAAAGCAAAGGCTCATCCATTTGTTGAGTATTATAAATTCTTAAAGCAGTTTGAGGATGAAAATACAGTTGCTAAATATACTATCCCTGCCCCAGCTCAAACATTTCAGCAGATGATTGTTCCTGTAAACTTTGAATCTACCAGAAAATTCTATGCTAACAATGATGAATTGATTCATGATATTGCGGCTGCTTATCAGGATGTTATTAAACAATTCTACGATGCTGGTTGCCGTAATCTTCAGTTTGATGATTGTACTTGGGGTGCTATTGTCGGCACTGCTGCAAAGCAGAGATATGCTAGCCTTGGAATTGATATTGAAGAAGTGAAGCGACAGCTTCTTGAAGTTAATAATCTGGCACTTGAAAACAAGCCTGCAGATATGACAATCACATCACACATCTGCCGAGGAAACTACCACTCTACTTTCTTTACAAGTGGCCCATACGACACAGTTGCTGACTATGTATTTGCAAAAGAAAATGTGGATGCTTTGTTCCTTGAATACGATGATGCTCGCTCTGGTGGATTTGCCCCTCTTGCAAAGGTATCTTCTGATAAGAAGGTGGTGCTGGGGCTTATTACAACAAAGCGTCCTCAGCTTGAAGATAAAGAATCTATCAAAAAACGTATTTACGAAGCAGCAAAATATATTCCACTTGAGCGTCTAGCTTTAAGCCCACAGTGTGGCTTTGCTTCCTGCGAAATTGGCAACAAGCTTACCGAAGAAGAACAGTGGGCTAAGCTGAAGCTAGTAAAAGAAATTGCTGAAGAGGTATGGCAGAACGATTAATTCAGCTCGATGAATTTTTCGATTGCTACTGCTACTCCATCTTCATCATTGGATGGTGCAATAAAATCAGCCCATTCCTTGGTCTCATCCTGTGCATTTGCCATGGCAACAGAAAGACCTGCGTAACGCATCATAGGAATGTCGTTGAAACCATCGCCGCAGGCAATCAGATGCTTGCGATCAATGCCAAGACTTCCTAACAATATTTCTAGAGATGATGCCTTTTCAATTCCTTGTGGCATTATCTCTAGGAAAAATGGCTCTGAGAAGAACACATTAACAGTGCCATTAAACTTTTCATTAAGCTGTGCTTCTACATTTCTAAGAACCTTGTGATCACCCACGCATAAAAACTTAACAGGTGGATCAAGCTGTGCTTCCTCATCCAGGTGGAATACCTGTCTGATTGGAATGTTATTGATTTTTGATTCCAGCTGCACGTACTGATTATTCTCGTCGTTTGAAATGATGCCCTCTGAATCATATGTAAGTGTGGCAACATTGAATTTGTTTGCGCAACGAAGAATATCTGCATAGTACTTTTCAGGAATAGTTTCTCTGCGGACAACCTCTCCTGTCTTGCAGTCGATAATCATACCACCGTTATACGCCAGTATGTATCCTCCTACCTCTTCCAGGTGAAGCTGCTTTGCAATCTTTTTAATGCCTGGTACTGGACGGCCAGATGCAAGTATAATCTTTACCCCTGCCTTTGCAGCTTTCATTATTATTTCTTTGTTTTTGTTACTAACCTCTTTTTTACTATTTAAAAGAGTTCCGTCTAAATCTAGTGCTATTGCTTTATATTTCATAAGGCATATCATAGCAAGCCGATTAGGTTACGTCAAATGGATTTTTCACTTGAGATATCCCTCCTCAAACATTAAAATAGCACTAGCAAAAATAATGACTGGAGGTTTTTATGGAAGATAAAATTACACTTACTATTGGGAAACAAAAAAACATTGCTCTTATCGCACATGATGGAAAGAAGCCACTTCTTATTCAGTGGTGCGAAGACAACAAAGAAATTCTTAAGAATCATTTCTTATGCGGCACAGGAACTACAGCCAGAATGATTTCCGACAAAACAGGACTTCCTGTTAGAGGCTACAACTCAGGCCCTCTCGGCGGTGACCAGCAAATCGGCGCAAAGGTTGTAGAAGGCAGAATCGATTTAATCGTATTCTTCTCTGACCCTCTCACAGCTCAGCCACACGATCCTGATGTAAAGGCTCTGATGCGAATCGCTCAGGTTTACGACATTCCTATCGCAGTCAACAAGGCATCCGCTGATTTCATGATTAAATCAGAGTTTATGGATACACCTTACGACCACGACGTTATCAATTTCCAAAAAAATATTGCTGATCGAGCAAACACACTATAGTACCACCCAAAATAGACACATTCTCTTGATATACTTTTCTAGTATCATTTTATAGTTTTTATTGGGGATGTGTTGAGTATGAGAACTAAAGATCGAAATGATTTTTTATGGTTGGTATTCTTTTTTATAATCTTTATCAATGGATTTGAAGCTGGAGGTTATCAGGCCAGTTTACTAAATATAGGAAATACATACGATTTATCTACAACAACCAAGGGGTTATTTGCCTCTGTAGAGCTTTTTGCCACAATGCTTGCGCCAATACTGCTTGGCGCATGGGCAGATAGAACTAATAAATTGAAATGTATTAAAATCCTGCTTTCCATACAAGTGATAGCAGCTTTACTGATTGGCCTTTTGACATCGAAGGTGCTTTTTGTAGGTGGAGTCTTCTTTTTAGGACTCACTACAAGTGCCCTCCAGTTTATTTCCATTGCAGCTCTTGCTGATTACTATCCTATCAGTTACCACAAAAAAATAGGCTATCTCACATCCATGTATGCATTAGGTGCATTTGTAGCGCCTCTAGTTGTTGCTGCGTATTTGAATATGGGATTCAGTTGGAAAATATTATTTGTCTTTCTATGTGTAGCCAGTGCTGCTGCACTGATAGACATAGTTTCATCTAAAAATGAATTCAGAGAATTAGCAGATACCACTACGGAAGAATTTACGTCCGCTGGTCCATTTATTCTGGCCGGAATCATCATGCTTTGTGTGGTTATGTGTATTTATGTTGGGTATGAAAATGGATTTGCTTTCTTTGTAGATACTCTATTTGCTAATGAATTTAAATCTGCCTTAGGAAAATATGCCTTAAGTCTGTTTTGGATTGTTATGATTCCATCGCGAGTATTAGTAGGCCATAACGCTAAACATGCTTACAAAATACTAATTAGTGCAATAGTAGCAATTCCTTCTATAACCGTACTCATCGCCCAGCTTTCCAGTGATGTGGCAGTGCTTCTGCTTTGCATTCCACTGGGCTTCGCTTGCGGCGCAATCTATCCATGTGTTTTGAATCTTGCCATGCCTTTGTCTGGCAATCACAAGGCTACATCCACAGGCTTAATCACAACAGCCACTGGTATCGGAGGCGTGGTATTCACTGCCCTCACTGGGTATTTAGGAGATATGTATGGCCTCCGCCAGGCTGTTATGATGCTGTCAGCATTTTTCGTCTTATCACTAATATCAGTAATAATATTAAAGATTCGCTGGATTAAAAAAGATTAGTTTTATAACGAAAAATATGCAAGTGCTATTGCGCCTGGGCCTGCGTATGTACCAATTGTAGCGCCGACTACTGTGTACTGAAGTTGATCTTCATGGCCCTCGTAAATAGCCTTTGAATCTTCGACATATTTAGTAAGTACTTCCTGGGAGAAACCTGAATAAGCAAGGCACAATGGCTTGCTAAAATCTATCCCACCAGAATTAGTAACAAATTCTGTCAGCATATTGTGGCTCTTTTTTGAGCCTCTAGCCTTGCCGATAACCTTAACCAAGCCATCCTCGATTGTGATTACAGGCTTAATCATTAGCATATTTCCTGCAAAAGCTGCCGCTGAAGAAAGTCTTCCGCCAAGCTTCAAATACTCCAAAGTATCAAAGGCAGATATTACATGCACACTCTTCATTTCTTCCTGGATGATAGAAATAATTTCATCACAAGATTTTCCTTCGTCTCTAAGCATAACTGCTCTTTGCACTATGATGTACTCAGATATGCAGAATTGCTTTGTATCAACGATGTGTATGTTGTCTGAGTAATCCGCTGCTGCAAGCATGGCACTTTGATAGCATCCAGAAACTCCAGATGATAAGCAGAAATAAATAAGCTCATCCCCAGCTTCATCAGCCTTCTCAAACTCCTGCGCATAAACATAAGGTGAAATCTGGCTTGTCTTAGGCACTTCATCAGTTTCGATTAGTTTATGATAAAAATCCTCTGCGGAAAGTGTAACACCATCTAAATACTCTTCATCCCCAAATCTTACATTTATGGGTAATACTGTCACTCCCCATTCCTTAGCTACATCCTGCGAGATATCACTAGCGGAATCTGTGATTATTCTTATTGCCATTCTATTGTGTCCTTTCCTAATTACCTAAAAAATTAAATATATCTTAATTCAGTTATTTTAATTATTTGCAATTAGGAATGCAAGCCTTTTTTCTTATCACTTGTGTCTTATAACCTCAAATCGCTGAAGCTGAACTGGTTCGTCCATGCCGATACCGCCCTTTTGGCGGGCGATAGAAATTTGCTGTGCGACAGAGTCTACCCCATCCAAATCTGGAAGCAATAGGCCTCTACGATTTCCGTTGCTTACAATTACACCGTAGCGTTTCACATCTAGTTCATTTGGTGAAGATATAGGTTCTGGCTCACTTAGTACATCCACGTTGATTTCCAAATCAGGCAACTCCTCTGGGCTGATTGGATTAAAGCGCGTGTCTCTGGTGGAGGCGCTGATGGCATTTTGAATAATCTCTGCTGCCACGCACTCGGTGGTAGGAAGGATTGTTCCAATGCAGCCTCTCAGACGACCAGCCTTGTGGATGGATACAAATGCTCCGGCTTGCTTTGATACCAGCTCTTTAGGTAAATCATCTGGCATATCTAGCACCTTGCCCCGTAATATATAGCTTTCCAGGGATTTCTTGGCAAGCTTTACATATTCGTCAGCCGGCTCCTGTGAATCCCGTAAATGAGCGTTCAGCTTTGCCAGATAAGTATCTCTAAAACGACGATTCTCATCCTCTCCCGTCACATAAAAAGATGCAATTCCATAGCCAACACCTGTCACATCCTGATGAGAATATACATGGGCATCTACAGCCTTTCCGTCCAAAGCGCCAGCCATTATGACGAATGAACGATGACCACACTCTGCTGCTTTCTCGCAGAAATCCTCTTTAAATTCAAACATCTCCTCAAAAGCTGCACGGCCGGCCACGTCCATAATCCTCTGGTCATAGACAGGTCCCTCTTTGGCGAATCCATAAGGCCCATAGTCCTGAAGCTTGTGAGATAAATCACCGCTGGCAACGAAAACTACCTTGCGATTAACCTCATCCACAGCCTCCTGTATCATCTGACCTAAGCGATAGTGATCCAACAAACCAAGGCCGGAAAGCCCGATGCGCACAATCTGCCCCTTGGCATATTTCTTCCTTATAAACCAAAGAGGAACCATTGTGCCATGATCAAGCTCAGGGTCACGCTCACCTAGTGTGCCCGCTGGAAAGCTAGCGTCATAGGCAATTTCGTTGATTCTATCTACAAGCTCTGTGTCATATTCTTCCTGGAAAGATACCTCCGGTGCGTTGAATCTGGCGAATGAACCTTTCGCTCCCTTCCCTGGAGAAATATGGAAATAGTCCGAATACATAATGCTGTGGGGACTAGTGATGATGATTGTATCCGGTTCAAGCTTCGCTATTTCATCTGCCACCTTTTCATAGGCATCGATAGTCTCCTGAACCTGTGCCTCGCCACCGCGGCCTACAGCCGGCACAATCATCGGTGGATGTGGAACCATAAATGCTGCTAGAATTGCCATAGTATAACCCCTCCCTTAACAGTTTCCTGTGTAAACATATTTCAAATGTTGCTTCGCTATATCTTTTAAATGATAGATAGTCTCCACTGGCGTAGCGTCCCTATCTACCATATGAAATCTTGGGAAAAACCTGGAAATGTGCAGAGGTATTTCTGGATTTACTGAAGCTATCCAACCACTTAGCTTATCCATCTCCTCATCAGAGTCATTCTCCCCTGGAATAATCAGCGTGGTAAGCTCCACATGACAATGCTTCGCCGCCTCCTGGATAAAGTCCATTACCATCTGCCTGTTTCCCTTTAACACTTCCTCATAATAATGATCTGTAAAGCCCTTCAAATCGATATTCATGGCATCTACATAGGAGAACAACTCATTCACCGTAGCTACATCGGCCATTCCGTTTGATACTAAAACAGTTTTCAGGCCCTTTGCCGAAAGGAGCTTTGCTGTATCTAAAATGTATTCGTACGAGATCAAAGGCTCATTGTAAGTAAAAGCCACTCCAATATTTCCATTTGCACGCTGCTCATCAGCTATCTGGGCCAGCGTCTCAGGCAATACGAACCTTGCCTCTCTCTTACTATCATCCACTTCATCGCCCCATGAAATGTGATAGTTCTGGCAAAATGGGCATCGCAAATTGCAGCCATAGCTTCCCACAGATAGAATATAGCTGCCCGGATAAAATCGATTCAACGGCTTCTTCTCAATCGGGTCCATAGCAATCGCCGTGAGCATCCCATAATTCTCCGGCACGATTATGCCCTCCCTGCAGGTTCTCACCTGACAGAAACCATATTTACCTTCTGAAATGTTGCAATGCCTGTAGCATAGGTTACATACTGCCATAACTCCTCCCATTTCCAGTTTTTCTTAGAAAATAAGCGGTGCTACGCACCGCTCTGTAATCTATATTAGCTTTAAATATTTCTCATAATCTTCGGGATTTACTCCAAGGTTTTTCATTGCTTCTTCCGCTGTGATGCCCATATTAGACATCAAAGTTTTTATTGATTCTATTAACTGCTCATTACGACCTTGCTCTATCGCTTCATGCCTAATAAGCGCCTCTTCTTCCCATTTCTGCATATATTTAACACCCACTTCCTCGCTGGCCTTCACCCTTGCGACTCGTGCTTTTATTTTTTCAAGAATTGATGAGGCCATGATGTTATTTGTCTCTTCATCTTCATTATATTCAATGAATTTCATCAACGCAATAAATTCAGAAGAAACATCATATGTAAATATCACCAATCAAGCATTGATATATTTAAGGCCTTAAATATCCCATATTATATACATTATTACACTGGCTCACCTATAGACACGTCCCCGGAGATCCTCTCTCCCAAGTGATTGGCCCATCGCTCTGGATAAGCCGAGAAGTAAGATATCTTCTCCACTTCGCGTCTCTTTACGTAAACAGGTAGAAAGCTCCAAGCAATAGATGGCACTCCTACAGCAATCAAATACATCGGCCCAAATATCAGCGACTGGATGGTGTGTCCATACTCATGCACCATAAGCATTTTTAAAAAGTCCTCTTTGGTATACTCCTCTTTCTGATTTGGATAGAAACAAAATGGGTCATCCGAAACGAACAAAAACATCCCTAGGGACAGGCTAGATTTGCTCTTCCACTCTGTGACTATCGCCCCCTTGTAGGAATAATGCTTGCAGTCTCTGTTCAATAAAAAATATATTGCCCCTACTAATGTCTGTGGCAATCCCCATGTACATTGTAAAACTCTATATAGTATTTTCATTTATTCCCCTTTTTGAATCTGGCCCTCCTCATTGAAGTAAACCAGGTCACCTTCGTCAATATTTCTAGTATATAAATCTGTATCAGCTACTTCATAATACTGTCACCACACACACTTTGGGTAGCATTCCAAGCGTTCTTCGTTGGCATCTTACATCGTTTTGAGTAAAACTTGCTCAATAACATGCAATTCTATTTTATTATATGATTTCAATATGCCATTCAAAATCTACTAACTATGTAATAAATATTTGCTACTATCCTTTGATATTGGCTTTGGAGTAATAATATTGCCTTTACCATCCTTTATTAGCGTTCCATCACCTTTTATACCTTTATAAATATTTACAACATCAACTTTATATGAAATGTAGTCGTCTGCGTCTTTAAAGTTCTGTGATAATAAAACAAATCTAAATTCTTTTTCATGACTCCATTCTTCAAATTTAGTAAAGGCAGCCTCTATGTAGAATTTCACCTCGGAAAATGAAATCCTATTTAATTTAGATTTTTGTTTCGGTCTATAATTGCTATATGTGACGTTCCCAATGATAAATAATCCATCGGTAATGCTCGCTAATACAGCCTCCATGATATCTTTATGGCGATATTCAAAACAATATCCCTTATGGTCAGAACTATAATATGACCATAATAATATTTCTTCTGGCGAAGGGGCCACACAAAAGATTCTAAACAAATCACTTATATCCTGACTATTTGCAAATGAACAATTTACATCAAATGGATCATTAAATTTGTTGGGATTACTAAACGAAATAGTTCCGTCTACTAATCCATGTTTGTTACTAATTATGGATTCTTTAGAATAGTATTTATACCACTTTTTTTCATCGTTCTCTTCTATGTCTTCTCGCTTTAAAAGAATTCCATCTAAGAACTCCAAATACTGTTTATTTTCCATAAAAGCTTTCGGGCTACTTATAGCCTGTTCAAAATAAATATTATATTTTTCATCAAACACTGGCGAAAACTCTTCAATATGAATTCTATTATGCCCTTCATATTTTGCCACTGCTCTTTTTACATGAGTTTTTTGATAAAAATAAAATGCCTTTTTATTCTTATCTACTTTAATTGTCGGTTCTCTAAATAATGAAACTATTACTTTATTATCTTGTTTATAGAAACACTCCAAACAATTGCTCTTTGGAATATCCTGAACCAATTTAAAATCATCTTGTGTTTCTAGAAAAGCAATTTTCGCTATAGCAAAACGATAGCTTTCTATATCTTCCTTGTTTATATAATACATACCATCCTTCTCCCTATATATATATATTTATGCCAATTATATATTATCGTATATACGAATTCTATATAATCATATGCATTTAAAGAATTAAGTAACAAAATTTTCGCATTTATGTATTATCATAATTTATTATGTAAACTATAAGAAGGGAGCACGAGAAATAGCTTTGTCTATTTCCAGTTGAAATGGGTTTTCTAAATAATCTATTCAACCGAAAAGAAAAGGCCAGCATCACATTTTCACGTGAAGATCTACCTCAAGACTGCGTGGAAATTCTTAACTTAAATGAGACTCTAAATAAGTTACTCGAATCCGACCATTATATAGCTAAGAGCGAATATTTAGGCCTAATAGATACTTATAAGGATACCGTTGAGACTTTTAATATCCTAATCAAAAGCGGTATGCTTTCTTCTTACTGCGCACAAAACTCTTTTGACGAGACACTTGTCAAACAAACAGTAGACACATTTGAATCGTTAGAATCTACAATTGATAATTTCAATAATGCATACATAGCCAAGCATTTAATTAGCGAAAAAGAGTATCTTGATAACATTCTTCATGATGTAGACCCTGCCATTTCCTTAGATGAAGACCAAAGAAAAGTAATTCTTTCTGATGAAGATTATTCACTAGTTATTGCTGGTGCGGGTGCAGGTAAAACAACTACCGTCGCTGCTAAAGTAAAATATCTAGTGGAAAAACAAAATATTGATCCTAAAGATATTTTGGTAATATCCTTTACTAATAAAGCAGTAGGTGAACTTCGTGACAAAATTAATAAAGATTTAAAAATTGACTGTCCTATCACCACTTTCCACTCTACTGGAAATGCGATACTACACATCAATAGCCCAGAGCAACTTAATATCTTTGATGGATACCGTTTGTATTTTCTTATTATTGATTATTTTAAAAAATCTGTACTTACCAACGAGAGTCTAGTAAACAATATGATTCTATTCTTCTCGTCTTATTTTGATGCTCCGTATGAAGGATCTGATTTAAATGAGTTTTTCAATAAAATAGCAAAATCTAATTTTTCTACTATGCGAAGCGACCTGGAAGATTTCAAACGTGAAGTTCTGGATCAACGCACTAAAAAAATGGTCACAATCCAGAATGAGGTTGTACGTTCATATGAAGAAGTTGAAATTGCAAACTTTTTATATCTCAATAATATCAACTACGAATATGAGCCAAGATATCCATATAACATAATGTATGCACGCAAGCCATACACACCAGATTTCATAATCAAACAAGGTGATAAAGTCGCTTATATAGAACATTTTGGTATTACTGAAGAAGGAACAAATAACAGATTTTCAGAGGCTGAATTAGCTCGCTATAAGAGCTCCATTAATGACAAAATTCTTCTGCATAGAGAACATAATACAAAACTGATATACACTTTTTCATCATTCAAAGACCACCGTTCTATTACTGAGCATCTCCAAGAAAAGCTTGAGAAGGCTGGCTTTGTTCTGCAACGTAAAACTAATAAAGAATTGATGGAAAAACTTGTTTCCACCGAAGAAACTAGATATATTCGAAGACTTGTAAACTTGATATGCCGTTTTATCAATAATTTCAAAACAAATGGATATGGTGTTGAGGAATTTGACAGAATGTACCATTCTACAAAAAATGAGCGTTCTCGCCTTTTCTTAAACATCTGTCAGGATTGCTATCTAGAATATGAAAGATACCTCAAAGAGAATAATCTAGTCGATTTCGAAGATATGATTAACAATTCGGCCAGGATACTACGCGAAAAGAAGGAAATGAAACAACGCCTTCATTTTAAATATATTATTGTAGATGAATATCAAGATATATCTCGGCAACGATTCGATCTAACATCAGCCTTATCTGACATTTGTGATGCAAAAATCATTGCAGTTGGTGATGATTGGCAATCGATTTATGCTTTCAGTGGCTCAGATATAACACTATTTACAAAGTTTCAAGAAAAAATGGGCTATGCTAAATTACTGAAGATAGTTCGAACATATCGTAATGCCCAAGATATAATCGATATTGCAGGAAACTTTGTACAGAAAAACCCTAGCCAAATTACAAAATCACTTATTTCACCTAAAACTATTCAAGACCCTGTAATCATCTATACCTATGATTCTGCTGCGAAGATTCCTGGAGCTAATCGCCGAACAGGAGCTTTGTACGCTCAAGCACAGGCAGTTGAATATGCACTTGATCAAATTGTTGCTTATAACAAAGCTGAAGGTAAAGAAGATGTTGGTACTGTTCTACTCTTAGGTCGTTATACATTTGAAGGTGACCACTTAGAACGTACTGGTCTATTTGAGTTTAAGAACAGAGGAAATATCCTCAAGTCAGTTAAATATCCTAGAATTAAAATCACCTTTATGACAGTACATATGTCAAAAGGCTTAGGTTACGATAATGTCATAGTAGTTAATGGAAAAAACGAGACATATGGTTTTCCTTCAAAAATTCAGGATGACCCTGTTTTAAAATTTGTAATTAAAGGAGATAATTCTATAGATTATGCTGAAGAGCGTAGACTATTCTATGTAGCAATGACTCGAACCAAAAATCGAGTTTACTTTGTGGCGCCAGAACAAAATCCTTCTGAATTTTTGCTAGAAATAAAAAAAGATTATAAGAATGTGGTTCTTAAAGGCTCATGGAACGATAACCCTGTAGAAAATAAATTAGCAATAAAGCAGTGTCCTATTTGTGGCTATCCAATGCAATATAAATACAAAAATTCCTACGGTCTTCGTTTATTTATTTGTACGAATGAACCTGAAGTATGCGGTTTCATGACAAATGAATACCGAGCAGGAAAGCTCTCAATTTTAAAATGTGAATGTTGCAAAGACGGATATTTAATTGTTAAAGCAGCTCGTGGTGAGTACTTCTTAGCATGCACAAATTACAAAACTGATGGTACTGGCTGTAATAATACCATGAGCCCTCAGGAATACTCTACTCAAAAAGTATTTGAAGAAATCATCCCTGACAATTTTACAAATGAATATAAACAGAAAATTAAACAAACAACCGAGAAGGAAGAAAATATAACTCCTGATGTAGAAAGCTCATCATCTACTAACGTAAATACGAAATCAAAACAGGATGTTTCTGACTACACAAAAAAAATAGAACGATTAAACCAAGTTATGTACAAAGATTACCATGTAAATGAGCTTCTACATACTACTCTTAATTGTTTAATACATATAAGTGAAAACCATTATTTCAATACAGAAACCTTAGTTACTGTTTTAAACGGAGGAAATTCTGACAAAATAAAAAAGTATGAGCTTTATACCGTCCCAGAGTATAGAATGTTAGCTAGCATGTCTTACATAGAGATTATTAAGATAGTCAATTGGTCCTTAGAGAATCACTATATATTACAAACTAAAGAACATATTCCTAAGCTCCATCCTACATATGAATGCAATAATTATTTCGATGCTATTTCTGAGAAACAACTAAAAAATTTAAAAGAGCAATTAGAAAAGAAGTAATCGAACCTTGACCGGTGCGATTACTTCTTTTTTTATGGTTTTTCCCCATAAAAAAGCGGTGCCAAGCACCGCTCTATTGTGTGTTATTTTACCTCTACAAGCTCAATTGTAAAGTTAAGTTCTTTGCCAGCCATCTCGTGGTTTGCATCAAGAGTGATGTTTGTATCATCCTTTGCAACGACCTTTACTGGGAATGGTCTGCCATATGGATCCTGTAAGTATACCTGCTGGTCTACTTCTAAGTTTTCTGAACCTGGAAGCTGTGCAATTTCAATTGTGAAAACTGCTTCCTCGTCACGCTGGCCATAAGCTTCCTCTGGCATAAGGTGAATATCAACCTTTTCGCCAACTTCCATGTTTGCAACAGCCTTGTCGAAGCCCTTAATCATCATGCCTGCGCCACAAACGAACTCAAGTGGCTCGCCTCTGTCGTATGATGAATCGAACTGTGTACCATCGTTGAATGTACCTCTGTAGTGCGTACGGCATGTCTTGCCTACATTCTTGCCCTCGAACGCTGGCTCAGAATGGCATCCGCCACAACCAGAGTGGCCGCCACAGCTATGTCCTTCCTCGTGATCACCACATGTGTGACCCTCGCCATGGTGATTGCAATTTACACCAGAGTTGATAAGCTCACCCTTAAGGTATGCCTCAACTGCTGCATCTGTATCTCCTGAAGCACCAGCGCAAAGCTCGATTCCACACTCGCTAAGAGCTGCCTGTGCTCCGCCACCGATACCGCCACAGATAAGTACGTCGATAGAATTGTTGCTAAGAAGACCAGCCAAAGCACCGTGGCCCTGTCCGTCAGAACCGATAACCTCTGATGAAACAACCTTGCCATCTTCTACTTCGTAAATCTTAAACTGCTCAGTGTGTCCGAAGTGCTGGAACACCTGACCATTTTCATATGTAACTGCTATTCTCATTTTATACTCCTTTTAAAAACAAAGTCCTTGCTATTATAACTGCAAAAGGAGTATTAAGCAAATGACTACGCTTTAATGCTTTTCATTTACTTCCTTTTGAATCTGGCCCGCCTCGTCAAAATACACTAGGTCACCTTCGTTGATATTTCTAGCATATAAATCTGCATCAGGGACTTCGCGCTCAATTTGGTTGCCGGCCTCATCTTGTAATATCACAAGGACCTGCGGTACGTAACCTGCAGGTCGCTCTTCACATCCATAGTCTGCTTCTAGGATTTTCTTAATTTGGTAAGTCATATCTATTCTCTTTTGTTGAAAACTTAATCAATCTATAGTATTATTCAATATAAGAAAAGGCGCTACCGATAGACGGACAGCCCTTTGGTTAATTAATTACTTATAAGATAGGAAGTAATCGAACCTTGGCCGGGGCGATTACTTCTTTTTCTTATAATCATCTTTTAGCCGTATATCTACATTTTCTCTTCAAGCGTCTCAATCAACGTAATATCCGCTGGCAGCCAATCAACATCACCAAGCTGTTCCTTAGTCAACCACTTAGCTGCTTCATGTTCCTTAAGAACCAAATCTCCTTTTACAATTTCAGACCAGAAACAATCCATTGATAAGTGGAATGCTGGGTAGTCATACTCAATAGTGTCAATCAATTCACCAACACTTATCTCTGTGTCCAACTCCTCCATAATCTCACGCTTTAATGCTTGCTGTGGAGTTTCACCTTTTTCGATTTTTCCGCCAGGAAATTCCCAACCATCTTTGTATTCACCATATCCTCTTTGGGTAGCGAATATTATTGGCTGGCCATTCTCATTTTCAGCTTTTATGACTGCTGCAACCACACGTACTGTTTTCATATGAATTCCTTTTCGATACTAGAATAATCTTCTGCCCAACCAAATACAGATACATGCACCTACCACAGATACAATAAGACTTCCGAATTGCCCGCTGGCAGATAGCCCTAAAATATCAAATGCAAATCCTCCTACAAAACCACCTGCTATACCGAGGATGATATTCTTAATCCATCCAGACTTTTCTCCCATAATAAAGCTAGCGATAAAGCCTGCTAATGCTCCAAATAATAGTCCAAATATTAAACTCATAAATTATAACCTCCATATAGTATGCGATACTTATATTAAATCTCCATCAATCCAACACTTTTCAAATACTCATATGTTCCATCATAAAACTCAGGTAAACGAGTATTGTCTTCATAAAAGCCACTAGGTGTCATATTTGAATTACCTTTAGGCACACAGATTACCATTCCCGCTCTTGCACGAGTAAGTAAAACTCTATACGCATTAAGCATATATTTCATCTGCTCCTGTTCTTTCTCGCTTTTACCGGTCCTTTCTATCCATTTAGTGCTTCCATTAAAACGATAATATCTCCATTTACCATTATCATATCTCATATCTGCATCCCAAAGAAGGCATGTATAGTCTAGTTCTAATCCTTGAACCTGAATTTCAGTAGCCGCGTCTTCAAGATAATTTGACGATCTTGTATCATCTTTATCTTCCAAGAACCAATGAACGGCATTTTCATCTCCTGTCTCTAGGATATGAATAGCCAAAGGTTTAAAACGTGCCGCTTCCTTTGTAACTAAAACCCCAGTACGTTCTGTACCTCTAACTTTTTTATGTAACCATTCTCGTGCCTTATCCATGTCTCTTGTTAAAACAATTGGATAATTGTCTTTTATTTCCTCATATATATTTTTTGCATTAGGATTAAAAGTCAAAACGGAATGTACAAATGCAGATAGCTTTTCTGCTCTATATGAGCGAAGGGACACCTTTAAATGCAAATCATCTGAAAAAGTTACATTATTGTTTACTTCCAGTAATTCGTTTACCTTTCCCTCAGCATACTCAGGCTCAGTGAGCATTGGTGATATATATACCTTCCAGTGTGGAAAATGCTCATTAATAGCATTAATCCACTCTGAGATACCTGCCTCACCTGTATTAATTTCCTGTCCACCACCAACAAGACAAATAATAGTTGCCCAGTCTTCTCTTTGATCTAGAGACCATATTAAAAATGCTGCTTCCGAAACAGGGAAATTAGGCACTTTTAGTTTATTACCGTAAGTACCTCCTCTCTTTAAATATGCCGCCAAACGTTCATGTGTCCATGCTCGTTGTGCCTCATCAAAAATAGCCACATGCTCAACCTCACCAAAGCCTGATGTATCATTACGCTCAGCTTTTTCTGGGTCGATTTCCAGCTTTCCATTTTCAACAGGATTCTTTATTTTATGTAGCATATTGTCTCGGTATCTATGAATCATTTGGATCGATTTGCCAACTTCTCGTTTTGAATCTGTCTTAGTTTTCTTTTTATTTAGTACCTTACACTTTTCATAATTATCTCTAGCTAATGCTTCTGTAAGTACTGCTACTAGTGGACCATTTCCTGACAAATATACTGCGCCTTCATCATCAACTGGAGAATCACCACCTTGATATGTTTGTTTAACTGCAACATCTAAACCTACCAAAGTTTTTCCAGCTCCCGGTACTCCAGTAACAAAACAAATGCTTTTTTCACCCTTAGCTTTGCTCTTATGAATAACATCAAGAACATATGCTATCGTTCTGTCTGTATATACCTTATCAGCCTCATGTCTAGTTATATCTTCAACTGAATGATTTTCATAAAGAGATCTTGCAGCTTCTATTATTGTAGGTGTTGGAGCATATGGGCTATTAATCCATTTTTCATTTATGGCTTCTTCTTTTGGAAATGAGTTCAGTGCCATAGATATTAAACTATATAATCCTTCGGTTCCTGTCATTAAAGGATTCATCACTCGATCCGTATATCCAGATGGTTGTATAACGCTTGATGCTCCATTATGCTTGGTAGCAACAAGAATAGGTACTATCACCTTATTCTGACTGTACTTATGAAAATTATTTAAATCTAAAGCATAATCAAGAACTTGATCAACATCTGCTTCAAGAATATGCTTTTCGCCAACTTTAAACTCCAAGCAAAATATAATTCCCTTGAGCAAAAGGACCACATCTATTCTTTTTCCTAGACGTGGAATATCATATTCAAAAATGATCTGACTATTTGGCACTCTAAATTCAGATATAATATTTTTCATAATAGATATTTCATCAACCCAAGCATTTCTCGAAGTTGTTCCTATATCTCCATGATAATTCTGACAAATTGTGCCTAAAATAGACTCTTCTGTCTCATTCAAAAATTCTTCAAAAGAACCATTGTATAAACAACGACTACTTTTATTCATCGAACAATCCCCTCATTCTATTTCTTATCATAAATATTCTTTATTTCATCTTCCCACTATTAACAATATAAATACCCGCACTTACAAGCGCCAGCGCTACCAATGATTTCCATGAAATGTTTCCCCACTCTCTCAGGAAAATGGCTGATAGCAACGCTCCAAAGATTGGATTTGTAAATCCGTATACAGTAACGGTAGAAACTGGATTGTACTTCAGCAAAAGTCCCCACACTGAGTAGGCAACTGATGAAACCAGTGCTAGGTATACTATCAAAAGAATTCCCTGTCCTGATGATTGGTGAAGTCTGCCTCCGCCTGCCAGGCCAACTAAAATCATCACTATGCCGCCGATGATAAACTGGTATCCGCTAAGTGTTACCGGATTCTCATGCTGAGAATACTCCTTTATAAGCACCGAAGAAATTGCATAGGATACAGATGCAATAAGGATGAATCCCTCACCATTAAAAGCGATGCCAGTTCCGATGCTACCGCTACTCAAACTTACAAGGATTACTCCGATTGCTCCAAGAATGCATCCTGTCAATTTGCTGACTGTCATGTGCTCCTGCTTTTTCACCAAGCATGCAAGCAGGATTGCAAAAAATGTGCTCATTCCATTAATGATTGATGCGTTGACTCCTGAAGCATGTGCCAGGCCTATATAAAAGAAAAAGTACTGCAGTATAGTTTGGAAAATGCTAAGAGTGCATATCATTTTCCATGAGCTTGCCTTTGGTACTAATACCTTCTTCTGTGAAATGCTTCCAAAGATTACCGCCAACACTCCTGCAAGCGAAAATCTAATTCCTGCAAATAAAATCTGCGACATTGAATCTGCTGCATCCACTCCGAAAATACGATATCCGATTTTGATGCTAGGGAATGCGCTGCCCCACAGCAAGCAACAGACTATAGCTAAAGCACAAACTACATATTTATTACTAAGTGATACTTTATTTTTCTTGATTGATTCCAATTAACAATTTCTCTCTTTAATCATTTTTCTTTTTCAAATACTCTTCCCACGTTAAAAAGATGACTGCACAAAAAGTGCAGCCTTATTCTTATAATTCTGTATATTTCTTATTGCTTCCCCTAGACTTCTCCACAGGATACTTTGCCTCGTTCTTATCCATCTTCTCATTTACGATTTCATCCTCGTCAAGGCCAAGCTTATCGAGCATGTTTCTGCAATACACGATTACATCTGCAAGCTCTTCCTTCACATGGTTGATGTCGTAATCATCGTCGCTCCACTGGAAGCACTCAAGCAATTCATTTGCCTCGATGGAAATAGACTTTGCCAAGTTTGCTGGTGTATGGAACTGGTCCCAATCACGATCTATTGTCATTTTTCTTATACGATCTATAGTTTCCTGTGTCATAACATATCCCTTTTCTTGTGTTTTCTAACAATGCTAGTATAGCACAGCAGTACTTTTATGGCACTTTATTTTCTTATCCATCCCTACAAAAAAGGAGCCTCCAACGGAGACTCCCTAAATCATATCTTTTATGAAGCTGCCTGCTCAGAATCCTCATCCTCAGCATCAGCAACCTGGTTCTTTGATGCAATAACCTCAACAACTACCTGGTCAGCGTTTGTGGTTACATCAACTTTCTTGTTCTTTGAAATAGCAAGATCTGCAACAGTTACTGTATCACCAAGTCTCAGTGAGCTGCAGTCTATTTCAATCTTCTCAACTACATCTTCGGCCTTTGCTTTGTAAGCTACCTCTGATACTAGCTGCTCTAAAACACCTTCTGTAACAGCTTCCTTGTTTTCAAGAACAACTTCTGCTGTTGCGTGGATAACCTCGCCCTTAACAAGCTCCTGGAAATCCATCTCTACAATCTGATGCTTAGCTGCATCATAGTGTAGTTCCTTAAGTAACACATTGTACTTCTTTCCTTCCAAATCCAAAGTCATCTGAGTGTGTCCGCTCTTTCTAAGAGCCTCAGCCTCTTTAACCTCGAACTGGAGTGGGATTGATTGTTCGATATCCTTACCGAACAGGTTACCTGTAACGTAGCCTTCTCTTCTCAACCTCTTTGCCTTCTTTTCCATGTCACGTCTTTGTACTCTGTAAGTATCCATTTGTCTCTTCCTCCTAAAATACAAATATTTGAGCAGGGAAATTTGCGGAATGTCGATATTCAATTGGCGTTTCGTTTGTTTCTCGTGTTCGACTCTGTTATAGTCCTCTTTTATTTAATAGTCAAGTGTTACTTGTTACTTCTCCTTTTACATCCTTTAAATAGCATCTTATTTGACGCACGTCAAATAAGATGCTATTTTTATCCATCCTTTATTAAATTTAGTCGTACTCTTCCTCCAAATGTCTAAACTCTGTGCCAAATACACTTTCGTAAACCAATATGGTTACCGCATCGCCCTCTTCGTATTGGCTGTATGTATTTGACCAGACCTTATACTCTTCGTATAGTCCATCATCATCTATAACTTGAAATATGTAGGTGGTGCCTCCTCTTCGACTACTATAACTGTGTTTGCTACGTAATTCTGCAGTAATTACTGTTGGCTCTCTGCAAAGCATAATAGAACCACAGTACACAATCTGCCCTGAAAGCATCAATATCACAAACAAAATTAAAAGCTGCCTTACCATATTTGTCCTGATTGGCATCGTATTTCTTCCATAAAAAACATTTTTTATGATTGACATTACTAGCCAAAAAGCAAACGTAAAAACTAAAATAGCTACATTCATATAGCCCAATTCGTATATATGATAATTATTACAAGCGTAACGAGCACGCATATACAATAATACGATTCCAATTATCGGTGTAGCCAAAAAGAAATCTGGATTGAACCAAAACTTTCTTTTGCAATTGACTTTGTCCGGAAACTCGTCGTTCCATTGAAACAACATAGCATCTTGCCAGAAAATGATTCTCGCAGCCACCCATATAAAGGCCACCATACACACTTTCCACAATAGATTTGTAGGAACAATCTCCCCACCTTGAATAAAAAAGAAATATATCAAAGCTGCTATATTAAACAAATAGCGTGAAATCATAACATAGTATCTAGCAATCAATGAAGGTGGTTTAAAATACATTTTTTCTCGTTTTTCCTGCTTTTCCTCCTTCTTTGAAGCACTCTTATTCACCGGTCTCTTGTTACATCTTTTTTGCAAATACTCAATTAGTTCATGTTTATTGGACGTTAAATCTGCAGTTGAGCACGACCAGCACTCTCCTTGATAATAGATTTCAAGGGCTTTCGCATTTTTTACCTTGCTATCTTTCTTTAAAGAAAAATACTCTATCAAATTAGAATCACCATCAGCTGTTTTTGTAAATATTTGCTTAATAGTGATGTAACTTCCTTCTATGATTATCCGGTCATATAAAGCAGAAGCAGCTCCATATGTAAACAATAATATAACTCCTAAAAATATTAAAAAACCGATTATATGCCATATATTGTCAGTAATGCAGTATACACGTCTTTCTTCCGAGGACAGCACATCTACTATACAAATTGCCGCAAAAGCATAAACTGCTAAAGAAAAAAATATATAAGTAAATCTATATTTCCAATTATATTTGATTTCTATTTTATCATCCGTCAAATTCATCTATTCCTACAAGCAAACCTTTCTAGCAAAATCCAGCCCCTCAGCATCTTCCTGGGCAATTATAAGCGGTCTGCTACCCTTTATATCTAGCAGATAATCTATGGTCTTCTGCTTGGTATCAGCATCCATTCCCTCAAATGGAGAATCCAGCACTATAAAATCTGCTGGCGTGAACAAAGCCTTTACCAGCTCCACCAACCTACGCTCTGGAACAGATAGTTCCGACACTGGGATGCACTGTCTGTCAGGCTCTATAAAGCGGGTCAGCTCCTCTATGGCTCTTCCTTTGCTGGCCCATCTGTGAGCCTTTTTTACATTCCAGATGGCATCCTTCTTCAGATTCAGCTGGCCATCCTGGGAAACATATGCACTTTGCAATGTAGGATACTTGTAATCTCCCATCCTACACACTTTTCCCTCATCCGGTTTCTCCATCCCCATAAAGATTTTGAGAGCTGTAGTCTTGCCTGACCCCTTAGGCCCAACAAATGCATAGCATCTGCCATCTTCTATTTCCACATTAAGATTCTCCAGAACCTTGTTACCATCATATGATTTGCTAATGTTTTCTAATATGATTGTCATATTATTCCCCCGTAACTTTTCCTTCTACTTAGGATTATCAATTTTATCTGGCACAATCCAGTAATCACAGATAGCGCCCCCTTACTAAAACAATAAACACATCCCTGCTAAAAGTGCAGAAACAGGAATAATACATATCACATGAAGTAAATGCGTCTTCCAGTTATAACCAAATAAATGCTTGTTTAATACAGGTTTTGTTTCCGGATAAAAATGTGGGAAAAAATTGAGTCCTGCATTGCATAGCAAGAACCAATCGAAGAAACCAATGTCAAAAGCTTTTAAACCCAAAAACATTAACATAAATCTAAGAAACTGTTGTAAAAATCTAGATTCATTTTTTACACCGTAATAACCCTCAATAATAACAGCAGCAATCATAAGCACTACTGCTAGCGAAATAATAATCCATCCTAAAATATGCTGTCCTGCAAATCGTTGTGACTTCGTTTCAGGAACAACATCTAACACCTCCTTGGGTGCTGATGAGAAAAAACGTTTATCCTGAACAAATCCTACTCCGCCTAATAACATTAGAAAAAGTCCTAACATCATAATTACACTTAAAGCAATTGTAACAGACATACTACCCTCCAAATCATTATTTCCTTGCTACCAAATGCATTCGAAATTTCTTACCAGCCTCTAATTTTTCTATTTTTAACCCTGCGCAGTTGCAAAAACTTCTGATTTCATCCAATGAATAAGCAGCCACATCACCATGGCCAATCAAATTAGCCAAAGGCATTTCGGTATGATTCATGAACCAGAGAATGATACTTGGTGCCGTATAATCCTGTAAAATAAGCCTTCCTCCTGGTCTTAATACCCTTTTTGCACTATCAAAAAATTTTTGCGGATTTGGATAATGATGAAAACTATTGGAACAAATAATTACATCAAAACTATCATCATCAAAGGGTAAATCCTCGCAGTCTCCGACAACCCATTTGACACCATTCAAGTTTTTAGCTTTTCCCACCTCAATCATTTTGGGAGTGATATCAAGACCTGTGTAATTTTTTGTTGAATCCTTTTCATAAAGTAACGATATCATCGGTCCCGTGCCGCATCCACAATCTAATAAATCTTGATAATCTTCCTTCTCCAACTCCTCCGAAATATATGGATAGTCGTCCTTACACATCTCATAGATTCCAGCATGGCCTGTTTCATAAATATCTGCGGCCTTTGAAAATTCTTTTATTGTTAATTCCTTATATTCTTCAGCTGATTTCATTTTATTCCCCACTCTCTCTCTTTACAAATAATTGGTTACTTCTTTAAAATTTCTGCAATTTCATCAAAATCTTCCTTTGCTTCTTTGAAATATGGCAACATTGCATAGCAGTGAAAAAGACCTTTACGCTGACGGATAGTGTATTTAACATTGTATTTTTCGCAGGCATCTATAAAGTTTTGCTTTGCGCCATAAAGAACTTCGTTTTCGCTATACACAAAATGAATATTATCTACACCAGAATAATCTCCCTTAGAAATGTTAATCATATAATCCGGAATGTCATTTCTACCTTTACGTTCAAATCGTTCTACACGTTCCATGAAGGCATAGTCAACCATATAGTCTGTCTGATTATTGGCCTGCATAATTCTTTTTTCTTCTTCATTCCATGGGACTTCTCCAGGTGATACTGCAACAATGTGTCTCGGCATAGGAAGTTTTTCTGAAAGCGTGTTGTTATAAGCAGCAACACCAAGGGCTAAAGCCCCGCCAGATGAAAATCCACAGGTGCTAACATTATTGGCACCATATTGATTGATCATTTGTCGATAGCATTCAAAAATCATTTCAAAACTATCTATTATGCAATGCTCTATGCAAAGGGGATAGATAGGAAACCACACATCACAGCCTGTTTTCTGGGCAAGTTTTACAATAACATCGATGTCACCTTTATCAGGGCCAAGCATCATCCCTCCACCAAACATGTAAAGAATGGAACGCTCAGCCGGTTTTTCGTTGGGCTGAACAATAAGACATTTGCATCCTAAAACAGTGTGCTCTTTATAAAAAGCCTTATTATCCTTTGGCATATAAAAGCCCCTTTTTTTGTTCATTTTTTCAACTTTTTCAAGGAATTTATCATCACTCAGATGGTACATTTTTTTGATTCTAGATAGTTTTAAAGAAACATTAATTAGATTTGCTGCAAAACTCATTTTGACATAACCTCCCATTAATCTTTTGCTTCGTGTCAAATATATCACTTTGAGTTAGATATGTCTAACGTAAAATAGAAAGTCAAAACATAAAAAACCATGCTATCTGAACAACTCAAATAGCATGGCATCTGAAACTTTTTACTTAATCAACTGCACCTGCAATCAGTGAAATCACACCTACTGCTATCAGTATTGGCAATGCCAAATACATCAATCCACCAAATACAAGTGCTAACAAAAACAATGGTAGAAAAACGATATAAAGCATTATTTTAAAAATGCCCCATGTAGCTCTGAAGGCTAAACCAATCATCTTTCCAAAAATCATAAAAAATAAAATTCCAAATAAAACTGACATAACAATGCCTCCTTCGTTATACAACGTCTACTGGATTATCATCCATTACAAGAGCTGCAATGATGTAGATGATAATTCCGCTTCCACCCGCAAGTGTAACTGCTGCCCAAATCAATCTTACAAGTGTTGGATCTACATCAAAGTATTCTGCGATTCCGGCGCAAACGCCACAAATCTTTTTATTGTTGCTTTTGTATAATCTTTTTCCGTTCATATTAAGTACCTTCCCTTTCTATAAATAAGTGGTTTGTTTGATTTCTTACTTAGATTTTACATTTGTATTTCCTACTAATATATCACTATTTCAGCAAATGAATATATACTATTTTTCTTTTTTAGCAAAATAGATATAATAATTTTATTAGGAGGATGATACCGATGGGAAGAAAATCAATTAGAGAAGACAAAAGTGTATATTTCAAGGCTCGCGAGGAGGCTGGACTGACCAGAGCTCAGGCTAGTGAACTGATCGGCTCCATGACTGAAAGCCGCCTTGAAAAAATCGAAACTGGCAAGGTTGCTATCTATCCAGAAGATGTGGTGGACCTGGCTACTGCATACAAGCGCCAGGATTTATGCAACTACTACTGCACTCATGAATGCAAAATTGGCCAGAAAACTGTACCTGAAGCAAAGATGTCCTCCCTTCCAGAGATTGTGCTTGGCATGCTCTCAGCCTTAAACTCTCTCAACAACCAAAAAGAACGCTTCATCGACATCACCGCTGATGGCGTCATTTCCGATGACGAGCTTGAGGATTTCCTCGCCATACAAAAACAGCTTGAGCAAATCGACATGACTGTCGAATCACTCAAGCTATGGGTTGCAAATACTATTGCTGAAGGCAAAATCAATGGCTAGATTTGCACAGTAAATCTACTACTTTCAAATATATAAATCCCACTATAATTTTTTACTCACAGATAGTAGTCATTTCCTGATTTCTTACTCTCTGGAATCTCTTTTTCTCCTCAGATAGTAAGCTTTCTCCACTTTCTTACTCTCTGGAATCACTTTCTCTCCTCAGATAGTAGGATTTCTCCACTTTCTTACTCTCTAGATTTGCTTTTTCTTTTCAGATAGTAAATTTTGCCTACTTTCTTACTATCTGGAATCTCTTTTTCATCCCAGATAGTAAGCCCGGCCATTTTTTCTACTGCCTAAAATCAAAAGTCCTCGCTCAGGCAGTAGCCCCGGCCAATTCTACTACTGCCTAATATCAAAAATCTCTCTCAGGCAGTAGTCCCGACCTATTCCACTACTGCCTAAATTCAAAATCTCGCCCCAGGCAGTAGCCACGGCCAATTCCACTACTGCCTAAATTCAAAAGTCCTCGCTCAGGCAGTAGTCCCGACCAATTCCACTACTGCCTAAATTCAAAATCTTCTCTCAGGCAGTAGTCCCGGCCCGCACAGCCCGCAGCCAGCCCAAGACAAGCCCGCAGCCAGCCCAAAACAAGCCCGCAGCCAGTCCAAAAACAAGCCCGCGCAGCCAAAAACAAGCCCCGCCCCACAAAAAAGAGCCAGTGCAAAAGCACTGGCTCTACAATTCCAATCTCAATCCTAAATAATCCTACCTTACCGCCTTCATATCTCCTCTATCCAGCAGCCTGACAAATATCTCCGCCAGAGCTGGGTCGAACTGGGTGCCGGCGCATCTAAGGATTTCAGCTCGCACTGTTTCATCGTCCAGACGTTTTCTGTAGACACGGTCCGATGTCATGGCATCATAGCAGTCCGCCAGGCAGATGATTCTGGCAACAAGTGGAATCTCCGTCTCCTTCAGGCCATCAGGATAGCCTTTGCCGTCGAATCTTTCATGATGATATCTGATTCCATCCTTCAAATCCTGTATTGTTGAATCCATGCCATCCATAATGGCCGATCCAATTTCCACATGCTTCTTTATGATTTCATATTCCTCATCGTTTAGCCTCTCAGTTTTGTTAAGGACGCTATCAGGAACACCAATTTTTCCAATATCGTGCATGTTGCCAATGTATTTAATGCGCTCAATATCTTCCTCGGTAAAGTCATAATCAGCAGCCATTTCCCTGGCCAGGATAGATGCATAATATCCCACTCTTTCTGAATGACCACCTGTGTATTCATCCTTGGCATCGATTGTGCCAGCGATAGTTTTTATCGTATTTACGGTAGCTCTTGCACTCTCCGCCTCACGTAGTTTTGTCTCTGCAGTCCAATCCACAAGAATCTGAACCACGGTTGTAATCATCAAACATACCAAACCAATGCATGCAAATAATCCAAAGGCATGATTTTCAGTAGTATAGAATGCAATTATCTCCATTCCACATGTAGCAAGCATCAAATCCATGCCCACTGCTACTACCTGATATTCTTTTATCCTGCCTATTCTGACATCGTTGACTATTGTGCACATACTCATCAAAAGGCTCAATACCATTATCAGGTGGGCTACTGGTAAACTCTTGAAAAGCTCTACCAATCCTGCAAAATGCAAGGTGAAGTTTACGGTTATTACAATCGTGCCCACTAACTCCGCTATAAAATAGAATTTGTGATAATACTTATGCTGAACTTCATCAAAATACATGCAAGCCAGCACTCCCACTAGCTCCATTGATGAATAAGAAAAATACTGAATCATAGTTGTCTTCGCAAAAATCAGCTGGCGTATCATCGATTCCGCAAACATCCAAATCGAGATGTCTATCATAAGCAAGCTCAGATAAAACACCAATCTATGATTCAAATTAGACTTTGAAAAAATAAGTGAAAGCGCAAGAAGAATTATTCCCAGCGATAAAATCATTTCGGCTGCAAGATTTACCGGGATATTCTGATAGATTACATTGAACCAGACATTATTTCCATCGCCTAGTTTTATTTCATTTATGATGCCATACACCTTTGCGCGGATTTTGATTGTGATTTCCTTTGATGCATCCTCCGAAGATAGTTTGGTAACCACATATGCACTAGGAATATAGTAGGACATAAATGGAATGGATTCTGTGGAATACTCTGACCTGAGCTTGCCATCTATGTAAACATAAACATCCTCGATGTTTGCGCGAAACATAAGGCTACTGTTGTCCTGCAGATTATCTGGCAATGTATTTGTAATTACATAAACTTCTTCTCCATTAAAATCAGTCAAAAATGGAAGCTGTATAATCCCCTTGGTGCCATCTTCCATTTCCAAAATCCAATCCTGGTTGAAATCCTGGGCTGCAAAAGAGCCCACTGGTGCCTCGTGTGCCACGTCCGTGGAAAAAATAGCTACAACATCCATAAAAAGCGACATTGCTATAATGGAGTAAACACACCATTCCACTAGATTTTCAATCAAGGATTTTTTATGATCCATACAATACCTTCCCGCAACTATCCGTTCTTCCTGGTAAACTTAATCAAGTATCCTATTGCTTTCTTTCCCTTGTGAAGCCTTGAAAACTCTAAGTAATAATCTTCCTCCTGCATGGTGAATTCCTTGCCAGCCATACTATCCTCAGCGCCCGATTCAACATACTTCATCAAATCCTGTCTAAGGAAGGTGTTAAACCTGCCACCATTTCCAGGAATCTTTTCTTCCTTCTCCCACTGTTTAAGCTCGGGGAAAAGGTTAAAAGCATTCTCATTACAGTCCATAAATAAAAGCTTATTTGACAGAACAATTAGGCCTGTATCCTTCAGCTCTCCCTCCAGGATTTCCGGGTTGGTTTCAATTGCATAGTTGGCGATTTTTACCACCGGAATCAGAATTCCAAAGATACCAATCGTATAGATAAAAGGCATCAATTCAACCTTCATATGAATCAGTCGTTCAACTGCATATGCACTGAACATCAGGAAGTATAAAAAGATTAGAATGTCCACATCTCTTGCGCTAACGACATTCTTTTTTCTGCTATATTTAAATGAAATTGCAATTGAAATAATGAAATAAAATGCCAGAGATATCAGGTACAAGGTGTGGGCAAATCCGTATGTTTTAATTAAATAACCACCATAAGGTCCATAATGGAATTCCACTGTTTTGTAGAAAATATCAAGCTGGCCTGCCGTACAGGCAGATAAAAATAGAACTATCTGAATCAAATACAAAACGATTTTTGTCTTTGTATATAAATGAATTTTGCAGATATCGCAGATATTAAAAAAGAAAAGCATTGGCGCAAACAGACCTATAGTGTAGATCAATTCATTGCTAAGCAGCGCCTCATTCAAAGATGTGGAGCTGGCCAGAGCATAGTAACCTGCGTCACCTATAACAGTAACAAAGGCTACAAGAATCGCGTTTGTGCCAAGTTTTCTTTCATTAGATATTATCCATACTAATATGGCTAGCGAACAGATAAAACAAACCAGATAATACATACCAATCCCCCACCTAATGTATTATTCCTTCTTATCTATTCTCCCTATCAATCATTATGCCATATAACGTAAGATTTTTTAACCAGTTTCTTGAAAATACTTAAAAAATACAAGTGAATGTGATGATGCCATCGCGCCAGTTTACTTTGATATCACCGTGATAGCGCTCCATAAGCCCCTGGGCAATAGACAGACCAACGCCATAGCCTTCCTTGTCGATATTATGGGCTTCATCACCTCTGTAAAATCTATCAAAGAATCGGTGGTAATCAATGCCTGCACCAGATTCATAGCTGTTTGAAACACGCAGATAGATATGTTTATG
Source organism: Pseudobutyrivibrio sp. LB2011 (assembly GCF_000701765.1). Lineage (NCBI taxonomy): Bacteria > Bacillati > Bacillota > Clostridia > Lachnospirales > Lachnospiraceae > Pseudobutyrivibrio > Pseudobutyrivibrio sp. LB2011. Next base: position 173,546 of record NZ_JNJS01000001.1, on the reverse strand, counting down.
CTTTTTGTCACTTCCAAGTCCAACAGTGACTTTGCCCTTTGGATCGCAATACTTAATGGCATTATCTATAAGCAATGTTGTAATCTGTCGGATATCCCCCTCGTGAGCTAGAAGCTTTACATCGGAAGCTATGCTAAGCTCCATTGTCTTTTCATCGGAAATGGCAACTGCCTCAAAGGATTTTGCAGTGTCAGTGACGATAGCCGAGAAATCTGTCTCCACTCTATCCTCTTTACTATCCTTTTCACTTGCTCGTGTAACTAGAACAAGGTTTTGAATGAGGCCTGTCAGTCTATCTACCTGACGCATGGTAGACTGAGTCCATTCGTTTTCAACGCCCATGATTTCAAGCATTTCTGTATTTGCCTTGATAACCGCAAGTGGTGTTTTAAGCTCGTGGCTGGCATTTGTAATAAATGATTTTTGCAGCTCTGCATTCTTGATTTCAGGCTGAATAATCTTACCAGCCCAGGATTTGATAACAACTGCAGAAATCACCATACCAAATCCAATCAGGATACAAGCCAGTAATACAAGTCGACGATTGATAGCAACCTGAGTGCTACAATCCAAAACTACAACGATTGTGCCACCGGCATCTCTTGCGGCAACCATATAATAATAGTCATCGTAGCTTCCAAACTTGAACCAGCGCTTCATGACCGTGTTGGCATATGTAACTGCCTGATCCGCCTCCACTGCTGCAGTGTGGGATGTAATTACCTTTTCAACATCTCCGTCTTCAGTGTAGGTGACCGCAAAATATCTGGTTGAATAATAGAATTCATCAGATTTGTAATCGCTATCCACTCCAAAAAGCTTTTCAAGCTGATACACTAAATCGTTGTTATTATCGATTGTATCTTTGTTATCATTAGCATCATCTGATTCGATGCTTTCATACTGCATAGGCAAGATACCATCATTTTCAACAATGTACATTATGTTATCTTTGATTTGTCCACGAGTCATCAGTGAGTTAATAACATAAATGCAGCCTGCAATAAAGCTCATTACAATAAAGAATGACACCATTGCAGTAATTATGAACTTATTCTTTAATGCTCGAATTGATTTTTCACTCATTCACTACCACCTGGAAAGAACCGCCCTTTTCACCTTTAATAGTTACTCCAGAATTAATGTACTCCAGCTTGCCCTGTAAGAAGTTTACATAAAGCCAAACTGTGTCTTCCTCAACATCTGTCTCATCATTCCAAACATGCTCGATTAGATAGTTTGTGTCCACTGGATGTTCCTGATTTAAAAGAAGAGCCTGCATCAATGAGAATTCCTTTAATGACAGACGAACTGTGTTGGCACTAATAAGCTCAAGACTTTCGGATTTAAGTGTGATATCACCAAAAGAAAGCTCCTTGGCTGCGTACTGGCTGCCTCGTCTTGTCATGGCCTTTACTCTAGCCATCAGCTCTTTCATGGCAAATGGCTTGGTAAGATAATCATCCGCTCCTGCATCCAGTCCTTCTACTCTGTCATCCACCTCTGCCTTTGCTGTAAGCATCAGCACTGGTGTAACAATGTTTCTTCTTCTGATTTCCTTTAATACTTCAAGTCCATCCATCTTTGGCATCATGATGTCTAGGATGATGCCATCATAGCCATTGCTAAGTGCAAGCTCTAAAGCCTGTGCTCCATCAATGGCACTGTCTACTACAAATCCCTGCATTTCCAGCATGGATGTAATAACCTTATTTAAATCAAGTGTATCTTCAGCAAGTAATATTTTCATAAATTTCCTCTCTTATTCGTCAATGCTTTCTGAGCGAATCAAATCTCTGATGGTCTGCATAGACATATCAGTAGACGCCAACTCATCGGCACATCTTTTTAGCTCTGCGCTAATAAGTGCATCGCTTTTGGATACCTTTTTCTTGTAGCGCATATGATGCTCTAACGCAGCCCAAGTATCCATAGAAATAGTTCTTAACTGTATCTCTACAAAATATTTATTATCGTATTTCAGAATCATGTGCAAGCTTCTGTAGCCGTTTGGCTTAGCTTGTTTGATGTAATCCTTTTCCTCGATTACTTCCACCTTATCAAGTGTTCTAAGGTGGTCGCGGACAGAATAAACATCGCTGATAAAGGCACATACTACTCTGATTCCGATAGCATCATGAATCTGTTCCAATGCTGATTCTGTAGTCTCAGGAAGATTCTGCCTTCTGCATTTTTCACGCATGCTTTCCTCGTCCTTAATACGAGCCAGACAATGTTCCACCGGATCACTGCCAAATTCCTTTATCATATCCTCCCTCAGCTCATCAATTGAACCAAGGATTATATTCATAACATTTTCCATCTCACTGCGATGGTTGCCATATATACTTTCTTCCAAAACTTTCTCCTATTTCTTATTGAATCCTAAACAAATTTAGTTTCAATGATAATTATTCCACATAAAAAGAGTTTACCAAAAAACCTTGGTAAACTCTCTTAAATTTTTCTAAAATTTATCTGAACTTTACTCGATGACTGCGTCAATCAATACAAAATATTTACCCTCGCCCTTTGTATATGTGGCAAAAGTACCAACTACTGTGATTGCCTCACCGTCGTCCGGGTACTCCTCGTCCTCAGGAAGCAGGTACTCAATTCCCTCAGTGCAGCACCCCAAAGCGTCGTAAACAATACAAGAATGTGTGCCACCATGAGTGGTGTTGCTGTCCCCATCCATTCGCACAAGCTGCCCCTTGTAGTTGGATGGATTTGCAAGCATGTCTGCCACATAGGAATAAACCATGGTAGATGACATTGTGGTTAAATCCACATCCACGTCTCCTACTTCAGAGCTCTTTCCACATCCTACGAAGCTAATGATTATGGTAAATACTAATAATAAACTAAGATATTTCTTCATAAGCCATAGTTTAACATATCTTTTTTAAAAATCTATTACGGAATCCGCCACACCCATGGTAGATTTTCTGTGAGAAATTAACACTACAGTCTTGTCCTTGGCCTCTTCCTTGAGGGATTTCAGGATGATTCCTTCGTTTAAAGAATCCAGTGAGCTGGTAGGCTCATCAAGAAGGAGCATATTACCACCATGCAAAAATGCACGGGCTATACCAATTCTTTGTTTTTCTCCACCAGAAAGTGTAGAGCCAAGTTCTCCCACCTTTGTATCATAGCCTTCTGGAAGACTCATAATAAACTCATGAATGCTGGCTTTCTTCGCTGCTTCCATAATCTCTTCTATGGTTGCATCTGGCTTGGCCACTGCTATATTTTTAGCAATAGTGTCCTGGCTAATCCAGGTTTCCTGGGTGACAAAGGATTGATTCTTTCTGAGGGACGCCGTGTTCACATCACCTATCTGGATAGGCCCCTCAGTTTTGTCGTAGTAATAAATCTGCCCCTTATCAGGCTTCCAAAATCCCATTAAAAGTCTAAGCAATGTGGATTTGCCGCAGCCGCTTGGACCATGGATTCCGAGGATTTGTCCCTTTGGAATATCGATGGTTCTGTCCTTGATGACCTCCACATCCTCATAGGCAAATGAAACATTGTTTACTGTGGCGATATTGCCCTTTGAGTTGGCAACCATTTCCAAATCCACCCCATCAGTCTCTTCCTCTACAAGAGGCTTTTCATCAAGAAGTGCTAGGACTCGCTCGCCACTGGCAAGAGTCTGATTCAGATTGTTTGACAATGATGCAAGGGCAACCACTGGCCCAAATGAACTCATCATACCAACAACAGCTATCATCACCTGTTCAAATGAGACACGGCCTTTGTTGTAGGCAACAACCATTACCGCCAAAATGATTAATGAAAACGCCTGTATAGACAGATTTGTAAGTAGCTTCTGATTCTTTTCGTAGTCCACCAAATCAGATTTGATTTCAGCCAGATTATCTGATTTTGCATTTAATCTGTTTAGCTGCTTATGACCATTTTTGAATTGAATGGTATCATCGATGCCATATAAAGCACCTAGGATAAAGCTGTTCATCTTGCCAAACTTGTTTCTGAATTTAAGCCCTGCCTCGGCAGAACTCATCTCGTTAGAAACAGGAATCATTCCACCTACAGTCAGGTAAGCAATAGCAGCAATAATACCTGCCACTGGATACTGTAGCCACAAAAATCCTGACATAAACAATGACACTATTATCGCAATTGCGATAGGTGAAATGGTGTGAGCAAAGAACACCTCCAAAAGCTCTATATCAGTGGTAATCATGGTAATAAGATTACCCTTTTCTTTTGTTTCTAGCTTGGCTGGGCACAGCACACGAAGCTTATCGAAAACCTTGTGTCTGATGATGGCCAGAATTCTAAAGGCGATGTAGTGATTGCAATATTGCTCCCCATAATGAAGCAAACCTCTAAGTATTGCAACTACTACAATAAGCTGGAAAAACTTTGGCAAGGTACGAACAAGTACTGGGTTCTCCAGACTGTTGATTACCATAACTATGCCCTCAGCTCCAAGCACTGTTACAAAAATGGCGCATAAATGCCCAAGGCTTCCCAGCAAAATTCCAAGAATCATAATAAATATCAGTGGTTTCACCAGGCCGATTAGACGTGCCATGATTTTTAATCCAGATGTTTGATTCTTCATTACATGGCACCTCCTGCATAGTTTTCCAAAGCATGCTGCTTCTTGTAAAGAGTAGCGTAGGCTCCATTCTTTTTAATCAGCTGACTATGAGTTCCAGATTCTACAATACTTCCCCCATCCAGCATAAATATCTGATCAGACTTCACAACATTTGCCAGACGATGTGATATAAGGATAACCGTCTTTCCTAGCTCCTTTGAAAGCTTGCGGATAATATTCATTATGATTTCTTCTGATTCCATATCTATATTGCTAGTAGCTTCATCAAAAATATAAATTGGTGAGTTTTTAAGCAAGGCTCTTGCTATACATAGGCGCTGCTTTTGACCGCCTGAAATATTGGCTCCGCCTTCTGCCAATTCAAACTCCAGTCCGCCTAAAGGCGCAAGCTCATCCCAAAGATTTAGAAGCTTTAGAATGTTTACAAGCTTTGTATCATTAGCCTTTGGCTTACCCAAATGAAGATTGTCACGAACTGTTCCATGGAAAATATAGCTATTCAAAGAAACGGCTGTCATGGCAGACATAAGTGATGCTTCGGAGATATTTTTAAGCTCCTTGCCTGCAACAGTAATTGATCCCTTGTAGTTTCTGTTTTGCTGTCTTAGGAGGCTGGCGATTGTGGACTTTCCTGAGCCTGACACACCTACAATTGAAACAAGCTGTCCCGCCTGAATATCCATGGAGATATCCTTTAATGTCTCCTCTTTATTGTAAGCAAATGACACCCCCTTAAATCGAATGTCGTATGGTCCCTCTGAAATTAAATACTTCCCTGCCTCAGGCTCTGGCAAATCTAAGAACTCGAATATCTTGTCTGCCGCCTTCATTCCATTCATACCAATGTGGAAGTATGAGCCAAGGAGTCTCATTGGAAGGAAAAACTCTGCCGATAAAAGCAAAAACATAATGGCGCTAACGAGAGTCATATTTCCATCTAGGAACTCACTGATTGTGGTGATGATTCCCACTGCTGCTCCTGCATAGGCAACAATATCCATAACGATGGTACTGTTGAGCTGCATAGAAAGAACCTTCATGGTGATTTTTCTAAAACGCTCTGACTCTACATCCATCTCCTCCGCTGCCTGTCCATCAGACTCATAAATCTTTAGAGTGGTAAGACCATGAAGCTTTTCAAGGAATGTATCTCCCAGGCCATAGTACACTTTGAAGTATTTGTCCAAAAGCTTTCTGGCAACCTTCATAACTATCATGATAACAATTGGAATAAGTGGAACTGCGACTAGTAGAACAACTGCCGCTCTCAAATTGTATTGAAATAGAATTCCAAATAATGTGAGGGGAGCAATTAACGCATATACGAATTGGCTGATATACTTTCCAAAGTATATCTCCAGCTGATCAACGCCCTCTCCCATCATCTGGGTAATCTGCGCAGAGGATACCTTGCTACGGTAGCTGCTTCCAAGACGAAGAAGCTTGCTGTAGATTTCCTCTCGCATCGTTTTTTTCACATCTACACTGGCTTCAAAAGAAGCTTCAGTGTAGAGTCTGTCAAAAACTAATCTAGAAAAAATGCAAAACAAGGCAACTGCAAGATAAATCACCAGGTGCTTTGTATCTAATTTGCCGGCGTATGTGCCGCCAATAATTCTGGCAAAGCAACCTACTATGATAATCTGAGCAACAAGACCAAGCCACTGCCATAGAATTGACATGAACACGTGGCGTGTGCCTTGCTTCATCATTTTTAGTAATCTTGTTTTAATCATATTCTTCCCTCAAAACTATTTTTTAAGGAGTGCATATGCTCTAAGTATTTCGCCTACAGACCAAGCCTGCGCAAAGCATCCCTTTGGCTGATATGGCTTTTCACTGTTAAAGTTCTCTGAGTAATTGCCAATACATTCTGTTACAAGATGCTTTTCTACTGGCTCAAACATAGCCTTTGCTTCTTCGATAGCCTGTGCGCTATGTCCGCCAACCTTAAGATATGCCTCAATAAATGCACCTAGCATGAAGCCCCAGGCTGTGCCTTCCTCCAATGATTTGATACCAACACCAACATACAGATTGTCTTTTACGACCTTTACTACAGACTTTTCCTTTTCAACGTCAAGCATTGTAAATGGAAGGCTGATAGCAAAAAGCTGATCAGGGCAGAGCGCTGTATCCTTCTCCTCCTCGCTGATGGAATTGTATAGGTAGCCGCCCTCTTCGTACCAGAAATCTGTGTTGAATGCCTCCTTAACCCAGATAGCAAGCTGGCTGCAACCACCTGCGTATGCCAGATAGTTCTCTGGCTTGTTGTGAGTTCTTCTGGCGATTCCTCGTGAGATTTCCTCCATTGTCATAAGTGCGTTGTACCAAAGAGCATTAATATCAACAGGCTTGCACTTGCCTACCTGCATCAAAGCATCATCATCCATCTTGATAGAATATGATGTACCCTTTCTGTACGCTCCCATGATTTCCTGAAGATGAGGATAAATTTCATCCTCAACAAACTTCCATGCCTCATCGTTATCAACGTATTTCAGATAATTATAAACTGCATAGAAATACCAAAGTGACGCATCCGCTGTATTGTTTGAAGGTGTGCCTCCCTCCTCTGGGAACTCATTAGGAAGCAAACCATTTTTAATATACTTTGCATATGTAAGAAGAATTGATTTGGCATCATCAAAGTGACCTGTCTCCAGGCAAATGCCTGTGAACGCCACCATTGCATCTCTACCACGGTCTGTGAGCCATGGATAGCCTGCAATAATACTCTTTTTATTAGAAGACTTTCTCTTTACGATAAACTGATTTGCCGCAACAGTAAGAACCTGTGCAAGCTCATCATCCTCATCAAATCCAGCAGTTTCAATAAGCGCCTGGACTCTATTCTTCTCTTTTTCAGCCTCTACAAAAGCTGTATCTCTATCAATATCTTCAAAATCTGGCCAGTTAACCTTCTTGCGACCAGTGCTGGATTTCACATCCACAGAACAAACAAATGAAGCCTTTGAAACTCCACCTGCAGCAACTTCCATAACAAAATCGTATGGCTTAATATGACAATCCAAACCATCCTTGCCATCATCAAGCTCATGCTGAAGCTCCATATTTTCATCGTACACGTTGTTGCGCTTTACCATCTCACAGCCTGCAGAAATAAGAGAAATTCTCACATCTGAATTGCTAACAGGACTATAGTAAAAACCTACATTGCCATTATTCTCGTTACGAATCTCCTGGAAAACTTCCTCTGGCAACTCAAATCTCAAATCATTGATAGTCATATGAGCTGAGTGCTTTCTATAATTCATAAGAGGTGTGATAACTACACCTGCTGCCGGACCATTATTCTCCAACGTATATGCGATAGTACACTGATTCTTCTCATGAACCAAAGTAATTGTCTTTGTGAGACGCATACCACCCGCCTCATAAATAAAGGTAACATTGCCATCATACTTAAACTGACTCAAGTGCATATTACCCTGATTAAACTCGCTAGTATAAGGGCCCTTATGCTGAGCTGTAGTCAAATCATAAATTCTGCTACCACACACAAGGCGCTCATTTGTCTTTGAAAACGCAAGCACTCTATCAACCGGCGCCTGCAAGCTAGCAATCAAATAGCCCTGATGAATTCTCGAGTGTGCACCGATAATGCTACTGCTTCCATATCCACCAAGGCCATTTGTCAAAAGCCATTCTCTATTTAAATTATTCTTATAATTATTAAGCTTATCTAAAGCAAATTCAAAATTCATTTATTATTCTCCATCGTACACGCAAAAGTTTACATCTACATTATACACAAAAATCCCCCCATTTCTTCATTAAATTTGCAAAAAAACCGTATATAAATCATATGCTAACCTCTACATGATGTCTGGCAAAAATAAAAGGACCAGGCATGGGCGTGCCTAGTCCTAACAAAAAGGGAGAAATAATACGAATATATTAGACTAAATCAAAGAAGCTACACACTTCTCGACTTCTTTCATGTCAGCTGTTGGCTCGAAACGGGCAACTACATTACCCTGACGGTCAACGATGAACTTTGTAAAGTTCCATTTGATTTCTGGATTGTTCTTGTAATCCTTGTCAATCTTCTTGAGCATTGCGCTCATAGCAAGTGCCTTAGCACCCTTACCAAATCCTTCAAAGCCCTTCTGAGACTTAAGATACTTGAAAAGCTCGATAGCTGTTTCGCCATTTACATCAGCCTTCTTCATCTGAGGGAACTGTGTGTTGTAGTGAAGCTGGCAGAACTCGTGAATTTCCTCGTCGTTTCCAGGTGTCTGACCTGCAAACTGGTTGCAAGGAACATCTACGATTTCGAAGCCCTGAGCGTGGTACTGCTCATAGATGCTTTCGATGTCCTTGTACTGTGGTGTGAAACCGCATCCTGTAGCTGTGTTGACAATCATGACAACCTTTCCCTGATAATCGCTCATAGCCTGCTGCTCGCCATTTGTCTTTTCAACTGTAAGATCATAAAATCTCATTACTTTTCCTCCTTCACAGAAAAACATGTTCATATTTCTTTTAATTTAATTGTGTGCAATTGATTATGATTGAATTGTACGCAATTAAATTTTATTTGTCAACACCTTTTTTCAAATTTTATTTTTTTCTTTGTTCTGATAAAATAAAAATAACATTTGAATATGGAGGAAATATTAATTTGAACCTAAAAAAATTAAAAAAGATTTTTACTAAGACTGCCTTGTCCCTAGCCTTGGCATTGACTATTAGTTTTACAGTGCCTATGGCATCACTTCAGGCTGAGGCTGCTTATTATTCTGTTACACCTATATCTGCAGTGCTTTTGTCCTGCAATGGTACTGAAGTATTTGCTGATGCAGATACCACCACTTTCGTAAAAACTCTCGCAGTTAATACACCTGTACAGGTTACCGGCCAGACATCAAATGGCTTTTGGCAGGTTAGCCTTGATGGCGCAACTTACTATATTTCACAGCAGGCACTTTCTGCTGCAGCAAACACTACTGCTGTTCGATTTACTTCATATGATGTGAATGCAGCCCTTGTTGCTAACGCAGCATCTGGCAAAATCATTTATAGTCAGGGAGCAAACGACAAGCTTGAGCCAGCCAGCACAACCAAAATCATGACTGCTCTTCTTGTAATAGAAGCAATCGAAGCTGGACAGCTTACTTTAGATACACCTGTTTTGACTTCTGCAACAGCAGTTGCTTCTCTTCCATCAGACGCAAGCCATGTGGAGCCAAGACTTCAAGCAGGAGAAATCCTTACAGTTGATCAGCTTCTTACAGCAATGATGGTTAGCTCTGATTGCCAGGCCTGCAATATTCTTGCTGAGGCCGTTGCCGGTTCCGTATCAAACTTCGTAGCACTTATGAATGCTAGAGCAACTCAGCTTGGTTGTGTAAATACAAACTTTACTAATCCATCTGGCTATCCAGATAAAAACATGTACACAAACGCTTACTCACTGTATTTGATTACAGCTAACGCTTACGCTCATCCATTGTTCAAGCAGTATTTTGGTATGGCAAGCGCTGTGCTTCCAGCCACAAACATGTGCGCTGCTCCTAGAGCACTTGTAAACACTGACGCTCTCGTAATTCCAGACTCCGCTTACTACAACCCATACGTAGTAGGCGGCAAAACAGGAACAGCCAACCGCGCTGGCCAGTGTCTTGTGACTGTTGCTTCAAGAGAAGGCAAGACAATTATCACTGTTGTACTTGGTGGAAAGAACCGCACAATGTACGATGGAACCGTAAAATCATCACGTTATTATGAAACTAATCGTTTAATAGAACTTGGCTTTGCAAATTACTGGTAAAAAAGCCTTAAAATATACAGAATTTACATAGTTTTTTCACATCAGTGTCCGATAATCATTATAGAGAGATTTTTGGAAGGGAGTGTGATTTACAAATGAAACCAATTAGAAAGCTCTTACGAAAATATGTTGTAGTAATGCTCCTAGTTGCAATGGTTTGTCCTTCTATCACTGTAGATGCAAAACAACCTGTTAAAGAGACATCTACCCAGAAAGTAATTGTGATTGATCCTGGCTGTCAGATGAATGCCAACAATCGAAAGGAACCAATTGGGCCTGGAGCTTTCAAAACAACTGCACGTGCCACAACTGGTGTGGATGGAGCCGAAACAGGAATTCACGAATATGAGCTGAATCTGCAGATTGCCTTGAAGACATCTTCTCTTCTTAGCAAGCAGGGCTACACCGTACTCCTTACCAGAAATGAAAACGATGTAAATCTTAGCAGTGGCGACCGTGCAATGATTGCCAACACTGCAAATGCCGATGCATTTATAGTAATTCAGACTGGGGAAAACAATGGAGTTTCTGTTGTATGTCAGTCAGAAGATAATCCATACAACTATGGAAATTACAATGATGCTAGATTATTATCAGATGCAATCCTAGGCTCTGTTGTCCAGGAAGTTGAGTGTGATAACTCAGGCGTCACCGAAGACGATGACAAACCTATCATCAACTGGTGTGCATCTCCTACCGCCATCGTAGAAGTTGGTGACCTCACAGACGCCGACGAAGAAGCTAAGCTAGTGGACGACGAATACCAGTTAAAGCTCGCCCAGGGCATAACAAACGGTATAGATAGCTACTTCACACAGAAATAAAAAAAAGCCAACCTTTATAAAAAGGTTGGCTTTTTTTTATTCTGTGAATAATGGTGTTGAATAATATCTATCACCTGAATCAGGAAGTAAAGCTACAATTGTCTTTCCCTTATTCTCTGGCTTCTTTGCGAGCTCGATTGCTCCGTGGAGAGCTGCTCCTGAAGAAATACCAACTGAGATTCCTTCCTTCTTTGCGAGAAGCTTTGCTGCTGCAAATGCATCTGCACTGTCTGCTACGAAAATCTCATCGTAAATCTCTGTATTTAATACGTCTGGAACAAATCCTGCGCCGATACCCTGAATCTTGTGTGCACCTGCACGTCCCTCTGAAAGAACAGGTGAATCCTTTGGCTCAAGTGCAACAATCTTAACATCTGGCTTCTGTGACTTAAGGTACTCACCTACACCTGTGACTGTTCCACCAGTACCTACACCAGCGATGAAGATATCAACATTTCCATCTGTGTCTTCCCAGATTTCTGGACCTGTAGTTGTTCTGTGAGCTGTTGCATTTGCTGGATTTACAAACTGACCAGGGATAAAGCTTCCCTCGATTTCAGCTGCAAGCTCCTCAGCCTTTGCGATAGCCCCCTTCATACCCTTTGAGCCTTCTGTAAGAACGATTTCAGCGCCATATGCCTTAAGGATATTTCTACGCTCAACTGACATTGTCTCTGGCATTGTAAGGATTGCACGGTATCCCTTTGATGCTGCGATTGCTGCAAGACCGATACCTGTGTTTCCTGAAGTTGGCTCGATGATTACTGATCCTTCCTTGAGGAGACCTCTCTCCTCTGCATCCTCGATCATAGCCTTTGCTACTCTATCCTTTACTGATCCAGCTGGATTGAAATACTCAAGCTTTACAAGAACTGTAGCCTCAAGCCCAAGCTCCTTTTCAATATTAACCACCTCAACAAGTGGAGTCTTTCCAATTAACTCAATAGCTCCTTTATAAATCTTTGACATTTCAAGTCTCCTCCTAGTTTTTTTATATTATACCGCATTTGCGTTTTTTTCTGCATTAAAAACTTCTTCAATCTTCTCTGCATCAATTGCATCAAAGCCCTTCTGTAAATCCTCAATGATGTCATCAATGTGCTCTGTACCAATTGAAAGTCTGATTGTAGACTGTGTAATTCCCTGATCTAAAAGCTCTTCCTCTGTAAGCTGAGAATGAGTTGTTGTCGCTGGGTGAATAACCAGGCTCTTTACATCTGCTACATTTGCAAGGATTGAGAAGATTTCAAGGCTATCAATAAAATTGTAAGCTTCTTCCTTGCCACCCTTGATTTCGAATGTGAAAATGCTTCCGCCATCCTTTGGGAAGTATTTCTTGTAAAGCTCATGATCTGGATGATCCTCAAGTGATGGATGATTTACATGAGCTACCTTTGGATGATTCTTCAAGAACTCAACAACCTTCTTTGTATTTTCTGCATGTCTGTCGAGACGAAGAGGCAATGTCTCAATTCCCTGCAAAAGGAGGAATGCATTAAATGGTGAGATTGTTGCCCCTGTGTCTCTAAGAAGAATAGCTCTGATGTATGTTACAAATGCTGCAGGACCGGCAACCTCAGCAAATGATACACCATGATAGCTTGGATTCGCTTCTGCGATGTTAGGGTACTTTCCGCTTGCCTTCCAATCATACTTTCCAGCTTCTACGATAACACCACCAAGTGTTGTTCCGTGTCCACCGAAGAACTTTGTTGCTGAATGAACAACGATGTCTGCGCCGTGCTCAATTGGTCTTACCCAATAAGCTGCTCCAAATGTGTTGTCAACAACAAGTGGAAGACCTGCTTCATGTGCAATCTTTGCAATTGCATCGATATCTGGAATATCGCTGTTAGGATTTCCAAGAGTCTCTAAGTAGATTGCTCTTGTGTTATCCTGAATTGCGTTTTTAACCTCATCTAAGTTATGGGCATCTACGAATGTTGCTGTGATTCCATACTGTGTAAGAGTATGAGCAAGAAGATTGTAGCTTCCGCCGTAGATTGTCTTCTGTGCTACGATGTGTCCACCGTTTGCAGCAAGTGCTTGGATTGTGTATGTGATTGCTGCTGCACCAGATGCAACTGCAAGTGCTGCGCTTCCACCTTCAAGTGCTGCAACTCTCTCCTCTAAAACACCCTGAGTAGAATTTGTAAGACGACCATAAATGTTACCTGCATCAGCAAGACCAAATCTATCTGCTGCATGCTGTGAATCTCTGAATACGTAGCTAGTAGTCTGGTAAATAGGTACTGCTCTTGCATCAGATGCTGGATCTGGGTTTTCCTGGCCCACATGAAGTGCTAAAGTTTCAAATCTATAATTGCTCATAATTCTTCCTCCTTTTTTTGCCTATCTGGTTGATATGTTTTTGTGTTGAAATGATAATACATTTAATTACCTACCTAGTCAATAGGTTTTACAATAAGCAAAAACTATAGCTAGCTATAAATTGAATTTATAACTAGCTATAGTCACATTTTTAATATTTTATTTTCACATTTAGTTGCTACTATATCCTTATAAAACAGTAAAGGTAGGTGTTTTTTATGGATATGGTAAAACTTCGTTGCCCTATGTGCCGCAAAATGTTTGAAATATCAACAGTTGAATTAGAAAAAAAATATAAGTACGGTTTTGTGCCTATTTTCTGCAACTACAAATGTTTGTTACGTTTTTCTAGTCACCACTAGGACAACTGTGCTTGTTTATATATACAAGGCACTATCATACTCAAAGGTTCTAAGGAACTTTTGAGCTCGTTCTGTAACAGGTTCCTTAAAGAATCCCTTTACGTCTTCTGTCTCTTCTACTATCTCGCCATTGTCGAAGAATAGGATTCTATCTGCAACAGCCTCTGCAAAACTCATTTCGTGAGTTACTATGAGCATAGTGCGGCCACTTTTAGCCAGCTTAATCATAGTTTCAAGTACCTCATGAACCATCTCTGGATCAAGAGCCGCTGTCACCTCATCAAAAAGTATAATCTCTGGATGCATTACAAGTGCACGTACAATTGCAACTCGCTGCTTCTGTCCACCAGAAAGCTGTCTAGGATAATAATCCTTTTTATCAGAGAGACCGACCTTGTCTAGAAGCTCTATTGCCTCCTTTGTAACCTCTTCCTTGTTTCTCTTCTGAACCTTAGTAGGTGCCAGTATGATGTTTTCAATTACTGTCTTGTGAGGGAACAATTCGTAAGACTGGAACACCATTCCAATCTTCTGACGAAGCTTTGTGATATCTCTTTTATCAGCCTCCACTGGAAGTCCATCAACGGTAATGATGCCTCCCTGAATTTCCTCCAAACCATTCAAGCATCTTAAAAATGTACTTTTACCACAGCCTGATGGTCCGATGATTACTACAACCTCTCCTCTTTTTACAGAAAGATTGATGTCTTTCAAAACAACATTGTTTCCAAATTCCTTATGTAAATGTGTAACCTTTAATAATTCGCTCATTACGCCCACCTTTTCTCCAAATAAATACTAAGTCTACTGATTGGCCAGCAAACAAGGAAATACATAAGCATAACAACCCCAAACACGCCAAATGCAGCATTTGGTGAAGTGTTTCTGTTTGCCTCGATAATCTGCTGCCCTACCTTCAAAACTTCCACAATACCAATCATCATTACAAGTGATGTTGTCTTAATCATTCTGGTTATAAGGTTGATTGATAGCGGAATCAGACGTCTTATTGTCTGTGGCAGTATTATGTATAAATAGGTCTGAAGCTTATCCATTCCAAGAGCATATGCAGATTCAAATTGGATACGAGGAATACTCTTTATAGAACCTCTTACCAAATCTCCCATCTCTGCTGTGCCCCAGAAGGTGAATACAAAAATTGCTGAAGCTTCTGCTGATAAGTCCCAACCAAAAACTCTGGTAGTTCCGAAATACACAATGAAAAGAAGCACCATCTGTGGCATGATTCTTACTGTTTCAAGATATAGCTTCAATACCGCTTTTAAAATCTTATTATCGACTGTCATCAATACACCGACAACAAGTCCAAGTAAAATACTAATTGCAACGGATATAAGGCTGATTTCAATTAAAACCCACAAGCCCTGAAGCAATCTCATGAAGTTTGTTCCTTTGAACAGAACATCAATCCCCAAACTGGCCATAGCGCAACCTCCTTTCCACAATCGCTCCTACAATCGATACTGGAAGGAGCATAATCAGGTAGAATACAACCAAAAGAAACAGACACTCAATTGTCTTTGCGTACATTCCTATTAAATCCTTTGCAGTAAACATCAGGTCCATAAGACTGATTGTTGAAAACACTGATGTCTCTTTTAATAAGAATATTACGTTGGCCAAAAGTCCCGGCACGCTGATAGAAATTGCCTGCGGCATAATTACATGCCACAAGGTCTGATACTCACTCATGCCAAGGCTAAGTGCGCTTTCTTTTTGTATTACAGGAATTGCATCCAGACCACTTCTAAAGGTTTCAATCATATAGGCTCCACCTAGAAGGCCAAGTCCTAGAATACCGCATGTTTCTGCAGTTATTTTGATACCCACCTTTGGCAACGCAAAGTAAATAAAAAATAGTTGAACCAAAAGTGGCGTGTTTCTAAAAATTTCAATATATATTCCAATTATTGTTTTAAGCACTGGAACTTTAAAATGCAGGATAGCAGAGCCTACGAGTCCAATGATTAGACTCATTAATATGCCCTGCCATCCTATCTTCATTGTAAGTAAAAGTGCTTCTTTATATAGTGGAATATATTCTCTAAGAATACTTATATCCATTACTAAATAAATAGCCTTTCAAATTTTCTTTAGGAATCTTACTGCTCTACTACAAGTGTATCCTCATAGTCAGCACCGTATGTATCAAGAAGAGTTGCCTCGTAATCAGCGTGGAAGAAGTTCTCATCGCCAAGTGTATCAAGCTCTTCGTTAAGCCAGTTGAGAAGTGTCTCATTGCCCTTTGTTACAGCTGGAGCGATTGTATCCTGGTCACCAAGCTCTGGAATACCTACTGTGTATCCTTCATTCTCTATCGCAAATGCGATAACCTCTGTATTATCGTTTGCCCATGCTACGCCGTTGCCGTTCTCAAATGCTGTCTTTGCCTCTGCATATGCATCGTACTTCTGAAGCTTGATATCAGGATAGTTCTTTGTAAGGTATGTCTCTGCTGTTGTACCAGAAATAACAATTACCTGATCATCCTCACCTATATCATCAAGGCTCTCAATAACAGCATCTGAAGGTGATACAACGCCAAGTGCAACATTCATATATGGAAGTGCGAAATCAACCTCCTGAGCTCTCTCTTCTGTTACAGTAAAGTTTGCAAGAATGATATCAACCTTTCCTGTCTGAAGATACTCAATTCTGTTTGCAGCTTCTGTTGATACGTAGTTAATCTCAACACCAAGATCCTCACCAATTCTCTCTGCAAAATAAACATCGTATCCTGCATACTCACCATTCTCATCTACATAACCAAATGGGCTCTTGTCTGAGAACACGCCGATGTTAATTGTTCCGCTTTCCTTAATCTCATCAAGTGTTCTGAAGCCTGCATTTGAATCAGCTGCCTCTGCGCCTGCCTCCACACTTGCATCCTTTACTTCCTCTCCTGCATCCGCACTTGAGTTTCCGCATCCAACAAATGCTGTAGCTGTAAGTGCTGTAATAAGTAATCCGCTTGATAATTTCTTAAGTAAGTTGTTTTTCATATTAATCGTCCTCTTTCTATCTTTATATTTTTACCAACTTTTCATATATTGCTCCCGCGAGTAACTCATGGCTTTTGGCGTCCATGTGCTCCTGATCCAATTCTGATGGCTCCGCCACATCAGATGCTGCCAAAAACTTACAGTCATACTCCTCGGCGAGCTTTCTAAAGACTGCTTTCAATTCTTTAGAAATCACTACAGAGTGTTCATTGAATTCAGGATCATAATTGTTCTGCCATACCTTTTCTCCCAAATGAATAGGTGACACCAGGATGATATGTTTTTCATCTGCTACCTCCTTCCTTGTTATGTGTGATATCTTACCCCTTATTACCTACTAGGTCAATAGGTTTTATAATCAAGGTTTCCTATACACCGTTATCAACAAAACCTATAGCAAGCCACCATCCACCTAATCCCCCTTGATTTACCTATTTACCTAGGATATTATAGTGTTATTAAGGAGGTACGATATGTTTAGTACTAAAGGTAGATATGCACTTCGTGTAATGATAGACTTGGCGCAGCAAGATAGCGAGGCTTATATTCCACTTAAGGATATTGCTGAGCGCCAGGATATTTCTAAGAAGTATTTGGAAATAATAGTTAAGGAATTGGTTAAAGGTGGACTTGTGTCTGGAGTTAGTGGAAAAGGCGGCGGATATCGTCTTACCAGAAAGCCTGAGGAATATTCTATTGGTGAGATTATAGAATTGCTTGAAGGCAGCCTTGCTCCTGTGGCTTGCTTAGCCGACGGTGCAAAAGACTGCCCTCGTGAAGGTGTATGCAAAACTCTTCCTATGTGGACCGAGTTTTATTTGTTAGAGCGTGATTTCTTCTATGGAAAGAAGCTCAGTGATCTTGTAAACGAAGCTTAGTTTACGTGACAAGCTTCACAATCATGCTCTTCAGGAAAATCTGCTGGATCGTACTCTATGTCATTTTTGTCGTAGTAGTCCTTTACAGCAGATTTTATTGCTTCTTCAGCAAGAACTGAACAGTGAAGCTTATGTGGTGGAAGCCCATCTAGTGCCTCAGTAACAGCCTTGTTAGTAAGCTGTAAAGCTTCTGATACCGGCTTTCCCATAATAAGTTCTGTTGCCATTGAGCTTGATGCAATGGCGCTACCACATCCAAATGTCTCAAACTTAACGTCATCGATAATCTGCTGGTCATTAATCTTAAGATATATTTTCATGATATCGCCACAGACTGGATTTCCAACTTCACCTACTCCATCGGCGTCTTCAATAACTCCTACATTTCTTGGGTTTCTAAAATGGTCCATGACCTTTTCGCTATATAATGCCATCTTTCTACTCCTTCTCTCTTGTGTGTTTAAGCGATTTCCTTGTGCTCTGCAAATACGTGATTTCTCTTGCCGCTAATTAAATCACCCCAGAATGGTGAAAAGCTTCTAAGATACTCAATTACCTCTGAAACAGATTTAATAATGTAGTCCACCTGCTCCTCTGTTGCATCCTCGCCAAGTGAGATTCTTAGTGAGCCGTGAGCTACCTCGTGTGGTCTACCAATTGCAAGTAGTACATGGCTTGGGTCTAATGAGCCAGATGTACAAGCTGAGCCTGATGAAACTGCTACACCCTTATCGTCAAGTAAAAGTAAAAGTGATTCTCCCTCAATTCCCTCGAAGCAGAAGTTTACATTTGATGTAACTCTAGCATGTCTGTCTCCATTTAACTCTGAGTAGGGAATCTGAGATAATCCCTGGATAAGTCTTTCCTGAAGAGGTGCAAGATGCTCATTATTTGCGTCAATATTTGCAACAGCATCCTCAAGTGCAACTGTAAGACCTACAATGCCTGCAAGATTTTCTGTACCTGCTCTCTTTCCTCTTTCCTGAGCGCCACCGTAGATTACGTTAGACACTGGGATACCGCCCTTTACATAAAGAACTCCTACACCCTTTGGGCCATGGAACTTGTGGGCAGAAATTGAAAGCATATCAATATTCTGCTCTTCAACATTGATGTGAACATGGCTAATAGCCTGAACTGCATCTGTATGGAACCATACCTTCTTCTCACGACAGATTCTTCCGATTTCTGCGATTGGCTGAATTGTTCCGATTTCGTTGTTGGCATACATGATAGTAACAAGTGCTGTATCCTCACGAATCGCATCCTCGATTTCCTTTGGATCTACCACACCATTCTCATGTACATCTACAAGTGTGATTTCAAAGCCTTCCTTTTCCAATGCCTGAAGTGTGTGAAGCACTGCATGATGCTCAAACTTCGAAGAAATGATGTGCTTCTTCCCCTTCTTTGCACCTGCTTTTGCGGCAGACATGATTGCCTGATTATCTGCCTCACTTCCGCCTGATGTAAAATATATTTCTCTAGGCTTCGCACCTAAAATGGCTGCCACCTTTTCTCTTGATTCCTCTAATACTTCCTTTGCCTTCTGGCCTACCGAATAAAGGCTTGATGGATTTCCATATACTTCTGTGAAATATGGAAGCATGGCATCCACTACTTTTTTACTAACAGCTGTTGTCGCTGCATTATCTGCATATACAAACATAACTACTACCTTTCTTTAACATTATTCTAAGTTGCTCCTTTTACCTAGTAACCTAGTCTGTTAATGAAGATATCACCAAACACCTACTAGGTCAATAGGTGTTTGCATCTTTTAGCCTTATTAAGAAATCTTCTCATTAAAAAAAGAGATGCTAAATTGCATCTCTTGTTTCACACACTATTAAATATCCTTCTTTTAATGAAATACTGCCAACCTCTTCTGTAATTTCATTGCTAACAGTCAGGGTATTGAATCCTTCTATAGTGGCATTTTCCAAAGGATATTTGAAACCTGTCATAGTCACGCCCGTGGCCTTGCCTCCATAAGGGAATATTGAAATATAATGACCAAATTGTGCTTCCGCTCCCTCTCTAGAAAGATTAAGAACCTGCCCGGCAGAAATCATTTGAATGTAATTATACTCATCTACAATTACAACTTTACGCTGCTTCAAACAACCCATACCAAGAAGATTTACATTTCCAAGGAAATGATCCAGGCGTTTGCCTGTGGCACCTAAAAGGTAAATATAATCCCCTACCATTGACTTGCGAATAGCTATATTTAACGCTGCTTCAATATCTGTATCATCCTTTACAGGATTGAGCTTGATTACCTCGGCATTGCTATGCTGAAGCTTTTCGTATGCGTCCTTTGATATGGAATCGAAATCTCCTATAACAATATCTGGCTCCTGCCCTATATCCAGACAGTTTTCATAGCCACTATCGCAAGCAATTATACTTAACGAAGCTTCATCAAGCTTGCTTATGAACTCACTTATGAAATTCTTATTGATGCTACCGCCACCAATAATTGCTATCATCGCATTTTCTCCATAAGAGCTTCAACGTTTGCTGAAATATCGCCGTTAAACACAGCTGAGCCAGCTACGATAATATTGGCTCCTGCATCTAAAGCATCATCAATAGTGTCTTTATTAATGCCACCATCAACTTCAATATCAATCTTTAATCCCTTTTGATTTAAAAGCTGTGATAGCTCTCTTACCTTATCAAGTGTGTATGGAATCAATGACTGTCCACCAAAACCTGGGTTAACTGTCATGATAAGAACCATATCTACCTTTTCCAAAACATGGCTAATTGCACTAAGTGGAGTTGCTGGATTGATTGCTACACCGGCCATAGCACCACTGGCCTTAATCAATTCAATCGTTGCATCCAAATGCTTACAAGCCTCAGCATGAACTGTAATAATATCTGCTCCTGCCTCAGCAAAATCCTTAACGTAACGCTCAGGATCCACTATCATCAAATGCACATCCATCATTCTGTCTGTGTATTTACGAATTGTTTTTAGAACAGGAAGTCCAAAGCTGATGCTTGGCACAAAAACACCGTCCATTACATCGAAATGAACGTACTGTGCTCCAGCCTCATCAATGACTTCTAGCTGTTGTTTTAAAATTCCAAAATCCGCTGACAAAATTGAAGGTGCTAAACATTTTTCCATAATCATTACCTGTATTTATTATTCCTTTCATTAACCATTTCAGAATAAATCTGAAGGTAGTTCTCGTATCTGCTGGCTGCGATTTCACCAGATGCTACTGCATCTTTTACGCCGCAGCTAGGCTCCTTGTCATGAGCGCAGCCTGTAAACTTGCAGTAAGAAGCTGGCTCAATAAACTCTGGAAATAAGGTATATAAATCCACAGGCTCTATCTTTGGAACAAACAAAGATGAGAAACCTGGTGTGTCCATAATGAATGTGTCGTCACCTAAATATAAAAGCTCGGAATGACGTGTCGTATGTTTTCCTCTACCGATTTTTTCAGAAACCTCTCCAGTTTCCATGGTCTGGCCCTCAGTCAGTTTATTGACTATAGAGCTTTTGCCAACACCGGATGGTCCTGCAACGGTAGATGTTTTGCCTTTTAATATTTCTCGAATGCCATCTATGCCCTCGTCGTTTTTTGCAGAACAGAAAATAACTTTGTATCCTGCTTTTTCGTAAGTAGCTCGCATTCTCTCTTCAAAGCCATCGTCTGCTATGTCTTCTTTGTTGAAGCATATGACGATAGGCAAATCCTGCTCTTCCATCATACAGAGGAATCTGTCCAAAAGATTAAGATTTGGCTCAGGATTTTTAGTTGCAAAAATGAGCAATGCTTGATCAACATTTGCAACAGCCGGTCTGATAAGCTCAGACTTTCGCGGCAAAATGCTTATAACATTGCCCGTCATTTCCTCGGAAGAGATGACGTCAATTGTAACGTCATCCCCTACCAAAGGCTTTATTTTATCTTTTCTGAAGGCTCCCTTTGCCTTGCACTCGTATACGCCCTGGTCCTCCACGTATACGTAGTAGAACCCGGCGATACCTTTAATTATTTTTCCTGTCATTATTGCTCAACTGTACCCTGTATAGTTTCGGTTTTGGTTTCAGTTTGATCATCAAGAGCTACTGTGCTTCCATCTGATGCAGTAATTGTAGGAGTGTAAGTCAAAGTAATAGTAAGTGATGACTTTGGTGAATTGCTAATGTTGATTGCACCATTCTTTGGAATATTACCTGACTGGTTTGTCTCTGCAATTGAGTAAGTACATGGACCATCAAATGGGTTTGAAACTGTGTAGCTGTATGTAGTCTCTTTCTTACCTTTACTGATAACAAGTGTAATGCTTGTGTTTGGTGCAACCATTTCACCTGCTTCGATTGACTGGCTGATTACTGAGCCAGATGCAACATCATCTGAGTACTCCTGTGTTGTGCTTGTAACAACGATTCCCTTTGCATCCAAAACAGTTGTAGCTTCTGCCTGTGAAAGACCAACTACGCTTGGTACTGCAACTGTTGAATCAGAATCTGTTGAGCTAGATGATGAGTTGTCATTGCTAGAGCTGCTAGAGCTACTTGAACTGCTTGAGCTATTAGAGCTACTTGAGTCGCTAGAGCTTGAACTATCTGAGCTTGATGAATCACCTGAGCTGCTTGATGTATCTTCACCTGCAACAGTAAGTCTTAATGTATCTTTGAGAGAGAACTCCTCGCCCTCTGCTACTGACTGGTAAATAACTGTGCCATCTTCGTAATCGTCGTTTTCCTCGTATGAAACAACAATATTGTCCTCTGTATCAAGACCAAGCCCTTCCAACTGCTCAACAGCTGCCTCATAAGATGAACCAACAACGTTAATCATTGTTACTTTCTTTGCGCCAAAGTTGAAAACGCCAAATACATTTCCAAGAATAGCAACTAAGATAGCAACGATAGCAACACCAACACCAATGCCTGCGAATGTCATGATTCTGTCCATCTTAGAATCTTCTTCATCCTCGTCATCGTCGTCATAATAATCGTCATCATCGTAATATTCATCGTCATCGTAGTACTCTTCTTCGTCGTCATAATCATCGTCGAAGATAAGTGCTGCTGCAGCCTTCTTTGTGATTGATTCCTCTGTCTCAACAGGAACCTTAGGCATAACCTTTGTCTGGCCAAGATCTGCTGCACCAACGATTGTAACGAAATCCTCATTAGGGCTAACAAGTGCTTTCTTTAAATCCATAAGCATGTCAGAGATAGTTGGATATCTTCTATCTGGTGACTTCATTGTAGCCTTGAGGATGATTTTCTCAAGTGAAATTGGAAGATCTGGAGCATATGCTGAAGGTGCTACCATCTCCTCCTGTAAATGCTGGATTGCGATTGCAACTGTATTGTCTCCATCGAATGGAACACGGCCTGTGACCATTTCGTACATAACAATACCAAGTGAATAAATGTCACTCTTTCCATCAACAAAACCGTTTCTAGCCTGCTCTGGTGATGAATAATGAACTGATCCCATCACATCAGCGTGGATTGTGTTTGAGCTTGCTGCATGAGCAATACCAAAATCAGTAACCTTAACCTTTCCTTCTGTGGAAATGATAATGTTCTGTGGCTTAATATCACGATGGATAATGCCCTTTTGATGAGCTGCCTCGATACCACGTCCAACCTGGATGGCAATTGAGATAGCTTCCTTGAAATTGAGCTGTCCCTTTTTCTCGATGTATGTCTTGAGAGTAATCCCCTCTACATACTCCATAACAATGAAGTACATTCCGTTTTCAGAACCTACATCATATATATTAACGATATTTGGATGTTCAAGACCTGCTGCTGACTGAGCCTCAGTTCTGAACTTTGCTACGAAAGTAGCATCCTCGGAAAACTCCTGCTTTAATATTTTTATTGCAACTTCACGACCAAGAATGTGATCCTTTGCACGATAAACATCAGACATTCCGCCTGATCCAACTCTATCTATTACTTCATATCTATCCGCTATAAATACGCCTTGTGTAATCATGTATTCTCCTTTATACAACCTATTTCTTATTCGATAATAATAACTGAAACATTGTCTTTGCCACCATTTGCATTGGCACGCTCAACGAGCTTGTTTGCCCTGCTTTCAATGGTTTCCTCAGATGTGAGAATCTCATAAATTTCCTGATCCTCGACCATGTTGGTCAATCCATCTGAACAAAGTAGGATGTGTTCATTACCGCTGATTTCCACATCAAAATAATCTGGTGTAATAGTTTCTTCGGCCCCGATAGCTCGAGTAATCATGTTCTTACGTTTGTCATATTTAGCATCGTCTTTATCTAACTCACCAGTTCTAACTAGTTCAGCAACAACAGAGTGGTCCTTTGTAACCTGCTTTAACATTGCTCCATTAGCAACATAGAGTCTACTATCACCCACATTTGCCACATAAAGATGTCCATCAAAAACTGTAGCCAAGACCAAAGTAGTCCCCATACCAGTTTTACTAGAATCCTTATGAGACTCTGTAAATATGCGATTGTTTGCTGTCTGAATTGCCTGCTCTAAGATTCTGACAGTCTCAAGCTCATTTGAATTGGTAATTGAATCGATTATGATTTCCACGCATTTTGCAGAAGCATAATCACCTGCCAATTCTCCACCCATGCCATCGGCCACAATGTAAAGGTTTGGAAGCTTTCCAACCCTTGTGTCAGATGCATAGATAGTGTCTTGATTTACCTTTCTCTTGACACCGACATCAGTTTTTTCATAGCTTATCATTAAGTAGTCCCTTTCGAAGCGTCTTTTGCGTCCATTGTTCGCTTTCTAAGTTGTCCACAGGCCCCGTCAATATCGCGACCCATTTCCCTTCTAATAGTAGCATTATTCACGTATTTTTCAATCTTTTTTTGGAATGCGTAGGCCCTGTCCATGCTTGGTGAAACGAAATCGCGCTCCTTAATTGGGTTCACCGGAATAAGGTTTACATGGCAGTTAAGATGGCCTATTAATTCACCTAATTCTGTGGCATCCTGGTCTCTATCATTGACGCCACCAACAAGAGAATATTCGAAGGTGATTCTTCGACCTGTCTTGTTGAAATAGTATTCACAAGCATCGATTAACTCGTGAATCTCATACTTGTTTGCAATTGGCATAAGCTCTGCTCGCTTCTGCTGGTTTGGCGCATGCAAAGAAATGGCAAGTGTGATTGTCAAATCCTCATCCGCAAGCTGCTTTATGCGAGGAACAATACCGCATGTGCTGACTGTGATATTTCGCTGTGAGATATTCAGTCCGTTTTCATCTGATAATAGTCTAACAAATTTAACTATATTATCATAGTTGTCCATTGGCTCGCCTGTGCCCATAACAACCAAGTTTGAAACACGCTCTCCTGTATCCCTTTGGATGGCATAAATCTGTCCAAGCATCTCTGAAGCTGTCAGGTTTCTCACCCATCCGTTGAGTGTAGATGCGCAGAAACGGCATCCCATTTTACATCCAACCTGAGAGCTGATACACACAGAGTTGCCATGCTTGTAGCTCATCCAAACACTCTCTACCATTTCTCCATCATAAAGCTCAAAAAGGTATTTGCGAGTACCATCGATTTTGGAAACCTGCAAATCAATCTGCTTCAATGGATGGTAGTTGCATCTGTCTGCAAGCTTTTCCTTGAGAGACTTTGGAATGTTTTTCATCTCGTCATAATCCTGTGCCAAATGCTGGTGCATCCACTCATAGAGCTGCTTTGCTCTAAACTTTGGCTCTCCCAAGTCAGCTGTAACAAATTCTGTTAGTTCGTTTAAGTTTAGTGACCTAAGGTCTACTAGTTCTTTTTCATTACACATATAAAAAATCCATCGTGACTAGAATCAGGCAATAGCTGTTCCATGTTAACCATTGTAAAGTCCTTATGTGATGATAAGAAGTTGCTTACCTGATTTTCGTTTTCATCTTTATTAATAGTACATGTGCTATAGCACAATGTTCCGCCGTCCTTTACATACTTACAAACAGTATCTAGAATATTTGCCTGAAGCTGAACCAGCTCATTCAAGCTTTCTTCTGTCTGATTGTATTTAATATCCGGCTTCTTTCTGATAATACCAAGACCTGAACATGGTAAATCAGCAATTACCACATCATACTGATTTTCTGCTGCCTGGTCAAATTCTGTGGCATCCCACTGCTTGGCAGTGATGTTTGTAGCCCCAGTACGCTGTATGTTTTCATTTATAAGTGAAACCTTTGCCTCGGTAAGGTCTCTGGCTTCTACACTTCCTTGGGAAGCAATCTGCGCCGCATGAAGTGCCTTGCCTCCCGGTGCTGCACACACATCTATGACTTTATCAGTATCCTTGATGCCTGCCTTGTATGGTACAAGCTGTGAAGAATAATCCTGAATATAGAAAAGCCCTTGATTAAATTCTGGAATACTTGCCAGAGAATCATATCCATTGATGTAGCATGCGCTGTCAATTGTATCGCATATACGTACTGAAATATTTCTGCTTTCCAGTTTCTCTTTCAGTTCTTCCCTGGTCACTTTGCTAAGGTTAACCCTAATGCAAAGATCCTGTGGCTCGTAGAATCCCTTGAGAATTTCTTCTGTCTGTTCTTTGCCATACTCTGAAGTCCACTTGTCCACAATCCACTGTGGCATAGAGTACTTTGTGCACAAATCTGTAAACTTAACTTCTGATTTTTGTCGAGATATGTTTCTAAGTACTCCGTTAACAAATCCCGACAAACCAGTAAAGCCTTTTTTCTTTGCAATCTTTACATATTCATTGCAGGTTGCAGAGTCTGGAACGGAATCCATGTAAAAAATTTCATAAGCTCCCATTCGCATAATGGTGCGAATTACAGGCTTCATTTTTTTAACCTTTGTTTTTGAAAAGCTGTCGATGATGTAATCAAGCTGAAGCTTTCGCTCCACTGTGCCGTTTACAAGACGCGTGATAAATGCTCTCTCGTTTTTATCAAGATAAGCGTATTTATCTAAAACAGCTTTTAAATATATATGAGAGAACTGACCATGCTCAAGAATCTCAAGTAGAGTTTCAAAAGCAATCATTCTCGTGTTTATCTTATTGTTATCTGACATCAAATATCCTCTAATTAATTCTTACTATTTGATAGTTTGGCACCAGTCTCAAGCTGATATCCTCTAAGGAAATCACCAGCTGCCATACGCTTTTTGCCTTCAAGCTGAAGCTCATTAATCTCAAGCGCCTTGCTGCCGCAAGCTATGGTAAATACGTTTTTATTTACATCGATAACTGTACCTGGCTCGCCTGATTTATCAACTACAGTTGCTTTCCAAAGCTTTAGCTGCTTACCATTAATAAATGTAAATGCTGATGGCCATGGATTAAGACCTCTGATAAGGCGCTCGATTTCCTCTGCTGGCTTAGTCCAATCAATATTTCCCATATCCTTTGAAATCATGCCTACGTGTGTAGCCTGTGATTCATCCTGAGGGATTGGTGTGATTTCTCCTCTATCAAGAGCCTCAATTGTCTTTACTGCAAGCTGTCCACCATCAAGAGCAAGCTTATCAAAAAGGCTGCCGCCTGTCTCGTCTTTAGCGAGCTCAATCTCTGATTTAAGAAGCATATCGCCATCATCAAGACCTGGGCCCATAAGCATTGTTGTGTTTCCTGAAACCTTTTCCCCGTTGATAACAGCCCACTGAATTGGCGCTGCACCACGATACTTTGGAAGAAGTGAGCCGTGCACATTTACACAGCCAAGGCGTGGCATATCAAGGATAACCTTTGGAAGAATCTGTCCAAATGCAGCCACAACAAATACATCTGCCTGGAACTGTCTTAAATACTCAACTGACTCCTCTGCCCTGATTTTAACTGGCTGATAAACTGGGATATCATGCTCCATTGCAAATTCCTTTACTGGAGTAGGCTGAAGCTTACCACTACGTCCCTTTGGCTTATCTGGCTGAGACACTGCAAGGATAACCTCGTGCCCAGCCTCATATATTGCCTTTAAAGTCTCCACCGCAAAATCCGGTGTACCCATAAATACTACTTTCATCTATATCAATCCTTTCTGCTGTATTGCATAAGAAAAAACGTCTCAAGACGCTACTTCTAAGTGTAACATTTTAAGACGTTTTTGTACAATCGCAGTGACCTGACATAATATACGTAGGGCATTTTATAATACCTTCTCCATAACTGAGACTGATGATTTCTTGTTGCCCCAAGTCAATTCATCCCGTCTCTTTGTCTTAAATCCCATCTTCTCCCAGAACGGAAGAACATTATTTTCATAGTCATCAACCACATCAATTCTAATAATTTGTGCTCCAGAATTACGAACCCAGTTTTCAAAGTATTTGTAAACAATCGTACCTAAACCTTTTTTCTGCTTTTCCTTTGTAAGCATAAGCAAAGAAAGATATACATATCCTTCAGCATTTATCATATAGTCAAGGATGCCGATTGGCTCATTATCTACAAATATATAGTTCGATGTAAAACCATGGGCCTGCATTTCTTCAAGCTCATTTTTAAGGAAGCTTTCATCGATATAATCTTCCCCTAAATGATGAATTAAAAAATCTGTATTTGAATTGTATATTTTTATAGCGTCAGCTATGTTTGTTGTGTCTATTGTTCTAGTCTCTATCATATAGGATATTCTTTCTTATGTCTTTTTTATGGCAATTATCTTGTTTTATTATCCAAAAGTCATCCACATCTGTCTAATTGTAATTAAACTCTCTCCTTCTGGAGCCAAGTTAAGTGAATTACTGAAATCCCCAAATTCACTTACATGCAAATTGAATAAAAGTTAAGTGAATCTAAAAATTTTTTAATCTCACTTAAAAATGAAACATGGCATTAAGTGTATTAAAAATATCTCAAAATAAACTTAACTTTTTCATCCTAAAATCTCCGCTTCTTAAGTTTATTATGTAATAAGCAAAATAAACTTAACTCAATCACACTGTTTATTAAGTTAATTTTTGATTATCTAATAATTGACTTAACTTTATCTAAAATATTTTAACTTATTTTAAGTTTATTTTTATTCTTCCCATATTCACTTAACTGCCAAATCACTTTTTAAGTGAAAAATAGGTTTTCATATTTTAACTTAACTAAATTTCTCCTCAAGTCACGAATTATGAATCCACATTAATGTATCAATCTACAGAGCACCAAACCTACTCAACCGAATAAATTGTATTCTTCTCAAACAATCCAATGGCGAATCCCATCTTCATAAACAGTGGCATATTTTCATATGCCTGAAAGCTGGTTCGCTCCAGTAGCTCTTCCAGTGTAAGCTCCTCGTAATAACCGTATGGATTGGCTACAGTGATTTTGTCATTTTGAATATCTGCAGCGACAATCAATGAATAATGCAAAGTCCATTCGTCTCCATACAAAGCTGCCCATTCAAATGGCACAGGCTTTCCAGATGCCAGAGTATCGTACATGATGTCGATGAACTCGGTGTTTTTCACATACTTGTGAATCTCTGTTTTGTACTCAGGAAACTGTTTATTCATCTCCTGGCAAAACTTATTTCCTGTAGAAGTGACAACCTTGCCATATTGGTCATACAAGCTTTCTTCTGTAATGTCGCCACCATTCCAGGCTGAAAACATTTCAATTACAGCATATCCGCAAGAAATATCCTGGGTAATTACCTCAACATTTTCAGCCCCCACAGGAGTCTGATATTTTTCATCTGTATATACACTGGAATAATCATCCTGCGTAAGCTTTGTGCGAATGCCTGTAATTCCCAGTGCGATCAAAGCCACGCAGATGATTAAAACCAAAACGCACCCTAACACTTTCAGTACTTTTTTCATATATTCTCCTTCTCCTGTGCATCCTATAGCATTTTCACCATAGTAAACTCATCGCGATATCTACCATCATCATACTTCAGTGCCTTTAGCGTCTTGCCGATTTCAACAAATCCCATCTTTTCATAAAGATGCTTTGCTCGGTTATTGCCATCAACCACACCTAACTCAACCTGCTCATATCCCATATCTTTAGCCAGAGATAAAGAATACTTCATCATTTCAGTGCCTAGGCCTGCATCACAAAACTCCTGTGCCAATGCTATTGCGAAGCCACAACGATGACGAATTCTGCGAATCTCTCCCTTTGTCATAATGCAACATGTGCCTGCAAGCTTTCCTTCCACTTCTGCTGCCATCATTATTTCCCTAGGAGCATTGCGCTTGCCCTCAAGAAGCTTTGCTTCGTCCTCAATAGTGTATGTCACTTCATCTGCATAACGAAGCAGAAACTCAGTTTCACCAGAGACAATGCGTAAATATTCAATCATATCTGCAGCATCGCTCTTATCAATGGAACGCAACTTACATTTTCTTCCATCTTTTAATATGATTTCTTTTTCTTCAAAAACCACGACTTATTCCCCCTGCTCTCTTAATTATTGTTTCTATTCTATATGTTATGGCTTCATAAATAAAGAAAAATATTCACACTATCTGGAATTTGTTGTCTCCTACTATTATTCTTCAGTTATTTCTTTTGCTAGCTCTATAATTTCATATGCATACATAGACTTTCCCTTTTTTAGTAGTTTTAAATATAGTGGATAGTTAATGATGCAAATTGCAATTCCTATAATTCCAAGAATTATTCCAAATACCATTGCTGCTATGCCAGATCCAAGCACGCCCATAGAAAAGCACATTCCGGTTCCTAAAATCAAAGCACCTACTATACCTACCGATAAAGCTGTAATAAATGCTGGCTTTTTCGCCTTGTCATCAAGCTTCTTCAGCTGGCGCACCTTGCTTGTTTCCTTTGGCATATAGTCCTTTGCAATACTTTCTGCATATACTTTGTCTAAATTGTTCATTTTGTTTTCCTCCATCATAATCAAAATTATTTACGCTATTTTTCCTGTGTCTTTTAACCATCTGATTTCATCACGAATTGTTTCTCTGTATGGTCTGGTTGTATAGCCAAGTTCCTTGGCTGCTTTACTTGAATCAAATCGATTATTTCTTGCCAAATTGTATACAGAGAATGTAGTCATAAGTGGCTTTTCGCCTGTTTTCTTAGCCTTCTTTTCAAGCATCTTTGCAAGTAAATTTGCAGCTGAAATTGGCAAAAAGAATTTCAATGGCTTGCAGCCGCTTTCCTCTGAGACAAGCTTGGTGAAATCTTTAAAGCTGACTGGCTCATTTCCAAGAATGTAACACTCTCCACTCTTTCCCTTGTCTGCTGCGCCAATAACACCGTCTGCCAAATCTCTTACATCACATAAATTGAAGCTGCCATCTATTCCAGCAGGCATTTCACCGTTGATGATATCTACAAGTGTCTTTGTTGTTTCGCCCATTGCAAAATCTTCTGGTCCAAGGATGCCAGAAGGATGAACTACACATGCGTTTAATCCATCAGCTGCTGCCTTCAATACTACATTTGTAGCCATAGCTTTTGACATTGAATAACATCCTTTGATTCGCTCTGGATCAAGTGGAATAGAACCTTCGCATTCTCTGATTGTTCCTTTTTCCTCTTCTGGAATAGCTCCTGTTGATGAGCAATAAACCAGCTTAGATACCTTATGTGACTTGCACATTTCTACTATGTTTTCTGTTCCGCCCACATTTACATCCATAACCTTTTGGCTGTAATCCGGATTTACGGTAACAATACTAGCAATGTGAAGTACCACTACTTCAGCATCATCTTCAATAGTAAAGAATCTTTCCAAGTCATCCTTGTTGCAAAGATCTCCGTATACAATTTCAACTTCCTTTGGAAGAAATTGTGCCGATTTATCTCCAGCCAATACAAACGCTCTTACATTTTCGCCGCGATCAATAAGCTGTCTACATACTGTGCTGCCTAAAAAACCTGCTGCACCTGTTACTAAATAAATCTTCTTGCTCATTTATCTTTACCTCCATCACTTTCATTTTTTAGCTCCTTGCTTTGAGCTTGATGTGATTATAGGAAAAAGATTCTATAAACAGAACAACACTTTCCACGAAAAGTGTTGATTTCAGGGACTAAGGTCCCAACACGATTCATGAAAAGTGTTGTATTTTCATTTATTTAGTTTTAGTTGCTAATGCGCAGGCCTCAAAATACACTTTTGAATTATGCTAATTATTTCCTCTTTTGACTGTGCACAATCCCTAGCCAGCCACTCGTTAATCAAACCTATGATACCATTCAAATAGAATATCATGATGAATGGCTGTTCTTCTTCAGATACTCCAAACCTGCTAAGTATCGGTCCAAAAATATCTGTAAACCATTTCTCGTAGGTTTTCTCAGCCCCCATCATCTCATTCTTTTCATACATAATAAGAAAGAGCTTGCGATTGTCCTCCACAAATTCCAAATATGGCATCAAATATTTAGGTGTAACCAAAAACAGTTCCTCATCGGTCTTATCAGCAATATTAACTTCCTTAGGCCCCTCTACAGAAAACCTGCTGAAGAAATCTTTATAAACTGCCTCAATGGTCTCCTTTAAAAGATCATTCGTATTGTCATAATGCAGATAAAATGTGGATCTGTTAACCCCTGCCACTTCACATATCTCTTTAACAGTAATCAGCTCAAATTCTTTCTTTTCTATTAATGAAATAAGCGCAGTGTGCATCTTTTCTGCCGATTTGAAATACTTGCTTTCGTTTTTGTTCATAGCTCAATTACTCCTCGTTAGTTGTATTGACTAAGTTCCAACAATACCCAATCCTGGGACTCTATATCGTATTCAGTTCCACAGAATGGACAGTTCTTGTTGAGGACTGCATTGAAACTTCCAGAGCATTTTGGGCAAGATATTCGTGTCATTGAAAACTGAAGGTTCAACGGAATATCTACTCTTCTGCGAAATACAGCTCTGTATTTTTCGTGCTTGTATCTAATTTTGTTATCAAAAGCATACAGCGTATCAAAGAACACATCCATGGCAACGGTCACCGAACCATTATTTTCCGTAAAGCTAATAAGCTTCATGGCATTGCCATAGTTCATGTCGATAATATCTTTGAATCTTTTATCGAGAGCTGGTCCCTTGTAAAAAAGCAAATCCTGCTCATCTTTTGAATACACGGCTGTCTTAATAAGGGATAAGGCCTTTCCCGAAAAATAATCGAAGGAAAACTCTGGGCTATAGGCCTTCATCATGTGTTCGAACTTGCCATGTGTGCCTGCCGTGCCCCATTTACCTGCATTATTAACTATACCCCTGCGTATAAGATTTAGAACATCCAGCACGCAAAAGGCTGAGTAAGTAATCAGCATACCAAAAATAGTTACAACAAAATGTTCAAAAAGATTATAGTCCCCATCGTATATGTTTATGGTATACAGATTCAAGATTGCTCCGATAATGAATCCCAAAATTAACCCGCCAAGCAACACCTTTCCGCGAAGCCTGGTGTCTTCTCGCTCCTTTGGAGCAGCGTCCTCGGTAAAATAATATCTGGTGATACGTGGGAACAAATCGTCCATCTTGTACATGGTTTTGCAATATGGACAGCCATCCACCAATCTAGAAATGGTACTTACTGCGCCACAGTTGGGGCAAGTACAAGGTTCCAAATCAGCTCTTATTCCGCTTGTCACATCTGTAATGACAGTATGAAGTGTGTTGTGTCTGCGATCGCTGTATTGCTTTTTGCCATCCTGCTTCACAGTTCGTTTTACATCATATTCCTCAAGACAAACGTAATTCTGATAGTGAGCATCTTTCCAATCGCTAAGAACCATTGGGCCCAAATCTAATTCGTCTGCTTCTTCTTTATCGGTAACCTCATAATCAATCGAAAGGCCCTTATCCATGATGCGCTCATGCTGAAGCTTTAAAAGATTGGTTATGTCATTATCTGCGAAAGAGATTTTCTTACCTTCAGATATAGCTAATCCCAAATTTTCTGTAAAAGCATCATATTTCTTTCGGTATAGTTCTGTCAGTCTTACTGGTCCAATATTAAACCCCATAACAATATTCTGTTAGCCCCCTTTATTTGCATTCTATTGTTATGCTACCAATTTCCCCATTATTTTTCAATTGTCTACATTTCGCAATACTGATCGTAGACAACTATACTAACAACTGGCGAATCCCATGATTCATATTTAAGCGAAGCATTTCCTCTTTCATAAATATCGTTGCGGATTGATGCTTCATCGATAATGAATTCGCTGCAGCAGCTTGATTTATATGTGAATGTGTTTGTTGAATCTGTATCTACATCTGCTTTCGCGTCACCCATTATGCATTCAATAATAACGCCATTTTCAAGAACAAGATCAATGTACTGACCAGCCGCTGTATCAAATCTACTTCCGACTGCAATCAAATATCTATCGTCCAGCTTCATAAAGCCATCGCTATCAGGTTCAGCTAAGTCATTAATATCTCCTAAATCACCATATGTGATTTTGCTTGAACGCTCGATGGTTTTTCCACCCTTGTAGCTAACTGTGTTTCCAGATACAGGATTTACATAGCTACTAGGAATCTCATATACAGTTTTTTCAACTTCCTCAATTTCTTCTTCAACTTCTTCTATAGAGCTTCCAGCATCTTCAATAATTTCTGAGATTATTTCTGTGCTTTTCATTGCTATTTCTTCTTCAACAATTATCGCTTCTTCCTCTACCATTTCCATGGCATAGCTTCTGAGATAGCAATAGCAATGCAATATTAATAATAATGATGTGATTAAAATAATACTACAGGCCTGGTGGCCCGCTCGAGTGTAATTAGAGTTCAATCCTTTCATGTTTTTAATATCCTTTCTCTCATAAAGTGGGTAGTCTAACAAAAAAAATGACATCTAGCAATGGCTAGTTGTCATTTTTGTGGCACTATTCACTCTGAGAGAAAAGCGAGTAACAAGCATAAGCTTTTCCCTATTTTTGAAAGGATTAGTAATAAATATAAATGCTTCTTTTATTCACCTTTGAAAGCAGAAAAAATATCTATGGAAGCAGCCATTTTTTTAAGCTCTGTAAGGTGTTCTTTTAAATATCTTTCCAACTGCTGCACTTCAATCTCTGCAAACCCATCATTTTTTAATATTTTACAGTCAGGAATTTTCCCTTCAGCTGTCCTAACACCATCCTGAAATGTAACAAACGCATACTTATCCCCCTGTTCACTCCTGCAAACAGATGATACTGTCATTTTTAACTCACCGGCTTTCAAATCTTCCATCTCATCCTCCAGTTGTTGTTTAATAAAGTCCTCTTAAATCATATTACTATAACTAGATTAATTCCCCGCTAAAATGCTGGATTTCATGCTGTATAATCTGTGCTGTAAAATCTTTGTACTTGCCATGCTGAGGCTTAAAGTTTTGATCAAGATAGTCCACTTCTATTTCCTTATATCTAACGCATGGTCTTTCACCGTCCAACGACAGGCAGCTTTCCTCTGTCTCATACTTACCGCTCTTGGCAGTAATCACCGGATTGACCATCGGGAAAATGAAAGGCCCTGCAGCCACAACTATGATTTGCTTTTTTACGCCAATCATATTAGCAGCCATGCCCACACATCTATCTAAATTTGCTTTTAATGTATCAATTAAATCCACTATAACCTGCGCGTCAGCCTCTGTGGCAGGCTCAGACTTCTGTTGTAAAAACAGTGGATCTCTAACTATTTTTTTTACCATAAATACTCCTTCACAACTTTTATCGGAAAAACCGACAGAAGTCTCCTCTCATTCGTTAAGCCTTTTTCTACAAACTGCCGATTTACCCGAATTTATCTTTCACAAAACTCAAATACTTTATTGTAAAAATCCTTATCCTCTTCAAACAATCCGTGGCCCAAACCTACAAAGATAAGCATCTCACTGTGCTCAATCCCAGCCTTTAACTCATAAGGAGCATCATTTCCAACTGTATTGTCACTGTCGCCAGACATAATATATGTAGGACATTTTATTTTTGATAAAACCGGTCTTGCGTCGAAGTTTAATATCGCATATGCGTTTTTGCAAAACCTGTCATAATTCTTAGGCTTTGTAAATCTAGCCAGAAATGGTAAATACTTCTTATTCTTCTCGTTGAATTCCTCTGTATAAACTTTCTCCGCTGTATCCAGCATCAGCTCTGTATGAGTAGCATTTCGTGTCATTTCTATCCATTTCGTAACTACGTTTTTAATTGTTTCATTGGCATATGGTGCAGTAACCACGAGAATCAATTTCTCAACTAACTCGGAATGCTTCGCCGCCAGATATTGAGAAATCATCCCTCCCTGGGATACCCCCATAACCATTGCCCTGTCTATCCCAAGATTCCTCATAGCTATTGCCTGATCATCTGCCATTTCTTCTATTGAATACCCCTCTGGAATCTCATTCTTCCTACTAAACATGTAAACAGTATAATCCTTAAAAAACCTTTTGTAGGAACCTGCCAGAAGCATAGCCTTTCCCTTTACCGTCCACAATCCATCTGACAAGCCAGGTAAAACTACAAGATTCTTTTTTCCTTCTCCG
Organism: Pseudobutyrivibrio sp. LB2011; assembly: GCF_000701765.1. Taxonomy (NCBI): domain Bacteria; kingdom Bacillati; phylum Bacillota; class Clostridia; order Lachnospirales; family Lachnospiraceae; genus Pseudobutyrivibrio; species Pseudobutyrivibrio sp. LB2011. The sequence goes on along the minus strand of NZ_JNJS01000001.1, from coordinate 137,261 downwards.
AAGGCCACATAATACATGACTGTATTACCAACTTTCACACATCCATTTTTTTGCATTTTTATAGTACCTTCTCCCTAACAAATACTGATGAGTTTGCCTAGTGTATATTGTGCATTATGAAATCCATATTATCGAGACAATGTCAATGTCACATCCCCATTACCTAATAACTCAGTCAGCTCATCTTCAGACAGATTGATTTTACCAAGCTTGGTGTATGCCCATGAATTAGAGCCATAGAATACAACAATCTGATTGCCTGAATAGAGCACGATATCACCGGCACTTGTGGTGGTCTGCTTATCATCTCTGGCAATGCTTGAGCCAATGGAGCCCACCTGCTCAAATCCACCGTACATAGACATCTGGATTTCTAGGCCATTAGCTGCAAGTTCACTCAAGGCATCCACAGATGCATTATCTTCCCAGGTCACTGGTATTTCTTTTCCATCAATTTGTAATATCATCTCTACCTCTTCCTCTGAATCTTCTTCAATAAATTCTACGAGTTTCTCAGCTATTATATCTTGCCTAAAATTATGTACATAATGACCACAATCCAGTTCTATAACTTCTGCATTTGTAAGATCTGAAATATAATCAATTTGAATCTCTATCCAATTTTCAACACCTGTTTCATGTCCATCTGATACAAACATAAGCATTGGTATATCAGGCTTGGGCTTTCTATCAATTTCTGTTACTGCATCCGGAATTGCCAAACCCTCATTTATGATACAAGTATTTACTGCTTTACTTGCAGCAAGCGCCCTATAAATCTTCTTTTCTTTGTCTGTAAGTTTTTCTGGAAGCTGACTATCAGAATAAAAAAACCTAACTATTCCTAGTTCACGAGCAAAAGCTGCAAGCCTTTCCTTTTTAATCGTGCTGTCCCAGTCCCAATTATCGTAGGCTCTCGGAAGTGCCATATCAAGACCAACAATAGCTTCCACTTCATCCGGATAATTTTGAGCCCACATTATTGCCTCAATTCCTGACATAGAATGTGGACAAAGAATATACGGGCCTTCTATTCCTGCCTTGGTGAGTGCTTCCCTATCTTGTCTAAGAATAGTTTCAAAGGATCTCTCACTATCAACTACATCACTAAACCCATACCCAAATTTTTCGATAACAACTATTCTATAATCACTACTCAAAAGAGAATACAAACTTTTAAAATCAAGAACTGGTGCAGCTGTTCCAGAACCTGAAAGGAAAAGAAGTGTATGTTTTCCTTCGCCTTCGGTGTATATATTCATCTTGTGACCATCCACCTCGACATATTGCCCAATAGGTTTCTCTATTAGCGCCTCTTCAGATACAAGCATAATCTTGTTATAGATAAAAATTCCACCAATAAGAAAAACCAACACTATAACTAGTAGTAATAAAATCTTCCCAGTAATTCTAAGTATTTTTTTCATTTTTTCTCTCTTCATATATAATTCATCATCTGAACAACTCAAACTATTTCTTCCTATTGAGCTAATTTCAATGTCACATCAAGCCTTCCAAGGACGATTGCCCTCCGTCCAACCTTTTTGCTTCCAATAATCCATATCCAAAGGGTTATATCCATTCTTTTGTATCATTCGACATATCATAAACCAGCCTTTTAATTTCATTCCCGGCTTCACTTTACCATGATTGTTTTTAATATCTGTCGCAAGTCGATCCATGTCCTTATGGATCTTAGCCAGTTTCTTTTCGGAAACTTCCTCCCAACCGGTAGCAGCAACTGCCATCCCATATTTATATATCTTCGGAATTCCCCAGTTAAAAAGACTGTCTGCCATAGCCTTATTGGTAGACTTCATTCCTGCTCCGGCTGCAGTACTGATACAAACACCCTGCTTTTAAAACATCTTTTCCTCAGGACGATGAACCATCCAGCGATAACCAAGATGATCCAAAAACGCCTTCATAGAGCCGGTTGCGTGCATCACGTATACAGGACTTGTTAGAATTACAACATCCGCCTCATCAAGAGCCTCGACGATTGGCTTTAGTTTTTCATGATGTGGACAGTGCTCTTCACCCTTTACAAAGCAGTTGGTACATCCAATACAGAATTCTCCAAAATCTTTGGGAAGGAAAAACTCCGTTGTCTCGCCGCCGATTTTGTCTGCCAACTCTTTGCCAATATGGTACGTCGACCCATGATGATTCTGACCGTTAATGATTAAAACTTTCATATCACATGCCTCCTACAAACTGGAAGTTTTCGAGCTCTTTCTCTAACATAAGAGCCTTACAAACTGCCGATTTGTATATTTCACTGCCTTTAATTATACAGAATCCTTAGTCGTCACGGAATACCAAATCAATATTCCTGATATATTAGCAACCCTGTTGCAATAGTTCTTTGACAGTTTTAATAGAAACACCGGCGCGCGCTTTCCAGTTTCGGACAACAAAAAAACGCCACACACGACCTTGAGGGTTTGGTCATGTGGACGCTTAAATCTTTAAGAAAAGTGCTAATGTCGGTCGAGACGAGACAAAACGAGTCAAAACGAGACAATGTCGGTCATACCCACATTTTTTAACTATTACATTTATTTTCTCGCCACCAAATGCATTCTAAACTTTTTACATGCCTCCAGATTATCAATCGATAACCCCGCTTTTTCACAAAAAGCCTTTATCTCATTTAATGAATATGCTTTAACATCTCCATGACCGAAAAGATTAGAAATTGGCATTTCTGTATGATTCATAAACCATAGCACAATACTTGGCGCTGTATAATCCTGCAAAATCAATCTTCCATTTGGTCTCAACACACGTTTAACGCTATAGAAAAAATTCTGTGGATTAGGATAATGATGAAAGCTATTGGAACAAATGATTACATCAAAGGAGTTTTCCTCGAATGGTAAATCTTCACAGTCCCCAACTACCCAATCTACACCGCTAAGATTCTTTGCCTTAGCTACCTCTATCATTCTTGGAGTAATATCCAATCCAGTATAATGTTTTTTTGAGTCCATTTTATGTAAAAGAGATATCATTGGACCTGTACCACATCCGCAGTCTAACAAATCGTGATATTCTTCTTTATCTAATTCAGCTGCGATATATGGATAATCATCCTTACATATTTCATATATACCAGCCTGATCAGACTCATATACATCTGCAGCTTTGGTAAATTCTTTAATTGTCATATTTTTGTATTCTTCCGCTGTCCTCATAACAAAGCCTTTCACATATGTATTATTATTTTCTATTTATTCCTTATCCTTTTAACATTATGATTCATTAAATGCCTTCCAATGTGCTTGTACCCAAATGCCTTAAGTGGTGACATCTCCTGATGATGCTCTACAAGCAGATTGTCGGGACAATCATATACGCCAAAATCTTGATTAATTCCTTCACTTTGAATGTAAGTATTATTCTTATTGAAATCTAAAACAGGATTATGAAAATCCTTAACTGCTACACCATATCCGCAGAATGCACCTGTACAATCTGCAAACCTTTTCTGAAGCTTATTTACATAAGACTTATCAAGTATAAATGCTTCCAACTCATACCAATGATCTTCAAAGTACACTTCTACCCAACTATGAAAAACATTTTGTGGCGCATTTTTATAAACAAATCCTGTCATTGCTCCTTTTTGCAATTCTTTATTGATAGTAAATCCATGAACTCGACAAGGAATACCACAGGCGCGAAGCAACGCCATAAACAACGTTCCTTTTGTGTTGCATTGACCATAACCATCGCTAAGAACTTTTGATGCTGGGATATTGTCGTCAACATTGTATCCAAAAAGTATTTCATCCCTTACAAAATCGTAGATAGACTTTAAGCATTCATACGTATCTAATTCTTTCCATCCTCTATTTTGGATCAGATTTTGAATACTCTCATCTGAATAATTTATCATTCGTGTTTCCTTCAAGTATCTTTCCATGATGTCTTCACCCTCTCAAACAAACGGATGCCAATTAATTCGAATATAATTGTCCAACACTAACCTACGCCTCTACATCTTCTAGTATAAAATTCCTCCAGCCCACAATTAGATGTTCCATTGCAGGTTTCATATATTTTAGAGCTTCACTCTCATCTTCGAAATGTGTCAAAGCATGAACAAACGACATTACTGACAAGTGTGATAGCCAATGAACCATATAGTAATTTACACTCTTACCTTGAACTGATTTAGCATATGTTTCCGCCAAATCACCAAGTCGTGATTCTACTTGAGATATTAGATCCTCTACCACATTTTCAAATTTTGATCCGGCAGATTTTGACATCAGAAGTACCACTGCATCATAGTCCTGATATAACGTGTGAACCAACTCTTCAACAAAAGAATCATGGTCTCCAATCTCATGCATATGAGCAGCAAAGCCATCAGATGACATTTCCTTCATATGATTGCTAATCGTATGCATAACGTTTTGATACACATTCTCTACTAAACCGGTAAGCAATCCTTCTTTATCTCCAAAGAAACAATAAACTGCACCAGTTGTTACTCCCGCTTTGCTGCATATTTTTCGAAGCGAAGCATTCTGGAAACCCTTTTCCATGAATTCTTCTTTTGCGCTATTTAAAAGTTTTTCTTTGGTTCCATTATCTGTTTTCATATGTCACACCATCGTTTTTCTTTTTTGATAACACTGTTACGTAACACTGTTATTTTACTCTCAATAAATTATACTGTCAATGCAGGAACGAAAAAAGGAGAGCTTTTACTGCTCTCCTTTTAGTAAATTAATATTAATCTATATTCTTGCCAAAAGATCCTTTAAATTCAATAATCCCGCTTCTCCCCAAATTAGCAAAGCTTGAGGGATAATAACTAGAAGAATGCCGCCTATCAAAAACTGCCATCCAGAGATAGCAGAACCTGTGCTGCTAATAAATTCATACAAGCCACAGATTACGCCTAGCGTTCCAAGGATTTCAAATAAAGTGCATGCAAGGCTACCTATAAATGCCATCGCAAGCATCACAAGTGTAAGTACTGCCTGTACCGGCAATAATACTACTCTAAGAATAAATCTTAAAACTGTTCCAATACCATATAATACTGTCATCATAGGTTCCCCCTTTCCTTCTCCATCTGTACTTTATAAGCAATTAATCGGATCACATATTCCGGAGCCTGGGTATTTCCAAGCTCCCAGTCCTGTAAAGTTCTATAAGGAATTCCAAAGTATTCAGCAAACTCCTTCTTATTCATTCCAGTCTGGCTTCTAATATACGCAAAGGCGCTTGCATACATTCTTTTCTTCTTGTCCGCATCGGCTTTTTTCTTATCAGTTTGTTCAATTAATAATCCATTTGCGATACCATCAAGTTTCAAATCTAAATCTGCCATAATGCACCTCCTATGTACGGCCTCCGTATATCTTTCTACTTTTATTATATATACGGCCTCCGTATATGTCAATATAAAAAAATACCCGCAAAGCAGGTGTAATCTGCAATGCGGGCATTCCGAGCCTTAATCTCTTTTAAAGTAGTCATTCAACAAAAGTAATTCTCTTACATCAACCTGATTGTCTCATACTTCGAGATTTCAAAAGTTCCCCAAAAACAACTGGTCTCGCTTACTGACGTGACTCGGCGATTGCAGCCTGTAGTGGTGTGCTATCCTACGACACTTTTTGCAACGTTCACATTATTGCTCAGAAAGAGCATCATAAACAATTTTATATAAATACTCTTTTTTGCTAAAATCACTTCCATCAGAAAAGAATGCATTGTATGCAACAAGAGCAGTTCTAACATAGCCAGCATTTTCTTCAAAAAGCTTTCGATTAATCATTATTCCTTGTGCTTCAATAAATTGACAGCAAAAAGTTATTGTGGTTCGAGTATTTCCTTCTCTAAATGGATGAATCTTCCACAATGCCGCTAAAGAATCGCAGAATTGATTTGCTAATTCTTCATGATTAAATGCATCCCATTCTTTTTCTCTCATGTCTTTCAATACATGATGAATATCAGAAACAATATCAAACGGATCAGAATACTCTACAGATTGTCCACCTAAAACATCTTCCTCTTTATAAATCGAAATAGTTCGAGGCGAACCCGCCCAATCAAATATATCTTGAAAGATAACCTGATGCATCTTAAGAAAATGTTCCGTATGATAATCTCCCGGCAACGGATTAATTGCTACATCTTTTAATCGATATACAACATAATCAGCCTCAGCTTCATCCAGCAATTCTTGAGATTTTATACCAAGAATATTTTTTAGTACAGGAACGTCCTCATAAAGATAAGGATCACGCATTTGTGGACTCCTTCATCTTATATTTCTTATCTAAAAAACGCTTTGCATCCTCCATTGTTACTTCACCACGTTTTTCTTTTTCTATATATTCTTTAAAATCTTTAGTTGGCTCTAGACCGTCTACTTTAATCATACCTATTGCATAATTCCATGCGTCAGCATTAGTCATAATATCCGCCTCCTTTTCTATTATATTTTAACATATATCGGCATATATTTCGATTTATATCCGCGCAGTCTTTTCAATTAGTGTAGAAATACATTTTTACAGGCGAAAACTATTAAACCCGACGCAAATGCAACGTAAATTTTTACGCCGCATTTTCAAAACTTTAAATATATTTTTTTTGAAAGTAAAAAATGGCAGTTATCTTTCGATAACTGCCATTTGTAATGTTCATTATTCAATTAAGAGCTCGACAAACTGCCGATTTGTCGGTCTACATTGTATTCCGGTTAATACGAATATCACTTTCCTGTAAGTTTTAAGAATTTCTTATCGTTCATTTGCTCGTTTGTAACATACTCCCCATCATGGAATAACGCATAATTCGTAATCGGTGTCGGTGCATTCTGTGCTTCTTCTTTGCTTTTAAGATGTATTGCCTTGAATGCAATACCATTTTCTTTTGCCGTCTGCTCCAAAACCGGGACATATTTTGCATTGAACGGGCACTGATTCGTATAGTACAGAACATATCCCTTCTCTTCTATATGCGGATGTTTTGCACATTCCTTAAACACCGGAGCTTTTGCATTTTTATCGAACGGCATATACCAAAGCTGAATATCATTATCAGCTTCATCGCTCACGACAAATCCTTTGTACTTCAGAAACTTCGGATCAGCCAGAAACGGTTTCTTCTTTGAAGCGCAAAGAATACAAAGCCCTTTTTTTCCTTTTTCCTTACTATCCTCAATGCAGGCAGTAAGTAGTTCAGTAGAATATCCATGTCCTTTGAAAGCCCCGGACACCCAGAGACAGTCAATGTACATATATCCATCTGCCTCTATCGGAATCCATGCGTTTTCCGCCGGGATATATTCGATAAAGCACTTTCCGCGCTCTACGCTCTTTAGGAAAACAAGTCCTTCATCAAACCTCTCCGAAAGCCATGCCTTCTTAGAAGAAACCTGAACATCCTTATTATTTGATATCGCGCAGCAAATATGCTCCTCTTCGAGGTTATCTTTTGTTACATGAACATATTCCATGACCGCTCCTTTCAATAATATGCCAAGGAACACTTAAGCTCCTTGGCATAGATAGTATTTACTCAATAGGGAAACAAGCTTCCGTTACATACTCATCAGGATTCTGTGTCTGTGCAGGACTCACATGATAGATATTAAACATAGGACCATTCATTTTATATCCATTAGCTTTGATCCATGATGCCACAGTTGCATATGCCTCACCCATCTGATCGTAGCTGCCTTTAATAATACAACTTGCAACTTTTACTTCAGGAAGATTTTTAAACTTCACATGTTCCGTATCGTTATAAGAACCACTCACGGTCATCCACGCAATGATCTCAACATTTTCTTCCTTGTACTCGGGATCAAGAAACTCAGCCGCCGCAAGACACGGGTCTGCCGGCACAAGATTCTTGCACTCACTCATCATCGTATTCCAGAGCATTCCTTCATCCTCATAGTGAGGAACCACCATATGAACAGTTGCAGCATATCTCTCCGGTATTGTTTTTACAATTACATCAAAACTCATATTCTGCTCCTTCCTCAGCCTCTTTCTGGCTGTTTCCAGAAGCATCAGTTTGTACTCCGTTTCTTTGGAAAGCTTTGAAAGCTCCTTCTGCCTCTCTGACAGAAAGGCATCCATCTTTTCTTTATCATCATAGCTGTCAAGGATCTTGATAATATCCGCAAGGGCAAAGCCCATATCCTTGAGTGATGTGATCCTTCCGATGGTAAAAAGCTGTTCCTCGCGATAATAGCGGTACCCGGTGAAATCATCTATTTCTGCCGGTTTCAAAAGTCCGATATCATCATAGTGACGTAACATCCTGATGCTTACTCTGGATAGTTTTGAAAATTCGCCTATTTTAAGCATTTGCTTCTACCTCCATGGATGTTTTTCTCTTGAGCTCACTACAACGATAATCCCTCACATAATGTGAGAGTCAATATACTTTTTTTAAATTTCATAAAATGTAAAACTGAAATATAATTTGCCTCTAATAATTGCGATTTGTTAATTTCCCTGCCTTTAATTATACAGAATCCTTAGTCTTCACGAAATATCAAATCGATATTCCTAATATTAAAGTAGTCCTGTTGCAATATTTTTATCAATCATACAGTTATATTTGTATTCTTTCAGAAAAAAACTGTATCCGTCTCAAAAAATCACTCCTAGTGTGTATTATTTCCACAAAATTGCTATACAGAATATTAATCATGAGTAGCAACGCTCTGTCATATCGTCATAATGCTTTCAAAACTATTTCAACTAGGCATTTCCATACAGTTAAAAAATGTATTTATTAAATAATAACTGTACGTCTTCAATCTGGCGTTCAAGAACCGCCACACAGCATCTTCTCAAGCAGTGCTAGAAGCAGTTTTTAGCAGTAATGCATCCCGTATATCGATAATGCGTATTCAGGATGCATACTGCCAAATACTTTTTCATCCCAAAACTCAAAATATTGACTATGGGATGCATTAACTTTAACAATAGTCTCTATACATATGCATCCCCAAAAATCAAAAAACACCTACGGGATGAAAATCACTAAAATCAACTCAAATCATATGCATCCCAACAACACATAATTCTCCTCTGGGATGCATAATACAAAATTACAACTTAGATACATGCATCCCAAAACAACAAGTCCAACATTTGGGATGCATTTTATAGATTTTAACTAGAATTTGACCGGAATTATCCCCAAAAGTCCCCTCCAACAAACAGCCCACAATAACCAAAAAGGCCCAGCCCCGGCAAAAAGCCAAGGGGCTGAGCCCAATTATTTCATTTTATGCAACGCAGTGTAGTAATCTCAGATTACTTGTTAGCGATAGCTGCCTGTGCTGCTGCAAGTCTAGCGATTGGTACTCTGAATGGAGAGCATGATACATAATCAAGACCAATCTTGTGGCAGAACTCTACTGAAGATGGATCTCCACCGTGCTCACCGCAGATACCTACGTGAAGCTTAGGATTTACTGGCTTACCAAGCTTGATAGCTGTCTCCATAAGCTTACCAACACCTGTCTGGTCAAGCTTAGCAAATGGATCGTTCTCGAAGATCTTTGTGTCATAGTAAGCATTTAAGAACTTACCAGCATCATCACGAGAGAAACCAAATGTCATCTGTGTAAGGTCGTTTGTACCGAAGCAGAAGAAGTCAGCTTCCTTAGCGATTTCGTCAGCTGTAAGAGCTGCACGTGGAATCTCAATCATTGTACCAACTTCGTACTCAAGCTTAGCGCCTGCTGCTGCGATTTCAGCATCAGCTGTCTCTACAACAACGTCCTTAACATACTTAAGCTCCTTAACCTCACATACAAGTGGGATCATGATTTCAGGCTTAACATTCCAATCTGGATGAGCCTTCTGTACTTCAAGTGCTGCACGGATAACAGCCTTTGTCTGCATCTTAGCAATTGAAGGATATGTAACTGCAAGACGGCATCCTCTGTGACCCATCATTGGGTTGAACTCGTGGAGTGACTCGCAGATGTTTCTGATTTCCTCTACTGACTTATTCTTAGCCTTTGCAAGCTTCTCGATATCAGCATCCTCTGTAGGAACGAATTCGTGAAGAGGTGGATCAAGGAATCTGATTGTAACTGGGCAACCCTCAAGTGCTTCGTAAAGAGCCTTGAAGTCTCCCTGCTGGTAAGGAAGAATCTTATCAAGAGCAACTTCTCTCTCTTCCTCTGTATCTGAGCAGATCATCTCGCGGAATGCTGCGATTCTGTCAGCTTCGAAGAACATGTGCTCTGTACGGCAAAGACCGATACCTTCTGCACCAAGCTCTCTAGCCTTCTTAGCATCAGCTGGAGTATCTGCATTTGTTCTAACCTTAAGTGTTCTGAATTCGTCAGCCCAAGCCATTACACGACCGAACTCACCAGCGATTGTAGCATCAACTGTTGGGATGATACCAGCGTAGATGTTACCTGTTGTACCATCGATAGAAATTTCAGAACCCTCTGTAAATGTTGTGCCTGCAAGAGTGAACTTCTTGTTCTCCTCATCCATAGCGATGTCGCCGCAACCAGATACACAGCATGTACCCATACCACGAGCAACAACGGCAGCGTGTGATGTCATACCACCACGAACTGTAAGGATACCCTGAGCAGCCTTCATACCTGTGATATCTTCTGGAGAAGTCTCAAGACGTACAAGAACTACCTTCTCTCCTCTAGCAGCCCAAGCTTCTGCATCGTCAGCTGTGAATACAACCTTACCACATGCAGCACCTGGAGATGCACCAAGACCCTTTCCAAGAGGTGTTGCAGCCTTAAGAGCAGCAGCCTCGAACTGTGGGTGAAGAAGTGTATCAAGGTTACGTGGGTCGATCATTGCTACAGCCTCTTCTGGAGTCTTGTGTCCTTCATCAACAAGATCACAAGCAATCTTAAGAGCAGCTGGAGCTGTTCTCTTACCGTTACGGCACTGGAGCATGTAAAGCTTCTTGTTCTCTACTGTGAACTCCATATCCTGCATATCATGGTAGTGATTCTCAAGAGTCTCACATACCTTGATGAACTCTGCGTATGCCTCTGGGAATTCCTTCTCCATCTGAGCGATTGGCATTGGTGTACGAACACCAGCAACTACGTCCTCGCCCTGTGCGTTGATAAGGAACTCACCCATAAGCTTATTCTCACCAGTAGCTGGGTCACGAGTGAATGCAACACCAGTACCTGATTCATTATTTAAGTTACCGAATACCATAGGCATTACGTTAACTGCTGTACCCCATGAATAAGGGATATCGTTATCTCTTCTGTAAACGTTTGCACGTGGGTTATCCCATGAACGGAATACTGCCTCGATAGCAAGCTTTAACTGCTCTACTGGATCTGAAGGGAAATCAGAACCGAGCTGATTCTTGTACTCTGCCTTGAACTGCTCAGCAAGTTCCTTAAGATCTGCTGCTGTAAGGTCTACGTCATACTTAACGCCCTTCTTCTCCTTCATCTCATCGATGAGCTGCTCGAAGTACTTCTTACCTACTTCCATAACTACATCTGAGAACATCTGAATAAAACGTCTGTATGAATCATATACGAAACGCTCGAAAGCTGGATCTGGGTTACCAGCGATCATAGCTGCAACTACTTCATCATTAAGACCAAGGTTAAGGATTGTATCCATCATACCTGGCATAGATGCACGAGCACCTGAACGAACTGAAACTAAAAGTGGATTCTTAAGATCTCCGAACTTCTTGCCGTTGATCTCCTCCATTTTCTTAACACCTTCCATAGCCTGAGCCATGATTTCATCATTAATCTTGCGACCATCCTCATAGTACTGTGTACAAGCTTCTGTTGTGATTGTGAAGCCCTGTGGTACTGGAAGACCAATGCTTGTCATTTCAGCAAGGTTTGCACCTTTTCCTCCTAAAAGATTACGCATTGTCATGTCGCCTTCGCTAAACATGTAGACCCATTTGTTAGCCATTTCAAAATCCTCCTAACATATATATAACTTTTGATTTGTCTGTCTGTAAAAAACGGGGTTTTCAAACAGTCCGTTATTATTAAAACACAATTTAGACACCAATACAAACAAATTCGTTGTACAGTTAGTAGAAATTCAGGAGTGATTTTTGTGCATTTTTATCAAACAAGCAAGTTGTTTGAAACTTTGACTCAATTAGCTAAAATGTATAATCATCTACAGATGCATTCAAAGCGTATCTCTGCTGGCTATAAACCGCAGTTTTAAGCTGATTCTCGTCTTTTAATAGACTTTTTATCCTTTCTGTCATTTTGAGGTACTGTTTCGCCTCAAAACGATTTTCACGGGCTGTATACGTCAATCCGTGGGCAGTTTCGTTAAATGTCAGAATAAGCTGATTATGAAGAAATGCTTTTCTAGTTGCATCAACAATTTCTCCCTCACGATTGATATCGAGGAAGAAATCGCACTCCCAGAAAAGTCTATCCAATGTGGACATTTTTACATTTGGATACATCACCACATTGTCATATTTCTCATGTGCCAAAAGCTTTGCGGACATTTCTGTAATCGCTGTAACATGGAACTTCATCTCAGGCAAAGCCTCCACCAGTTCCTTCAGCTTTTCGACATTTTCTGTATTTGTACAAATAAGGGCAGATGGTCTACCCATGTTTTTCTTCTTAAATGAATAGATATAGCCAAGCTCATCCATTTTGTCCTCAGGAGCATTAAGCATTCTAAGACGCTCATAGGATGGGTGATTTTGCACTATTACCCTCTTACATCTGTTGGCCTTTCCGTCGAAAATCAACAGCATATTGCCAGGAATTGCATCACGTGTTGCCTCCTGCCAGAACAATATATCTTCCCTTCCATCTGAAAGAGATGGCAACGCATTGGAAACAAAAAATGGAACAGATAGAGAGTTAAAGAATAGTCTATGATTCTCAAGCCCTAAGGATTTCAAATAGTAAACCACAAACTCCGTGCGACTTTTGAAGAACAGTGACTGATCATCAATATTTAAAATGATGTCTCCTGTAACAAAGTTTTCAACAATGATTTCCTGGCCATTACCATTAAAATATGACTTGCTTACCTTCTGTGACTTTTTATTAAAGATAGTTCTGGCGTAAAGCATGCCGTATTTATTATAGTGGTCGCTGGCTCGCACTTTACCGTCCTCATCAAGCCAATCCACCACCTTAACAAACCTTTTATTCTTAGGCTCAGCGTAAAAGATTCTACCTCTCTCCTTCGCTTTGTCATGAATGCTTCCACTGGTATTGTTTCCACTGATTTGCCAATACTTTGGTACCTGAATCTGGTTGAAGTAAAGAGGCTTTTTAGGACAGCCTTCCGCCTTCTTAAAATCTCCTAGAAAATGCTCAAACACATTTTCAACACCATCAGGCAGAAAGCCATCGTCATTGATTGTGACCGCCTTCACCTCATAATCTGCATTCTGAAATGAGAAAAGCAAATCCTGGCTACCCATATTAAAATAGTCGAACAACAAAACTATGTCGTTTCTATTAGTTTTTTCCATTTTGCCTCCACTTCACTTGCAAGATATTTCTTGGCCTTTGAATAAGAATGCTTATGCATCTTTTCCAAATCCTCTTCTGTAAACAATTTACAAATTGCATCAACCATGGCCTTCTGTCTTCGTCCCTTTTCCATTCCTGTGGCGTAAGGCAGCTTGTAGCCATTCTTCCCCTGGTCAATGAAATTCTGATTACCGTAACGAACATCAAAACCGATGATTGGAAGTCCCGAACCAATAGCCTCCATCAGTGTAAGGCCAAAGCCTTCACTAGTAGACGCTGATAGATATGCTTCGTACTTTGTGTATACATCTGTCAGGTCATGCTGTCCCATCAATCGTATATACGAATCGGCTCCCAAGGACTTTATCTTTTCCTTCAAATCCTTTTCAGCGGCGCCTTTACCGTAGATATCTAAAGAGATATCAGGCACCCTATCATGTGCAGCTGCCACTGCATCTATCATCCAATCAACGTGCTTTTCAGTGGCAAGACGTGATGCTGTAATTAAAGAATGCTGCTTTCTCTCACCTGCTGGGTATTTAAGCTCAGTAAGAGCGCCCACCGGAATGGTTACAATATTAGGCTTGGCCCCGCAGTACTTATCAAACTGCTGCAGCAACAGCTTTCGCTGGTCTTCCGTAGCAGTGATGTAGAAATCTATTTCATCATGCATCGAGAAGGAATACTCATAGTAATTGTTCCACAAGATATAATCATCATCCGTAGCCCCTTCGCTAAAATGATCTGCGTGAATGACAATTCCAACCTTTGCATCTCCAACATTTTCAAGAATAGCCTGGCCCTGGCCGGTGGTTCTATCGATTATTACAATATCATCGCTGGTAAGCCCAAGCTTGCTTGTCATATAACCTACAAGCTCTTCCTTTGAACATATTAATTTATTTGGGAATTTGTACATGACATTGTCATCATCATTGATTTCCTCGTAAGCAAGGCTACCATCCTGATTGAAGAATCGTCTGTGATACAGATGTGCCTTGCCATCAAGTGGAGCATAGTATTCCGAGAACACACGCTTAGACATATAATAGTCCTTGCGCACCAAACAACCTCTGGAAACCATTTCCACACGATGAACGAAATCCTCCTCCGTATTTACGAAGTAGACTCTGTAGAAATTATTATCCCCCTCAAAAATCAGCTTTCCTATTTTGCCATCCCGCTCGTAGGAAAAAGCTTTATCTCCAAGTGTCCCTTTCAAATCATCCAAGGTATAGGTAACAGGGCCCGGCTTAAAATCCGTAAAAAAGGTGTATAACCAAATAATCTCATCATCCTCAAAACCAATATTTCTGGTCATGTCGATAAGATTGTCCTTGGAAAACATATCTGAAAATATAAACTTTGCCTCAGCCCCTATGTTACGAAGTACCTTTGCTCTGTAGCTTTGAGCATACTCCACCCCTGAGCTGGCCCATCCTATTCCTAGATTAAAGTTGTAAATCATATATGCCCCTTTTCTGCCAAACTTTTATGGAAGTATGATGTGTAATCGGTTCTTTTTATCCATGCTCACTTCCGAAAGCAATACATTTCTGATGATATTTCGCTTGATGGAGTTTTCCATTTTTCTAAATGATTCCAAAGCCTCCGCATGATACTCAAACATAAGATTTCGCTGAGCACTGCTTCGTCCTGAAACCGCAGCCTGCAACTGCTGCAAATAGTCAACCTGCTCAATCCAAGCCTCATCAATTGCAGATAAAGCTGAAACTCTAACGAAGTCATTCATGGCACTTTCTGAGTCAATAGATGCCTTCTTTTCCTCAAGTGACTGCTCCACTCTTGCCATGATATATGCCTTCACTCTGTTTCTGTTTTTAAGATTGAGATAGCCCGAATCCTTCTCCATTCTGTAGGAGATGTTATCCAGCAAATAACGATTCAGGGTGGTTACATCCAACTCCTTATTCTCCTTCAAAAACAGATCAACATTGTCCTCTGCAATACGAAGGAGACGTTCCTTCTCAACAGTACCGCCGTCAAGCAACATATCTCTGGTGTCGTACATCAGCTTACGTTCCAATTGAAGTACTACATCGTAGTCCTTTGAAGTCTTTCTGTTTGTACTGCCAAGCTCTTCATTTATCTTTTGAGCGTTATTAACAATTCGCTTAATTTTTCTATCGCTTATACGTTTTGTTCCGTCGATGTATTTCTGAATCTTCTCCAGGTCAGTACCCTTTTCAACAATATCATCCTCCAAAGATACGATGAACCTGCTGTATCCAGGATCCCCCTGTCTTCCGGAACGACCTCTTGCCTGGCGCTCATCGCGGATGTTAAGCATTCGACCTACACCAATAACTGCAAGGCCTCCCAGTTCCTTTACACCTGGTCCAAGCTTGATATCCGTACCACGTCCTGCCATGGATGTGGCAACTGTCATAGCTCCCATCTGGCCAGCTTCTTTGATAATATCAGCCTCCCAGAATGCATTGTTGGCATTGAGCACTGAATGTGGCAAGCCCTTTTCTACCAGCAAATGCGAAATGATTTCAGTATCTGCAATCATGGTTGTAACAATAAGAACCGGCTGGCCTGTATCATGCTTTTTGACAGCCAGACGAATGGCAGCCTCGAACTGTTTTTTCGAATCGCTGAAATACCAATCTGGACAATCTACTCGCTGAATTGGGTTGTTGGTAGGAATAACTACTACATGCTTGCCATAAACATCATATAGCTCGTCCTTTGCATCGTAGATAGTTCCACTCATGCCCGACATCTTTGGGAACATAGAGAAGAAATTCTGATATGTGATGGATGCCATGGAACGGTTTTCCTGTGAAAGCTCCAAGCGCTCCTTACACTCAATAGCCTGATGCTGACCACCACGAAGCTTTACGCCCTTTAAGGTACGTCCTGAGCTGGCGTCGATAAGGGCAACTTCACCGTTTTCAGATATCATGTACTCTGTGCCCTTTTCGATAATCTTGTGGGCGCGAAGTGCCAATACTAAATGGCGATATATTTCGAAATACTCTGGAGCGAAAATATTGTCGATTCCAAAGTACTCTTCTGCATATTCAAGTCCCTTTTCTGTGAACCATACGTTTTTCTCTTCTACTTCGTAGTCCTCATTTTCCTTCAATGTACGCACGAAGAAATCTGCCGATTCGTATAGGTTGGACTGGACACGTGGAGCACCAGAAATAACAAGTGGTGTGCTGGCACTGTCTAGAAGTACTGAATCAGCTTCATCAATAATTATGAAATTGAATGGACGTAAGAATCTATCACTGGCAGACTTTACCAGATTGTTGATAAGGTAATCAAAACCAAGAGCAGAGTGTGTCGTATATACGATATCTGCTTTGTAGATTTCCTTTTTTTCGTCGTTTTCGAATCTATCATCCTCATCACGCTTTACACCTGCCATAACAGAAAGGCCCATGAATCGATATGCTGGTCCCATTTCCTCCGCATCACGCAAAGCTAGGTATTCGTTGTTTGTAACAAGGATTGCCCCTTCTCCTGTAAGACCATTTAGATACATAGGTAAGGTGGCTGTAAGTGTCTTGCCCTCTCCTGTGTTCATCTCTGCCAGATAGCCCTGATGTAATGCCACGCCTGCCATAATCTGCACATCAAAAGGATACATTCCCAGCACACGCTTGTCGGCTTCGCACATGGCAGCAAAAGCCTCTGGCAAAATCTTGTCCAGGGACTCTCCCTTCTCATAGCGCTCCTTGAAGGATGCAGTGAGCCCAGACAATTGCTGATCTGTAAGCTGCTCCATCTGCTCCTTGTATGCCTTTACCTTTTTCAGTTCTTTTCGTAGCTTATTTACAAGCTTTCTAGTTTTCACTATCGCTCTACCTCAATCTCTTCAATGGTAATTGAATGATATGTAAATTCCGTCATACCTGCATTTATCAGCTGCATTCTGTAGCTGTAGGTTTTAAGTGGGCATGAAAACTCTGCCTCTGTTCCTCTCACAGTAAAGTCTCCTGCCTCTCTTTCGTATCTATCCAGGAAAACCAAACGCACCAAATATCCACCTCCTGTAGGTGTATGTACGTTGATTTTTATGCGGTAATGACTCTCACCATCTATGATAGGAAGTGATGGTTCGATACGCTGTGCCTGATAGTTGGTCAGAGAATACCACTCCTTTATAACTGTTCCTGGTGGCATCAGCTCATTTTCAAAATGTACGTAATTCTTCGCTTTATAATCTATTTGCGAACCATACAGATAAGTATCTGAACTGTATTCGTTCCAATAGATTGTCCAACTTGCCTTTTCCATTTATTTCTCCAAACCTGCAATTACACTCTTCCATTTCTCAAGAAGATGCTTTGTAGTAAACTTCTGTCCTATATCGTAAGAATAAACCTTTGCCTGGTTCCAATTGAAAAGACTTCCAAGGAAATAATCCAATGCAACAGGTATTCTATCAATCTCCGTCATGACAAATCCGTTGTAGCCATTTTGCATATACTGAGTTTCGCGTCTGACTATCTGAGGAATGGCTGAACTGATACAGTTAATCTGTAGAAACAAATCAGGATTGTGACGCATATCAAGCATGATACGCTGCTCACGAATACACTTGCTGACTGATAGCTCATCCACACACTGCTCCACAAAGAATCTGATAGGAATTTCTTCCTGCTCCTCAGCTTCCATTTCTTCATTTTCAGCAGTGTCATCCTCTTCCTCATGGATTACCATGCGTCTGTCAAAACCAGCCTCTTCCAAAATCTCTGCAATCTTATTAAGCAGCTTCTCTGGCAAATCGTAGGTGGCATTTCTTGTAAAAATGCTGATTACCGCATTTTCATTCATCTGCAGATACTTGGCCAAAGCAATCATCATTTCCCTAAAACGTTCCTCCGGCAAGCCATCTACGGGTACAAGAACCTTTTGAACCATCAGCTTTTCACTGATACCAAAATCCATACGTGAATCGTAAGGAGAAATATCTGTGATATTAGTGATTTCTTCTTCCATCTCTCGCTTCAAATAACGAGTGGTTGCCTCAGAATCCGTGATGATGTATCCTGCCCTTTTTACAAGTGGTCTGGAATCCAAATGATCCTTTATGCGATATCTATCTCCGTAGAAAGATAGAATACATTTCTTTTTTCCTATGATGTTCTGTGCTGCCAGATAGTTTAACTCGTGCATGGCAATACAGAAAACATCATCTCCATTATCATCCTCAATATGTGCTTCAAGCACTTCCAGGATTACATCAGTAAGACTCATGTAGATTGTCTCTTTGAAAGTCCTGGTCTCTGTTGTGTCATCAGATTTAAAAACCTGATAGGTGTTGCAGCTGGCATTGATTTCCACCGCACCTGTTTCAGCATACACACGAAGCTTTGTAACACCAGACTCTGTCAGATAATCGGTGTAGAGCATGCGTCCATTATCATAAACCTCCGTAGATGAAACGAAACCTCGGTCATCGTAGATGTTACGACGGCTAAGCACCTCTTTCTTGTACATACTAACCTGAATAGGGTTGCCTGCTTCGCCAAAATCTATCTGGGCGTACTTGGTATTATGCAGATATGCAATTACAACAAATGGGGTATATACGAATTCGATTCCCTCTGGCCAATCCAGATTGTGAAATGAAAAAACCGCTGCCTTCTTTTTCTTAACCTCCTGAATGGCATCAAAACAAGACCAGTATGGAGCATGAAAAACTCCCTGGCGATGTAAGAAATGTCTGAAGTTTGGAGCATGACTCAAAAGAAGAATCTTAAAATCACGCATACCACTGCGATAAAACATCTGAACCTGTTTTACCGTATCATCAAACTCTGTATGCATTCTTCGTGTGTGCCAACTCTGCTCGGACTCTCTCCACTCATTCTGTTGATACCAAGCTGGAATAAAATAAAGCATCGCAATTACCTCTTATAGGAAAGGCACGTAAGCATCGTAATCTCTTACTGCCCTAAGTTCTCGATATAAGTTACAGTTGATACTTGCCATGGCAATAAGAATAGATGGCAAACTGATAACTGTTGATTCTACATAGCCTCTTAAATGAAGCACCAATGGGACAATAATGAAAAATCCCATAAACATTGCTGAGAAAAATGCAATCCAAAATACTCTTATAGAAATGAATCTTCGTGTGTTTTTACCAGATTTGAGACCTGTGATACTGTCTCCTGCTTTTTGCAAAGATTCTGTAAGATTCTTTGGACTGATAAATACGAATGAGAATATTATCGTAATTACGTATAGCACTACCGTATATACAACAATTCCAAGGGTATGTGCTGTATCCATGTTTTCGTATACCCACTGTAAGTTTTTGTCATTAGGGAACAGCATACTAAGTCCCATAGACACATACACTGGTAGCATGAAAAACGCAGTAGAAAACATAACCGGCATCATTCCGATTGGATTTAGCTTGATTGGGATATAGTTTTTATCAGAATAAATATTGTGAATAGATATTCTTTGCATAGGAATACGGTATTCACTGTTTTCAAATATGATTGTGCATATCACTGCCAAAAAACCAATTCCACCAATAACATGCATTTCCCACAGGCCGGAATTCTTGACTGTGTGAACCACACTATCCAGGATATTTACATAAATAAGAACTGTCTGACCGCCTATACCGTATTTACCATTTCGTGTGGCAAGCCATAAAATCACAAATGCTCCTGTCACCATCTGGAATCCAGATATAATTTTTGCAATGATAAGCTGAAGCCCACCATCAAAAACATAAATTGTGGAATTAACAGTAAGATATGCCTGGACGCTAGCCCATACAAACATCAAAATAAGAGTTGCCATGGTGATTTTTTTAGGAGAAGTGTGTGCCTTTGAATCAGCACGTTTAACAGCAACTATTACCTGAACAAAGAGCATGGAAAACATAAAAGGAGAAATACCAAGAGCCAATAAGCTGGTTTTGTATCTATCTCCTCCGATTGTTTCCATGATAAGATCTCCAGAAGTATTCTGGAATGCTTTGTAAGCTTCTAAATCAACTCCATATAAAGGAAGCTCTCTACCAACAAGGTAAACTCCCATTATTATGAAGGTAAATATTAATTTTTGAATAAGTGTTTTGGGAAAAAATTTTTGTCTCAACTGATTATCCTCCCCCCATTATGCACTTTTATTTTACTACACTAAAAGTAGAAAAAATAGAGGCAACCTTTCGGTTGCCTCCAACTATTAGAAAAGTGTCTTAGTTATTTTCTTTCTCTTTTTCCTTTTCTTTTTTAACCTTATCGTATGTCACCTTTCCAGTAATCAATGCGATAATCCACCACCAGAAACCTTTTCTTGCAAGACTTTCATCTTCTGTGACTGTAATGCCTTTAGCAACATCATCATCTGCGATTTCTGTTACTTCAGTTTCTGCCTCATTTACAGCCTCGATTGTACGGCCTTCTACGATTAACTCGCGGCCACCTGTCACTTCTTCGCCACCAACTGTGTCGTCATTTACAACACCAAGTGGAACTCTTGCATCATCGATAGGTGTGATTGCCTGGTTTGCAATAGCACCTGCTGCCGGCATAACTGTCTGTGCAGAAGCTGCTGGTGCTGCTGTAGATGCAGATGCTACAGGAGCAGATACTGTTGCTGCAACTGCTGCTGACTCACTTGCTGATGCGCTTGTGCTAGCTGCAGTAGAAGCTTCCTCGCTTGCCGCTGTTGAAGCCTGCTCACTTGCCTGATTAGATGCTAACTCACTAGCTTCTGTAGATGCCTGCTGGCTTGCCGCTGTGCTTGCTGCGCTCTCAGATGTGCTTGTGCTGTTAGAAAGACTTTCTGCAGTCTTTGTGCTGTTAGCAGCATACTCTGACCATGCACTATCAAGCTCATTAGAACGAGCTACATACTCGTCTACCATTGACTGGTATCCCTCAACCTGTGAACCAGTAGATGCAATTGCTCCTGATAATGATAACATCTCTGATGCTAATTCAAAACGCTCATCCATCTGGCTATTCATGAATGCGTAGCCATAGTAATCTTTGCCTTTATAATGTCCGTTTTCATCTGCCTCCATAGAATAGCTCTGTCTTGTGATTTTGAATGTCTTTACAGTGCCATCATCCCCAGTAAATGTATATGAAAACAGATTGCCGCCCGCTCTTATGCCATTGTCTTGTAAAAACTTTTCAACAATATTGATTCCTGAAACATAAGGAGAATAATTCTCTATAGAAATACCTCTTGGAATTGTAATACCTGCGGCAACATCTTCTTCAGAAAGCTCAGACCATCTAAAGAGACTTTCTCCTCTAGCATTAGCTGTTACATAATCATAATATTCCTCATGAACCTGTCCATCAGTTCCTAAATAAATTGTACAGAAATGCTTTTTATCATATCCATCCGGTGTGTAATATTTAATCTGTGCGCTATCAATATAATTAGGATCAGCTTTTCCGTCAACTACAAGGTTATATTTAATCATTGTAATTGCAAGAGGTCTGCCAGCGTGTTCAAAATAATCAGTATCTAAGCTCTTGTTCTTAGCAGCTAATGCTTCTCTCTTTGCTGTTTCAATCGCCTGAGCAGCTTTAACATCTTGCTCTAATTTATCAAGCTTTGCAATGTTGTAGTTCTTAGATTCATAATCCTCTGATGTTGTAGTCATTGTTTCTGAATAGCTTTCATACTCAGATTCTGCCTCTGATGCTGAAGTAGAAAGTTGCTCAGATGTAGATGATAATTCACTTTCAACTGTAGAAAGTGATGCTCCTGACTCAGAAATCTGTTCCTCCGTATATACGGTAGCTGCCTCTGCTGTATCAGAAAGGCTAGCATCAGTTTCTGCATCAGTTTCTGCATCAGTTGTTAATTCAGCTGCAAGAGGAGCTGCCTTTCTCATAGCTTTAAGCTCAACCTTGTTTTCAGCTAACTCATTTTCATCGATTGTTTCATCTCTATAAGCCCCTCTAAGAATGGTAAATACATCGTTATTTGTATCCTCAGCTGGAGCCACAGGTGTTTCTTCTGCTGGAGTAGCTGGTGTCTCAACTGGAGCCTCCTCTACTGGAGCTGCTGGTGTCTCAACTGGAGCTTCCTCTACTGGTGTAGTAGGCGTCTCTGCTACCGCAGCTGGTGCCTCTGCTGCTGGTGTCTCCACTGCTGCTGGTGCCTCTGCTACTGGCGCTGTTGCAACCTCTACTGCAGCTGGTGCTGGAGCTTCAACAACCTGCTCTGTTGCTGCTGGGGCCTGTGCCTCTACTGTCTGTTGTGTCTGTGGTGTAGTATCAACAACGATTTCAGCTGCCTCTTCTTCCATAGCATATACTAAATCGGCATCGCCAAGTAAAGCTGCTCCACCTACTGAAGCACCTGTAATGGCTACTCCTTTTAATAAACTTCTTACTTTCTTTTCACCCATTTTTCATTCCTCTCTTTCACAAATTCCTATTCATCTATTTGTATATATTTTATCGGTAAATTGTGAACTTTTTTTGCTCCCCTAAGGCCTATTATTGCCATATTTTCACACTTCTTGCCAGTTCACAGAATGTTCAAACTGCAAGAATTATCTGTCAAAATCTTCCTTCAAAACACGCTCATATTGTCCCTTAAACCAGGCACCAATTCCAGCGGTATTATCATTGTGGCGACCATGTAATCCTTTTCCGTAAACCTGCACACCTGCCGAATTCAATTCTGTGATTAGCCTGTTATAGGCAGTTGAATCATAGTCATCTTCTATCATATAAGAAACAATAAACTTGGTATGACCGAAGTCTGTGTTTCTTATCTTATTCCATAATCTCTCGTTAAGTCTTTCAATTGCTTCCTTATCTGTTCCTCCACCATATCGCTTTAGGATATCCAGTGAAGTAGGAAATCCCTTTGGTCGCTTCAGTGTCTCATTAGCAGCAATATCTCCAAGGCTAGCCAATGGCTTTCCGAGAATAAGTGCATGAGGCCTCATGTTGCAACCATAATATAATGAGCCAATTGTTCCCATGGAAATTCCAGAAAGGATTAGCTGATCCGGATAGAATCCCAGCTTATTTAGATGCTCGTCAATTATCTTAACCATCAGTGCTTCAAACTCTGGGCTTCCCATGTAAAATCCGCCACCTTCAAAGCGCTGCTCTGCAATCAGCAAAAATGGACATCCCATTTTTCGCATCATGTAGTATCCTTCAAAACCTTCCTGAGTTTTATATCCTGAGAAATAAACTGCAAGGGGTGGTTTGAAATCACCTGGATCAAAGTAAGAGAAAATCTCCTCTCGCTCAGATGTGACATATCGCTTACCACCTACTAAAAATGCTCCTAAATTCCATCTAGATACTCGGTCGTGTAAAGCTATAATATTCAGCTTTCCCTGACCTGCCGCACGAAGTGATACAAACAGCTGGCCATCACCATTTCGTCCTTCAATAAGAACTGGTTCTTTCAAATCTTCTTCGCTAAACGTCCAGGAATCTCGAACGTCAGATAGAGAGCCTGGCACAAACTGAGTAATTGATAATGATATTTCTACAGTGTCGTCTTTTTCGTACTCTAGCCAAAATTCCAATCCTTGGTCTTTTACTATTGGAATATTATTCTTCCAGAAAGCAACCTGAGTAAACTGGTTGCCATAATCACCTTCCAATTCAACAGCGTACTGACCATTCCATCTAATGGTGCCCTTGAAACCTTGAGCTACACCAACATTCTCTGGCTTAAACTTCTCTCCATAAGGATGTGGGAAATATTTCTTTGTCTCGTTTGTCAGGAAGTCCTGTATATCCTCCACTGCCAAGTTACTAGCCATTCTTCGGTTGAACAATCTCGTAGTAGGTCTATTAAGCTTGAAATCACCAACTATGAAAACGCAGTATGACATAGACATCTGACTAACTATCTCTGCCTCTTCATCATCCAGATTTCTTTCAACTACAACAATTTCATAAATATCCTTTTTCTTTTCTATGGTTCCACCCGCAAAGATAATCTTTACATTGTCAGGACATTTATATTTAGTTGCCCAACTTTCTGTACCTATCTGTAAAATCCTAATCTTATCCATGTAAATTTAAGCCCTTCGTGCAAAATAAAAGCCCAGCAAGCATTACTACGAGCTGGGCCTATAAATCTTAATTATCTCTTTCCTCTATTTTCAATCCAAGTGGCTTATCCAAAAGTGAAAGGATACTAGCAACTGGAACAATATAGAGTGCTTTAACTGCTACCTTGAATGAATCAAGATTCTCCCCCTGTAGTGCTACCACTATTATTGCACAAATTACTACTCCAAGCCAAATACATAAATCAGCAACATTTTCATTCATAACAACCTTGATGATAATTGCAATTACAAGTACCGCAATTGCGATAGTCCAAGGTGTTGCAAGAACTAGCTTTAGTCCTTCGCCAAATGAACCAATATTGCTCATGTTGTATGAAACTACATTCTGTAAAAATGCTGCTCCATTTTTGAAATACCATAAATATAATCCCATTGGAACTGCTACAGTTATCCAACCTTCAATTGTTGAAAACCAGAATGTTCTATATCCTTTTCCATCTATTCCATCAACCTTGAATTTGATTGCAAAGAACAGAATTAATATTGCCCAGAAGAATGCATATCCTGGTTGAAGGAAAATAACTAATCCTAAATCAATAGCAAGTAAGTATGTGTGATGTGAAAGCATACCGCTCTTTAGCTGGCGTGCCACATGGTAGCATGTCAAAGACATTACGAAGAATAATATCTCTTCTGCACCAGCATGGGTAAGTGCACCCCATTCGAAAATTGCTATTGCCGCTGCTGCAACCCAAGCAAAAATATTCGATGTGTAAAGCTTTGCTGTCTTATATAAGAATAATATAGACACAAAATTGAGAGCTGTCTCCATGATGAACTGAACTAAATGAGTGTCTGTTGGTAAATAACCAAGGCCAAAGAACTCATATACAACTGGTCCGTAGTGACCATCCAATTCAACATATGCTAGATATCCTTCTCTTACTGAGTACGCAATATTAAGAATCTCTTCCTGCACCTCAGTAAAGGCGTTTGCAATCCATGGATTAAATGGACTTGATATTGCAACGATTCCAGTGATTACTACAATCGCAAGGAATTCTAAGCATCTTTTTAGATTTTTGTTCATATATTACCTCCTGCGCATAATATAAAGAGTGGAAAATGTCTGACATCTTCCACTCTCATATTATAGTTCACTTTCTAGTTACATTCCACATACTTTTGTGAATTATTTCTCAACTTCTGTTTCTTTAACTAATCTACTTATCTGTATCTTCAACTTCCTTTTCAACAATGTTTCTCTTATCCTTAGCAACCTTTCCTGATATTGCTGTGATGATGATAAGGATCCAATACCACCAAACTCTTCCACCTAAACCGCTCTTTGTGATAGAAAGTGGTGTCTCCTCATCCTGGATTGTTGTGTACTCATCCTCAAACTCTGATGCCAAATCATCTGTTGAGTCTAATCTTACAGCAAGTGGTACCTGCTGTTCTTCGATTGTTGTCTCAGCTCCGCCAATCTCATTGAATGATGAAACTGTGCTTGTAGATGAAGCATCTGTTGAAACTTCATTATATGAAGAATTTGCTGTTTCTGTTGTTGTAGTAGCAGTACCGTTTGTCTCGCTTGCTGAAGCAGGAGTGCTTGTTCCACCATTTCCAGTGTTGTCATTTGCTGTGCTTGCAGCTGCAGATGCACTAGCTGACTCTGATGCACTTATGCTTGCTGATGTGCTTGCACTTGTTGATGCACTCTCGCTTGCTGAGATGCTTGCGCTTGTTGATGCGCTCTCGCTTGCCGATGTACTTGCACTTGTCGATGCACTTGTGCTTGCTGATGCACTGTTGCTCAAGCTTGCTCTCTCTGAAGCACTAAGGCTCATGCTCTCTGACAAGCTAAGGCTAACTGAAAGTGACATGCTTGCACTCTCTGAAAGTGAAATACTCTCTGATGTTGAAGCACTTGTTGAAAGGCTCTCTGATGTAGATGCACTCTCACTAAGCGAAGCACTTGTTGAAAGGCTTTCTGATGTTGATGCACTCTCACTAAGCGAAGCACTTGTTGAAAGGCTTTCTGATGTTGAGGCACTCTCACTAAGCGAAGTACTTATGCTTGCTGACTCAGACAAGCTTGCTCTTGTTGACGCAGACTCGCTCAAACTTACTGATGTGCTATCACTGAGTGAAGTACTTGTTGACTCACTCAAGCTTGCTGATGTAGATGCACTGTCTGAAGCGCTTGTACTAGCTGATGTGCTGGCACTTGTCGATGCACTTGTACTAGCTGATGTACTTGCGCTTATTGAGGCACTTTCACTTGCTGAAATACTTGCGCTTGTTGAAGCACTTTCACTTGCTGAAATACTTGTGCTTGTTGAAGCACTTTCACTTGCTGACAAGCTCTCACTTACAGAAGCACTTATAGATTCCGAAGCACTTGTGCTTGCTGATAGGCTTTCGCTCACTGATTCAGAAATACTCAAGCTTGCTGATACACTCTCACTAATTGAGATGCTTGTACTTGTGCTTGCTGACTCACTCTGGCTAAGTGATGCACTTGTTGACTCGCTCAAGCTTACTGATGTGCTATCACTAAGTGATGTGCTTGTTGACTCACTTACTGATGCTGAATCACTTAAGCTTGCTGATGTGCTTGCACTTGCTGATTCACTATTACTTATTGAAGTACTCTCACTAGCTGATGTACTTGCACTTATTGATGCACTTGTACTTGCTGATATACTCTGGCTAAGTGATGTACTTGTTGATTCACTCAAGCTTACTGATATGCTATCGCTAAGTGATGTACTTGTACTCTCTGATACTGAGTTACTTAAGCTTGTTGATGTACTTACACTTGCTGATGCACTCTCGCTAGCTGATGTACTTGCGCTTGTTGATGCGCTTGTGCTTGCTGATGTAGATGCACTATCTGAAGCGCTTGTACTTGCTGATGTGCTTGCACTTGTTGAAGCACTCTCGCTAGCTGATGTACTTGCACTTGTTGATGCACTCTCACTAGCTGATGTGCTGGCACTTTCTGATGCGCTTGTACTTGCTGATGTACTTGCACTTGTCGATGCACTCTCACTAGCTGATGTACTTGCGCTTGTTGAAGCACTTGTACTTGCTGATGTACTTGCACTTGTTGACTCACTCAGGCTTGTTGATGTAGATGCACTGTCTGAAGCGCTTGTACTAGCTGATGTGCTGGCACTTGTCGATGCACTCTCACTTGCTGATGCACTATTGCTAAGTGATGTGCTTGTTGATGTAGATGCACTGTCTGAAGCACTTGTACTTGCTGATGTACTTGCACTTGTCGATGCACTCTCACTTGCTGATGTACTTGCGCTTGTTGAAGCACTTGTACTTGCTGATATAGATGCACTTGTTGACTCACTCAGGCTTGCTGATGTAGATGCACTGTC
Organism: Pseudobutyrivibrio sp. LB2011; assembly: GCF_000701765.1. Lineage (NCBI taxonomy): Bacteria > Bacillati > Bacillota > Clostridia > Lachnospirales > Lachnospiraceae > Pseudobutyrivibrio > Pseudobutyrivibrio sp. LB2011. The sequence continues at coordinate 109,333 of NZ_JNJS01000001.1, read as the reverse complement.
TGAAGCGCTTGTACTAGCTGATGTGCTGGCACTTGTTGAAGCACTATTGCTAAGTGATGTGCTTGCTGACTCACTCTGGCTTACTGATGTGCTATCACTAAGTGATGTACTTGTTGACTCGCTCAGGCTTGCTGATGTAGATGCACTATCTGAAGCGCTTGTACTAGCTGATGTGCTGGCACTTGTCGATGCACTCTCACTTGCTGATGTACTCTGGCTAAGTGATGTACTTGTTGATTCACTCAAGCTTACTGATGTGCTATCACTGAGTGATGTGCTTGTTGACTCACTTGCACTTGTTGACGTACTTATACTTGCTGACTCGCTATTGCTAAGTGATGTACTTGTTGACTCACTCAAGCTTACTGATGTGCTATCGCTAAGTGATGTGCTTGTACTCTCTGATACTGAGTCACTTAAGCTTACTGATGTACTATCACTAAGTGATGCGCTTGTCGACTCACTCAAACTTACTGATGTGCTGTCACTAAGTGATGTACTTATTGACTCACTCAAGCTTGTTGATGTGCTATCACTAAGTGATGCGCTTGTTGACTCACTCAAGCTTACTGATGTGCTATCACTAAGCGATGTACTGGTTGACTCGCTCAAGCTTGTTGATGTGCTATCGCTAAGTGATGTACTTGTACTCTCTGATACTGAATCACTTAAGCTTGCTGATGTGCTTGCACTTGCTGATTCACTATTACTTATTGAAGTACTCTCACTAGCTGATGTACTTGCACTTGTTGAAGCACTATTGCTAAGTGATGTGCTTGCTGACTCACTCTGGCTTACTGATGTGCTATCACTAAGTGATGTACTTGTTGACTCACTCAAACTTGTTGATGTGCTATCGCTAAGTGATGTACTTGCTGACTCACTTACTGATGCTGAATCACTTAAGCTTGTTGATGCACTCTCACTAGCTGATGTACTTGCACTTGTTGATGCGCTTGTACTTGCTGATGTGCTCTGGCTAAGTGATGTGCTTGTACTCTCTGATACTGAGTCACTTAAGCTTACTGATGTACTATCACTAAGTGATGTACTTGTCGACTCACTCAAACTTGTTGATGTGCTATCACTGAGTGATGTGCTTGTTGACTCACTCAAACTTGTTGATGTGCTGTCACTGAGTGATGTACTTGTTGACTCACTCAAGCTTGCTGATGTGCTGTCACTAAGTGATGTGCTTGTTGACTCACTTACTGATGCTGAATCACTTAAGCTTGTTGATGTACTTGCACTTGTTGAGGCACTTACACTTGCTGATGTGCTTGTGCTTATTGAAGCGCTCTCACTTGCTGATGCAGATACACTAGCACTTACAGACATGCTCTGGCTTACATACTCTGATAAGCTTGCGCTAAGTGATGTGCTAATGCTCTCACTTATAGAAGCGCTTTCGCTTGCTGATGCACTAAGTGACTCTGATCTAGATAATGATGCACTATCAGATGCTGCTGCACTCTCTGATAATGACTGGCTGCGTGACTGTGACGCGCTATCTGATGTTGATGCGCTTTCTGATAATGACTCGCTTCTGATTCCAGACTCACTCTGTGAAGCCTCAGCACTTGCACTTACAGATGCTTCCCAAGATGAAGACTCTGATGCAAGCTGGCTTGCTGATTCTGAAAGTGATGTTACCTGGCTTCTCTCCTCAGCATAGTCATCTTTTCCTGTATTGAAATCATCTTCTGAATAATATACGTAACCCTTCTTTCCAAAGTTACCATCTTTAACTTCACCATACTTGTTGGTGTATGTGTCGCTACCATCATTTTTCTTAGCAACAAACTTTGGAGAGAATGTGTTTGATGTTGATGCTGTGCTTGCTGCAGAGTAAAGTGTGATTACCTGCTTATTGTATGTTGATCCACTAGCATCAGTATATGCAGTAAGTGTGTATGTACCATCACTGTTCTTCACAATGTTTGATGACTCATAATAATATGTAGTATCACCAATTTTAATTGCAGTATAAGAATCCTGTAACCATACCCACTTGTTATATCTATATACCTTATTCTGTGTAACAAGATTTACCGTATTTCCGTTTTCATCTACAAGAGTTGACACACTAGTAACACCTGATGAATCTACAGAAATAGCACCAACAGTTGAATCACTAGTATTTCTTGTTAATCCAACGAATGTATTGTTCCAATCATTGTCTAATGATGAATACTGTCCCAAATCATAATAAGTAGTTCCATCTGCAGACTTATATGTGCCCCAGCATGAATCTCTTACAATTGTAGTTTCAGAATTAATAGCAAAAGTTCCTGTGATTGAGAATGTACCATCCTCGTTAAGAACAACCTCAGCATCTGTTTCTACACCATTGATGTAGTAAACACACTCTGTAGTCTCAGTGCCATCCTCTGATGTAAAAGTCTGATAATCCCATGTAAGTACGTTACCATTGCCGTCAGAATACTGAACTGTCTTCTGAACAACCATGATTCCACCAACAACATATGGATTATCATGCTGATTTGAATTCTCAGTTCCGCTAAATGATGCACCATCTCCTGCTGCAAGTGCATTACCACTGTCATCAACTGTTACGTAATCAAAGTATGCATACTTTGTCTCGCCTGCTGCGTCGATATATGTAACCTTTACACTGTTTGTTGTGTAACTGCTAGAATCCCACTCGCTATATACGATTTCACCTACATAACCTTCCTGATAGAATGCATACTGAATAAGAAGGTTTGCAAGCTTATCGCCATATCCATAATAGTTGTTTGAAGACTCCGAATGGTTGAGCCACTGGCCATTTGCCTTAGCAACTTCCTGCGCTGCCTTAAGATCTTCCTGTGCCTGCTCTATTTCCTTTATAAGATTCTCAAGATAATCATCCTCTAATCCTGCCTCTGAGAAAGATGTAGATGCTGATTCATATGCAGCCTCTGCCTCAGACATAGCTGTAGAAAGGCTAGCTGACTCTGAAGCTAACTCCTGTGAATTAGATGTTGATGTACTTTCAATTTCATCGTTTTCTGATTTTAATGAATCTGCTGATGATGCCGATGTGGATTCGATTTCAGAAGTCTCTGTTGAAAGAGATTCTTTAGATGATTCAGATGTTGATTCTATCTGAGAATCCTCTGTTGATAATGAAGTGCTAGCTGATTCAGATACAACTGCAACTTCAGAAGCAACATTAGATGCATTTTCATCAACTGGTGCAGTCTCATCAAGATTAGCTGCAGCCTGTGTGTCTGTATTTGTAACGGCAGATGCTTCAAGATCAACTTCTTCGATCTGAGTTGTAGATTCAGCAACGGCCTCTACTTCTACTGTTTCCTGTTGTACTGACTGAACTGTAGTCTCAACAACCTGCTCTGCCTGAACCTGTGTTGTCTCAAGGACGATAACGCCTTCGGCATTAGCAGCAGCCTGTTCTTCTCCAAGCTCAGCAGCATAAGCTAAATTAGCATCACCAAGCACTGAAGCTCCGCCAACTGTAGCACCTGTGATTGCCACTCCCTTTAACAAATTCTCGACCTTCTTCTTTGACATCCTTGTACTCCTTCTATTTAATATACCATTACAAATTATTGTCCAATTATCATTTAATGTTATTCTATCACGCAATATATTTTTTTAAATAGAATTTAGTAACTATTTTTGCCAAAAAAGTTACATTTCTGCCAAATAACAAAAATCGAGATAATTTATAACGATATATTCTCTCTTAATACTCCGTGTACCGTAAACCTCATACCCGATGTTGAGCATGTCGACAGGGTCACCACCCTATCTGCTGAGGTAACTTCCTCTGTATCCACTACTTCGTATGAATGACGAAGCAGCTCTGAAATGTAATCATCGAACTCTTCACAATCTGAATATGGCACCGCATAAACCCAAGATGCAGCCTCCGTATCAAAGTATGAAAAAATCTCATATCGCATTTTCGAATCAGGTGTGATTATCTGGAAATATCGATGCTCATCCAAATATCCTTCCTCTGATTTATAATATTTTAACGTACCAAACATTGAGAGGTTTCTCATGTTGTGGCCGTAGATAATGCTGTGACTATCTGTAAAATCCGGATAATTGTATCCCTCCAGGAAAATGGAACCAGCCTTTGCACTTTCGCCTTCCATTGTGGTGCGAAGATATGTCTCATCATCACCAGAATACAAAATAGGATAACTGATATCAGTACCCTCCACGTAAATCCATGCAACCACATCTGGGTTAATCTGCTGCAGTGATTCAAAATCAACATCTATCATGCTGTCCCATGAATCGTCGCTGACCTGCTCATTTATATTTATATAGGAAGAATTAAGTTCGCTATATAAACTGTTTGAGCTTTGATAATCCATAAATATATATAGGAAACCGCTCATTGAACCAACAATGATTACTAAGCCAAGCGCTAGGAAAACCTTAGGGTTAACCTTTGTATTTTGCTTTTTGTTCTCAGCCTTTTCCTTATCCTGACTTTTATCACCTGCATTTGAAAGCAACAATCCAATGATTAATAACATCACCGCTATAACTTTTCCTGTTATTTCAGAAAGCCATGATGCGATGTAGCCTAAAAATGGCACATGTGCCACTACCCTTCCAATAACATTCACATATGCTACTGGAACAAAATCTTCGGTGTCGTTTGCATCACCCTTTGTAGTGATTAGCTTCGACTGTGAATCAATAGATGTGATTCGGTGAGTCACCACGCTAGCACCAGATTCGAATGCAATTACATCGCCCTCTGCTAGCTCATCAAACTCAGCATTCTTCACATAGACAATGGAGCCTACTGATATAGAAGGCTCCATCGATCCTGATATTACATTATATGTTTGTATACCTAGCAACTTTGGTACCGCTACTGGTAAGCATGCTAGAATTATTAATCCAATTAAAAGATTTCCTGTTACTTTTAATACTCTAGTATTCATTGTGCTAGTTTAATTTTTCCCTCTCGTTTTTTTCTTTGATTGTTGCGGCAATGGTAGTCACAACAACCAACGAGCCAAAGACTATCATAACTACCACATCACGTTTGTATCGCTCAAAGGTAGCCATGTTTTCTAATCCAAGTGGAACTTCCTCTTCTTCGATTTCCACTTGCTGCTTTGATTCGTCTACTACTTGCTCCTGCGTTTGTTCTTTGTTGTCAGTATCTTCGCTAGCATAAACCGGCAGGGCTATGAATAAACTCATGCATAATATTAAAATGCTCTTTTTAATCTTTCCCCTCATATTCTCTTTTGCTCCCCTGAAGAAACTGATAATACCTCTAAAAACTTTACGCATGTTTCCTCATAAACAGTGTAACATATTTTCACCCCGTACTGAAATAATTGGCAAATAAATAATAAAAATGGCAAGTATTAATAAAAAAAGAGGAAGCAAATCGCTTCCTCTTAAAAATCTTATTTATTCTTTATCATCGTGTTTTTCAACCTTTACAAGCTCCTGCTTTCTCTTCTTGTTTGCAATGTAAAGTGTAACAAGAATTGAAGCAACTGCGATGATTGCGATGATGATTCCAATAATCATATTGCGAATCAATGTATCGCGGGTTCCACCGGCCTTAGCAACTTCTTCATCGTCGATGTCTAAGATACCACCTGGTGTATTGTCATCTTCAATTGTTTCGCCGCCATCATTTCCTGCTGCGCCTGCATCTGCATCGCCAGCTCCGGCTCCATCACTTGCATCGGCACGGTTGTTTACTGTACCACCGTTGCCACCGCCATTGTTCTGAGTTGTAACTGTTGTGTTTCCACCACCAGTTGTTGTTCCTGTAGAACCGCCATCGATGTATTCGTATTCATACTCGTACTCTGGATTACCTTCCACTGTTGATGAAGATGTTTCAGTCTTTTCTATTACCTCTGTCTCTTCACCAATAACACGCTTGTGATATGTAAATGTGAAGACTGTATCCTTCTTAAGACCATTAGATGCTGTTCTAAAGTAATAATCAGGAACATATCCTTTGATATGACGAGCTGGCACATAAACTACTTCGCCCTCAGCTGCGTAAAGAGTTTCATCAGCCAAAAGCTCATTATCATCTTCATCCACATATCTAACTGTGTAAGGAATGATTGTACCAACGCCGTATGCTACAACATAAGACTCATCACCTACCACATGAAGTGTTACGCTCTTATTTGTATCTTTTACTAAATCATCACTACCAGCAACTCTAAGTCCCTTTACATAATACTTAGAAGTCTCTGTCTCAGTATTGTCAGCTGTTACTTTGATAAGCTCACCGAAGTTGAATGTAACATCATCACCATAATTTAGCTTACTGATAACAAGGTTCTTACCTGATTGTGATACTGTGCAAGTCTTCCCAAGTTCTGCAACTGCTGTATCATCAAAATACGCATTTACGTTACCAAGGGAAATCTTGATTCTGTAGGTATATGTAGAAACTGCAGTAGTTTCTTGTGTAGTACTTTCTTCTGTAGTAGTGGCTTCTGTAGTAGTTTCTTCTGTAGTAGTCTCTTCTGTAGTAGTCTCTGTTGCATTTACTACTGTAGAATCAAAAGCAAACACTGATAATAAGAAGGCAAGTGTAAAGATTACGCTAAAAGCTTTCTTTAAGATTTTCATCTTAGGCCACCTCCTTATTATTTCTAGTCATTCTGAAGTACATGAAAATAAGGAATAATCCCAATAATAATGTGATACCGCAGAAAACAAGTGGTAAGATGCTATCACCTGTCAAAGGATTCTCTCCAAATAATGGTGTGTCCTCATCCTCGATGACAACAATCTGTGTTCCGTTAGGAAGTGTTCTTTCTACCTTCTTTGAAACCTTCTGCTTACTGTGGTTTACAATCTGATTGAAAACAGTATTTGTTTTTGTAACAGTCTTTGTAATAACAATACCTTCGTTATCATTTGACTCTGGCTCTGCAGCAAACATGATACTTAACTGACCTACTGCAGCCATGTAGCTGTTAGACTGTGTATTACCATCAAGAACAATTATTACTTTAACTGTTCCGCTTTCGCCTACTGCTAATGTACCAAGGTCAAAGTAAGCATCTTCATTTCCGTTTACCTGCATAAGACCCTGCACATCTTCATTATCACCACCAACTGTCTCGCTATCAAAAAGTGGTGTAGTGGATTTGTCTGAAAGGATTTTGTAGGTATAAGCACCACCTGTTGCTGACTTGTTATCCTCAAGTGTTTTTACAACATTTGCATCCATATAGAAGTTTGCTGCCTCTGTAGATGCATTTTTATATGTCACTTCATATGTGATTGTATCTCCTGGCATCGCACCAGTAACCTTAGCTGTTTCTGCATCATATGTGGTGCCGAAAGTATCTGTCCCATCATATGTAACAGTCCATGTAACTGGGTCTAATGTATCTGCAAGAGCTTCAGTTTTTAATCCTATGAATCCTGCTGCCACCAAAGTGAGAGCAAGGACAATATTCATATATTTCTTTTTCATCATTACTCTCCCTTAGTTAGAACTATTGATTGAAGTAATATTTCCATCTGAATCGATTGTTGCCTCAACACCCCATGCGCCAAGAATTGCTTCTGCACCACTGTGTGTCTGAACTGCATCAACACGAATCTCTATCTCGAATGTTTTGCCATCATAGCCGTAAACATTCTCTACAACTGTGCCATTTTCATTGACCTTTGTAGTTGTAACACCATCAAGGATTTCTCTTTCAAATGAAATGGCATCCAAAAACTGAACCTGTTCATCAACCGCAACTGGCTTCTTACAATAATAAACAGTACCTTCTGCTGTACTCTCATTTTCATCAATGAACCAGTCTTCTGTTGTCTTCAGAGTGATTACTGAAGGATCTAATCTGGTGTCTTTTGAACCATCATTCTTAATCCAGCTCTTTCTAACAAGCACTCTTACGTACTCGCTATAGGCTTTGTCTGTTGATGTATTCTGTACGAAAACATCTTCATCGTAAGGATGATTAACCTGAAGAGGATTCTCATCGGTAATCTGGCGAGTTAGATTTGTAAATGAAAGCTTACCAACGGTGCTACTCTGATTCGAATCAGAATTGCTCACGGCTACACTAACTTGAGCACCATTTTGATTTTCCACCAAATCTACAAGCAATTTTTTTGTTTCAAATGAAACCTCTTCTGCCGAATCAGAATAACTCAATGCTGCTCTTGTGGCACCAACTGAGCTTCCTGCTACAAGAACTAATCCAACTACAAGCATTGTCAAAGGGTTCTTAAATAACTTTTTCATTAATTATTCCCCCCTTCACTTGTGCTTTCTGTTGATTTTGTAGTAGTGTCATCCTGGAACTTAGCTTCGAACTTATCCTGTTTCATTATTGCTTCATCCCACGCTGCTACCAACTTGCCTGTCTTATTGCCATCAGCATCTTTCTCATCCACTGCTTTTGCAGCTTCCTGAACGATAACTACATTGAATTCTTCGTTCTCTAAGCCTTCTGGAGGTGTAATTGTAAGCTTAAGTACTGATGATGTTGCATCTTTTGCTAACAAATCACTGTAGTAGTAATAACCATCATTTTCGTTGTAGCTCCAGCCTTCACCACTTGTGAGGTTAGCGCTGTACTGTGAACCACAAATTGCCTTTACCCTAACAAACACATCGTAATCACCAGTATTTTGTACTGTTATTTCTTTTGTCCATTCCTTAGCATTCTCATTTGGTGTGATTTCCAAATCTCCCAAGTGAACTGTAACAGTTCCTGCTGCCTGATGGGAATTTGTAAAGTATGCCATCGCTGGCTTTATGCTTGTTGCACCGATTACTACAAGAGCAGCGGCAACAAGTAAATATTTTTTGTATTTCATTTGCCTCTCCTCCTTAGTTTTCAGTTTCTACATTTTCTGTAGTTGTGCTATTTGGATTAATATTAGAATCCACATAACCATTCTTATTGAAGTGGTTCTCTATACTGATTGCTCCCACATCTGTCTGATTATCGTAATCATTGGTGAATTTTGTTTTTGCAGTAACATCCTTTTGGATTTTAACTGAGTGTTTCTCATTTATTGGTGTGACATCTTTATAGCTAGCACCTGAATATACCTCAGTAACAACCACTGTAGAGTTTGCAGGAATATTAGGAACCTCAACTGTCTGTTTGCCAGGCTCACTAAAATTCATTGTGAACACATTGCTGTAAACTATTTTCTTGTTATCCCCTTCACCATATGATGCTTCAACTTCGAATACAAATGGTGTAGTTCCAAGTGATTTATTATAAGTCTTTAACTCTTTTGTAATTTCAAGGCTTCCATAAATCTCTTCCACACTGTATTTCAATGCAATTTCTGGATTGTAAATCCATTCATCACTAGGTGTTATATTTTCGATATTTCCGTCTTCGTCAACCTTTGTCCCCTGTGAAATGGTTGTGCTGTAAGGAACCATCACAATATACTTTTCAAATGTATATTCGTACTGATTGTTTTGGAAATCCTTTACTACGTATAGGTAAATACCTCGGTTAACATCAACCGACTCTGGCTTTTTCGCGCTAGGATTGATTGTGACTGTTTTATCTGGTTTTGTATCCTTAACCTTCTCATATGCATTAGCAGCAATTTTCTTGACTTGGGCTGCATCAACATTTGAATTGCTTAATGCTGAAAGATCAACACCAGATACTGGAGTTCCTATATCTCCGTTTACTTTCACCTCAGCCAACTTATAGAAATCAACCTCCACATTACCAGTATATGAAGTGATTGCATTAGCATCAGTTGCGCCAGTCGCATTGTTCGGATTTTCAAACCTCACAGTAATTGAACACTGCTTAGTCTCATCAATCTTAACAGCTGCCTGTGCTCGGTAAGCACCAAATCCTGCCACAGCTACTACTGCTGCCATCGCAAAGGCTATTAAATTCTTTTTCTTAAAAATTAAACTTTTCACTGAGTTCTCCCTTCAGCTTATGCGGTTTTCTTTTTAAATATCCTTCTTATTATTAATATGATAATCACTGCCGCAATAAATCCGGCAATGCCCATAATCAAGTAGTAATTCTTCACTGTCTCAGCAACAGCTGCTGCACCGGTAGGGACTTCATCCTCTCCCAGGTACTCAACTCTGGTGCCTCGCACCAAAAGTCTGTGAGTGTTTACACCGTATGGTGTACAGGTGAAAAGTGTGACGTAATCTTTGCCCTCTTCCACCTTCATTGCGTTTTGAAGTGAGGTAATATCCTCTGCTTCAATCATTGGATAAATCATATCCACCTGATAAGCAAGTGTCTCATCTAAAACGTGGATGTAAAACTTATCTCCAACCTCAAGCTGATCAATGTTTGTAAAAAGCTCTGCGCTTGGCAAACCTCTGTGACCAACTATTACTGAATGTGTGCCTTCACCTCCAATTGGAAGTGCTGTTCCATTCATGTGTCCTAAAGCTGTCTGGATGTACTCATCAAATGTACCATGCATGATTGATAGCTTTAGATTTATCTTTGGAATGGACAAATAGCCCATAACTCCATCGCCATTAACATTGAGCACTGAATAGTACTCTGAGTTTAAAAACTCATCTGTAGGAGTTGTTGCATCACCATCCGCATTTGCCCCGAATACATCTGTGCCAATGGCATTTTCTGTAATCTGTTCGTTAAATGCTCTGGCTGCCTCCCACTCTTTTGTGTAATCTTCCTCGGTCATTTCCGACAAGGAATCTTCATAATCATTGATGAGTGTGCTTTGAACATATACATTCCACTCATTTGATACAGTAGGATATGCCAGCAAGCCAAAACCTACAAGGAATAATAGAATTAGTAAAATCTTAATAACTCTTTGTTTCAACTGCCTTGTCCTTCTTACTTCTCTTCTTGTCCATTATGTAAAGTACTAAGATGAACGCTCCTACGATAGCAAGTCCAACTATTACCCAAAGAAGGTAATTTGTATGTAAGCTGACTGCTCCGAAAAGTGGAGTGTCTGCATCTGCCAAAAGCTCTGGTGTGTATGGCACTCTGTGGCCTCTAACCATAAGACGCTGAGTGTTTACACCGTATGGTGTACATGTAATTAATGTACAAAGATCCTGACCATCCTCTACCTGAAGGAGTGATGTATCATCAGGCTCAACCACCTCTATCTGATCAACTTCATAAGCGTAATACTCGCCCATGATAATAATGAAGAAATCTTCTCCAATTTGAACTTTGTCCAAGTCTGTAAATAGTGTAGCACTTGGAAGACCACGATGTGCAGAAAGAACTGAATGTGTATTCTCTCCGCCTACTGGAAGTGATGAACCTTCCAAATGGCCAACACCAATCTGTAAAACCTCTTCCGATGTTGTGTGGAAAATAGGAAGCTTTACATTGATTGAAGGAATCTGAATGTATCCCATGATTCCATCACCGTTGGTGTTAAGTAAGCTCATGTAAGTTTCATCTGTACCATTTGCCTCTGCCTCTGCAAAGGAATCTGGCAAAATAGAAGGCAACAACTCTTCGTTGTACTCGTATGCTTTTTCAAGCTCAGCATCAACATCCAGTGAACCTTCTGAAATAGCTGTATCAACAGCCTCTGTGTAGTTGTTTACCAAAGTTGCCTGCACATGGTTGTTCCAAGTGTTTGCAACCAGTGGGTACACCAACAAGGACAAACCAACAATCATCAACGCTGCAGTCGCTATAGTTTTGTAATGTTTCAGTAAAAATGCTTTCATTGTGTCTAACTGTTGTCCTCTCCTTGATAGTGTACCCAGCGGCCTTTCAGCCGCCGGGCCACATCATATTTTCATTTCTTTAACTCAGCGAATACTAATTACTTTGTAGCCTTCTTCTTTGTTGCAAAGTAAAGAGCTGAAGCCATAGCCATGATAGCTACACCAAGTACTGTAAAGATTGTTGTACCCATACCACCAGTGAATGGAAGTGTTGCAAGCTTAGAATCCTTGATAGAATCTGTAAAGAGGTATACTCTTTCACCTTCTACATTAGACTTATTCTCAACCTTCTTGATTTCAACTGTTACAGGATTAGTATTTACTGCATATTCAGCTGGGGCCTTTGTCTCTGTGAATGAATAAACACCTGTATCAAGACCATCAACAACAAACTGTCCTTCATCACCATATGTAACGAATGTTGTAGCCTCTTTCTTGTCTGTTGTTAATGCTTTAAATGTATACTTTCCTTCCTTACCATCTGCAACGATATAGTTTACAGTATCGTCAACTGTAATTGTTCCAATGAACTCAGCATTTGCAAGTTTCTCAACCTGCTTATCATCTGTCTTTGTTAATGTAAATCTGCCTGTAAAACCTTCTGTAGTCTGTCTATCCTTATCAAACTTTGGATCATGACCTGGTGTTTCATAATCAGCAGTATTAGCATATCCCTTAGCACCAATTACGCTTGCAGAATATGTAATTGTAGCTGTCTTTCCTGAATACTCATCGCCAACTAATTTAATTAAGTCAAGAGTAAACTCATTTGTTGTTCCTTCTTTTAAAACGAATTTCCAATTACCAGCAACCTCTGTATCGCCAACTTTTACTGTTACTGTAGCATCAGCTAATGACGAAAGATTCTCTGTCTTATCATGAAGAACAAACTTTGTAACGTTGTAAGGAACTTCCTTTGTAATTGTGAACTCAACAGACTGCTGATTTGCACTTACAATTTTATCTTCTTCCTTAACTGTCTTTGTTAAATCATCCTTTGTACCTTTTGCTACTACTTCAGCATTTGCCTGAAGGTAAGCACCTGTCGCAGCATCAATTGCATATGTTACTGCTACCATTGATGTATATGTGTACTCAGTACCCGCAATTGTGATAAAGTATGCACCCTTATCAACGTTTACAAACTCAACAGAACCATCTGTTTCTGTAAGCGATTTTCCAACTTCATCAGTAGGTAAAGCTGCCTTTAATTTAAGAGCTACTTGTGCATCCATCTGAGGCATCTCATACTTACCATCTTTAAGAACGGCATCCTTTGGCTCAAAACCAGCCTCTTTTGCCCAATTAGCTGTGACTTTTACTTCACCAGCTGCTGTAACCTCTGCAATCTTATAAATAGTTACTGTAGCGCCCTTTTCAATGTTTGTCACAGTGATTGTTGACTTAGTAGCGTCAACTGTCTCGTCGGCAAAAGCTGTAATGCTCATTGCCATCATCATTACTGTTGCAAGTGCAAGAGCAACGATTTTTCTGATCTTTTTCATGTTTCTTTTCTCTCCTTTTCCTTTATTTGCTTTTATTATTCTTATTTTTATATAACAACAGCGCCCCCGCAATCATTAGTAGGATACCGCCGATTGTATAAACATAAACTCCGCTTCCGCCTGTTTCTGGAAGTGTGTAAGCAACCTTGTCGATAGCTGAGAATAATACTTTTTCCTGTTCTGTTCCAACGATTACTGTGTAATCCTTTAGTCTATAGCATGTATCATTCTTAACAATAGCCTTATCTGTTGCATCGAAATAGTAGCCCTTATCAACTGTTTCTCCAAGAACACTAAATGTCTTAGATACTGTTTCAGAAATACTATCACCATCAGATGAAATCTTCATGATATATGTGCCTACAGCACTTTCAACCTTATTGATTTCAATCTTGAAAACCTCATTGCTTAATGCAAACTGATTTGGTGCTGAAATTTCTTTAACATAGTATGTACCTATTCCAAGTCCGTCTACTAACAACGGCTTGTATTGGCTACCATCAGAAGAATCCATATCCATTATCTTCTTAGTACACTCTTTATCAGAGTATAAACCATATTTCGCACCAGCTAATTTTGTAAGTCCTACTCCTCCAACTTTATCGAAATATATGCCAGCATCTACAACATTAACGTAATACTTACCAGTACCTGTATACTCAGTAACCTCATTATTTGTTGTATCTGGTGCAATCATTGAACCTAACGTTCTATCAGTCTGCTTAATTGCTGTATATTTCACTGCTGTCTCATAATAGTAAAGATTATCACCTGTTGTTGCATTACCTTCAGGACCAACCTTCTCAGCATCTTCAATTGTAAGAGCACCAACTCCATCAGATGTTCCAGGATATGAATAAGTAATTACCTTATTTCCTGAAGTATCTGTAGTAACTGCCAAGCTACTATTTGTAAATACGTTTGTCGATGTGTGCTTTGTATTAAACTCATCAGTGTACTCACATTCAATTCCTGACAAGAAAGCTAATATTTCTTCATCAGATGAGAGCTTTGAAACATCAAATGCATCATTTAACAAGATTGTTGTTTCATTATCAGCCAATGAATATCCAAGCAACTTAACATTTACGGTTGGCATTGGGAAATTCTTTGTTGCATCTCCAACTATTACTCTAGAGGCAGGACCATTTGTTGGAATAACATTACCACCCATGAAATCATCTTTTGCTTTTACAAGGAACCTAGAATCAAATCCATTGCTATCGCTCAACTTATAACCAATATATATATCATTCCATGTAATAACCTGATTTCCATTCTGGTCAACACTTATTGTTCCATTAACATCCTGTCTTTCTCCAGAAGCATTTCTAATGGAAGCTGTTATTGTTGAACCATTAGCATAAGTCTTATATTGGTTTCCCTCCTTGTAAACAAGTTCAAATCTAGGATCGATAACATCGACTACAGTTCCTATAGCACCTTGATAGATATCTCCAATAACCTGTTGGAATGCCGTAGTCACTTTACTCATATCAGATACTGAATGTACCCTATCTTCAGAACCTGCAACGTAATTAGCAAAGTTTGTCATCTTTGTTGTAGGACTGCCATTATCATATTTGATAAAGTAAATATTTGCTGCACAGCCTGATGCAGTCTTTTTAGTGGTACTACCTGCGTCCCGATTGTAATCATATGAATAACTATCCCAACTCATACTAACATTTGTACCTGCTTTTAATGCATCTGCAACACCTTTTGCTGAAGAAGCCACAGTATCATCAAAATCTTTATAAGTAGTAGGAACACCGTCGGTAAATAATATTATATTGTTTTTATATGAGTCAGTTCTCGAATTTCCTGTAAATATCTCTTCAATAACCTTTTCAAGGCCAAGATCAATTCTTGTTGCACCATCAGCTTGCAATCCATCTATCTTACGGTTTATTGTTGAGATATTAGCTGATGTACATTCAGTTAAACCTAATACCTTATCAGCATCGTAATCAAAACTAACAATAGCAACTCTACAACCTGTCCCCTCTAAGCTTGAAACAAAATCTTTTGCAGCATCCTTCATTAATTGAAGACGAGTTGTTGTTGCTGTCGTTGTGATAGTAAAACTATCAGGTACATCAGTCGTATAATACGCGTACTGCCATCCATTTTTGTAATAACACCAGACCCTATACTGCTCATTGTAGTAATAGTAAGTATCTTCTACTTTAAAACTTATCCCCCAGAGTGATGAATCACTCTCTATATCAGCCTTAGAATATGTAGTAGTCGTAGTGATAGTTACTTCATCCCCCATGGAACCTGATGTATCCAAAACAAGAACAATATCTTGCTTTGTTCCAGAAGTAACTGTTGTTGCAGATGCACCTAGCGCAATCTCATACACTCTACTTTCCCAGTTGCTTACTGTGGCAGTTTTTTCAGTAAACACCGTAGTTGTAGGTGATGCTCCCTTGTGATTTTTTATAACATAACCAGCATCGGTTTTATCAACATCCGTTCCTTCTATTGTAAATACCGAACCGCCATTTCCATCTGCCTGGACTAATACATACCAATCTTCCGTTGGCAATTCATAGCCAGATTTAGCATCAACCTCTTTAAGGATATATGTTCCCTGTTTAATTCCAGGTGTTATTGTTCCATTGGAATCTTTAAGCTGAGTGAATGCCACTTTTCCATTAGCATCTGAAACAACTATTTCATTTCCATCATCATCTAATGCAGTGTAAACACCATCTGATGACTTAAGCGTAAACTTTGCACCTTCAACAGTAGCAGAAGTATCCGCATCTACCTTTGTAAAGTCTAATGGATTAACTGGTTCTGCTGTATCATCCTTTACAGGCAGATTAAACTTAATCATACAGTTACTTTGACCTGACCCACGTTCAAGATAATATACCTGTAATGTATGCTCACCGTTATTCAAAATGTCACTCTTTGTGAAAATATTTTTACTATTACTTTCACCAGAATACATATTATATGTTACATTTTGTTTATATGGATATACTCCACTTATGGTGCATTCTCCGGTTGAAAAATCTATCGTACCTGAAACTTTTCCGTGGATTCCTCCTAAATCAAGAACAAGCTTATTATCTATATATACCCAAACATCATCATCGCCTGAAAATTCAAATATACATGGATTGCTATTATTTGTTCCTGTTTTAGTCATATCAAACTTCTGAGTGAAATGCATACCAAAATGGTCATAAGCACTCACATCACTGCTTGAATCCGTATCCTTTTTAAATGGCCAAAATTGTCCTCCAGTTGTACTTTCAGCTTTTACTATTCCTGTTTTTGCATCAAAAGTGGTTGCCGTTGTTGAACTGTCAAATACATAGTAGCCATTTTCATAATTAAATGGAAATCCTACATTATAATATGCTTCGTTGTACCATTGCCTTGTATTAGGTACATAATACGTATAAGTGTGATAATCTGTATCATTTTGTTTGTTATCTACATTAAAATACTCAGGAGCGCCATAGTTACTAAACGTAATCATTCCATTAGAATCTAGAGTAGAATCAGCAATTCCTTGGTAAGCATATGAAGGACCTGAATGATCTTTGTTCCACGCATCACTTCCTTGACCAGTATTCATCTCTAAATAACGATAGGTTGTTCTACTAACCCATTTTTTATTTAAATATGAAGCATAATTAATCGCAGATGTCGAGTTGTTAAAAAATACCAAAGAATCATTATAACGGAACAAATCAACTTTGAATTGACTATCGTACTCTCCTGTAAGATATATATTTATATAGTTTATTTTCTTATGATCAGTGTTATAACAGTTATTATCGGTACAATAATTCTGAAGTTCATAATAATAATGACCATTAACAGTGTCATTTATTCGTGTAGCTGCACTTGAATCAGTTCCGTACCCTGCTGCGAAACCAGCAAGACTATAACCAGACTTTGGATATACGTAAAAGTACTGTTTTGCCGAATCTGTAGTATATGCATAGTCTCTTTTTTCAACTACACTACCATTTATATATACTCTAACAGATGCTATGTAGTATTTATCATTTTGGCCAACTTTATAACTACTTCCGTCTTGTACTACTGTAGGTAAATCATTTCTGCTATGCCATTCTGTATATGGCCATTTATTACTAGCCCCCTCGTTATAATATACAGAATAAACATTTGCATACTGACTAGCTAAGGCTCCATCAACGCCTTTAACAGCTATAATGTAAGTAGAAAAATGATCAGTAACCATCTCAACCGTACTACCATCATCAGTTGGTGTTACATTTTCCATCTTGTCTACATTTTCACTATCTTCATAGTGATATACCTCAGTAGTGTATTCCTCTACATCAAGACCATCTACAGAAAGATTATTAAATACAACATTAACCTCTCCTTTTGGTTCTACTTCATCTCCATCTTTATTAAATAACTTTATATCATAGGCTATAAAATCAATTACTGATGTTTCTGTATCAGTGGTCTTATCAAGAGCATCTGACATCTCATTGTACTGATCTTCATCAGTCTCAACTGTGATTTCTTCAACCTTAACATCCTTAGCACCATTTAAAACAGACTTCTTTGCTGTGATTGTAACAAGGCCATCCTCGTCCTGAAGAGTGATTTCTTCATCATCTTCCTCTTCTTCCTTCTCATATCCACAATGAACGCACTTGCCGTCCTCACCGAACTCGCAGTCCTCTGTTTCTTCGTGAGCCACACCATCTTTGTCATCCCACTTCTTTACATGAGTACCATCATTGTTAGATTCGTAATCGTATGTGATTTCCTCATCGTCATCCTCTGTATCCTTATCAGCGTTTGCATCTGCTTCTGCGTCAGCTTTCTTATCAGCATCTGCCTCTGCATCGTCAGCTGTTGTATCAGATGACTCTGGTGTCTCACCTTTATTAACTTGCTCGTCTGAATTGGAATCATTCTCAGATGTAGAAGCATCTGAGCTTACCTGGTCAGAATCTTTAGATTCTGAACCAGTCTCAGAATTTGTTTCCTCAGAGGCTGTTGTAGAATCGCTACCTGATGACTCCCCTTCATCAGAAGCACCTCCTTGGTCAATATTTTCAACGATGGTCTCCACAGACGCATCATTCATTTCTCCAGCGTACACTGATGCAGGTGAAGAAATAAATAGCGCAAGCGCAAGACCAAAAGATAATGTTCTGTTAAGTAATCTGTTCTTTTTCATTTAACAAATACTCCCTTAAACGTTAACTGAAACGGTATATGTGACGATAATGTATATAAAATGTGTTCACCTTGTGTCCAAATGATATATTATTACACCGTGTAACGTTTTTAAAGTGGGTTGGCAGGAAGTGCAAAAATTTGGCAAGAAAATACCACAAGGCTGAAAACTTGGAGTAAAAGTATCGTAAATATAGCCAAAGCCATTATTCTCTTATATTGCGTTTTTGCTAAAACCTATTACTTAAATTCTTTTATCAAAGTATTCCGACAGCATTCCTTTCACACTTTTCGCGTTAAATTGGGCATTTCTTGCCTCATGCGAAATCAACAGCCTACTTCCTATATAAATGCCAGCCTCTTCATAGGCCCGTATCTTATTCATATTCTTCTCTACATAATCCATATTATCCAGCATTCCCAGGTGCTCCAAATAGACCTCCTGCCTAGTCCGCATATCAAGCAAAGTAAAATCTGGACTCACCGTCTTGTATTTTGAAAGCTTCAGTGGCTTCTCGTACAAATAAGGAATCCCCAGCTCATCCAATATATTCGAAATCAGCACCTCCGACTTCGACCTCATCTTTATTCCCTTACTATTCTCATATGTAAGAGCTTCACTATAATAGTCAAATAGCTCATACTCCTGCGCCAACCATTCCGCCACATATTCCTCGTCAGACTTCTCCACTGGTGTAACCAAGGCCATTTTGGCTTTAACCATTTTTAATCCAATATGCTCAATAGCTCTCCCATCATACAATCTTTTCATACTATTTAACAGTTTCACTTCCCTCTCGGCTGCTTGTATAGCGTAATTATCATATTCCTTCTGTGCTAATCGACTCGCCAAATCTATATCAGAATACTTTATGTATTTTCCATTTGAATCGCCGCCTTTTTCTCTTTTAAAATACTGAATCTTATTTCTACACTTTGCAGTACGTAATTCTCCTTCTGGAGCATTTTTCAATTCAATCTTCTTTGTTTCAATAATCGTATCAAGCTCCACCTTGCGAGCATTCAATAGTTTTAAAATCTGTTTGTAACTTGTCATATGTTTCCTTTCCATTTCTCATCTATCTTTTAACTATAGAACTCCCCATCCCCTTCCTATTTATAGTCAGCAATATAGGCCACTGACTATAAATACAATAGAAGCCAGTCCTTTAATAGTCATTTTCGCCGTCTCGGACTATATATATTTCCATCCGCCTGTCCATATAGTCATTTTGACTAATAATTGACTATATATTCCCTATCGTCTCGTAATTTATAGTCCGATAGCCCAATTTTGACTATATATAGCCCGCTAGAAGGCTCCTATATAGTCACAGCCCATCTCCACCGACTATATATCCTCTATCTTTTCTCCTGATATAGTCCAACTAATAAATCTCGACTATATTTCCCAGCCTTAGTCAGCATATATAGTCCAGCCAGTAAATCTCGACTATATTTCCCAGGCTTAGTCAGCATATATAGTCCAACATTCCTCTTTTACCAGACCAGCCAATCCCCAGCCCCAATCCAGCCACTTTAAACTAATCACCAGCCCAATCAAATATCTATTTTCCTACCAATTTCACAACCTTTGCTATTGCCAACGCCAACTTTCCAAAAAGGCGCACTGCAAGAAAGCCACCTATTGTTTCCCCGAAAGTATAAAATGGAAATAATGCCCTGTTTGCACTCCAGGACATGAACCTGTGAACCAGGTTCAAAAGAATCGTGTTTCGATACGAAAGATATTAGCATGCTCCCCCACTAAAGTCTATGTGAAAAAGCAACAAAAAAGCTCACCACAACAGTGATGAGCCTAATGTCTAGTTGAATCCTGGGGTTAAACTATTGCCAGTGTAAGCAACAGTTTCAACTAATCTGATGATTAATTGAATCCTACTACCTTCTGGGCAATCTTGTATGCTGTGATAGAGATTGCGCGGCCGCCGTGGCCTGGAAGGTTTGTAGTTGCACACATGAAACCATAGCGAAGCTTTCTATATAAATAGTAATCCTGCTCTTTGATGTATCTCCAAAGATCATGACGCTTCTGTTGATGTTCCTTTGTGCCACTCTTCATAAGAAGAACTGTAGAGATAACTGTAATCATCTCTAAGTAATTGAACATGTATTTCTTAACATGATTATCCTTAATATTCTTGTAGTCGTAAGCTTCCATCATAAGCTTGTTGACTTTGATTTGCTGGTCGATACGAGAAATCATAACCTTCTCGTTAACTGACTGATCATCACGACCAATAAAGTAACGATAGAAGTCTACGTCCAAATAGTACATAGTCTTAACGTATGGAAGTGGGTAGAATACATAAAGGTTATCAACATAGAATGTGTGCTTTGGGAGCTCCATTCCACAATCACGTAAAAGCTTTGTGCGATAGATAACTGAATGCATCAAAATGTACTGGCCCTTTTTAAAGTGGCCTGTCTCATCCCAAGAAAAGTACTTGTTCTTTGGAAGGTTTGAGTATGACATAACCTTCTTGTGATGAGCCCCTTCCTTTTCGTATACGTAGTTTGAAATGAGCATATCAAGCTGCTTGCCATTTTCAACTGAGCTACGTAATACCTTTAAGATTTTGTCATATGCATCTGGGTCTACCCAGTCATCTGAGTCTACAACCTTGAAGAATAAGCCTGTGGCATTTTTAAGACCTGTGTTAACAGCCTGACCATGACCGCCGTTTTCCTGATGAACAGCTTTGATAATGGTAGGGTGTTCTGCTGCAAGTCTGTCAGCGATTTCTGCTGTGCTATCTTTTGTAGAACCATCGTCTACTATTATTATTTCTACATCTTCACCACCATGTAAAAGTGTCTCTACGCAATGCTCCATATAAGCTGCTGAGTTGTAACATGGTACTGCAAAACTTAGTAATTTCATAAATACTCTCCTAACTAATTTAACCTTTACAATTTTAACAAATCATACTGAATTCTTCAACGGCACATCATCCTATTTGAACCATCAATTATTGCCCAGTTTCCCCAAAAACATGAATTCACTAAGATGAAAAAGTTTTTCATACAACATTACAGTTTTCGTTGTCAACACATTATTAAGGGTGTATAATAACATTGTTATCAACACAAAGAAATTTTTGCGTTTTAAAGGGACAGTAATGTATGATTAAAGATGTATATGGATATGTCAGTGATCTACCGGCGGGATGTATTACAGAAACTGACATCTATACAGATTCGGGGGCACTTCTTTGCCCAAAAATGACAGTCATCGACCAAAAGATTTTAAAGTCGTTGTCTGACTATCACGGGAAAATTCACGCTACAATTTATTATTCAGATGCGGATGAATTCGAATTAGAGGATGATTTTCCACTTCCAGATGATTCCATATGTTTTGATGAAAGCTTCAGAGAGTACGCCATGGAGTCTTTAGCTAGGCTATATGCTAATCTCGATGATATAGATAGCTTGACTAAAGGAATCATTCAAATTGGCGAAAAAGTTTGCAGCATTATAAATGACTCTAAATCTTTGAGCCTTAACCTTTCAAAGCTAAAGGTATGCGATGAGTACACTTACAGACACTCAGTGGATGTAGGTACAATGGCAGCCATATTAGCAAAGGCTTTAGGAGAATCTGATTCATTTGTTAAGGATATTACCGTTGTAGGACTTCTTCACGATATCGGAAAAGAAGAAATTCCAAAGGATATATTAAACAAACCAGGAAAGCTTACAGCCACAGAGTTTGAATTAATCAAAACTCATCCAGTAAGAGGATATCGCCTGCTTGCCAACTCTCCTGACCTTACAGAGGAGATGCGCCAGGCAATCCTTAACCATCATGAAAATATTGATGGCTCAGGATATCCTAGAAGTCTTTCTGGCGACCAGATTGGAAAGATGGCTCAAATCATTTCTATCGTAGATGTGTATGATGCGCTTGTTACTGCAAGGCCATACAAGAGAGCCTACACTCCTGCAGAAGCAATTGAAATAATGTTTACAATGAGTAATAAGTTTAATCTGAAATACTTCAGAGCATTTCTTACAATCGTAAACATCTATCCAAATGGTTCTACCATCAAGCTTAGCAACGGTGAGGAAGGTGTGGTTGTTCGTCAGAATAGGGCATATCCACTTCGACCAGTTATTAAGATTACAAGCATTCAAACGGTTGTTGATTTATCAAATGATCGCAATTATCTTAGCACTGTAATTGTTAAATAAAACCTTATAAAAAAACTAAGGGCAGCTCTTTCGAGCTGCCCCATTTTATTTCTTTATTACTCTTCTGTTGTCTCTTCTACAACTGCTTCTACTTCTACCTCTTTCTTCTTTGCAAGGTATTTCTTTACTGCAAAGTACTCAAGGCAAGCAATGAGAAGAACAAGTACTGCATCGATAGCGAAGAGAATCTTCTCCCATGTAGGAAGGCCTGCGTTGATTTCTGAATCATATGCACGGCTGTTTACTACAGTGTAAAGAATGTTGTGAGAAGCTGTTCTCATAGCAATTACTGATGTAGCAGATTCCTGATCTGTAACTGTAGACTGTGGTGTAGCGTATGTTGCAAGCATAAGGTCGCAACCATTTCTAATCATACGGTCAGAATCCTGATATCCGTATCCACCGAAGTAATCTGTCTCTGCAAGACCTCTGAATCCCCACTCGCCACGAAGTACTGTGTTAAGAAGCTCTGAGCAAGCCTCAGCTGGTACTGTACCGATGTTGTTGAATGCAACCATTGTTGCACCTGGGTTTGAGTTCTTGAATACAATTTCAAATGACTTTAAGTAAATCTCACGCAATGACTGCTCATTGAGCCATGTGCAAAGGAAGTTTGTTCTGTTTGTTTCCTGATCATTTGTTGCAAAGTGCTTAACGTATGAGTATACGCCCCACTCTCTTGCACCATTTACAGCGTTTGCACACATCCAACCTGCAAGTACGCCATCCTCTGAGTAGTACTCGAAGTTACGTCCTGCAAATGCTGAACGGTGTGTGTTTGTAGCTGGAGCATACCAACCAGAAACATCCATGTCGTTTGCCATACGGCCAATTGACTCACCAAATGCAAGTGCAATGTCCTTGTTCCATGTGCAAGCAATCATAACTGCTGCAGGGAATCCGATAGAACCCTGGCCTGTGAAGTTGTTGTTGATTGAAGCAGGACCATCACAATCGTATGTCATAACCTTGCCGATTGAATCAACTGCTGATGTCTCGTATCCACCGAGCTCGATAAGTGTGTTCATATCTGAAACTGTAAGCTCATCGAGAAGTGTATCCCACATTGGATCATCGTAATCAAGACCACGAAGATCTGCAAGCTTAACACCATTGTCAGCGCCTGTTGTAGGCATTACATCTGAATCATTATTGTAATCAGTAGGATCATAGTTTGTCTCGTTGAAGTATGTAGCCTTTGCTTCATCAGACATCTCATAGCTTGTTGGAGCAGCTGTTGCCTCGTCATAGTTAGCGAAGCCATCTGCACGTGAAAGGTAAGTTACATCACCTTCTGCGAAGCCAAACTGGTTTGTAGCTGCAACCTGATCTGACTCACGCTTGTTTGACTCATCATAAACGATTGTAGAGCCAACTGTTACTGTATCTGTAGCAATCTTGTTGTGTGAATCTGAGTTGATAGAAATCTCATAATCACCAGCCTCAAGTACATAGCAGCCCTCGCCGTATGTATCGTATGAAGCCATATCTTCAAGTGCAAATGAGATGTTGATTGTCTCTGATGCACCTGGCTCAAGTGTAGAAGTCTTTGCAAACTGGATTAAGTTTGCAGCTGCCTTCTCGATGCCGCCGTTTGTGTATGGTGGGTTGTAGTAAACTTCTACAACATCCTTACCAGCAACATCACCTGTGTTAGTAACTGTTACATCAAATGATACTGTTGTACCATCATTTGTAATAGGTCCCATCTCCTGAGAGAATGTTGTGTAAGATAATCCATAACCGAATGGATAAACTACTGCAGAGTCGTAATCGAACTCCATGTTGCCAGCTTCTGCCTCAGCGTAAGCTGTCTCGTAATATTTGTAACCAACGTAAATACCTTCAACATAATTTACGAATGTAGGATAAGCCATGCCGCCCTCAGCGAACATATTCTCATATCCGTACTCATCCATGTTTGTGTAATCGAAATCCCCAAAGTTGTTTGCTGTTGGTGTAGCAAATAAGTCTGCTACAAATGTGTCAGCTGTCTTACCAGATGGGTTGATCTGACCTGCAAGAATCTCGCCAAGTCCGTCGAAACCAGTCTGACCTGTACCTGGGCAGTAAAGAACTGACTTAATCTGTGAGTAATCGTTAACGAAGCCAAGCTCCATAGCGTTTGCTGAGTTAACAACTACGATAACCTTGTCAAAGTTTGCTGTTACTTCATCAAGAAGTGCCTGCTCTCTGTTTGAAAGCTCAAGGTATGACTTAGATGCATCAAGATCATCCTTCTGATCTGAGTAACGCACACCTGTTGCTCCAAAGAAGCTAGAGCCATCATCGCTGTATGTCTCTTCTCCATCATATGACTGTGGAAGATCTGCTCCCTCACCACCTGAACGTGCGATGAAGAAAATTGCTGTATCTGAGAAGTCCTTAGCATCTGAAATAAGGCTGCCATACTCAGAAACTGTTGGCTCAGGAATTGTCCAATCCTGTCCCATCATACCTACTGTAGGTCTTTCTGTTCTCCATCCTGTATAGAAATCTACAAGGTCCTGATTGTACTCGATACCTGCATCAGTAAGACCTGTAAGGAAATCAACTGTTGGATATGCATCTGAAAGTGCACCTGATCCTGTACCACCATAAATTGGGTTTGTTGAAGACCAACCAAATACGTTGACCTTTGTGCCTTCTGCAAGAGGAAGTGCTGCATCATCATTCTTTAAAAGAACAATACCCTCTTCAGCAATTTCTGTTGCGAGAGCCTTTGCCTCTTCGATGGCTTCATCTGAGATTGTGCCACCTCCCATTGCCATGTTTACCATAGAGTAAACTGGTCCAAGTAGAATTGTATTAACTACTACAACTACTACTAATAAGAAAGCTAACCAAGCTTCTTTTCTGATAAAGCCCTTAAGAGGCTTCTTAGCCTTCATCGCGCAAATTGTAACGATGATTGCTGCAACGAGTGCCACGCCTAAAACGATAAGCTGTGGAATCATTGTCTGTAGTACGGCGATAACGTCCGCAATGTTGATTGATAACATTTTCTTCTTCTCCTTCCTTTCAACTAACGTTAAAAGATATATCTCATTCGGCCTTTGGTGTTTCTGGGAAGATGATCTTATTTACAAAGAAGAACACCACCATAGAAACTCCGCCGTTGAGTACTGTAGTTCCGATGTTGTACAGCCAAGCTGGTACAAACATTCCTGCAACTGCTACCCAGATGCAGTTAATTGAGTTAACGATGCATGTGATTACAATGAATGCTGCAATATACCATGCAATCTGCTTGCCAGGCTTATCGTGATTACGGAAAACGAAAAGCTTCTGGATTGGGAAATTGATGCACTCACCAATTACCATTGCAATCATGTAAGCTGTAAAGTAAGCAAGTCCTCCGTGTGCCTGGTCATAACCAAGGATATTCCAATCAAAAGTCTCACCTGCGATTGTAAGTGGAATTCCTGGCCATCCAAATGCTCTATCGCCTAAGAATGCGAAGGCTGCTGGTAAAAATGTAAGTAACAAATACTTAAATACTGTAATCAAGTTACTTACTATTACAAACAAGCCACCTTCGCGCACCCACTTTGCTGCTGCCGGATGCTTCTCGGCGAAACTATTCCATATATTCATCAAAATCCTCCAGTCCGTCTGTTACACTCACAAGCATTATGTTTCTCCGTTCATACATTATTCACTTGAGAAACATAATAGCTTGTTAGTTACAGACTCACTTATTATTCTCTATGATTTAATCTACTCTCATATTTTTTATTCATACGACGGTTGCGGAAGAATCCTCCAATCACACCACCAAGACCTCTGAAGAAGTGTCCATTGGCGATTGTTACGATTGACTCAACCATTTCACGGCTAACCATTCCGCCTGACATCTTGCTGATTGCTCTGAAAGGCATGTTGTAAATGAACATTGTGTTCAAGTCTGGTACACCCTTTTCATAAGACTTATCAAGATTGTTCTTGAGAATCTTGTAAACCAATCTGCAAAGTCCGCTCTTGGCATCCTTCATCTGGCAAAGAGCATCGTTGATATCAAGTGGTCCAACCTTTTCCTCAGGAAGTGGCTTAGCATAAAGCTTTTCAAACTCCTCGTAATGAACGTTTCGAACCTTTCCTGTCTTGTAGCTTGGAAGTGTTTCGATGTCGTAAGGAAGCTCTGTAATTGTGCCTTCCTTTGTGATTGTTCCTGTAAGTACGATGTCAGCAACGTTCTTTCCAACGTAAATCTGATACTCACCGCCTTCGATTTCCCACTTGTTTGATACAGTTGAGAAATAACGGAATGTCTTGTCATCAAATGGAATCTCTACTTCCACTGATTCTCCAGCCTTAATCCATACCTTCTTGAAGCCCTTAAGCTCTTTCTTAGGACGGATAAGTCCTGACTGACTCTTACCAACATAGAGCTGAGCAATTTCAGCACCGTCGCGCTTTCCTGTATTTGTGATAGTGAACTTAACACCATCCTCTGTAACAGAAAGTGCTGAATACTCAAATGTTGTATAGCTAAGTCCATATCCAAATGGGAACTGAACTGCCACATCTGCTGTATCGTAATAACGATATCCAATGAAAGGTCCTTCGCGATACTGAAGATTTCTCTTTTCCTGACCTGCGTAATTAACAATTGAGCAGTCCGCATATGCGAATGGATAAGACTCTGAAAGCTTACCAGTAGGAATTTCCTTTCCTGTGATGATATCAAGAAGAGCTGACGCTCCAGCCTGACCTGTTAAGTATCCGTGAAGCAATCCCTGGAGATTTGAAAGCCATGGCATCTTTACTGATGAACCAGCACTCATAACACCAACGATGTGCTTGTTGTAAACTGTAAGTTCCTCAAGCTCTTTAATCTGATACTCAGGAACGTCGATAGACATTCTATCTGCTCCCTCGCTCTCTGCGATTTCATCAAGACCAAAGAAGAATAAAACAACATCTGCTGCTTCAGGATCATCAATAACCTGTAAATCGTAATTTGCGATTTGCTCTCTGATGGTCTCTACCTTTGTTGAGTTAACCTGTGAGCTTCCTGAACCCTGATAACGTGGCTTATCCACGAATGGTCCTCTAAGGCATACCTTTGTGCCTGCTGCAAGTGGAAGGATGTCCTCGTCGTTCTTAAGAAGAACTGCTGAGTTAACAGCTGCCTTCTTTGCTATCGCGTGGTGAGCTTCTTTATCAAAGCCCTTTGTGTGGTCGTTTTCTTTGAAGTAGATTGCTGCTTCGATAATAGGAAGAATTGCTCTGTCGATTTCTTCCTCTGTAATACGACCTTCGCCCTCTGTAGCTGCCTTGATAAGCTCTCTAGCTGAATCAAGTCCTGGGTTTGGCATTTCCACATTTGACTGACACTTAACACCAGCAACGTGGTCATTACTTGCACCCCAGTCAGTAACTACGATTCCATCAAATCCCCATTCATTTCTGAGGATATCCACAAGCAAATGCTCGTTTTCATTTGCATACTTGCCATTAACTTCGTTGTAAGCAGACATGATTGTCTTTGCTCCACCCTCTTTAATAGCAATTTCAAATGCTGTAAGGTAAATCTCTCGAAGTGTACGCTCATCAACAACTGCATTCATTGCCATTCGGCGATACTCGCGAGAATTAACTGCGAAATGCTTTGGACAAGAATAAACATGCTTGCTCTGTATACCCCTTACATAAGAAGCTGCCATCTTGCCGGCGAGGATTGGATCCTCACTAAAGTATTCAAAATTTCGTCCGCAAAGTGGAGAACGTTTCATATTTAAGCCTGGACCAAGAAGTACATCAACGTTCTGTGCTACTGCCTCCTCACCAAGAGCTGCTCCAATTTCTTCACCAAGACTTTCGTCCCAGCTGTTTGCTACTGTAGCTGCTGTTGGAAAACATGTAGCTGGAAGAGATGCATTAAGCCCCAAATGATCTCCTGCCCCCTCCTGACGACGTAAGCCGTGAGGACCATCTGAAAAAGAAACCGACTGAATTCCAAGTCTTGGAATATCTCGTGATTCCCACTCATTTTTTCCGCTCAAAAGAGCTGCCTTCTCCATAAGTGTAAGCTGTGAAATAATTTCCTTAGCGTCCATACTAATCCTCCGTTTTCTTGATAATAATTTACCACGAATAAAAAAAGACAAGCCATCCCGAAGGACAACTTGTCATTTATCACGGATAACTGGCATTATTTGCTTGCAGCTAACAGCACTTTCAGCTTAAACCAGCCATCTTCATAGCTGCAATTCATTGCGCCGCCGTACTTTTCAGCAACCTGAGTAATGGACTTAAGTCCATAGCCATGCTTTACGTTATCTCCCTTTGTAGTTTTAGGTAGGTTGTTCTTTCCAAAAAAACTACGCCTCTGATTGTTGCGAAGCTTTACATTTTCACTGTCAGAGTAATTATCACACTCTACAATGATAAATTGGTTTCTTTTGCGAACTGAAAGCGTGATAAGACGCTTTTCCTTATCAGCAACCTGCTGCGATGCCTCGATGGCATTGTCCAAAATATTACCAAATAAAGAACATATATCCTTTACGTGGATATCTGACAGCAAATCACCATCAACCATTGCATTTAAAGTGATGTTCTTCTTTTGGCACTGAAGGCTCTTTGTAGTAAGCACCACATCAAGAACCTTGTTTCCAGTGTTCATAAAGGATTCCTGGATTGCAATTGCCTGTTCCATATCTGCAAGAACTTCTGAGCGACGCTCCGGGTCATCCTCATTTTTTAAAGCCATGACATAGTGTTTCATGTCATGCATCTCCTTACGCAATGCTTCTGAATTATCTATTGCAAGCTTGTACTGCTCGTACTGCTTTTGAAAAAGCTGATTAATCTCTGTACTTTCCTTTCGAAGGGCAAGCTCGTTTCTGCGGCCCATCTCTGTCATTAGCATCAGCATGCCTCCGAAATCTACCAACGTACGAACATAAAGCATGTTCTCTGTAGCAGAGAATGGCGTTCTGCTATTTACAAAGCTGATGTTTGACATAATGAAAGCGCCAATACCTGTGGCGATAACACTTATCATCTCTTTATTACTGATGTTAAGGTTTCTATTAGATGGCACATTGCCTCGCTCGAATCTGTAATAAACAATATAAGTTACAGTGTACACCAGGAGCATATTGAAAACAGATTCGCCCATACCTTCCTGCTCAGTAATTTTTACGCTCCACACATAAAGCTGCTTATAAAGGCTGGCAGCAAACTCTGCCAGTACAAATGCATGAGTCGTAAGAACCGCACAATCCCTAGGCTTTATATCCAAAACAATATAAAGTGAAAAGTACATAAGTCCTACTGCACCGATCATAGTAGGAATCCAAAAACCCAGTGGCAACAAACCCGCTATAAATTGAAATGCGACCAAGATAATAAATATAGCAATACAGTAAATAGCAAATTCCTTATCATGCCTCTTTTTCTTGTAGATATTAAAGTAAACAAAAACCGCTAGCCATTCAGCAATAGCGGTAAAAAGTCTTGGGGTGTCCTGTATATTAACAGGATTTAAAAATGCACTAAAATCCATTATAAAATGTCCTCCGTCAACGCAGCCATAAACTCTTTCTTTCTGGCGCGACTTATTGGAAGCATTACATCATTTGTTAATAAAACTTCCTCTTTTTGTACAGCTTCAACCTCTGATAGATTTATCAAATATGCATTATGGCACTTGCTGAAGCCATGGTCCATAAGCATCTCATCAAAACGCTTGAGAGGTCCCGCTGTAACGTAATCAGCATCCTTGCAATGTATAACCACATTGTTACGCTGACTTTCAATATAGATAATATTGTTGCAATCCAGCTTCAGCTGCTTGTCATCAACAGCAACCTTTATATAAACATGCTGTTGCTTGGCCTGCACTCTGACTATTGCCTTGTCGAAAATCTGCTCAAACTGATGATATGGTACAGGCTTAAGAACATATCCTAGCGCATCCACTGCATATCCCTGCACTGCATACTGAACTGTGGATGTGATAAAAATAATGATAACATCAGAATCCACCTGGCGGATTTTCTCTGCTGCCGCCATACCATCCAAATGCTTCATCTGAATATCCAAAAGGATAATATCAAACTGTCCCTTATAATCATCCACCAAATCAATTCCATCTGGCAGATATGTAATATTAAACTGCTGATTCTTTGCTGTACTATATTTACTTATATAATTCTTTAAAACTGAAGCCTGCTCCAGCTCGTCTTCAACTATACAAACATTAATCATGCTATTAAAATAATACAAATTTGAATTGTGCGCAAGATTAAAAAAGGTCCTTGCCATAGGCAAGAACCTTAAAAATCTATTAGTCTTGAGACATCTTTGCAAGCTTAGCAGCCTGATCTGCTGCGATAAGTGCATCAAGAATTTCCTGGATGTCACCGTTCATAATCTTATCCAGCTTGTAAAGTGTAAGGTTGATACGGTGGTCTGTTACACGTCCCTGTGGGAAGTTGTATGTACGAATCTTTTCTGCACGGTCACCAGTACCAATCTGTGAGCGACGCTCTGCAGCTTCTGCATCCTGCTGCTTCTGAAGCTCTAAATCATAAAGCTTTGCACGAAGGAGTGCGAAAGCCTTTTCCTTATTCTGAAGCTGTGACTTTTCTGTCTGGCTGTAGATAACAATACCTGTTGGGTAGTGAGTAAGACGAACAGCTGAATCTGTTGTGTTGACACACTGACCACCATTACCTGAAGCACGCATTACGTCAATACGGATATCCTTTTCATCAATCTGGATATCTACTTCTTCTGCCTCTGGCATAACTGCTACTGAACATGTAGATGTCTGGATACGGCCCTGAGACTCTGTCTCTGGAACACGCTGTACACGATGTACACCAGACTCGTACTTAAGGATTGAGTATGCACCAGTTCCCTTAACCATGAACTCGATATTCTTCATACCACCGATACCTGTCTCGTCTGCTTCAAGAAGCTCAACCTTCCATCCACGTGACTCTACGTAATGTACGTACATACGATAGATTTCTGCTGCGAAAAGTGCTGCTTCCTCTCCACCTGCACCTGCACGAATTTCCACGATAACGTTCTTATCATCGTTAGGGTCCTTAGGAAGAAGTAAGATTTTAAGCTCCTGCTCAAGGCGCTCAACCTCTGCCTGAGATTCCTTCATCTCTTCCTTTGCAAGCTCTTTCATTTCCTCATCTGATTCAAGCTCGAGAAGCTCTAACGAATCCTGAATATTCTGCTTGTGAGCTGAATACTGCTTGTAAGCCTCTACGATAGGTGCAAGCTCAGCCTGCTCCTTCATGAGTGCTCTAAATCTGGCATTATCATTAGCCACATCTGGCTCAGAAAGCAAGTTCATTACTTCCTCGTATCTTAATACTAAATCTTCTAATCTATCAAACATGCTAAAACCTCCATGTTATTAACCACTTTATTAACAGACACAATACACCTGCGTCGCTATAGATGTCCTTTAACGACTCTATCGTTGCCTGCTAAATCCTTTATTACTTCAACGTCCTTGAATCCTGCCTCTTTGAATAGTGCAGAAACATCAGGCCCCTGGTCATAGCCGATTTCAACTAAAAGCCAGCCACCATCGTTAAGATAATCTCCTGCCTCAGCAGTGATTTTCTTATAGAAGAAAAGGCCATCCTCTGTGCCATCTAATGCAAGACGAGGCTCATGATCCTTTACCTCTGGCTCCAACTCATCCACTACTGCAGATGGAATATATGGTGGATTTGATACTATGGCGTTGAACTTGCCACTAACTGGCTGGAACATATCGCCTTTAACAAAATCCGCCTTACGGCCTACAAGCCTAGCGCCATTCTCGCGGGCAACAGCAAGTGCTTCCTCCGAGATATCTACACCTATTCCTGAAAGCCCCTGGCCCAGGACAACAAGAGATAGAATAACACATCCGCTGCCAGTACACAAATCCAAAATATGGCTACCACTAGGAATAACCTTGAGAGCCTCCTCTACGAGAGTCTCGGTGTCCTGACGAGGGATGAGAACATTTTCATTTACCCAAAATGTGATGCCCATAAAGTCCTGCTCTCCAGTGATATGCTGGAGTGGCTCGTGGCCTGCTCTCCTTAAAAGGACATCCTTATATTTATAAAGAATATTATTATCGATTTCTTCTGATTGCTTCAGAAAATACTGAGCCTTTGAAAGACCGCTAACATATGAAAGAAGATACCAAGCATCTATCTTTGCATCAGCAATATTTTCTGATTCCAGTAATACTATTCCTTTATCTAAAGCCTGTTTAAAAGTCATACCTAAAAACACTCCCTGTTTTCTTCGATGAATCCTTCCCAATCAAACACTGCTTCTACTGAGGCAATTCCAACCTCAATCATATCGTCGTCTGGCTCCATTACTGTAAGTCGCTGCAGCCATAGCCCTGGCTTTGAAAAAATATTTACAAAGCCATTTTCATGACGACCTGCAAGCCTAATAAACTCATAAGAAATACCAGCGATAACTGGAATAAGTAAAAGTCTTGCAATGAGCTTTACCCATGTGTTATCGAAAGAGATAAACATGAAAACAAAAACTGAAATAATGAATACAATGAAAATGAAGCTAGTTCCACATCTCTTATGAAAACGTGTGGCTGTGCGAACATTTTCAACTGTAAGAGGCTTTCCTGCCTCGATACAATTAATGCATTTGTGCTCTGCACCGTGATACATAAAGGTACGCTTGATATCATCCATATGAGAAATCATCACGATGTAACCAATAAAAATACCGATACGAATAAGTCCTTCGATGAGAGCAATCAACGCCTGCGACTCAATATATTTGTTTAACCCAAGGGAAATAAAGTAAGGCAATGCAAAGAAAATACCAAGAGCAAGCACAAATGACAACACCAATGTGCCACCCATTTCAGCTTTTTCCTTTTTCTCAAGCTTTTTGAGCTCTTCCTCTGAAAGCTTTGATTTATCGACGGCGTCCTCTTCGTCCTCGAAGAAGCTAGCTGAATACATAAGTGTGCTAAGGCCAATCACAAGTGAATCAATAAATGATACCATTCCTCTGATAATTGGAATCTTGTGCCATATGTCATTTATGTCTTTTGTATTTTTAACATCTACTGCAATAGATTTGTCTGGTGTACGAACTGCTACGGCATATTTGTTGCCGTTTCGCATCATGACGCCTTCCATTACAGCCTGTCCGCCTATGCCTGAATACTTCATTTTAAGCCCCCTACACGAAATAAAGGGCTGAGACGAATCTCAACCCTTAAAAGTCCAAATAAATGACTACTTTGCGTCAATACCATACTTCTTGTTGAACTTGTCAATACGTCCACGAGCCTGTGTAGCTTTCTGCTGGCCTGTGTAGAATGGATGACACTTTGAACAAATTTCTACGTGGATGCTCTCCTTTGTAGAACCTGTTACGAATGTGTTACCGCAGTTGCAAGTAACTGTAGCCTGGTAATAATCTGGATGGATACCCTGTCTCATTTAATTTCACCTCTCATAATAATTTTTTACAATTTCCAACTGTAATTTGTGAGATAAAAATCTCGAATACTGCTTAAATGCGAGGGTCTCGCATTTCATCCCGATTAACAGCTTCTCAAGTATAACATGGAATATGCTAAAATACAACCCCTGTTTTACCATCTGATGCTTCTTCCTGGTCTGAATCCTCCATAGTCTTCAGTCGACCAAAGAAATCTTCCAGCTTATCCATAAGTTCTTTTTTATCTATTGATTTAAGTATATAGTCCTCTGGCCCTAAGCCAACGGCTCTTATAACCATATCTCTATCACTCTTGCCAGTCAAGAACATTACTGGAATATTTCTGGCTTCCGGATCTTCCTTTAGCATGCGAAAAACTGTAGGACCATCCATTGATGGCATCTCGCAATCCAGTAAAATCAAATCTACGTTTTGCGAATTGTCCATCAGCCAATGGATAGCCTTTGTACCAGCGTCAAGCATAGTAATCTGATATCTGTCCTTCATCCACTCATGAAGCATTCGCATATAAGTTGCATCATCATCTACTATTAGAATGTGACGCTGTCTTGCAGGTTTGATTTCGCCCCCTAATGCCTTTTCCAATGTTTCCAGCAAGGCATCCATATCAACAGGCCTATTAAACCATCCTACGATTGCTGATTTAGGGATGATTTCTGTAGCCTTTTCATACTCCGCTTCTTCCCCTACAAGTATAAGCAAACGTTCCTGCTCCAAGCATAGCTTTCTCATTTCGTTTAAAAAATCTTCTCCGCTTGGAGTGTAAATCTCGTCATCCAGATAGTAGATTATGGGCTCACTCTCATCAATAGCCTCCTCTATCTGAAATATACTTGGACGAACTGGCACTCCCTCAATTCCTGATTCTTGCAGCTTTTTTTGAATTCCCATTACTGAAAAGCTGGACTTTGAACTGATAAGCGCAACTTTACTTTGCTTTTCATTTGAAAATCCGTAATCCATTAGTTACCCCCATTGTTAAGCATTTTTTTAGCTGATTCAACAACACCCTCATAATCAAGCTTCTGTAAAAGCTCTCGTACATGTTTCATTTCCGATTCTACATTTTCCGGCATAGCATATTCATCTAATGAATCTAAAACCATCTCTGTAGATGTGTAATCACAAACGCTGGCCATTTCTATAATTGAATAAATAGCATCCTTCAATTCCCCTGAATCCAACGTTTTCTTTGTTTCTTTTACTTCTTTATATGATTTTTCCAGGCTTAGGTATTCTCTTATTAATTCCTTGTGATGAGATTTTATATAATCCCAGTCGTTTTCATTTCCTGCCTTTTCCAAAGCTTCCGCTTTACTTGAAATGGACATTTCACCTATCAATCTAGCTGTACTCTTCAGTCCATGAACCTTGATAGTGTAGTTTTTAATATCTTCTGCTTCTAACAATTGATCCAAATTCTTTGCTGTTTCTTGAATCGTGGATACAAAGATTTTAATCAGCGCTTTTCTCTCGTCATCATTGGACGTTAAAGACTTATTATTCTTTAAATCACTGATAGATTTCTTTACTATCTTTTCTGCCGGTACGTATTTTGTCAGCACCTGTTCTAGAGCTTCTGCATCTATTGGCTTAGTCAAATAGTCGTTAAATCCCTTTGATATATAAAAGTCTTTAGCTCCTGCGATAGCATTTGCCGTCAAAGCAATTACTGCTGTGGACTCATCTATCATTTGTCGCTTTTTCAGAATCTCCAGCGTTTCTACGCCATCCATATCCGGCATCATATGATCCATGAAAATGATATCGTAGTGTTTTTCCTCTATTCTTGAAAGAGATTCTGGCCCTGATTCTGCCAAATCAGGAATGAAATCATAGACCTTCATAAGGTTCTTGGCTACCACCAGATTCATTTCATAATCATCTACAACTATAATGTTGGCTGTCGGCATAGATGGATAAGTATACTTATTCCTTCGCATATAGCTGCGCTTAACACGTTTTCTATAATCCCCCAGCGGCTCGTCATTAATGATTCCCTGTCTGATTACAAATGAAAAGGTAGAACCCTGTCCATACACACTTTCCACTTTCAGGTCGCTTCCCATCAGCTTAAGAATTTCTATTACAATTGGTATTCCCAGTCCAGTACCTTCTATATTTCTATTGCGCTCCTCCTCTATTCTAGTAAATGAAGCAGATAGTTTTTCCATATCCTCAGGCTTAATACCAATTCCTGTATCCTGCACACTTACGCCAATATCAATTGCTCCATCTGATCTGGATTCTTCCCATATATTAAGGGTTATTACACCTACTTCAGTGTATTTTACAGCATTTGTAAGCAAGTTATTGATAACCTGCCCCAGTCTGACATCATCGCCAAACAAAGTAGTAGGTAGATTGGTATCTACATTTACATCCATCCTCAGGCCCTTTGATTTAGCTCTAGTAGTTACAGCCGTAACAAACCCATTTATCATTGTGGCCAAATCGTACTCAACCTGGATTATCTCCATCTTGCCCTCTTCCAGCTTTGAGTAATCCAAAACACTGTTTACCTGGGCCAATAGTGCCTTTCCAGCCTGCTTAACGTTAGTTGCATACTCAACTATCTGTTCATCAGAACTCTCCCTGATAATCATTTCATTCATACCAAGGATAGCATTAATAGGCGTTCTTATTTCATGAGACATGTTTGCTAAGAACTGGCTTTTTGCCTTACTTGCAGAATCTATAGCATCTAGCTGACGTTGCATAAACTCATTCATGCTATTTATTTCTTTTATAACATTCTGTGCAATTCTAAGTGCCACAATAATGGCAAAGATTAAAAAAATGGAAAAAACAACGATTAGTTTAATGAATTGATTTCTACTAAGCGTGCCGTCAGAAATGACGGCAACTGAAGCTAGTAGTGCCCCCACTACAATAAATAATACTACTGTTACAATTAAAATCATTTTAATGTAAACAGATTTCATACCTCACCCCATAAGTATATCCATCACCGCTTCATATACCTGATCACTACGAACCTTCCAATTGTTACATAGTGTTTCTGCTTGCTCCTTAGAGCCTACATGAAAGCTTAAATCCATGGTCGGAACATCGTTTTCCGTAATACGAAGCTGTACAACATAGCCACCCCTATCGGCTTTGAAGTACGTTGCCTTGTAGGAATTCTCTTCCTTCATGGAAATGGAATTGACCTTTAGATATTTGTTAATATCCTTTGAAAGAGCTGGAGAAATCTTTTCTTTGAATAGCTCCAAGGTCTTTACACCATCATCTGTAATTGAATAGGTCGTATTGTTATGATTAGTTTTCGAAAAAATCAGCCCTGCTTCCTCATCGTCGCTGATGGCTTGCTGGGCTGTGAAATAATCAGTCAAATCACCCTCTAAAAAGAAGTCTGTGATTTGACTGTTGCTAAGCGGGAAACCACTACGATGTAATAATTCTAGTATTGTAATCTTGTATATTAAATTTGGTTCTGCCATGATTTTCCTCACTAACTACTTATAACTTATTTGATTTAAACCAATGCTTTAATTGCATTTGCTACTGCTACTGCAACACGTGGATCAAAAGCCTCTGGCAAAATGAAATCATCGCATAGATTCTCTTCGTCAACAAGACCGGCAATAGTTTCTGCTGCTGCCAATTTCATTTCTTCTGTGATAGCTGTAGCTCTCGCTTCAAGGGCGCCCCTAAAAATACCAGGGAATGCAACTACATTGTTAACCTGATTAGGAAAATCAGAACGTCCTGTACCAATTACCCTAGCTCCTGCTTCCTTTGCTTCGTCAGGCATAATCTCTGGTGTAGGGTTGGCCATTGCAAAAAGAATTGAATCCTTTGCCATAGATGCAACCATTTCCTTTGATACGATACCTGGAGCTGAAACACCAACAAAAATGTCCGCACCAACTAAGGCATCCTTAAGTGTACCAGTCTTATGTGAAAGGTTCGTGACGTTGGTCATTTCTTTTTGCATCCAATTAAGATTTGGATAGTCCGGACCAATGATTCCTTCCCTATCACACATTGTGACATCCTTAAATCCATATCTAAGAAGAAGCTTTGTAATGGCTATTCCTGCAGAACCTGCACCATTAACTACTACCTTGCAATCTTCTTTTTTCTTGTTAACTACCTTTAACGCATTGATAATGCCAGCAAGTACAACAATTGCTGTACCATGCTGATCATCATGAAATACTGGAATATCAAGCTCCTTTTTAAGACGCTCTTCGATTTCGAAGCAACGTGGAGCAGAAATATCCTCAAGATTGATTCCACCAAATGTTGGAGCAATAGCCTTTACTGCAGCAACTATTTCGTCTGGATCCTGAGTATTTAAAACGATAGGAAATGCATTAACACCACCGAACTCCTTGAACAATACGCACTTGCCTTCCATAACTGGCATTGCTGCAAGTGGTCCAATATTTCCAAGGCCAAGGACAGCAGAACCGTCAGATACAACAGCAACTGTGTTTGCTTTAAGTGTGTAGCTATACGCTGCTTCTGGGTCTTCAGCAATGATTCGGCATGGAGCTGCAACGCCTGGAGTGTAAGCGATCGATAAATCCTCTCTGCTTTTAACTGGCGCCTTTGCACATGTCTCGATTTTACCGTTCCACTGCTTGTGTAAAAATACCGCTGTTTCGTCTACTGATGCCATGATTTCCCTCCTTGAATATCAATTGAATTAGATAACTCTCTTACGAATAATCATATCGATATATTCGTCATTGCTCTTTGTGTGAGCAAACATATTAAGAATAGTTTCAACGGCGTCTTCTTTTCTGGCACCATTGATTGCTTTTCTCATAATTTCCATTGCATCAAGCTCTTTTCTTGAAAGAAGAAGATCTTCTCTACGAGTACCAGAACCTGTGATATCAATAGCTGGGAATATTCTCTTTTCTGAAAGCTTTCTATCAAGAATAAGCTCCATGTTACCTGTACCCTTGAATTCCTCGAATACAACATCGTCCATCTTGGAACCTGTATCTACAAGTGCTGTAGCAAGGATTGTAAGGGAACCGCCTTCACGCATGTTTCTGGCTGCACCAAAGAACTTCTTTGGCATGTGAAGAGCTGCAGGATCAAGACCACCTGAAAGTGTACGGCCTGATGGCTGTACTGTAAGGTTGTATGCGCGGGCAAGACGTGTGATAGAATCCAAAAGAATCATAACGTCCTGGCCATGCTCTACTAATCTCTTTGCTCTTTCGATAACCATTTCTGAAACACGCTTGTGGTGTTCTGGACTCTCATCGAATGTTGAATAGATAACTTCAACATTTTTGCTGTTTCTCATAGTGTCCTTCATGTCTGTAACTTCCTCAGGACGCTCGTCGATAAGCAAAATGATAAGATGCATATCTGGATGTGAGTAATTAACTGATGTAGCAACTTCTTTAAGAAGTGTAGTCTTACCTGCCTTTGGCTGGGAAACGATCATACCACGCTGTCCCTTACCAATTGGGCTAACTAAATCAACGATACGCATTGCAACTGAGCTGCGCTGTCTTTCAAGACGAATACGTTCATTTGGGAAAATAGGTGTTAAATCCTCGAAATTAGGACGCTTACTAGCTCTTGAAGGATCGTAACCGTTGATTGAATCTATAATCATAAGAGCAGCGAACTTATCTGTAGGGTTGTTGAAACGCTTCTTACCTATGATAATATCGCCTGTCTTAAGGTTAAACTTTTTGATTTGTGACTGACTAACATATACATCGTCTGTACCTGGCATGTAGTTGTCACATCTGATGAAACCAAAGCCGTCGCCCATTACCTCAAGAATTCCACTTGCTGGAATAAGATTGTCCATAGGGATGTCCGCTGGAACCTCTGTCTTGTCAGCCTTCTCAGATTTTTCAGCCTTCTCTGGTCTCTCCTGTCTTTCTGTTCTTTCTACCTTTTTTGGTCTTTCAGCCTTTTCTACTGGCTCTGACTTTTCTGCAGATGCAGCTTCGTTCTGCTTGTCAATTTCGTCCTGTGCAAGCATAGCTTCTACCAAATCTGCTTTTTTCATTGCTGATGCGCCTTTTATTCCCCTAGCTTTTGCTAAGTCGCGCAAAATTGTTACTGATAAACTTTCATATTTTTCTCTCATCTAACTCTCCTTAATAAAATAAAAAACGTCATGGAAATAAAAGTCGAATCGACTAACGAATAACTTTGATGATAGTTGCATTATATAACCAAAATCTTCATCTGTCCATAACTTTATTTTAGGCCAAGCGCTCTAGCTTAGGCTCAAAGAATTCCTCTAATTTGTTGATTGGAACTGGTGCTGCGTATTTATATCCCTGGATATATTCGAATCCTAGACCTATAGAAAGTTCAGCCTGTTTGTTGTTCTCAACACCTTCTACAAGTACTACTAATCCATGGCTCTTAAACACATCAACCATATTTTGAATCAATCTAAGCAAAATAGGGTCATCCATTGATTTATATAGTAAGCTCTTATCGAACTTAATTGTTCTAAATGGTAAGCTGACAATTCTTTCAAGGTTAGAATAACCTGTTCCAAAATCATCAAGATAAAAATGTACGCCTGCGGCATTAAACTCTTCCATGTTGTGACTGATTGCTTCAATTTCATCACTAGTCATGGATTCTGTCATTTCAAGGCGAATTTTATCGCATGTAATACCATTATTTTTGATGATATCAATCAATTCATCATGCAAGCAGTAATCCATAAACTCAGAAAGGGATACATTTACAGATACAGCTTCAAAATTGTAGTAATCCTGAATCTCGTATATCTTTGCACACACCTTGTTAAGAATAATTCTTGTAAGAGTATGAATGCATCCAACCTTTTCAGCCAAAGGAATGAAGATATCCGGTGATATCAATCTACCATGAACCTCAAGACGCATTAATGCTTCAGCATTTCTATAGTTGTTATTTGTAACATCAAAAATAGGTTGCACATAAACTACAACTCTTGGGTCCAATAAATCGTCCTTGTTTCTGATATCAACAATGACTCTCTCAATCTCCTTTTGCTCCATGCAGATGTTGTAATCAGAAAGTGTCGCCTCATAGACTCTCACTTTCTTTTTAGCTGCCTTGTCGAACAAGAAATTAGAATATGCGTCAAGTGTCTGTAAATCACACTTTTCTAAATCATTTTTAATAACAACCATTCTGTATTCTGGGCTGTTTGAATATTCCCAACTCGACATAGCATCGTCAAGATCTTTCTTAACAAGCTCAATCGTCTCTCTTGTGATATGCTCGCTATTATTTGGGAAAATGATGCCATATGTAAACTCATTGATAGAGTAAACTCTAGCGTCTGGATTGTGATGTTCCAGATTTCTAATCTGTGCAGATATTCTACGCTTAGCAACATACATAAGCTCATAGTTATCTACAACCTCAAGACGAGGGAACTTAATATAGATGAAACCAATATGCTTTCCATTTTTACTCTTCTTTTGAAGCGACAAAAGATGAGCTTCGAAAGCCTGCTTATTTTGGCAGCCTGTCACCTCATCGTACAAAATGCTATGGAAAGTAATATAGCAAAGCATAAATGGAACTACATATGTAACACTAAGGATTACATACTGTGGCTGTATCATTTGAATAACCAGTGTAAGTATTTCAAATGGTACAAATATGAATATAAGGTTCATAAGAACTCTTGGGATTTCATTTCTATTCTGAAAGGCTGAAAGCATAATAAGTACAACATCAAGCAATGCAAACCAAACATTAATACTAGACCATTCAGTGAATTTGTAAGCTCCATCAATAACAGTTACATAACTATCAGAGATAAATACTCCTCCTACAACAACCATGTAAATTGCGATGAAGACAATAACAACAACATTTAACGTATCTAAATTTTCTCTTTGCTTTAAACTAAGCAAATGTATATAGGAAAACAATAAAACGAGAATTCCAAGATAGGTGACATAATAAAACAGCACAGACATCCTAAATAAGAATCCTTCTAAGGCTGTATCAAAGCTCAAAAGAAAAATGGATGCCATGTGCAAAATAATATTAGCCACTGATAAGATTTGACCATAAAAAACAACGGAAAGGACAGCGGTCCTCCTTGGTTTGGTGGCCACTGTCAAATAAAGCATTACAAGTGCTATTAGTAAGTCTACTCTCTCTGCTGCAATATTAAATCCGTTGATTAACATAACAAAATTCTGCCCTTTAATTTATATTTTGCTTATTCCTGTAGAGATTCCATGATAGGTGGTATAAGCTGTTTCTTTCTAGAAACTACACCATCTAAAATGTAGCTATCTGCAGCAACAGGCATTCTAAATGCATCGGCAATTATTTTGTCAGCCTCCCCGCCAACGAATAGAAGCTCTGTTGATTCATTAAGGATATCAGTAAGCATTACAAATACTGCATTCAAATCTGATGAATTAAGTACAGAATCCATGTACTTTCTGATTTCACCCTTAATTGAATTAAGCTGCCCCTTTGATACTGAACTTACCTGGGCAACTCCAAACTTTGTGTCTCCGCTAGTGAAGATCTTGTAATCCTGATGGAAGATCTGCTCAGCTGTACGGTCTTTGAAATCGCTGCCTGCTTCAAACATAGAAGTTGCAAGCTCTGTAACATCAACACCGGCGATCTTAGCAAGCTCTCTTGCTCTCTCTTCGTCTATTGGTGTACATGTTGGTGACCTAAACATCAAAGTATCTGAAAGGATTGCTGAGCAAAGTACACCAGCAATTTCCTTTGGAATTTGTACTCCTCTTTCCTGGAACATCAGCGATACAATTGTGGCTGTAGAGCCAAGTGGCTGATTTCTGAAAAGAATTGGTGAAACAGTTTCAAGTGAACCAAGTCTGTGGTGGTCGATGATTTCAAGTACTTCTGCCTGATCGATACCATCTACTGCCTGAGACTTTTCATTGTGGTCTACTAAAATAACCTTCTTCTTTTGCATATTTAAAAGAAGACGACGTGAAACCATTCCAATGTAATGTCTGTTTTCATCGAGGATTGGGAAATCTCGATGACGAACTGTTTTCATAACTTCTCTAACATCATCTACATAATCGTCTAACTCAAAGCTGATAATGTCTTCCTTCTGCATGAACTGACGGATAGGCATTGACTGATGAATAAGACGAGCAACTGTAAATGTGTCGTACTCAGTAGTGATAAGCACTACCTGATGATCTATAGCTGCCTTTTCAACCTCAGGATCTACTGATGAAGCGCCACAAACTACTAAGCAGCTACATCCTGCTTCGATACAGATGAGCTGACGAGCTGTGATATTACCAACAATAACAAGGTCGTCTCTGTTGATATCTTCTTTAAGATCCTCTCTGTTGTTTGATGCAATAACTACAGAACCTTTTACAAAATATGCATGTGGATTTCCTGTAACAAGACGTCCACTAAGTGTACTAATGATATTTGAGAACTGTGTACGTGCTCTTGAAAGGATGCTGTTGTCGTATACATCCATGTATGAGTACGCAATATCTCCGTTTACGATTACGCCTTCAAGCTTGCCTGTCTTTGCAATAACTGGAAGTGTAACAACGTCTCTCTCAAGCATGATTTCCCATGCCTTCTTAAGAGAAATATGACCATCAACGCCCTCGAGCTGTCTGTACTCAATATCCATGAGCTGAGCTCCAACGTCTGATATTGTTTCTGGCTCCTGAACGCCAAAACGGTCCAATACGTAACGAGTCTCTTTATTGAGCTCGCCCGCTTTCTTTGGTATATATTTTACTCCTGTGCCAAGTGCATTTTTAAGGTATGCATATCCTATAGCGGCACAAATACTGTCGGTATCAGGGTTCTTGTGTCCGATAATAAAAACTGAATTCGGCATAATCCCTCCATCTATTCTATCTTAAAATAATCCTATCGAGAGAATAAGTGATGCAATAGATACCCCCATTGTTAATACAAGTAGAACAATAACTACAACTGAAAGCTTCTTTAATGAGCTGTAATGCTCGATGGCTTTAATAGCCTGCTCCTCGCTATTGTCATGTTCCTTTAATAAATCCTGAATCAAACGATATAAATGAACTGATTCTGAGTGCGTTTTCTCGGAAAGCTCGTTTTGAATATTATCCAAACCATCTGATACATTTTTAAGTGTATCCTGAAGATTTCTATTGTGGGTCTCGTAGGACTCTTGATTATCACTCACTTGGCCCTTAATGTCAATCTCTAATTGATCCATGTTGTTTTTAACAACCTGCATCATACGGTCTACCTGAGTTTCTACATCAGCAACAAGGCTATCTGCCTCCTGCTGCTTTCTTGAAAGCTCTTCCTGTAGCTTAACATTAATTGCTTCTTTCTCTCTAACTAAAGCTTCTAACTCTGCAGCCTTACGCTCTTTCTGAGCAATGAGTTGCTGTAGCTGTGTTGCCTTCTCACGGAATGCGTCAATCTGTTCTAAAAGTAAGTCTTCTCCGTTGTCAACAACTGGCTGTGCAACAGGCTTTTCAGCTGCTCCCTCTACATTAATGTTTTCCATAGCACTCTCCTCCTATGTTAAAATGTAAATTTGTCTGCAAAATATGCATCCAAATCTGCAATCGCAATTCTTTCCTGCTCCATAGAATCACGATGACGAATTGTAACCATATGGTCTTCTTCTGAATCAAAGTCATATGTGATACAGAATGGTGTTCCGATTTCGTCCATACGACGATATCTCTTACCGATTGTTCCTCTGTCGTCAAATTCGCAGTTATATTTCTTTGAAAGCTCTGCAAATACTTTTTCAGCGCCTTCGTTGAGCTTCTTTGAAAGTGGAAGCACACCAATCTTTACTGGTGCAAGAGCTGGGTGGAAGTGAAGAACTGTACGAACATCACTCTTTCCATCCTTACCAACCTCTTCCTCATCGTATGCTGCGCAAAG
The DNA here is from genome assembly GCF_000701765.1 of Pseudobutyrivibrio sp. LB2011. Lineage (NCBI taxonomy): Bacteria > Bacillati > Bacillota > Clostridia > Lachnospirales > Lachnospiraceae > Pseudobutyrivibrio > Pseudobutyrivibrio sp. LB2011. Next base: position 64,354 of record NZ_JNJS01000001.1, on the reverse strand, counting down.
GAATGCAAGAACAACACGATCAGCACCAAGAGATGGCTCGATTACGTATGGTAAGTACTTTTCATTTGTCTCATCATCGAAGTATGTAAGGTCCTGACCAGATACGTTCTGATGCTGTGTAAGGTCGTAGTCTGTACGGCTAGCGATACCCCAAAGCTCACCCCAACCAAATGGGAATAAGTACTCGATATCTGTTGTACCTGTTGAGTAGAATGAAAGCTCCTCTGGGTCGTGGTCACGAAGTCTCATTTCGTCTTCCTTCATGCCGAGGCTTGTAAGCCAATCACGGCAGAAGCTTCTCCAGTACTGGAACCACTCATCCTGTGTACCAGGCTTGCAGAAGAACTCAAGCTCCATCTGCTCGAACTCACGAGTACGGAATGTGAAGTTACCAGGTGTAATCTCGTTACGGAATGACTTACCAATCTGGCCAATACCAAATGGAACCTTCTTACGAGATGTACGCTGAACATTCTTGAAGTTTACGAAAATACCCTGTGCTGTCTCAGGACGAAGGTAAACTGTGTTCTTAGCATCCTCAGTAACACCCTGGAATGTCTTGAACATAAGGTTGAACTCACGAATATCTGTGAAGTTGTGCTTGCCACATGTAGGACATGGAACGTTGTTGCTATCGATGAAATCCTTCATCTCTTCCTTGCTCCAACCATCAACTGATGACTTAAGCTCGATACCCTTTTCAGCAGCAAAATCCTCAATGATTTTATCAGCTCTAAATCTTTCGTGACATTCCTTACAATCCATAAGTGGATCTGAGAATGAACCAAGGTGACCAGAAGCAATCCATGTCTGTGGGTTCATAAGAATCGCACAATCAACACCTACGTTGTATGGATTTTCCTGAACGAATTTCTGCCACCAAGCTTTTTTTACGTTATTCTTGAGCTCAACGCCAAGATTACCGTAATCCCATGTATTAGCAAGACCACCGTAAATCTCGGAACCTGCATATACAAAGCCTCTTGCCTTGGCAAGAGCAATAATTTTGTCCATTGTTTTTTCCATGATTATGTTCCCTTCTAATATTATTCCAAAGTATATATAACATATACTAAATCTGAAGCATCCTCATTCCCATCAGCTTGGGAAATTGTAACTGTGTCAGCTTCTACCAAATCAACATTGGCATTTGATATATATGTAATTGTGCCAGGCACAACAACAGTAACGTTTTCTTTGACAATGGCCACCTGCATGCCAGCGAATAAGCTGTCAGTGTCCACCACCTGTGCTTCCCCTACTACATTATCAGCTACAGTTGAAAAAAGCTCACCAAAATCGTAGCCAGCGGAAACTGCATCTTCGTAAGAAGCATCAAAAGTTTCATAAGAAGTGAAAGCTGTGTAGCAATCGGCATCCTTATATGTAGTTTTAATGTAGGCTTCGTCCCCTTTAACAGAAAGCTTGTTAAGCTTGATTGCTTCCTCGCCATAGGTTTCGTTGAAGCTACTTATTAAATCATTTGTGTAGCTTTTAAGCTCCGATTTTGAATATGTATCTGAATCAAAATCAATCACTTCTTCAAAAACGACCTGTCCATTTTTCTGGAAAGTAATGGTAGAAGTGTCGGCTGTGTTACCTGAACCAATCAGCCCACCTAATAATTTTACAATAAGTGTAATGAGAAGTGCAAAAATACAAATGCAAACAACACCTAGAATAATGCGATTGCGCATTACCTCGCGCTGTCTTCTTTTCCTACGAGCTTCCTGAAGCTCCCTAGCAGCAACTCCTTGTCTTGTAGGACTTTTTGCACTATTACGACTCCGCATGCCAGAACCCTGGCGGGGTCTGTTATTAGTCATAGAAATTCCTCGCTCTTATATTTATGCGACCTATAGTTTAATCTATAGCCGTCTAAAATTCTAGTTAATTCTTCTTCAGTTTCCTCATTCAACACAAAAGTATACAACTTTTCAATGGTTGAGGAAACTATAAATTGCATTGTATACAGTGTTGAGCTGGAAATATTTGAACCTGCTTCTAAATTTGCACACTCTTTGCAGAGCATTCCATGTCTTTTCAACGAAAAGGCCGTTAAATTTCCCTTTTTTCCACAACATGTACAATTAAATACATTAGGATATTCACCATCTATTACCCAGGTTTTTAAATCGTAGATGTTTTTCAGAAGGCGATGGCTAAATTTGCCCGATTCTAAGGCTTTCAAGCTCTGATACAAAAGAGCCAACCTATTTCGTTCATCCATTCCCTCCACTGAGAGAAAATCAGCTACCTCCAAAAAATACGAGCCCAGGCACACCTTATCATAATCCAAGACCAAATCCCTGAAGTAATTGGAGATATTGGCTTTACTAATATGGTAGGAATTTCGGCCTTCGAAAGCATCAAAAACTCCAAAACAAAATGGTGAACATGCAGCAACAAGTGGATTGTTTGGCCTTCTTGCTCCTTTGGCAAAAGCTGTGATTCGTCCTGCCTCCTTTGTAAGGATAACAAGGCGCTTATCAAATTCACCAACATCAGAGCTGGAAAGCACTAATCCTGTCAGGGTAACCAGTCCCATTTATCCTAAATCCTCTTTCTTGTAACCGAAAGTCTTTAAATCGTACTCGCTTTCTCTCCAATCCTTTTTAACCTTAACAAAGAGCTTAAGATTAACCTTTGCTTCAAGAAGCTTTTCGATTTCGTAACGAGCATTTGTACCGATTTTTTTGATCATGGCACCGCCCTTACCAATAATGATTCCCTTGTGTGAGTTTTTCTCGCAGACAATTGTTGCTTCGATATCCCACATTGGACGCTTACCAGGGCGTTCCTTCATGGAATCAATAAGAATTCCTATTCCGTGTGGAACCTCATCATTTAAAGCATGAAGAGATTTTTCACGGATAATCTCTGCTGTAATTTCTCTGAGAGTCTGATTGGTAACAGTCTCAGGGTCATAGAAGGCAGGTCCTTCTGGTAAATATTTAAATATAGTAGAAAGAAGATCATCACAGCCTTCTCCATGTAAAGCAGAAACTGGAACAACCTCAACAAAATCACATAAATCCTTGAAGGCTGAAATTGTCTCTCCCACTTTTACACCATCAGCCATGTCAATCTTGTTGATAACTAACATTACCGGAGCATCTACTGTGGATAAAAGCTCAGCAATTTTCTTATCTCCGGCGCCAACCTTTGTATCAGGCTCTACAAGCCAAAGAATCAAATCAACATCGTTGATTGTGCTTTTTGCTGCAGACATCATGTATTCGCCAAGCTTATTCTTAGCTTCGTGCATACCTGGTGTATCCAAGAATACGATTTGACCAACTTCCTCATCTGTATAAACAGTTTGGATTCTGTTTCTTGTTGTCTGTGGCTTGTTACTTGTAATAGCAATCTTCTGCCCTATGATATGATTCATCAAAGTGCTCTTACCAACATTTGGGCGCCCCACTATAGTAACGAAACCCGATCTAAAATTATCACTCATTCTAAATTCCTCTTAACTAATATAAATTCTCTACTACGGTAAATAGCTCCGCATTCGCTTCCACCACGGATTCATTGCCTACAACACAGATGTAGCGTTGTGACATAGCGGCGTCTACTGGCTCAGCCAAGGCTCTGATGTCCTCTACTGTTGCATCTAAGACTTCGTCTCTAGTGCGTTGCAAATCCTCGTAACTGATGCCTGAAATATAGCAATTCAATCCACGAAGGCCACGCTGCGAAGGTGTAAGTGGTGTATCCATACCACTTATAGTACCTATAATGTACTTTGTCATATCTCTATCGTCAGCATCGAAGTTTCTAAGATAATCACCTGTCTCTTCGAATACCTTAAGAGTCTCAGCTAGGTTTGGATCACGATATGAAACAAACACCATATCTCCCTGGCGACTTGAATTCATGTTGCAACCATATGCACCACCCTGAACACGAACCTTAATCCAGAAATAGTCATAACCAAGGATTGTATTGAGAAGCTTATAGCTTCCGTTATATTTATATCCTGATTTAACAAAATCACCTGCCATTGCTACATACTGAATCTGAGAAGCATCCTTAAGGGCCTCCTTTACTGGATGAAGCTCAAACTCATTATCTCCCTCGAAGGAAAGCTTTTCCTGCGAAAGTAATGGTCTTATATCATTGACAAGCCTTCTTGCCTGATTCAGTACCTCTGTCTTACCAGTAGATGATATTATCAATCTATCCTTTGCAAATATTGTTTCGCACATTTTGTTAAGTTTAGATATAATTTCATCTTTTCTATCGTCGAAGTTCTCTTCAAGGTCTACCAGGAATCTGTAGAATCGAACTCCATTTGCTAAATCTGAAATATTGGCCTTCTTTGAGAAACCGCATCTTGCTCTTGTAGCAGCCACCTGATTGCCTCTTGAATTGAGGATTGATTCCATGTGGGATTTCTCTGCTACGATAAGCTCCTTTAATCTCTTTTCATCCGAGAATAAGGTATTGCATATCATTTCCATTGCAAGATCTTTGGCCACATCCGCTTCTTCATAAATGAATTTCGAGCGAACCTCAAAGGTGATGCGATATTTATCATGCTCGCCAAACACTTCATGAACTGCTGTAGTGGTGGTGATGCCACCTGTATGAAGATACATTTCATTAGTGTAATCGGCGTATGTATAATGCTTTGTATCCATCAATCCGATGAATCGTTCCAGCAATGATACATATGGAATATCTGATAATGTAATATCGCTAATATCAAAAACCATATTGAAATAATGGATTCCATTTGTACTAACCTTGTGATGAAGAATTGTTGTTCCATCCTCATCATATACCGCCAAATCAATAGGACGTGCTTCTCTTGTAAGGTCGAATCTGGAAAGCATAGGTATCTTTGCCAAATCCTCCTTTGAACTAGGAGTCTCCTGGTATTCCTTCAGATGAGCTGTATGTTCAACAATCTGCTTAATTTCTTCCTTTGAAAGACTAGCCTTTTTAGCAGCAAGCTTTTCCTTTAATTCATTGTCATCTGCTGCTGTAAGTCCCTGTTTTGGTCTAAGAGTAACGATAGATTTATGATTGTTTGAAAGCAAATAAACATCGGCAATATAATCAAAAAGTCCGTTATTAACTCTGGTTTTAATTTTATCTAATACTTCGACAGCATGTAGATGAAGGAATGGCTGATTCTTATCGTATAACCAGCTATCAAGAAGCTGAAGTCCAATGATAAGGCCCTTTGGTGCACTACCAAAGTCAAGCTCTCTAGCTCTAAACTGTTCGCCATTTATTGCAGCAAAAAGAGTCTTTTTATCAATACCCTTTTTGATTTCCTTTTGAAGCGTAGTCTCGATAATATCTACAAAGCGATCTCTGTCCTCTTCGTTTGCTCCACGTGCTACTACTGAAAAATACATCTGACGCTGAGACGATTCAAATGAGCACTCAACATCCTCTGCAATATTCGCATCAATAAGTGCTTTATATAAAGGAGCACCCGGTGCAGAAACAAGAGCATAATTTAATATATCGAAGGCTCGATACATGTTTGGATCAAGAACATCTCCTATGCAGACATTATATGAAAGATAAGCATTGTTCTTTGTATCCTGGTCTGCCCCGATTGGATAATCTACTGTAACCTCTACAGGCTTATCAAAGGCAGGCTGCATGTTAATCTCTGAATCTACCTCCAGGTAATCGTAGTAGCGAAGATATTTTGTATCCAAATACTCAAGCAAATCATCGATATCCACATCACCATAAACATAGATGTATGAATTGCTTGGATGATAATACTTGCTGTGGAAGGCAAGAAAATCCTCGTATGTAAGACTAGGAATAACCTTTGGGTCACCGCCTGATTCAATAGCGTAAGTTGTATCTGGGAAAAGAGAATTGAGAATCTGACGTGAAAGCACATCATCAGGTGATGAATATGCGCCCTTCATCTCGTTGTATACAACGCCGTTGATTGTTAAGTCGCTGTCCTCATTTTCCATTTCATAATGCCAGCCCTCCTGTTCAAATATCTCACGGTATTTGTAGATATTTGGGTGGAAAACCGCATCCATATATACATCGATAAGATTCATATAGTCAGTATTATTTGTGCTGGCTATAGGATAAACTGTCTTATCTGGATACGTCATTGCATTAAGGAAAGTATTAAGGCTTCCCTTTACAAGCTCAACAAATGGGTCCTTTACAGGATATTTATCTGAGCCACAAAGGACTGTGTGTTCAACGATGTGAGCTACACCTGTAGAATCCTTTGGTGGTGTTCTAAAACCTATGTAAAAAACTTTGTTTGTATCATCGTTTGAAATAAAACAAATTCTAGCTTTTGTTTTCTTATGTTCAAATATGAAGCCTAATGAATCTAATCCCTCTAGCTTTTCTTCTTTAAGTAATTCGTATGCCTTGTTCAAATTAATGCCTTTCTATTGTGTGATATGTACATCTAGCTGATTGTAGCAAATTTCGATTCCCGATTTATCAAATCTATTTTTAATTTCTTCTAATGTGTCCCATTTTGTAGTCCAGTAATTGTCTATATCCACTGGGAATCTCAAACCAATCTGTACAGCACTTTCTCCAAGCTCTGCTACAAAAACCTGAATAGGAGAAATCTCAAGCCTATGCTCTGCCTTTTCCGCAATATCCTGAAGGATTTCTTTTGCCTTTGCAATATCAGAGCCATAGCTAATCCCAACTGTTTCGTTAAACAAACGATAGCTTTGAGCTGTGCAGTTTGTAAGTGATGTAGCTGAAAGTGTTCCATTTGGAATTTGAACCAAACGGCCATCTAGCATCTTTAAGGTAGTATAGATGATGTTGATTTTATCAACTGTACCTTCCTGCCCTGAAGCATGCTCAATAATATAATCCCCAACTCTAAATGGATGCATAACAAGGATAAGTATGCCACCTGCAAAATTTGACAAAGCTCCCTGTAAAGCAAGACCTATTGTAACCCCAAGGCCTGCTACAGCTGCAGATATTGATGTAGTTGTAACACCAAATAAGCCGAGAATAATTGTCAGTAGAATTATGTATAGAATCCATTTAAGAACAGATTCAAGGAAGGTCTCCACACCTGGATCAACTTCCTTAAGGTTCATAGCTTTATGAAAAAGCTTGATTATACCTTTAATAATACGGGTTCCAATGAAAAAAACTATAAGCGCAAGAACTGCACTCCAAAAGAAGCTCCAAAACTTTGGTATCATGGCTTCAAGCTGCTGCTGAAGCACACCAGTCTGTATGTCTTCCACTAGTTCATCCGCTGTAACTGTCTCTACTGTGTCCATAACACCCTCCATTTATTTACAATCTGTTATATTGTATCATATTTACTGACATGAAAAAAGCGGCAGGAACTCCTGCCGCCTCAAAGTAATATAACTATTAACTAGTCATATTTAGAAATATCATGCTTTTCTTTTATTGTTGCTCCAATTGTTAGAAGTATTAACAACACTCCAAGTATTGCAATAACCATTGCTGTTCTCTCTAGAGTATCAAACATTTTTTCTGTTTCACCAGCTTTAGCAACATCTTCATCATCAATGTCTACGACATCTGCAGTTGTAGGTGTTTGAGTATCTTCGATAGCAACCTCATTATTTCCATTGGCTGCTTCATTATTCTGGTTTCCGCCTGCTGCACCGCCAGCTTGATTTGTGCCATTTCCATTTGCTGCGCCACCAGCCTGGCCTTGGCCTGCAACTTCTCTAACTGCTGCTGGTACAAATTGATAAGTCATTTGGCCTTCACCTTCAACCACACCATATGATGTGGAAGTGGTTGTATTATAGATTGTCTGGCCACCAGATGCAGATGCCTTAGTATATGTAAATACGAATTCGTCATTTTCCTTTAAGCTTGCAGTATGAAGATTTAAAGCATTTGGAATATATCCATCGATATATTTATATGGAACATATACTTCATCACCAATGGCTCCGTAAAAGGTATTCTGCTGAGCAAGTGCATTTCCTGCGCCGTCCAAATACTTAACTGTATATGGAACAACTGCTCCTACGCCATAAGCTACAACATAGGAATTGTCTTTTGTAACTGAGAAAGTAGATTCAGAAACAACATCGTTTGATCCACTGATTCTCATTCCCTTTACATAGTACTTATCGTTTGAATCATCAGGTATTTCCACTGCTGATTTAGGATTGAAGGAAATCTGGTCATTGTATTTAAGACCCTTGATTATAACCGAATCCTTATTTGACGAAACAGAAACCTCATCACTTGCACTTACAATTGTCAACGAATCTGACATATCTGAAACAAAACCTGCTCCTATTTCCTCTGTACCACCACGAATTATACTTATTTGATATGTGTACTCTTCAGCTCTCACCCACATAGGCGAAATAAGAGAACATAACATGGTCATTATTAAACTAAATCCGAATAATCTTTTTAATTTCTTCATATCACGCTACCTTCTCTCTATTATTTTTTGAGATCCAAAAGTAACTAATTACAAGTAATAATCCTATAAGTAACATCATGCTACATACAATAATAGGAATAATGGAATCTCCTGTTTGAGGGCTTCCAAGTGTATTAGTATTAGCAAGTGGAACTGCTGGCTCCTCTAATACTACTACCTGGCTTCCTCCTGGTATGGTGTACACTACTCGCTTTGTTTCAGAATTGTTTACTACTACATTCTCCGGTGATGTTTGCTTCTCAGCTCCAAATCTTACATCCAGCTGTGCAAGCTTTTGCATGTAATCATTGTCCTGCGAATTTCCATCAAGCTTGATTTCTATAACAACTGTTCCACTGGCCTGACTTGCTAATGAACCTACGCTCATAAATGCGTTTTCTCCATTTTTCAATCCGCCCTGAACCTGTTTCAAGCCAACTACTGTAGTGTTATCGCCACCTACGGTTTCACTATCATATAAGACGTTTGTGTTGCCATTTAAGTTGTAACTAATCTTGTAAGAATAGGCACCGCCACTGATATTTGCTGAGCTTCCATCTGCATTTTTTTCTTCCAGCGATGCAATTACATCTGTACTTAAGTAGAAATCTGTAGTTGCGCTAGAGTTGTTTTTGTAATTAACCTGAAATACTACTGTGTCCCCAGGCATTACACTGGTAATGGTGGATTTATCCACATTGTAGTCTGAGCTAAATCCCTGTCCATCATATTCAACATTCCATCCTGTTGTTTGTGTAGCTGCATTAGATTCAAAACTTGTTGTCATCAGCCCTGCCACTGTAACTACTAGAGCAAGGACTGTATTAAATATTTTCTTTTTCATCTCTTGCTCCTTTCTTAATTAACAGGCTTACCACCAATTGTTAGTATGTTTCCGTCGTCTTGTCCATCACATGTTGCCTTGATTCCCCAGGCTGCATATATTGCATCTTCACTGTTGTGAGTCTGAACTGCGTCTGCCTGAATTTCGATTTGGAAGGCTTGTCCATCGTAAAGATATTCGTTTACTATGGTTCCTTTAATTTCTACGCCATTCTCTACATATGGCTTTGTTTCTACGAAGGATGTAAGCTTATTATTTACCTGTACTGATACTAAAAACTCTGCTGCATTTCCACAACCAAGAGGTGTTGTCATGTAATAAACTGCCTGCTCTGCTGTAGTTTCATCAGGATTTAAATACCATCCATCAGCGATTCCTAACTCAATCAAATCAGGATCAAGATTTGTGCTTTTACCATCCTTGTACCAATTCTTTCTAACTACAACTCTTACATATTCACTGTAGCCAGTTTCCTGATTAGAGTTATTAACAATTCTTACACTCTCGTTGTATATTTTTCCTACTTTGAATTTCTCATCTTTTGCCACTTCACTGAACTTCAATTCATTTTCTACTGCAACGTATCCTTCGTCTGTTTTCTCCTGAACCTCAACTGAAATTGTAGCTGTTGAGAAGTTTACTCTCTCAGCTGCTGACTGATAAACAATTGCTGCTCTTGCTGCCCCAGCAGATGCTGAAATAATGATTATCAAGCCAAGTGCTAATATTATCAGAGGGTTCTTATATATTTTTTTCATACTCATCCCTCCTATCGCATCTGCTCAATCACTTCAACAGGTTGCACTTGATCTTCGTTGGAAATTGCATTTGTCCAATCAGCATATGCATTTCCTTCCTCGTCGTAAAGAACTTTTGTTGCTTCCTGAATGATGATTACATTGAAATCGCTTGTACTACCGTCAAAATCAATTTTCAGGTTAAGGTCTTCTGTCTTTTCACCAGGTTTTAGGATTTCGCTGTAGTAATAATACCCACCATCTAAATCCGACCAATTAGTAGATGTTTGCTTTGTAATCGTACAGGTGTCTGGATATAAAGCCTTAGCTCTAACAAATATGTCGTAATCACCTGTATTCGAAATCGCTATTGTTTTAATCATGTGATTCACATCATCATCCATCTCTGGAAGCTCTACATCTCCAATGGAAATTGGAATTGTTTTGCTAACAGTAGCGGTGTCTGTAAAATATGCTATGGCCGGTTTCACTGCAAGACCACCAATTAAGGCAATGGCTGCAGCCACTAATATTAATCGATTTACTTTCATAATTAGCTACCTCCATCTCACATCTACCTAAAAGTTTCAGCTGGTTCCATATGTAACTGTTCCTTTGGATTGCCATCCTTGTCAGTCCATATAATGTTGCCATTCTCATCTACGGTGAACTGATTTTCTGCGCTAATTCCACCGGAGATAAGATTTCCGTTGTAGTCATTTTCAAAATTAGCTGTTACTGTATCTCCCGGTTTTATCACTAATCCTGAAACTATCTCATTCCCTACTGCTTCATAGCTAGCACCTGTGTATATCTCTTCTACTGTGACAACTGCTGATGCTGGTAAGTCCTTTATTGTTCTTGTCTTGCTTCCAGCTTTGTCAAAGTCAATTGAATACACATTGTTTAAAACTACCTCGTTATCCAGCGTTGCTGTAACTTTATAAACAAATGATGCTTTTCCCAGTGACTTATTGAATGTATCCAGAGTCTTTGTTATAGCAAGATCACCATATGCTTGCTCAGCCTCTGATTTGATCGTAAATTCTACATCGTACTGCCACTGGTCACTTCCCTGTCCTGTCATAATGTATGTACTGGTTGGTGCATAGAGGATATAGCTTGTAAATGTGTATGTATACCTTCTATCTGCTGCTGGCTGTGGTACGTATAAATAGATTCCAGCTCCTTCTGGCATGGTAACTGTTTTTTCAGATTCACCATCTCCTCTATTTATCTCAATAGTGGTGTAGTCTTCCATGTCTTTTGCAATAGGTTCGGCAATATCCACTATATTATCTATGATGTCCTCTGGCGATGGGTTTTGATCTAAAATACTTAAATCTATATCTTCAAACCCAGCTTCTACAGTGGCTTTGCCTGTCTCTCCAATATCAGCTATCTTATATAGTCTGATTTGAAGCTTACCGTCAAATTCCTGTGCAAATATCGATTGATCATTTTCAGCTATTTTAGCTGTAATAGTAATCGGAGTATTAGGATTAATCCTTCCAGCAGCTTTTAACCCAGTTATCTGTAGACAGCCTATGATTAATAAAGCCCCAAGAATTATTCCTATTAATCCTTTTGATTTAAATACTGCCTTCTTCATTGGCGACTCCCTTCCAAGTCACTATGACTTTACCATGTTAAAAACCTGCTTTTTTTCTTCTGTTCAAGTAGAACATGAATGCTGATAAAATCATCATTGCAATTCCGGTTACTGTAGTTTTGTATACTCCGCTTCCACCTGTGTAAGGTAAAGCTGATGCTTTTTTGTTTGTGAACTGGAATCTGTAAGTAATAACCTTTCCGTCTCTCACTGGTTCAACCAAGTACTCTGTTCCTTCTGGATTGCCATCAGATGTTACAATTCTTACTGTAGGAACATTCTCATCAGAGATTGTGATTATCCATTTGTCATCGCTAGTAACATATCCTGTAGGAGCCTGCATCTCTTTCAACTTGTAAATCTTTCCAGTTGCTACAGTTTCATTCCAAACAACCAATCCTGATAATTGTTCAACCTGTTGGCTAGTTCCTGTATAAGATGCAGCCACTGTTCCTTCTTCTGCCTGTTCTTCGAGTACGAATTCTGCACCATCTAAGTAATCACCGCTCTGATTTACCTTGTAGATTTCCCAAACATTTGTGAAATGTACCTGAACTACAGGCTTAGGGAAATCAAGCTTGCCTGACTGGTTGTTTATTACATAAGTTGTATTAGCTAAACCATTTGAATAGAAGCCAGGTAATAATGATGATGTAATAGGATCGTTGTTACCATGGTCTGTTTTATCATCTCCTCTGTGTGGATATGGATTTTCATCCTCAATGCGCTCGTAGTAGCAATCGTATGCAAAATCGCTTGGCTGTACGTAGAACTTAACCTGATACTCATATCCATCATCTAACAGATAACCCTGTGGGAATACCATGCTAATTGTTCTTACAACTGTTCCATCAGCATTATTTTTAACGATGTAATTTGCTGTTAGAACTGTTCCATCAGGTAATGTGTATGTGGCAGGTGATTCCTGAATTCCGTTTTTGATGACACCTGGCACACTAGCTACACTCTCATCTTGTACATCCTGTAAGTCTAAGGTTACGTTAATCTTGAATGTACTATCTGGAACGATGTCTACATATTCGCTAAGTGTATCTGTCATAACTACATTTGATGAGAAAAGCATCTCTGTACTAGTTTCAATTCCACCTGTTGCAATGCCGCTGATTGTTCCAGCCAAGCTATCAAAGATAGCGCCAACCTTTTCAGGTGAAATATTGTATGCTTGCGCTGTTTCCTTAGCTTTTACTTTGGCGCTCATATTCTGTAAAAGTGTAAATGCATCTATACCACCTGATGTATCACTATATGAGTTGTAGCCAAGTCCCATTCCTATTGCGTAGAAATAATCACATGTTACATTTTCAGCTGCTTTATATGTTTCACTTTCTATGGTTGTTGTAAGATTAGATCCGTTTCCATAAACTGAATTTCCTATCTGGTAATATGTAGGACATCCATCTGTAAGGAAGATAATAATAGTCTTTGCATCTGATCTTGCTCCAGCCACCTGATCATTGGCCTTTTTTAGTCCAGCACAATAGTTTGTACCACCACCAATGTCTTCTGCTGGTCCAAGATTTTCTGTCACTACAACATCTCCTGTGTCCACCCAGCCATTTGTCATTAGCTTTGCAGATTTACCAAAATCTATAACCTTCCACTTAGCATCAACATCATCTTTATCCTTCATGGTCTCAACCATGGAATCAACTGCTGCTACTACACATTTGATTCTTGTATTTAATACAGGATCTGTTGTTGCATATCCCATTGAATTTGATTTATCAACCACAAGAATAATGTCTACTTTGATATTTTCTTGCTGTTCAAGTTCTTCTGATGTATCAATAGTAGTAACTATTTTTTGTTCTGGACCCTTAAACTTGATTGTAAGATCATAATTGTCATCTTCTGCATGGTATCTAATATACTTTGCAACTGATGCTGATACAGTTTCTATTGGTCCACTAACTGTTGTATAGCAGTTCTTAAACTTAATATTTTTTGTAGACTCATCATCAACAGATGTTTCTACTACTCTTGTATCCTGTGATGCAGCTTCATATTGAACTAATAATGTATCTGCCTGATTCTTCTTTACCTCTAAAATCTTTGTTGTGAAATCCTTTAGTTTATAAGCACTTCCATCGGATGTGCCTGTTTCAGTAATGTAATAATTACCTTCGGCAAGGCCTAGGAATTCAGCCTTTTGTCCAGAAAGTAATGTAAACATTCCAGATGCAGCGTCTGTAGTTCTTAATTCTTCACCTACATAATATTTTGTTGCGCCTACTGGAACACCTTCTGAATTCTTGATTACAAATTCATAAGTTGTAGTAGTATCTTCTTTTGCAGCACCTGTTGCAATTTTCTGTACTGTAAGATTGATGTTTTTCTCGTAGTAGATGTCCAGCTTTGCCTTAGCATGTGAACTTAATGCAACTGAAAAAACAACTGCCCCATCCTTACATAAATCCAGATAATATGAATTATTATTTTTTCTGAATTTAAGACCATCAACATCTTTATGCATTCCATTTACAACAAATTCAGCTCTCTTAAATTTGTAGCCTGGAATATCATCAATCTTATCTGCAATAACAATTTCAGGAGTACCTTCGTTGACATTGATTGTATCTCGCTCTTCCTCATACTCTGGAATTTCTTCATCTTCTACTACCTCAACAAATTTATTATTGAAGGTTAATTCTATCTGTCTATTTGTATTTCCATTCCAAAGTAATGTATATACTGAGAAGCTATCGTTTGTGAAGCTTGCACTCTTTACTGAAGTATCAGATGCAGTTGAAACAGTAGCACTACCTGCTTCTGTAAGATTTTCAACCTGGTCTGTCTTATCATTAATGTGTACTAAATCAACTTTTAACTCGTTGGCGTTGTCTACATCTTCCATTTCAACTGGACGCTGCTCGCTCTTGTATTCCATTGAAATAGTTACATTATCAGATGGCTCAACTTCTTCGCCTGTTTCAATGTCTGTAAAACAAATATCGTATGCCAGGAATCCATATACTTCATTTTCTGAATCAGCTAACAGCTCTTCCATCTTGTCAGCTGTGTGATTATAAAGATCTCTAGTTTCTTCATTTTCTTCTGTAATAGGCTTAACCTTTAAATCAGCATTTTCAGGAATTGCACCTGAAACTGTTACTATTACATATTCATCTTCATAAACGAGTACTGGATCAGGAAGACGCTTGTAACCACACTTAACGCAAATACCGTCATCGTCGTATTCACATGTCTCTATATACTCTTCCATATCACAAAGAGCACATGTTACTGTGTGGCTTCCATCTTCATTGGATGTGTAGATGAGTTCGTGGTCACATTCTTCTTCCTCTTCTTCCTCTTCTTCCTCTAGCTCTTCTTCAAGTTCTTCATCAAGCTCGTCATCCAATTCGTCGTCTAACTCGTCGTCAGACTCATCATCCAATTCACCATCGAGGTCGCCATCATCTGGATTTCCGTCATCTGGATTGCCGTCATCTGGATTGCCATCATCCTGACCATCACCATCCTGATTTAAACCATCTCCTAATAGATCGTTATTAGGAGTTTGGTCGCCAGTTGGATCAGCTTCACCTGGATTATCAGGTGTTACACCATCTGTAGGTGTTGTAACCTCTGTAACTGGTTCCTCAGTTGAAGATGTACTTGGTTCTGTCGGTGCACTTGCCTCAGGAACAGAAGCAACTTCCTCTGTAGGAGTAGGAGTATCCTCTGAAGGCGCATCTGTTATATCAGCAAATGCACTTATTGACATTGCCAAATACAGTGGTACTATAAGACCTAATGACATGATCTTATTAAGTAAAATAGGTAGATTTCTTTTCATACGCTTCTTCCTCACTTAATATTTGCCAATCAACAATGTCTCCTACAAAACGTTACATTGCATAACTTTTTGTGAGTTCAAGTTAACATATATTGTGTGACAAGTCTGTGAACTGGCAAGAATTATCTGAATATTGGCAAGAACGTAATTAATTTACTATACAACTTGTGAGAATTTTGTGAACAAAGTCACGAAATAACTTTATAGACTTTCGTAAATATGATGGTAGAAAACGAACACTGAAACGTTTACTGAGAAAAAAATACGGGACAGCTTACGCTGTCCCGTTTCATTTTATATTCTATGTATAAACAACCCACTTCTTAGCTTTGGCTCAAACCATGTGGATTTTGGTGGCATTAAAAGTCCTGCATCTGCCACATCAAATAGTTCTGAAATGCTGGTTGGGTACATGGCAAATGCCACTCTGCAATCTGTAGCACATCTGCGCTCCAATTCACCTAAACCTCTGATGCCTCCTACGAAATCAATTCTATCGCTAGTCTTAGGATCATCGATTCCAAGAAGTGGCTCAAGAACCAGATTCTGTAGCAATGAAACATCAAGGCCCTCTACTGGGTCGTCAGATAAAAGCTCTTCTCTAACCTGGTACAAATACCAGACGCCATCCAAATACATGCTCCACTGGCCTTTTTTCTCTGGCCTGATTGCTTTTTCTGAAGTAGATAGTAAATCCACCACATTATCCAGTTCCTCGAGGAACTCTTCTGGAGCCATGCCATTCAAATCCTTAACTACTCTATTGTAATCATAGATTTTCAGCTCATCGTCTGGGAATAGAACTGACAGGAAGAAATTGAAATCTTCCTTTCCTGTATAATCCGGATTCTCCTCACGGCGTTTGAATCCCACCTTTACAGCAGATGCAGCTCTGTGATGACCATCTGCAATGTAGATAGAATCCATCTTATCGAATGTGGTAGCTATCAATGCGCATGTCATCATATCATCAATTACCCAGCAGCGATGTGATATGCCATCCTCTGCCACAAAATCATATACTGGCTTGCGACTTTTTGCCTTTGCAACAATGCTGGCAATTGTAGCGTCTGCCCTGTATGCAAGAAATATTGGACCGGTCTGGGCACTGCAGGTATCCACATGGCGGATTCTATCCTGCTCCTTTTCTGCTCTTGTATTCTCGTGCTTTTTGATAACGCCATTAGCGTAGTCATCTATGGATGCACAGGCAACTATTCCTGTTTGTGAGCGTCCATCCATTGTAAGTTCGTAGACATAATAAAAAGGCATATCATCCTGAATGAATCTCCCTTTAGATATCCACTCATCAAGCATGTCAGCAGCCTTTTTATAAACCTTGTCTGAATACATGTCTACATCTGGCTCAAACTGAGTTTCCGGTCTGTCGATTGCCAGAAATGAACCAGGCTGCTCCTTTACTTTTTGATATGCCTCACTTCTATTGTATACATCATAAGGAAGGGCTGCTATTGTAGCAGCCTCTTCTTTACTTGGTCTGATTGCCTTAAACGGTACAATTAGCGCCATTATTTTACCACCCTAACTTTTATAACACCATCAACCTTCTCTATTTCTGAAATAACCTGATCTGTAAGCTTGCTTCCAATATCAAGCAATGTGTATGCGAAATCCCCACGGCTCTTGTTTGTCATATCCTCTACATTGACATTGTCCTTACTAAGGATTGTTGTAAATGAAGCGATAAGACCAGCCTTGTTCTTGTGAAGAATAGCCACACGGCTTTCTGCTGTACAAATTCCCATATCGCAATCTGGATAGTTTACAGAGTGAGTAATATTACCATTCTCCATATAGTCCATTACTTCTTTAACTGCCATAACTGCACAGTTGTCCTCTGCCTCCTCTGTTGAAGCCCCAAGATGAGGAGTGCAAATAACACCCTTCTTTCCAGCAACAGTAGGATTTGCAAAATCTGTTACATAGTGGCGAACCTTACCTGATTCGATACCGTTAAGTACAGCTGACTCATCAACAAGAAGGTCTCTAGCGAAGTTAAGGATTACAACCCCCTTCTTCATCATCTGGACTGCTTCCTTGTTAATCATGCCCTTTGTAGAATCAAGAAGTGGCACATGAACTGTGATGAAATCACATTCCTTATAAATATCCTCTACGTTTGTCACATGCTTTACATTTCTAGAAAGATTCCATGCAGCGTTTACAGAGATGTATGGGTCGTATCCTAATACTTCCATTCCAAGACGATTTGCATCGTTGGCTACCTTTACACCGATAGCACCAAGTCCGATAACACCAAGCTTCTTTCCTGCAATTTCAGTTCCGGCAAAAGCCTTCTTTGCCTTCTCTGCAGTCTTGCCGATGTTCTCGTCGTCCTTGTTTTCAAGAACCCAATCGATACCACCTACGATATCACGTGAAGATAAAAGCATTCCTGCGAAAACAAGCTCCTTTACACCATTAGCATTTGCACCTGGTGTGTTGAATACTACGATTCCTTCCTCTGCACATTTATCAAGAGGAATGTTGTTTACGCCAGCTCCTGCTCTAGCGATGCACTTAAGCTTATCCCCAAGCTCCAAATCATGCATTGCTGCTGAACGAACTAAAGCTGCGTCAGCCTCGCTGATATTCTCTACCTTTTTATAGTCTGTGGAGAAATTAACTAAGCCCTTGTCAGAAATAGGATTTAAGCAATTATAAGTAAACATTAGTCATTCCCTCCTTATGCATTTTCTTCTTCGAACTTCTTCATAAACTCTACAAGCTTCTCAACACCCTCGATTGGCATAGCGTTGTAAATAGAAGCTCTCATACCGCCAACAGTTCTGTGTCCCTTAAGGTTTACAAATCCTGCTGCTGTTGCCTCTTTTACAAACTTAGCATCAAGCTCCTCATTACCTGTAACAAAAGGCACGTTCATAAGTGAACGGTCTTCCTTTCTAACAGTTCCCTTGAAAAGCTTTGAAGAGTCAAGGTAATCATATAAAATCTTAGCCTTCTTTTCGTTAAGCTCCTTCATTGCTGAAAGACCACCATTCTTGAGAAGCCACTTAAACACCTTTCCACAGATGTAAATGTCATAGCAAGGTGGTGTATTGTAAAGGCTGTCGTTATCTGCCTGTGTTTTGTACTTAAGCATTGTTGGTGTGCCAGGAAGAACGTCGTCACGAATTAAATCCTCGCGGATGATAACAATTACCATACCTGCAGGTCCAACGTTTTTCTGAACACCGCCGTAGATAATAGCGTACTTGCTAACATCTACTGGCTCTGAAAGGAAGCAAGAACTTACGTCTGCTACCAAATCCTTCCCCTTTGTATTTGGAAGAGTCTTAAATTTTGTGCCATAGATTGTATTGTTTTCGCAGATGTATACGTAATCCATATCATCTGTGATTGGTAAATCCGAGCAATCTGGAATGTAGCTAAATGTCTCATCTGCTGAGCTTGCAAGCTCTACTGCCTCACCGTAAATCTTAGCTTCCTGATAAGCTTTCTTAGCCCACTGACCTGTGATGATATATCCAGCCTTCTTGTTCTTCATAAGGTTCATAGGGATTGCTGCAAACTGCTGGCTTGCACCGCCCTGAAGGAAAAGAACCTTATAGTTATCTGGGATATTCATAAGAGTGCGGATATCAGCTTCTGCCTCTTTGATGATGTCATCGAATACCTTTGAGCGATGACTCATCTCCATAACAGACATTCCACATCCCTTATAATCAAGCATTTCATCAGCGGCTTCTCTCAAAACCTCCTCTGGTAAAACAGCTGGTCCAGCACTAAAATTATAAACTCTACTCATTACACTAATCCTCCTTGAAAAACTCGTTAATAGGTGCTCCTGGTGCTACCATTGGCCATACCTTGTCATCTGAATCGATGATACAGTCAATAAGCACAGGCTTCTCGGAGACAAGGGCCTCCTTCAAGGCACTTTGGAATTCCTCCTGAGTTGTAACTCTGTAGCCTGTTGCACTCATAGCCTCAGCTAACTTAACGTAATCTACTACGTCATCAAGGACTGTTGCTGAATAACGCTTTTCATAGAAAATTGTCTGCCACTGTCTTACCATTCCAAGCACGTGATTATTAATAACAATTTCGATGATTGGAAGCTTTTCTCTTACAGCTGTTGCAACTTCGTTCATGTTCATGCGGAAGCAACCATCGCCGGCGATATTGATAACCTTTTTATCAGGATTACCTGTCTTCGCACCGATTGCAGCGCCAAGGCCATATCCCATTGTTCCAAGGCCACCTGATGTCAACAACTGATGAGGCTTCTTGAACTTGTAGTACTGAGCCGCCCACATCTGATGCTGACCAACCTCTGTTGCGATAATTGCATCGCCCTTTGTCTGTCTGTAAGTTTCAGCAACGATATACTGACCTGACAAGCCTTCTGCTGGAACCACCAGAGGATACTTTTCAGATAGTTCCTTAACATGCTTCATCCAAGTAGCATGATCAGCCTGCTCAAGAACTTTATTTAATCTAGATAAAATTTCCTTTACATCTCCAACAATAGCATGATCAGTAAGAATATTTTTATTAATTTCAGCAGGATCTACATCAAACTGTAGAATCTTTGCATTGCTAGCAAATTTGTCTGGATTTCCAAGAACTCTATCAGAGAATCTGGTACCAACAGCGATAAGCAAATCGCACTCTGAAACGCTAAGGTTTGAAGCCTTGCAGCCATGCATACCAAGCATTCCTGTGTATCTTTCATCTCTGCCATCGAATGCACCCTTACCCATAAGAGTGTCGCAAACTGGTGCATCAACAAGCTCTACAAACTTCTTTAATTCCTTTGAAGCATTTGCAAGAACTGCACCACCACCAACAAAGACAACTGGCTTTTTAGACTTCTTGATAAGCTTAACTGCCTCTTTGATAGCATCCTCAGTAATGCTCTTTTTAACTCGGCCAACTGGGATTGGCTTCATTGGCATGTATTCGTATTTGTTAGTAGGAGCTGTAACATCCTTTGGTACATCAATGAGTACTGGACCTGGACGACCACTCTTTGCAATAGTAAATGCACGGCGGATTGTCTCTGCCAAATCCTTGATATCCTTAACGATAAAGTTGTGCTTTGTGATAGGCATTGTAATACCAGTGATATCAATCTCCTGGAAAGAATCCTTACCAAGCAAAGATACATTTACATTACATGTGATGGCAACAATAGGAACCGAATCCATATGAGCTGTTGCAATACCTGTCACAAGATTTGTTGCGCCAGGACCACTAGTAGCGAAGCACACACCAACCTTGCCAGTTGAGCGTGCATAGCCATCTGCTGCGTGAGCTGCTCCCTGCTCGTGGCTTGTAAGCACATGATGAATCTCATCACTATGCTTATAAAGCTCATCATATAAGTTAAGAATTGCTCCACCCGGATAGCCGAAAACTGTATCAACTCCCTGCTCTTTCAAACATTCTATAATTATTTCTGAACCATTTAATAACATCTTAAACCTCCGGTGTTTTTAAAATTGCCCCTCTATTTCCGCTAGTTACCTGCGCAGCATATCTTCTCAAATAACCTGTAGTAACCTTAGGCTCTCTAGGACTCCACTTAGCTTTGCGAGCTGCAAGCTCCTCGTCGCTAACCTTAAGAGTCATAGTGTAATTTGGTATGTCGATGGCGATGATGTCGCCCTCTTCTACAAGTGCAATTGGTCCGCCAACAGCTGCCTCTGGTGAAACATGTCCGATGGAAGCACCACGGCTGGCACCTGAGAAACGACCATCTGTAATGAGAGCAACTGATGAACCAAGTCCCATACCTGCAATTGCTGATGTAGGATTAAGCATTTCTCTCATACCAGGGCCACCCTTAGGTCCTTCGTAGCGAATGACTACAACATCTCCCTCTACGATTTTGCCACCCTTGATAGCTGCGATAGCATCTTCCTCGCTGTCAAATACTCTTGCTGGTCCTTCGTGTACAAGCATCTCAGGCACTACTGCACTTCGTTTTACAACTGAACCGTCTGGTGCAAGATTTCCCTTGAGAACTGCAAGACCACCTGTCTTTGTATATGGATTGTCCACAGGTCTGATAACCTCTGGATTTCTATTTACTGCATTTGCAATATTCTCACCAACTGTCTTTCCTGTAACAGTCATACAATCTGTATTAAGAAGGCCTATATCTGCAAGCTCCTTCATAACTGCCCATACGCCGCCAGCCTCATTAAGGTCTTCCATGTAAGTAGGACCTGCTGGTGCAAGGTGACAAAGGTTTGGAGTCTTTTCAGAAATAGGATTTGCAAACTCAATATCAAAATCAAATCCGATTTCGTGAGCGATTGCTGGCAAATGAAGCATCGAGTTTGTTGAGCATCCAAGTGCCATATCTACTGTAAGGGCATTGAGGATTGCATCCTTTGTCATAATCTGACGAGCTGTAATACCCTTGTTATACATATCCATAACAGCCATACCAGCATGCTTTGCAAGACGAATTCTCTCTGAATATACTGCTGGGATTGTACCGTTTCCTCTAAGTCCCATTCCAAGTGCCTCTGTAAGGCAGTTCATGGAATTGGCTGTATACATACCTGAGCAGCTTCCGCATGTTGGGCAAACATTCTCAACGAAGTTTTCAACCTCTTCCTCTGTCATGTTGCCAGCGGCATGAGCGCCAACTGCCTCAAACATAGAAGAAAGGGAACGCTTCTGACCTCCTACATGACCTGCAAGCATTGGACCACCTGATACAAATACAGTTGGTAAATCAAGTCGAGCTGCTGCCATAAGAAGTCCTGGAACGTTCTTATCACAGTTTGGCACCATAACAAGTGCATCAAACTGATGAGCAAGTGCCATACACTCTGTGGAATCTGCAATCAAATCTCTAGTTACAAGGGAATACTTCATTCCGATGTGTCCCATAGCGATACCATCACAAACTGCGATAGCTGGGAAAACCACTGGAACACCGCCTGCCTCAGCAACTCCAAGCTTTACGGCATCCACAATCTTGTCAATATTCATATGGCCTGGCACGATTTCGTTGTACGAAGATACGATACCAACCATTGGCTTTTTCATTTCTTCTGGAGTAAATCCCAATGCATTAAATAATGATCTGGCTGGCGCCTGCTGCATACCAGCTCTTGCGTTATCACTTCTCATATTTATAACTCCTTTACAATTAAATCACCCATCTCCACTGTGCCGACGCGAGTTACGGCGCTGCCGTCGCGAGGCATAATGTCGATTGTTCGGTAACCAGCCTTAAGCACCTTCTTTACGGCTGCTTCGATTGCATCTGCCTCTGCATCTAAGTCAAAGCTGTAGCGAAGCATCATTGCTGCCGAAAGGATTGTGGCTATCGGATTTGCGATACCCTGGCCTGCAATATCAGGTGCGCTTCCACCGGAAGGCTCGTACAATCCAAATTTTGTATCGTTAAGGGAAGCAGATGAAAGCATTCCAATTGAACCGGTAACCATAGATGCTTCATCTGAAAGAATATCCCCAAACATGTTCTCTGTAAGAATTACATCAAACTGACCTGGGTCTTTCACAAGCTGCATTGCGCAATTGTCAACAAGCATGTGCTCGTAGGAAACCTCAGGATAATCTGCTGCAACCTCTTCTACTATCTTTCTCCATAATCTGGAGCTATCAAGTACATTAGCCTTATCAACTGATGTAACTTTCTTTCTGCGCTTCATTGCTATATCAAATCCGCGCTTTGCAATTCTACGAATTTCATTTTCTGAATAAGTAAGAGAATCTCTGGCAACAAGCTGACCATCTTCTTCCTTTGTAGAACGTTCTCCAAAATAAAGACCACCAGTAAGCTCACGCATAATCATCATGTCAAAACCATCGCCGATGATATCGTCCCTAAGTGGGCATGCCTCTTTCAATTCATCATATAAATATGCTGGTCTAAGATTTGCAAAAAGATTAAGACTTTTACGAAGCTTTAAAAGGCCGGCCTCTGGACGTTTGTCGGCTGGTAGCTTGTACCAAGGACTGGTAGATGTGTTGCCACCTATTGAACCCATTAACACTGCATCACTTGCAAGAGCTTTTTCTACTGCCTCATCTGTAAGTGGCTCTCCTGTTGCATCGATTGAGCAGCCTCCCATGAGGATTTCAGTATAGTTAAATGTGTGTCCATATTTAGCACCGATAGCATCAAGAACTTTTATTGCTTCAGTAACTATCTCCGGACCAATTCCGTCTCCCCTAATAACGCCAATGTTACATTTCATAGCTTTCTCCTAATTACCATTCTAATTAATAGTTACATTTTAGTACACTAAAGTGTGAAATTCAATTAAATTAAACCTCATTTTGATATCTTTGACAAAATAGCCCAAATACTTCTAAAATACATATGAAGTGTTTAGTAAACTTTACCACTTTAAAGTATGACATTCTACTATAAAATTCTTTTAGGAGATTTTTTATGAGTTCTAAAGATAAAATTCTAGAGCTGCTAGAGGCCAATAAATCAACATTTCTTTCAGGAGAAGCAATGGCTTCATTCCTTGGAATTTCAAGAAACGCCATATGGAAAGCCATCAATGACCTTAGAAAAAACGGATATGAAATAGAAGCAGTCAGCAACAAAGGTTATAGACTTGCTGGGCAAAATGATATTCTCTCTTCTGCCGGCATAAGCTCATACCTTAAGGAAGATGTAGCTGACATTTACAAAGGAAATGACAGTCTGATTCACATCTACGACTCCATTCCATCTACCAATCGCAAGGCCAAGGAGCTTGCCATCACAGATTTAAGATATGGCACACTTGTTATTGCCAACGAACAAAGTGAAGGCCGTGGCCGAGCAGACCACAGCTTTTATTCACCAAAAGGTGGATTGTACATGAGTGTGGTAATGACTCCAGAGCATTTACCAAGCACCGATTCAGATGAAATCACCACTTTCATTGGAAATGCCGTTTGCGATGCCATCGCATCCCTCACCGATGTAAAGCCTACACTAAAGCCAATCAACGACCTTTTCGTTGGAGATAAAAAGATTTGTGGAATCCTGACAGAAGCCGGAACTGAATTTGAAACTGGACGTCTCCAGTGGATTGTTATTGGAATCGGAATCAATTTTAACTCTGATATAAACGCATTTCCGGATGAGATAAAAAACAAAGCTACTAGCCTATTCTCCGATGGCAACATCACCATCACAAGAAATCAGCTAGTAGCTGATATTCTAAACCGTATACTGAAATAATTTTACTGTGCAACTTTTATTTTGAAAGTTGCACTTTCTTTATCTGAACCATCTGTAAGTGTTAACACATCATCTACTAAGGTTACGTATTTTCCTGGCTGAGCCACGCTCTCTAGGCTTACCCCACTTTTATCTGCAAGTCCTTCCACTGTTTTAAAAGTCTGATTAGCAGCAGTGCCTTCACTTGCTTTTGTATCCTGGCAAAGGGTTACAGTTCCATCAGAATTTGCTGTGATGTAAAGCCCTGGCTTGTTTTCAGATTCGATTGAGACATATGACTCATTGGTAAAATCTGCCTTTCCGCTTCTAATCACCCAATCAAAATCCTTAGAGTCTCCTTCAACAAGATTAATTCCAATGGCAACATCCTTGTATGGATAATCGCTATCTGCTGAAGAGCAAACAAATGGATTATGAGCAATCAAAACTTCATCCATAGTAGAAATGGTTGATGTTTTGCCTGAAATTCCTGCTGCACTTTCCTCAAACAAATCTATACTTCCATCGTCATTAAACTGAAGCTCCACAACACAGGCAGTTCTTCTGAAGCCACTTCCTGCAGGAAGCGAACCATTGTGATATACAAAGTAAGTCTTGCCCTTAAAATCAAATACTGCCATGTGATTAGTGTTTGATGTAGCAGTAGGATTCATGATTTTCTTAGTCTCGCTCCAATCACCGCTTAACAAATTGTCAGTAGTTGCATAGGCCATGCACTCTCTCCACTGGTGGGCAAAGAACAGATAGTAATCGCCATAGTAATTGCCATTTTCATCAGATCTTCGATAAATCCAAGGTGCTTCTGTGTAGCTTTCCAATCCATCAGTACGAATTACCACATCATCCTCTCCTGCTACCTTGCCGCTAGTAATCTTTCCATCACCATTAACATCCGTCACAGAAGTCATATCCTCATTAAGCTCACACACAAAAAACATGCCATTTCCCCAAGCAAGATAACGGTGCTCTACGCCATCCTCATCTGTTTCAATCCAGGCCGTAGGGTCGATATCATTGAAGGTGCTGGTGTTTGGCTTTGTAACAGTGCTCTTCACAAGAGGAGCCCCTATATCAACAAAGGTACCAGTTGGTGAATCAGAAACTGCAACGCCAATACACTGCTTTCCTGTCTTGTCCCAACTACAATAATATAAGTAGTATTTATCTTTTCCATCTGCAGGATCTGTATGCTTCATCACCTGGGATGCCCATGCAGATGTGTCGTTGCTAGTCCAGCTAACATCTTCCATGGACATTACCACTCCCTCGCTGGTCCAATTCACCATATCTGTAGATGAATAGCACAAGTACTCAGGAATGTTATAAATAGATTTTCCAACCTCCTCATCTGTAGAAGCATCATGGCCCGTGTACAGATACACTGTATCTCCATCCACAAGCACCGAAGGGTCGCCACCGTACACATAGTCCTCATTAGAAGATACTAAAGGATTTCCCCCATCCTCTTTCTCAAGCA
This sequence comes from Pseudobutyrivibrio sp. LB2011, assembly GCF_000701765.1. Classification (NCBI taxonomy): domain Bacteria; kingdom Bacillati; phylum Bacillota; class Clostridia; order Lachnospirales; family Lachnospiraceae; genus Pseudobutyrivibrio; species Pseudobutyrivibrio sp. LB2011. The sequence goes on along the minus strand of NZ_JNJS01000001.1, from coordinate 38,234 downwards.
CCACTTCCTTAGGCGAGCCACAGCCCACAAGGCTTGCAGCCGTCGTTGCAATCAGCACTGCAACCATCGCTTTTTTCTTCATGTAATTATCCCCCTAGTTGTTTTCGTTTAGCTTTCGTTAAACTATTTTATAATTATGTATAACATTAATGTGTCCCACTTTCAATAGAAATAGACGTGAAATATTCAACAAAAAAAGGACTCCGCAATTAGCGAAGTCCCTGAAAATCAATGATTATTTATTTGAACGTCTCCAGATGTGCATCTTCTCTGCCTCAGCAATAAGCTCATCACGGAAGTCAGGATGTGCAATACCGATAATCTTTTCTGCACGCTCCCAAGCTGAAAGTCCCTTCAAGCAAACCTTACCATACTCTGTAACAAGGTAGTGTGTGTTTGAACGAGTATCTGTAACAATTGAACCCTCAGCAAGTGTAGGACGAATACGGCTCTTTACTGTGCCATCCTTTGTTGTGAATGTAGATGAAAGACATACGAAGCTCTTTCCACCATTTGAAAGATAAGCACCAAGTACGAAATCAAGCTGTCCGCCTGCACCTGAAATGTGCTTTGTTCCCGCTGACTCAGCATTGATCTGACCAAATAAATCTACATCAACAGCATTGTTGATAGAGATGAAGTTATCAAGTGCAGAAATCTGACGAATATCATTTGTATAATCAACAGGAGCACTCATAAGCTCTGGATTCTCATCCATGTAGTCGTACATCTTCTTTGTACCAGCACCGAATGCATAAGTCTGGCGGAATCTATCAATGTTCTTCTTAGAACCGTTAATCTTTCCAGCCTTTGCAATATCAACAAATGCATCAACATACATCTCAGTATGAACACCCAAATCTTTCAAGTCCGACTCAGCAATCATGGCGCCTACTGTATTTGGCATACCGCCAATACCAAGCTGTAAGCATGCACCGTTTGGAATTTCCTCAACGATAAGCTTTGCAACAGCCTTATCTACATCTGTAGGAGCAGCGCCGCCACCCATCTCAAGGATAGCTGGATTATCTCCCTCTACAATAGCGTCTACCTTAGAGATATGAACTCCCTCTTCAAATCCGCCAAGGCAACGTGGCATGTTCTTGTTAACCTCTACAATAATGTGCTTTGACTTCTCAACTGCAGCCATAAGATGTGATGCATTAGGACCAAAGTTGAAATAACCATGGTTGTCCATAGTTGTAGTCTGAATCATAAGAACATCATTTGGCTCAATATGCTCTCTGTAGTATCTAGGAAGCTCAGAGTATCTGATTGGTGCATAATAAGAGCATCCTCTTGCAATAAGCTTTCTCTCAAGACCGCCCATATGCCATGAGTTCCAGCAGAAATGCTCACCTGCATCCTCACGCTCAAAAATTGCAGGCATCTTCATCAAAATACCACCACGTACCTTTACATCTCTAAGCTCATCAGTACGCGCAGCTAAAGCCTTATCCAAAGCATCTGGTGTGCCAGTACACCAGCCATAATCAACCCAATCCCCACTTTTTACTACCTTTACAGCCTCAGCTGCAGTAGTCAGCTTCTTCTTATACTCAGCCTGAAAATCCATAATAACCTCCGCTCGTTAAATTTTTATCAATTAACGTCATTTTACCACTATCATCCTACACAATCAATCTAAATTTTGTGATATAATTAACATAGTAAATTTCATCAGGAGGTAACACTATGGCAAAACAAGAAATTGAAGTTGCTGGTGCTAAAAGGCAGATAAAGATTACCCCTTTTGAGCATCACACAAAATATCATGAGACAGATCAACAGGGAATCATTCACACTTCCAATTATCTAAACTGGATTGAGGATGCAAGAATGAACCTTATGGAGCAGATGGGACTTTCATTTAAGCAGATGCTTGATATGGAAATCACTTCCCCTGTCATCTCTCATTCTATTGAATATAGAAGCCAGGTAAAATTTGATGAGACTATCGTGGTAGATACTAAGTTGGTTTCCTACGATGGTCATGAAATGGAAGTTGCTTATCGTATTTACGATAAGGTTACCGGAGAGGACCGTGCCGTAGCAAAAACTAGACACTGCTTTATGAATAAATCAGGAATCCCTATTTCTATGAAGAGGGCTTATCCTGAGCTTGATACAAAGTTCTTTGAATTTAAATAACAGATAATGAAAAACCTTCCTGCAAATGCAGGAAGGTTTATTTTTTACATTCCCTTAGAACCAATTTCCATTAAAAGATTGATAAGCTCAATGTCTGATTCCTGAACTCTAAGGTTTGTTTCGATTTTTTCACCAGCTGGATCAGTGATTGCAATTTCAATAACTGAACCTGGTGTCATTGCTTTGTTTTTAGCTGCTCCGAAAAATGGAAGAAGCTTTGGATGATTTGCATTGAAAGTGGCTGCTGCACTTCTAACTCTAAATAAATCTGCTGGATTAAATGCCATGGTAATCTCCTTATATCATGTATTTTCTGAGAAGCTTTTTTAGCTCCTCTTCTTTGATTGGTTTTTCGATGTAGTCGCTGAAGCCAAAGCTTTCGTATTCTTCTCTAGCGCCTACAACTGCATTTGCTGTCTGCATGATAAGAGGTGTATCCTTGTTTGGATTGTTCTCTATGGTATCCATGATTTCCTTTAGCTGGAGGCCATCCATGCCAGGCATCAAATGATCAATGAATATAATATCATATTTTGTTCTTTTTATCTTCTCTATTGCTTCTGCTCCACTGATTGCTGTATCCACAGTGACATCAGTGTCGTTCAAAAGCATAGTGAATACCCTAAGATTTATAGCCACATCATCAACTACAAGTATTGCGCCAATCACATCAAATACTTCATGTCTGTCAGCCACACGTCTGTCACCATTAGGTCCCATAGAGAATGTGCCACATGGTTCCACGGAACATATCTCTTGTGGGATTACAACTGTAAATGACGTGCCCTTACCTAATTCTGATTCTACAGATATCTGTCCATGCATCAAATCTACAAGCTGCTTAGTGATTGTAAGACCAAGACCGGTTCCCTCAATTTTGCTTTGCGCAAACTCTCCTACTCGCTTGAATGAATCAAACAAAAACGGAATGCTCTCTTCTGCCACACCAATTCCCGTGTCACTTACCGTAATTATCAAAAGCAGTTTTCCTTCTGATATCTTTCCCTGTACTGAAAGAGTAATTCTTCCCTCAGGTGTATATTTTACTGCGTTAGTAAGAAGATTTGTTACTACCTGTATGATATGCTCCTTATCACCCTTTAGCTTTTCTGGAAGCACATCGCTCATATCCACTTCAAAGGATAATCGACTAGCCTTTGCTCTAGGTCGAACAAGCGCGTAGCATTCGCGGACCATATCCATTAATTCGTACTCTTCTTCTTCTATCACAATCTTGCCTGCATTAACCTTTGCAAGATCTAGAACCTCATTTACAATTCCAAGGAGATAGTTGCCAGCGCTGTTTACATCACGGGCGTAATCCAGAATATTATCTTCTCTGCTTTCCCTAAGAATCATTTTATTCATTCCAAGGATTGCATTAATTGGTGTTCGCATTTCATGGCTCATTCTTGTTAAGAATGCCGTGCTGGCATCCTGAGCCTTAACTGCTGCATACATGTCTCTTTCCATTGTTCGCACATCTGTCAGAGCACGAATATACGACATGACGATGAAAAACAGTAAACCGCATAAAAGTATTCCTCTATCCACAGTAGTTGGTCTACTGTTGTAGGAAAGAATCTGTGCAAATCCAGCTACAAGAGCGCCGGCTACGCCAACCAAATCTGCCCAATTGTTTTTTAAACGACCTTGGATAAAATCTATCACAATGGAGATAGTAAATATCAGCATCGTAAGAACTATTGCAATGAAAGCGAATATCAACACATTTATTAAATCAGTGTCATTAAAGAACTGCAGCATTATTGCTATGTAGCCACAGAAAACATCAAGCACAGAAACAATCAAATAGAAAATGCGATAACGTCCCTCCTGAAGCCTGTCAAAATAAAAAGCCGTGGCAAACGGAAGCATCATAAGACTTAGGTATGTCATATAGGATAAAAGTGAAAAGTTCGGCGCTATGAACTGTCTTATGTTAGACTCGGCAAGTGACCACAGTCCCGCGCACATAACTACCCAGCCTGCGTAGAACAAAGGCATAGTTCGTCCGTAGGTAGCCCGTACCACAAGGCCTATTACAAAAGCAATAAAGCCAAGTATTAATAGCATCGAAGTCAATATCAGAGCATACTTCTCTTTAGCAAAAAGATTCTTGGTAATACCAAGCTGAGTTCCTATGCATATATCGCCAAGAACTCCCGAATAGTTATTGTCACCTATAAAAACTATTTGCAAGTTTTGACCATTATCCTCTGGATAAACTGGAATAAACATTAACGCACCTGGGCTGTTGTCACCAAATAATCGTGAATCCTTGGTTGAATAGCTGTATCTCAATTCACCATTCACGAAGGCGTTAATATCCTGCTTTGCAGAATCAAAGCTAACAAACAAAGGCACATCTACATTGATTTCTTTTTCAATTACAAACTCATGTGAAGATTCAGGCTGATATTGTCCTGGAATATCTATGGCTTCTTTGGTGCCATCAGAGTAGATTCTATACCATCCATCATCATAGCTTTCAAGCTCAAATGAGGTGTAGGTTCGCTCCTCTTTTAAATAACTCTCACCCCAAATTAAAAGCCCAATAATAAACACATAGATTAGTACTCCGGCTACGAGCACAATTTCATAGATAAATAGACTAGTCCTTTTCATAATTCAATCCCCGTAATTCTTACAAACACTACAGTAATTGTAATATTTAATTTCGTTCAAAACAACAAATTACGAAAAACGTCACAGAATTTTAAATATTAGTACTATTATTAAATGATATACTTAGATTGATGTATTAGTGGTTTTTGCATAGGAGGTTACTATGGCCAGTTCAGAACAAATTGCAAAAGAGTATTATGACAAAGGAATTTATTTGGTTCATTCCAACAACTTGGAGCCAGGTATCGACAATCTAAATATGGCTTCAAGCATCTATGAAGAATTACAAGATTATAAGCAATACATCCTCACTCTCAGAGGTCTTGCTATAGCTTATGGAATAATGGGCTATGATAGTAAGATGCTTCATAAGTGTCTAAACGCTCTTGATATTATTGATAAGCATCATATACTTGGTGCGAAGCATTTCTTCTATACCACTATTTGTAATCGTTATATGATACTAGGCGATTACGATAGTGCTGCTAACTACGGAAAGATGGCTCTTCAGGATTTGGAAGACCACGGAGATAAATTTCCAAACGAACCTCATTCTTATTTAGTAGCCTGCCTTAACCTTGCTTATTGCTACTTACATATGCACAGATATGCAGAAGCTGAAAGCTATTTAAAACGAGGTTCTGAAATAGCCACCAAAAACGACATGCACCATCACGACCTTAGTCTTTCTGTCTTGGAAGCAAACTTACATCATCGCATGGGCGATAATCAATATGTATATGACCATATAGACGAATTGGTAACCTTTATTCAAAACTCAAAAATCACTATTCAGGATTACATCGAGGACTTGAAGCTCCTTATCGAGACCTTCTGTGGAATGAAAGAATATGACCGTGCTGAGGCTGTGGCTCTTAGCTTGGATTCTTCCGCAACAATTGCCAACAACATTCATATGAAGCTAGAAGCTTCGAAGCTTTATATGATGGTATATCGCAACAGTGGTGATACAGAAAAATATCAACAGGCTTGCGTTCGCTTTGCTGAAGGTACAATCGAAGTTGCAGATACAGAAGCCACACAACATCTACTTGAGATGGACACTGCCATCGCTTTGTCTATTGCAGATACTCCAATAGAACTTTTATAATTTCTTATTATGAAGAAGAAAATTGGAATAACATTTATTATCGTATTTACAATAGCTATATTAATTAAGGCAGAATTGGACTTTAATCCTAAAGTAAGAGTGTTAGCTTCAGTTATTAACTTTTCAGAATCAACACTCAACAGTCCAGATTACTTGGCCTACAATATCGACCTGAAGGATTTATTTAGAAATTACACTAATTCCGACATTCGCTATTCAGGAAATGCCTACATCAAAAAAGTAAAGGGCTTTCCATATTCAATTAGCGGTAGCATAAAGGGCGAGCGCTCATATGAGCAAAAAAAATTCTCCTGCAACTCTAATCTTAATGTATTAGTTTTAAATGTAGGTGAATTGGATATCTATGCCCAGGATGATACCGTTTATCTTGTTGCACCTCTTTTAGGAGACATCTCCTACGGATTTGATACCGGAGAAGATTTATTCCTTAAAGCTCCAAATCTAAACAACGATATTTCCCGAGAATGGTTCCACAACAACAAACGAAATATCTGGAACTTTGTTCACAGCATTGAAATAGAAAAAACCGGTGAGGTGTACACTGATGAGGATGGCACTGAAGCCTCTGAGTTCAAAATCACAATTCCTGCCGGTGAGGGTGATTTCATTTGGGATTTGCTTGGAATGAAAACTCCTGACCACGATATAACATGCTCTCTTTATTTAGATAAGTGGAATCACACTAGAAAAATCGTGTTTGATTTATCTTATAAGAACGATGGTGAGTATCTTGCTATCTACGGTAAGAACCTTAGCACCATGGAGTTCTACGCTCCTCTTCCAGATGATGAGCTTGCAGTTGTCACCATCAAGCGCGACGGAAGCACTACATACACAAACTCATTTACAGATAATCTTTCCTACTATGCATCAAACGGAGATGTATATACCATCGATTGTGGAGTTTTATTAAACTTTATTGATTCTGGTATGAAAACAGAAGTTACCAATATCGAGGTAGCAAAAAATGAGGAAGTTTTAGGGGAAGGATACATAAAAGGCACTCTCCAGACTGTAGAAAATATGGGAGACGTGTTTGATAATGCTGGTGTAGATTTGTCCAAAGTTGAAGTAATCGACTGGGATACAATAAAAAATGACACCGCCTCTTTCGTAGACGATGTCATTTCTAAAGCTCGTGAAAATGTGGATCTGTTTAATCTATTTAATTAGTTTCTTCTGGGAAAGATCCAAGAATCTTGTATAGTAAACTGTAAAGCTGTGAAGATTCCTCTTGTGATAAACTTACACATTTGCCCATCTTAGCAGGTATTTCACATGCCTGCTTTTTTAATTCCAATCCTTCGTCAGTAAGTGTGATGATAAGATTTCTTTCATCATCTTTTGAACGACTTCTCTTAACATAACCCTTCTGCTCAAGCTTCTTGAGAACTGGAGTAAGTGTGCCAGAATCAAGGAATAATCTATCTCCAAGAGCCTTAACAGTAATCTCCTTTTCTTCCCAAACTACCATCATTGTAATGTACTGTGTGTATGTAAGATCGATTGGATCAAGATATGGCTTATATCTCTTTACAATCTCCTTTGAACAAGCATACAGCGGAAAACAAAGCTGATTTGAAATTTTCAAGCAATCAAATTTATCACTCATTTAATACTCACCTCTTATTAATTATAAGTTCTTAGACACAAAATCAGAAAGTGCTTCTTTTGGAACGAAACCAACATTCATGTCTACCTTTTCGCCATCCTTCAAGACAACGATTGCAGGAATATTCATAATACCATATTCTCTTGCTAAATCTGGATTTTCATCAGTATCGACACTGTAGAAGTTAGCCTTATCAGAAAGCTCTTCAGAAACCTCCTCCAAAACTGGAGCAAGCATCTTACATGGACCACACCATGTAGCATTGAAGTCTAAAACAGAAACACCTGACTTGTCCATTGACTTAAATTCATCCTGATTAATTTTCTTTACCATAGTATATCTCCTTTCGTTCTAAATCAATAACTAATTTTGCGCTTTTTTTAGTTCATTTAAATATGAAACAGCTGAAAGTGCTGCTACATTTCCTTCACCAGCGGCCTTAATGTACTGATATGGTGTACCAGTAATATCGCCACATGCAAATAAACCTTTGATGTTTGTATTCATCTGACGGTCTACTTCAACGTGATTTCCATCCATCTTTAAGCCTGGAACAAGCTGTGATGGAGCAATCTGCTGTCTTAAAATAAAGATTCCATCTGCTGAGAATGTATCGCCGTCTGTTGTAAGAACAGCTGCACCATCTTTCATCTCGATTGTGCCTGGCTTTACATCGCAAGTTACTTTAATATTACCACTTAGATTTCCATTATACTCGTATTGTGGCAAATAATAAACTGTGTCAGCTCTTTCTGCTAAGAATTCAGCCTCTGGCTCATCCTCTTCGCTGTATGCAAGGATGATTGCTGTCTTTCCTTTATATAAAGCTGCATCACATGTTGCACAGTAGCTTACGCCTCTTCCAAGGTTTTCCATTTCACCAGGGAATGGCTTCATTGTAGTCATACCAGCTGCAATAATTACTGAGCTTGCCTCATAATCACCGTTGTGGCACTGAATTGCGAAATACTGCCCCATTGAATAAACAGCATTTACTTTATCTTCTGTGATTTCAATGCCCATTCCTGTGGCATGATCAAGAAATGCCTTTGCCATATCTGCACCAGCAACATCAGGTAGACCTAAGTAATTCTGAATAGTGTGTGCCTTTGAAACCTTATCAGAAGAACCTTTACCACCAATAAGAAGTACTGATTTATTTCTAACCTTTGCTGTAATAGCAGCCTCTAATCCAGCAGGGCCTGTACCTATAACTGCAATATCATATCTTTCCATGTTTTAAAACCTCCATAGCTCTTTTAAAACTATAATAATTGCGTGCAATCTTTTAAGTTGATTTAATTGTACTCAATTGAATTGCATTTGTCAACTCATTTTTTATAAAATAAAACCCTAGACATTTTATTGTCTAGGGCAATTAAAATACATAGTTTACTGGAACATCTTTGATACAAGATTTTCCTGGCTTTCCATCTGGTTCTTCAAAGCCATATTCTGAGCAGCTCCAACCACTCCACTTGACTTCATTTTAGTAACTGACTTGTAAAAATCAGCATCCTCTTTCTGAGCCTGTGCACTTGTAAGGTTCTCAGCTGTATTGTTATTTACATTATAAGCAGCTGATAAACCATTAGTCTCGGCACCTATCTGGCTACGCATATCACTAATTGACGAATATGCTTTATCCAAAGCATCAGTGCTGATATTATTTCCATTTCCAGAAACATCAAAGTTTTCTAAATCAGCAATTGCAGCCTTTGCATCTGCTTCCTGGATTGTAGTGCTTGATGTACCAGTGTAGATATTAATATCTCCTGTTGAACCATCAAGTAGATTCTTTTCATTGTACTGTGCCTGATTAATAGTCTGATTGATTGTAGCTACAGACTGTTCATTTGCCTCCTGAAGAATAGCTCTATCGCTTTCTGAATAAAGACCGTTCATTGCACGAACAGTGTTTTGCTCAATATCTCCAAGAGAATCAGTAATATTAGAAAGAGCTCCATCTGCAATATTTGCAGCATCTATTCCATAAGAAATGTTACTGCTGCCTGTTGTAAGAGACTTAGCCTCCTTCATAATCTGCTGTGAAATGGATAATGCAACCGCATCATCTGCCGCTGTATTTACTTTTTTGCCTGTAGAAAGTTCCTTCGAAGCCTTCTTCTGCTGCTCCTCAGTTTCCTTTCTTTTATTAATTGTGTTCTGATACTGTGCTGTGTTTACATTAGATTGAATCTTCATAATAACTCACCTCAATCTTAAAACGTTATATAACTACATAAATTTCCAATTTGTAACCGTATTATAACACTGCACTTTCATAAAGTCATGTGAATTTTATGTGATTATTCTATACTACTGTTCCTCTGGGCCGTGGACAGTGCCATAGAGCTTTAGGTTGGTAGTTTGTCTATCTATCTCAGCATTATATCTTTCAATTACCTTATCCCAATATTCGTTGAGAGCTCTCTCGTCTCTTCTATCTGGAATGCCGTACTCAGTGGTAAGCATGTTTCCCACATAATCAGAAAGCTTTTCTGCTCCTGCTAAGTTAAGATGAAGGCCACCATCATATGTATCCTGGCTCCAATCAAGACCAAGCTCATCCTGAAGCTCAAGGAAGTTGATGTAGTCCAAGCCGTTAGCTGAAGCATAGTCTTTTATCTGCTGATCCCACTCGTCATACCAATAAGGATAAAGTGTAGGCGCCTTTACAAGGACAAGCTTAACATCATTATCCTTGCAAAGCTTTGTTAGCTTATCAAGATAATAGTAGGAATTCTCGCCAAACTGATAGTCAGCAAGAGGTCTTCCCTCTGGCACATCCTCTGCAGCCTTTACATCTACTCGCATATAGTATCCGTTGAAGGAAACCTTATCTCTGTGGAACATGTATTTAAAATCATCTGCAGATAAATCACTCCATCTAGAGTGATATCTTAGAATAGGGAAAACATAGTCAATAAAGTTTTCCTCATCTGTCATTGAGGCCTTTATGGAATTTACTTTACTTGATGACCATTTCATGCCATCCAAAGTCATTCTGTTGTATGCCTCGTTCTGTGGCTCGTTATATTTCATAGAAAGCACGTTGAAAACAATCACATCTGGATGCTCCATTTTGACTGTCTCCTCAGCAAGGTAATATGATTGCCATATCAACTGCTGCGCACTTCCTCTTATATATGAATTGATACCATAATTCTCCCAAAGATAAACAGGAGAAATATTTTCGTATAATTCACAGTCGCCAATAAATACCACATTATGATCTGTAGGATCATCATAGTATTCCTCAATCATTGCTCCTTCCAAAATGCCTGACATATATTTAGGCTCAAGCAGCTTGGAGGCAAGGAAAACGCCGGTGAGAGCAATGACTAAAGATAATATAATCGCTATAAACTTTTTCATCATACCCTCCGACTAAAACTGATTGTAAATAAATTGGCTGGCTGAATAACCGATGCCATATGCACCGAATACTAATGTAGCCATAAATAGTCCATACCAAATAATGAAACGAACAGGTGCAGCAAATCCATAAATCTTTTCACGTACGCAGCCACTTCTTTGAATAAGGCTGACTGTCACAAGAATAAGCATGCCTATAAACACCACAAGATAATCAAATCCTGTAAGTCCCATACCAATGAAAGCCTCAGCATTTAGCTGACTAAGGCTTGACTGGCTGAAAATGCTTCCAAACATTTTAAATGTAAGTGGCACATCTCTGTAGCAATCAAACATACGAAGGCTGGACATAATAAGAACGGTTCTTACCACCTGGAATAATCTCCAACCGAAAGTTCCCTGCACATGTACCTTTGAATGGAACCAGCGATAAAATGGCTCAAGCTCCTGGGAAATCATGATAACTACAAAGTTGCCAAGTCCCCATACGATAAAGTTCCAGCTTGCACCATGCCAAATACCTGTTGTAAACCACACAATAAAGCTTGAAAGATAAACAGGCACTCTCTTACCAAGGTTGTTTCCAAGGCGTGCTCTTGATTTCTTTGAAAGCTTCATCATAAACTGGCTGGCACTGATTGGATAGAAAATGTAATCGGTAAACCATGTACCCATGGTGATATGCCATCTATTCCAGTATTCCTTGATATTCTTTGAGAAGTATGGGCGAATAAAGTTTTCTGTAACTTTGATTCCCATAGTCTCTGCCACACCAATGGTAATATCAATTCCACCGGTGAAATCTGCGTAAAGCTCAAGTGCATAAAACATTGCGCCAGCAAATGCATAGAAACCGTTGTAAGTATCTGTGTCTGCAATGATTGCCTGAACAGCCACAAGGATTCTATCTGCGATAACAAGCTTTTTGAAAAAGCCCCATAGAATACGCTCTAATCCAAAGCTTACTGTCTTCCAATTAAAGCTGTGCTCCTCATAAAGTGTCTGGCTCAAATCATGGTATCTGCTAATAGGTCCCTGAACTAACTGTGGGAAAAATGATACGAAAAGAGCAAACTTGAAAAGGTTATCCTGTGCTTCATGCTTACCATTGTAAACATCAATGAGATAGCCCATAGACTGGAATGTGTAGAAAGAAATTCCCATTGGAATGATTAAATCTACAAAAGAAATCCCGTCTGCTCTACCAAATGCTGCCAACAATGAATTGATATTGGCGATGGTAAAGTTGGTATATTTTGTAACCGCAAGAATACCTAAATTGAATAGAAGGCATGCCAAAAAGATTTTCTTTTCAGCACTATGCTCCTTTGCTTTTAAGGCCTTGCGTTCTTCCTTTTCATATTCCTTTTTATGCTCCTTAAACCATCCATCAAAGGCCACCTTCTTATCTGAAATAACCTTTGCACCATAAAAGGTAGAAACAGTTGTGATAGCAATAAAAATCAAATATCTAGGATCTGCTATGAAATAAAAAATGTAGCTGGCAATAAGTAAAAATGGCCACTGCATCTTTTTAGGAATCAGATAATACAGCACAAATACTGCCAGCAAAAATCCTATAAATCCATATGAAGTAAAAAGCATTATTTAGTCCTCGTCGTCTAGCTTTTCCTTAATCAAAGCATAGATTGCTTCTGCGGAATTGAAGTTTTCAGGTGTAAGCTCTGCAGCTCCAATAGTTACATCAAATGTCTCGTTAATCTCTGAAATAAGCGAAACAATATCAAATGAATCAAGGATACCTCCATCAACTAAATCTGTGGCTGTCTTAAAATCAACCTCAGGATGTAAATCCTCCAAAATCTCTAATAACTCGTTCATCTTTCTAATCCTCCTAGTCCGCTTAGTTACGTCAACAAGCCTTAGTGTTTCTTCGCTCATCTAACACGATTCGCTTAAGAAACCTAAGAGCTTGTTTACTACTAAGCTCATTTAATTATTATACATTTGTGTTAGCTTTACACGGTCTATTTTACCATTTGCTGTGAATGGCATGTTCTCCAGGCGATTCACCTTGTTTGGTAGCATGTAGCGTGGAAGCTTGGTCTTCAGGGCTTTGATAAGGTCACCTTCTGTGATGTCACCTACATAGTAAAGCACTATTTTCCCTTGTTCCTTTGCGTAGATGCAGCCCGAAAGCTTTATCTCTGGCACAAGATTTACGTTAGCTTCGATTTCCCCAAGCTCGATACGATGTCCCATGTGCTTGATTTGGAAATCTTTTCTAGAATGGAACACAAGCTCACCATATTCGTTGATGTGCCCTATGTCGCCAGTTCTATATATGATTTCTGGGTACGCTGTGTTCAATGGATTCTGAACATAAGCCTCAGAAGTCTTCTCTGGATTGTTGTAATATCCAAGTGTTACTGATGTTCCTCTGATGCAGATTTCCCCCTGCTCTCCATCAGCGGCCAGTGTATTGTCTTCCTTTAAAAGCATGATTTCTGTGTTTTTAAATGGGAAGCCTACAGGAATAACCTCATCGTCAGCAAACTCTCTTTCCACTGGATAGTAGCAGCACATTCCTGTGCCCTCTGTTGGTCCGTAGAGATTGAAGAACTTTGCTTTTGGCACTGCTGCTCTCCACAATCTAAACTGCTTGATTGGGAAGACTTCGCTGCCGAATGCGATTGTCTTTAATGTATGTGGTACAACCGTATCAAAGGTCTTGAAAGCACTAATCATTGTAAGAGCTGATACAACCCAGCAAACTGTATTGATATTGTGCTCGTTAATGTATTCCACAAGCTTAATAGGAAACATAAAATATGAATGTGGAATCAGATAAGTGGTTGCCCCAAACTTCAGTGTTGGATAAAGCTCCTTGAGACATGCATCAAAATAAAGTGGTGTCTGGTTTCCGAAAACTGTATCCTCATTAAATCCAAGTGTCTCTGAAAGTTGCTCGATATAATCGATTACTGAACGGTGGCATGCACATACTCCCTTTGGCACTCCTGTAGAGCCTGATGTAAATACGATATAGATTGGATCAGTATCGATAGCTTTCTTTCTAACTAAAGCAAGCTTATCCACATCTGGCTTAGTATTTACCATATCTTTGAACAATACTACCTTAGCTTTATACTCAAAGTTTTTTGCAATATCCACTGTTGAATCATCACAGATGATAACCTTTGGCTTGCAGTTTTCAAGAATTAGCTGAATACGTGTAGCAGGCATTTCGCTATCGATTGGAACGTAGTAGCATCCTGCATTGATTACTCCGAAGAAAGTAGCAATTGTATTTGGGCTCTTCTTCATAAATACAATAACTGGTTCTCTGCTGCATCCCATTTCAAGTAGGTTTGTTCCTACAGAATCCATGATGCTTTTAACATCTGAAAATGTAAGCTGTACCTCATCATCAGCGTATGCAATCTTGTCTGGTACTCTTACAAGACTATCATCAATATAGTCTAAAACATTGTTTTGCATTTCATTATCCTTCTTTATATTAATTCTTTGTATTCTGGCCTGAGTCTTGCGCATTTCATTACACAATCCCTTGCCAAAACATCTATTATGTCAAGAACACCTTCTATATGATTATCTCTTTTTGCTATAGAAAGCTCTGTACATCCTAAAATAACTACTTCTGCCCCGGAAGCTAAAAGCTGATTTTTAACCAGCTCAAACTCCTTCATGGAAACAGGCTTGCCTGCCTTTACCTCATCATAAATGATGCTCATTACAAGCTTTTGATATTCCCCATCCGGGTAAACACACTGAATGCCATAATCCATAAACACGGAGTCAAAAAGCCTGGTGGAAACTGTTCCATCGGTGGCCATAATGCCAACCTTTTTTATACCATGCTCTGATAAATAATCTGCTGCTTCTCTAATTCCATTGGAAACTGGCACATCCACACTCTTTGCTATCTGCTGATGGAAATAATGTGCAGTGATACATGGAATTGCTATGTAATCAACGTCCTGCAACTCCAGGCGATTTGCCAAGTCTATAATCTTTGGCAGTGGACTATCCTTTGTATTGTCCAAAATGTAGCCTGTGCGGTCTGGAATAGATGGCGAATTATAAATCACCATTTCAATATTATCCTGGTCGGTGGCTGCATCTGTCATCTCTATAATGCGGCGCATAAAATATGCTGTAGCCATAGGTCCTAGGCCACCTATTATACCTAACTTTTTCATTCTCCCTTATTGCTCCTGATTGTCGTTAAAATATGTGTAAATTTCTCTATCGTAGTTGTGAGAATGATAATGAGCATCTGAGTATGTCATTAATTCCTCGTCTGTCAGATAGAAGCCTTTGAAGCTTTTGTCCAATCGTGGTGTAGTGTCAAAATGGCGCCAGCCTTCACCACAATCAATTACATTCCAATAATGATGTCTTGTGGCGGTTGGAATGATTTCGATATCCTCATTTGGAATGCCTGCCCTTGTAAGCAAGGCCTTGCTAACGGCAAAATAATTGTAGCAGTCGCCATGCCTGTTTTTAAGGCCATCGTAGGCCCCCTTTAGCCAATCTCCGCTATCATCACTTTCACTGTAACCAATATTACCCTGCACCCACACATAAATGGCATGAGCCTTGTCATAAGCAGACATATCATCAGTGATTATCTCTGCAAGGACCTCATCTGCTAAAGCAAATACTTCTTCCTCTGTGTATTCCTGCTGAATAACGGTGATTGTGCCTTCCTTTAAATCCATGTTGCCCATGGAATCTGTGGCGGTATAAACTACGGTGTACTCACCAGGGGTATCCAAATCAACCTTGCTGCTGTCCACCTGAACCTCAATATCGGTGTCCACATTGTCAGTGACAACCACGTCCGTTTTGAAGCTTACAGATGTACCTGCGTAAACAGTTTTATCAAGCTGGCCCTCAATAACTGGCGGCTCGATATCGTATTCCTGAACGAGATTTAGAACTGTATCTGCTTCTGTCTTGTTGCCTGAGCCATCCTCAGCAACAATAGTGATAGGAATCTGACCATAATTATCAAAGCTTATGGCCTCACCAAAATATACTGAAACATCTCCAGATAAATCACTTACAGATTCAACAAAATCCTGGGCTGCTGGAACTTCTTCCTTTGTGCGGGTCAGCTGCTTTACAGTAAGCTCTGGAGCAACAGTATCCTGCACTTCCAAAGTGCACTGATAGGTATATTTGCCAGATACAATCCCTACATCATAGGTGCCTGGGAAATCAGTGGTGATAACTGTGTCACTTGTAAACTCCGCAGTCTGATCCGGATTCTTCAGAAAATCTGCTGCAGATACTTCCCCACCAAGCTCTACAACACAGCTGGAATATACCCTGCTTGAGTAGTCATAATAAAAATAGGCTCCCACACCTAAGCAGACTGCAATAACAGCTGCTAATGGTATGAAAAGCCTATATATCTTTCTAGTTTTTTTCTTATTATTTTTTGACGATTTTGTCATTCCCATGATACATATTCTCCCGAGCGTTTACACTCAAGGATAATTTTAGCAATCATGGATATTATAGTCAAATTTAGCTAGATTTTTACTTGATTAAGGTATTAAGTATACCTCTAAACAACTGAGCGCCAGTGTTGCCTCCAAGTGTCTGGCCAAACTTACCTCCGATTTGCTTGCCGACCTTTTTGCCAAGCTCACGTCCTACAGTGCCTGCCACAGTTGTGCCTACTGATTTAGCAGCACGCTTCTTGCGATTGGCTTCCTTTTCCTTCTCACGCTCTGCTGCTTTTGCTGCTGCAGCCTCCTCTTTTGCCTTGGCTTTTGCAGCTTCTTCCTCTTCTTTTGCAAGAGCTTCTGCCTGTTCCTTTTCTACACCCATACGAAGGAGTAGTTCGTAGGCTGACTCAGCATCTATCGCATTTGCGTATTTAGAATAAAGCATGCTAGACTTTATAGCCTTATCTCTAGAAGCATCATCAATTCCACCCATCTGGGACTGAGGTGGCAAAATAGCAACCTTTTCTACAATTGATGGAGTGCCATCCTCCTGTAGGAACGAAACAACCGCCTCTCCTGTTCCAAGGGCTTCGATTACATCTGCTGTCTTGAATGCAGGATTTTCTCTGAAGGAATCTGCCGCTGCCTTTACAGCCTTTTGCTCTGCTGGAGTATACGCGTGAAGCGCATGCTGCACCTTATTTCCCAGCTGTGCCAATACTCCATCTGGAATATCTCGTGGATTCTGAGTTACGAAGAATACTCCTACTCCCTTTGAACGAATAAGCTTTACCACCTGTTCAATCTTATCAAGCAATGGCTTTGGTGTATCGTTGAATAAAAGATGAGCTTCATCAAAGAAGAATACCATCTTTGGCTTGTCCAAATCACCTACCTCTGGCATGGTTTCGAAAAGCTCTGAAAGAAGCCAAAGAAGGAATGTAGAATATAATCTGCCATCGTTCACAAGGCTTTGACTATCCAAAATATGTATCATGCCTCTGCCCTGCTCCCCAAGTGTAAGGAAATCTCTGATATCAAGGGCAGGCTCTCCGAAGAACTTGTCTCCTCCGGCCATTTCAAGAGCAACTACAGCTCTCTGAATAACACCGATGCTTTGCTTATTAAGAGTTCCATAGTCAGCTTCAAATTCCTTGTTATTATCAGCCACATAGTTAAGCATGGACTTTAAATCTTTTGTATCTATTAAGGCAAGATTGCTTTCATCTGCAATTTTAAACACGATGGAAAGTATGCTACTTTGATTATCATTTAAGCCAAGAATTCTAGAAAGTAAAAGTGGGCCCATTTCCGTAATTGTAGTACGTGCCTGAATACCATTTTTGCCGTAGATATCCCAAAGAGTAACAGGATATCCATGGTACTCAAAGCCGGCCTTATCAAGTCCAAACCTTTTAATTCGCTCCTGCATATCGGCACTATCCTGGCCTGGATTAATCATTCCTGCAATGTCCCCTTTTACATCTGCAAGAAAGACAGGCACTCCCATGTCGGAAAATGATTCTGCCAAAACCTTCAGCGTAATGGTCTTTCCTGTACCTGTGGCACCAGCGATAAGCCCATGTCTATTTGACATCTGTGGTAATAAATATACCGGTTCTGACTTTTCCGTATTTGCAACCCAAATCTTACCTTCTCTAATCATAATCGCCCTCCCAATATTTATTTAAACCTCTTCAACATAACTTACAAAATCAAGATTGTTAAGATCATCTATAAGCTTTAAGTGTGAATGTCTCTTCTTGAAATCCAAATCAATCATAAGTGCTGTATCAGTACCAGATAAGGTCTTATCCTTTGTCTTGTTCATGCTAGTGATTTGATAGCCCATTTCCATGAAGCTTTTACGAAGCTTCTTAATACCGTTTGTCTCTTCTACTTCGATGTACAAGCTTACATAACGGCTGTTTTCCTCAACACGTGTGCTAAGGTGCATGAGCAGCAGATTTGCAATAAGCACAAGACCAAAACATACAAACCCCACCGATAAATATCCAGCACCAAAAGCCATGCCCATACATGAAGCAACCCAAAGTGTTGCAGCTGTTGTAAGACCTTTTATTTGATTTCTACCTGTAACAAGAATTGTACCTGCACCAAGAAAACCAATTCCACTTACAACACCTGCTGGAATACGGCTAACATCGGCATTAAGCTCTGGAATGAGTGCCAGATAGATATTTAAAACTGTAGCAACTGCTGAACCTAAGCTAACAAGTGCAAAGGTACGAATACCTGCGCTGTGTCTTCTAACTACACGCTCCCAGCCAATAAGACTGCCACAGGATGTTGCTATCACCAATCTAATTGCTACTGCCAAATCATCCATGCCCTGCAAGTAATCTATTATCGTATTTACCATATAAACCACCTCATTTTAGTCTAAAATTATGCCTGTTTCTTTTTGCAGTGAGCCAAATAGCATGGCAAACCAACAAAAATCATTCCGCCTAAGATATTTCCGATTGTAACTGGAATTTGATTTGCAAAAAATCCAGCCACAGAAAGATTAGCAAGCTGATCTGCGGTGATACCGTATGCCTCGGCTGCCTTTGCAACGTATGTATCATTGGTAGCGGCAAGCATGCCCATTGGAATATAAAACATATTTGCCACACAGTGCTCAAATCCACCTACCACAAATGCCATGATAGGAAAGAAAATAGCCCAAACCTTACCAGAAACATCCTTTGATGCTGCTCCCATTAAGATGGCGGCACAAACCAGAATATTACAAAGTATTCCCGATGCAATTCCTTTTATAGGAGTGATTGTAGCTTTGCCAAGAGCAACCTTTATTGAGTATGCACCTAGCAAACCTGCTGAATAGTCAAGATTTCCTGAGAAATAAGTGAGAGCCACTATGATTAAGGCTCCAACCAGATTAGATAACCAAATGATACAAAGATTTCTGATCACCTTTCCCCATGAAAATCTGTGGTCCATTGCCCCCATTGATGTAAGACAGTTGCCTGTGAAAAGCTCTCCACCAATAAATGTGATAAGCATAAGTCCTACTGGGAAAATAGCTCCCGCCACAAAACGAGAAAGCCCCACATTTGTCACTGCATGGGCAGCTGTTGAACTGGTGGCAGCTCCAAGAGCGATAAATGCTCCTGCCATAATTCCAAGCAATATCATCTTTGGAAGTGGAAGGCTGACCTTCTTCTCCCCTCCACAAATATTTGCCTCAATCACCTCTTCAGGTGAATTAAAAATTTTGTCCATATGACCTCCCCTTCTAAAACTTTACTCTGCCTCGATTCTTTCCACTATAAAATCTGTGCATCGATTAAGTTTTAAATTGTCACTTCCACATTTCAAGCAAACATCTTTGAATTCGTGTCTGGTAAACTCTGCCCCACAGTCCTTGCATACAACTTTCGATTCCTTAACTGTGGCATCCACCTTTACTCCATCAAGAGGTGTTCCCTCGCTCATGACCTGCAGATATTCTTCGATAATCTCAGGTACATAATCACACTGATCCCCAATCAGCAAATGAATAATATTTACTTTTGAAAGATTGTTTTTTTCGGCCTGTTTATTGACTAATTCAAAAACGTATTGTGTCACTGCTAGTTCGTGCATTTCAACCTCTCATGTAAAAACCTTACTTTTCTTATTATTTTATTTCATATTGATGCTATAAACAAATATTTTTTGACAATAAAAAAGGCAGCAGAAATCTGCTGCCAAAATATTTATTGAAGCTTCATATCCCCTTCTTTTACCCATCCAAGCTTCATTGCAATCTTGTTGAAGATTGGGCAAAGAACTGCTGGAAGGATAAAGCAAATAAGGATTAGGCCAATCCAGTCAAATGCTGTGATTGCCGCTTTTGAGCCAGCTGCCACATCATTTACCCATCCTGTGTACACACCAATCTGACCTACCAGACCGCATGTACCCATACCAGATGAAACGGCAGGACCGTTCATCTCGAGCTTGAAAAGGCATGTTGCAAGAGGGCCTGTGATAGCTGAGCACAGAATAGGTGCTATCCAAATACGAGGATTCTTGATAATATTTCCCATTTGAAGCATTGATGTACCAATGCCCTGAGAAATAAGACCACCCCATTTGTTTTCCTTAAAGCTCATGAATGCAAAACCTACCATCTGAGCACAGCATCCTGCTACTGCTGCACCACCTGCTAGTCCTGTAAGTGATAGTGCTGCACAAATAGCTGCAGATGAAATAGGAAGTGTAAGTGCAATACCTACGATTACTGATACAAGGATTCCCATAATAAATGGCTGCTTTGTTGTTGCCCACATAATAAGAGTTCCTACTGAGCTAGCTGCCTTGCCAAGTGCTGGAGCCCACCATGCTGAAAGGGCAATACCTACACCGATTGTTACAAGAGGTGTAACCAATATGTCGATTTTTGTTTCCTTTGAAACTGCTTTACCAATTTCTGCTGAGATGATTGCCACAAATAAAACTGCAAGTGGACCACCTGCTCCACCAAGAGCATTTGAAGCAAAACCTACAGTGATAAGTGAAAACAGTACAAGAGGAGGTGCCTGGAGAGCATATCCAATTGCAACTGCCATGGCAGGGCCACTCATTGCTGTGGCAAGACCACCAACTGTGTATTCCACACCGGCAACTGTAGCTACCGGCACAGTTAAAAAGCCAATTCCAAACTGAGTTCCAATGGTATTGATGATTGTTCCAATAAGAAGTGAACAGAACAATCCTTGAGCCATTGCCCCAAGAGCATCTACAAGATATCTTTTAACAGAAATCTCGATGTTTTTTCTTTTCAAAAATTCTCTCATTTATCAATTCTCCTTAATTAATCTTCTCCAAGTCTTGCTAACATATCGTGAATTTCCTGCTCCTTTGAGCATACAAATTCTACGTTAACATCCTTTATCTCCATACCGTCCTGGGCAAAGTAAAGCTTAATATAGAAGCTTGCAAAGCAGTCTGCGAAATCAACAGAAACTGTCTGCCACTCTCTGTCCTCTCCGGTGAGGGTTATCGTCTTTACGATATCTCTATCTCTGAAAACTGTCAAAGGAATCTGTGCAAGTGCGCTAAGATTTTTTGCACGTACAGTCATTGTAAGTCTGTAGTCGCCGCGTTCTTTGATTGCAACGGAAAGCATATTGGCACTGTCACGACCTGTTCTGATTTCAGCTGGATCAACAGCAAAAACATCACTTTCTTTGAAGTTGCAGTCAATCATATTGTCATATGAAAGCTCTTCCTCATCTGCCTCGTCTAAAAGCTGATTATCTATCTCATTGTTTTCATTTATAAGTCTGAAGAACACTGGCTTTGAAATAATGAATCTGCAAATGTTTGCAGCGCAACGCTGATAGTCAGCTCTAGTTACTGTACCATTTGCAAGGCCCTCCAATGAGTTATCATTGTTTGTGTTGTCAGCAGCACTTGTTGTAACCATGTAAAGGTCGTTTTGAGCTGCTACAATGTCTGCCATATCAGCTCCGTCTCCTGCTCCAGCATTTCCGCCTTTTGCCCACCAGTCCGTCATTACGATACCTTCAAAGCCCCATTCATCCCTAAGGATTTTTGTAACCAAATCGAAGTTTGAAGATGTGTATCTTCCGTTTACTGGGCCGTAAGTTGTCATAACAGCATGAGCGCCAGCTTCTTTAACAGCAATCTCATATCCCTTTAAATAGAGCTCTCGGATTGCGCGCTCAGATGCCACATGCTCAGCATAGTGACGTGAGGTCTCCTGTGTATTCAAAGCAAAATGCTTTATTGTTCCAGTGATATGGTATTTATGCATACCCTTAAGCTGATATGCAGCGCACTTACCTGTTAAGAATGGGTCCTCTGAAAAATACTCGAAGTTTCTACCATTCAAAGGATTTCTGTGAAGATTCATACCTGGTCCAAGCAATACATCCACTTTGTTTTTACGAAGCTCCAAACCTTCCCACTGATAAAGCTCTTCCATTAATTCAAGATTCCAAGTGCTTGCTAAAAGTGTTCCATTTGGCATAGCGAAAGCTTTCTTGCCAGAATCCATTCTGATTCCAGAAGGACCGTCTGTACAGCAGGCAACAGGAATACCGTAACCTAAAAGTGAATCTGTAACACCACCAAATGCTCCGCCTGTTCCTGGTGTAACCTTTGGTGAGCTCATTCCCTCGCCTCTAACGATGGCAACCAAATCATCATCAGAAAGCTGAGCAATGAAATCATCCATTGATACTCTGCCTTTGGCAACATCCACAAGCTTGTAGCCCTTATCACCTGTCTGGGTGATTTCTGTTGGAAGCTCCTCTAGGTGATGCTCAACTGTAGTTTTTGATGCAGTTGGAACAGCTTCGTAAACAACTGAGAATATTCCATCTGCATTTATCTCAGGCTTAACCCTTGTAAATTCAATTGGTGGTGCCATCAACTCTGACTTTTGTTCCACCACAATAGTTTCAGAAATATCTACTGAAGCCGACTCCTCTGCTCGCACATCGCCGCCCACGTAGAATGTATATGTTCCCTGCTCTAGCACATAGGCGCTTTTGTGGCCTGTAACGCCAGAGTCATCGTAGCAAGACATATAGTATGCTGGTACGTGGATTTCACATTCCACTGTTTCACCAGGTTCGATTTCCTTAGTCTTATCAAATCCTACCAATACTCTTGATGGATTTCCCAGCTTGCCCTGTGGCTTTTCTAAGTAAAGCTGAACAACCTGCTGTCCTTTGCGTGCACCGGTGTTAGTAACTGTTGCTACAACTGTAGCACCATTTGTAATATCAAACTCCAGGCTACTACATTTAATATCAAAGCTTGTGTAGGATAAACCAAATCCAAATGGATATAAAACTTTGTCCTTAGCAAATGTTTCAAAATATCTGTATCCAACATAGATATCTTCCTGCTGGATATTTCTCTTCTTTTTACCAAAGTTTGCTGTAGATGGGTAATCATCAATATCATAGGCAATAGTATCAGAAAGACGACCTGCTGGATTTACATCACCTGATAAAACATCAAGAACACCATTTCCGCCTTCCTGGCCTCCCTGCCAAATATATGCCACAGCGCTTGGGTTGTACTTTTCAACCCACTTCATATCGATAATATTACCTACATTCAAAAGAACGATTGTCCTTTCAAATGCATCAGTGACGTGTTTAAGCATTGTGTGCTCATCTTCTGTAAGAAGGAAGCTGCCTGCCGTTACACTATTATCCTGGTCCTCACCTGCTGTACGACCAATAAGCACAATTGCAACATCAGACTTTGCTGCTGCCGCCTTTGCTATTTCTGGAGTGATTACCATTTCCTTTTGGAACCATGGTTCACTGGCCCATCCGATTCCGGCATCAAATGGATTTTCCTTTATCCATTCATCATAGATTGCTTTTAAATCCTGGTTAAGATTATATCTATCATCAGCCTCAAGTGCTTCTTTTACTCCAATAACATACCTGGTATTTACCATACCGCCTGAGCCTGTACCGCTTTTATAGTAGTTGTACTGACTACGTCCAAACAATGAAATAGTGGTACCTTTCTGAAGTGGTAAAACATCACCATCATTCTTCAAAAGTACCACACCTTCTGCAACTGCGCGTCTCGCCACAGCTGCAAATTTATTCTCGTCAAATAGCTTTCCCGACATTCCTCCAATATCCTTTCTCCAAAACATTCTTTCAAGAGTATACATTACAGATTCATGGCTTGCATCATTTATTTATACAAAATTCATCTTCATTTTTGGGCTTTTTTATCAATAAAACTTGCAATTAATTGTGCACAATGATAAATTTTTATTTATAGAGAATTGAGGGAATTATTATGAAAAAAGGATTAGTAATGGAAGGTGGAGCCATGAGAGGCATGTTTACCTGCGGCGTAATCGATGTTCTCATGGAAAACAATATTGATTTTGACAGTGCTGTTGGTGTTTCAGCTGGTGCCACATTTGGACTTAATATTAAATCAAAACAGATAGGACGAGGTCTTCGCTACAACAAAAAATATTGCAACGACAAACGCTATGCTAGCTTCAGCTCCCTGATTAAAACAGGAGACATTTATAATGTGCCATTCTGCTATGGCACTCTCCCATACGAGCTTGATAAATGGGATTACGATACCTTTTACAAGAATCCTATGGATTTCTACTGTGTAGCCACAGAATTATCTACCGGAAATGCGGTATATCATAAATGCGATAACTGTGACGGCACTCCAGATGGAATAGACATTCGCTGGATACGTGCATCAGCTTCAATGCCTGCAGTGTCAAAGCCAGTTCCAATCGGAGATGATTTGTATTTAGATGGTGGAATGTCAGATTCCATTCCTCTTCGTTTTATGGAAAAGCAAGGCTGCGACAAAATCCTTGTTATCGAAACCCAGCCTGCTGACTATATTAAAAAGCCTCAGAAATACATGAAAATTATTAGATGGATTTTGAGAAAATATCCACGAATGATTGACACAATGGAAAACAGGCACAACATGTATAATGCGCAAAAAGCATACGTTAAAAAGCAGGTTGCCAATGGCAAGGCTTTCGTAATCAGGCCAGATGCCCCTCTCAACATTGGTGCCACAGAAAAGAACCCTGACGAATTACAACGTGTTTACGATATCGGACGACGCATTGCCACAGAAAATCTAGAAAAAATAAGAGCTTATTTGACCGCTTAGTCAAATAAGCTCTTTTATTATTCTTTCGTCTATACGGTAAACTGGTTAATAAGATTTTCAATCTTATCTGATGATTCAGATACTACAGTGGCACTGTTATCCACACCACGAGAGTTTTCTGCAACCTGTTCTGCACCTTCAGCAAGAGTTGTGGCTGTAGCACTAACCTCTTGTGTACTAGCTGACTGCTCCTCTGAAATAGCAGCCATAGAAGTTGCAATCTCATCAACGCTACCAATCTTATCAATCATATCACCAACAGTATCGCTGGCTTCATCAAGGCTCTTGAATATCTTTTCAAATGTCTCTCCAGCCTGGTTTACAGATTCCATACTGGTGTTGATTTCTTCAACATTTGATTCTGCCTTTGTTGAAAGCTCTGCAATCTGAGCTGTAATCTCTTTGATAATAGCTGAAATCTGCTGAGTACTATCTGCAGAGTTCTGAGCCAACGCACCTATCTCATCAGCAACAACTGCGAATCCCTTTCCAGCTTCGCCGGCACGTGCAGCCTCAATAGAAGCATTAAGTGAAAGAAGGTTGGTCTGGCTGGAAATAGAATTAATCATATCAACAATAGAATCAATCTGCTTAGCAGACTCATCTACGTTGTTAACAACATCATTCATTTCACGCATTGACTGTGCAACATTTGTCATACCAGACTGAACTGCCTGCATGTCACGCTGACCATCTCTTGCTGTGCTAACCAAATCATCCATTGTCTGCTTGGTTGTCTCACTCTGCATAGTCAAATCATTAACCTGCTGAGCCAATGTAGTTGCATTTTCTGCAAGATCAGCAACTGCTGAAGACATATCGTCCATTGTATGCTGAATCTGTTGCATAGCACTTGCCTGCTCATCAGCACGCTCGTTCAAATCACCAGATACATTCTTACTATTTGTAGCCTCTGAAGCGAGCTGATCAGTCATACTCTTAATCTCGGTAAGAGTACTTCGCATCTGCTCAACATAATCATGCATGTTGTTATTCATGGTGCCAATCTCATTTCCGCCGCCTGCTGGAATATCCACTGTAAAGTCACCATTTGCAATTCTTGTAATATTCTCTGTAAGACTACGTACTGGTTTTGTAATCTTCGAATTGATTAACTGAAGAAGGATTACTGCCATTGCCAAAACAATAATTGCAGCAATTACAATACTAATGAGTATGAACTGTCTAAGTTCTGCTAATACTGCATCCTGAGGTACATATGAAATAAGAGTCCACTCTGTACCATCTACGTTATCAAATGAAACGAAATAATTCTTTCCATTATTTCCTTTCATTGTAACAACAGTATCACTTCCGCCTGCAGCAACAACTTCTGACATTCTCTGCAAGAAGCCGTCATCTGTATGTTCAGATACATCTGTACCAACATATTCTGACTCTACTGAACCAATAATCTGAGTACCCTGAACAAGTAAGCTGGCACCCTTTCCACCTGGAGTATACTGGCTAACCATCTCTGAAATACCAGCAAGGGCAATATCTGTAGACATTACACCCTTACGACCATTCAAAGTGATAGAACGTGAACCGCACACAACCATATTTCCTGTTGTTAAATCCAGAGAAGGTGCACCTATAAAAATCTCTGCCTGGCCATCACCATTCTGATACCAACCTCTGGTAGTTGCATCATATTCACTTAAATCCGGGAACCATCCGCTACCATCATAGAACTCAGTTCTGCCGATTGCGATATAAGCATCTGTTACAACACCTGGGAACTCATTCAAAGATTCAGTCAGCAGATTATTAACCTGAACATCACTTTCAAAGGTTCCACCCTCAATAGCATCTGCCAAGCCATCATAATACTTGGTCATGCTATCCATTGTTTGTGCAATATCAGCAGCATTTGCTCTAGATTCCTGATGTAATCCCTCAGTAGCCTCTGACACAATTACCTTCTTTGCCTGCAACGCCAAAATAGTGGTTACAATTGCGATTGCCACAATTACAAGAGGTATCAAAACCGCCAATAATTGTGCACTAATACGCTTTTGCTTAGCTTGTCCTTTCGCCATAAGCCCCCTCCTTCTGTATAATATGAAACGTAAACGTAGAATGTACTAATTTAAACACTAGCATATTTGGATGTGCAAATTTGTAAATTTCTATGTCTTGTCTGTGAATTCGATATGTTTTCTATATTTAATATGTAATACAAAATTTATTCACTAGATATCTGACAAAAGTATGATATGATGTAAATATCAAAGGGGAAATTCGAACTATGAGGTTCATAAAAGAAAGGGGTTTATTATGTTAAAAGACTATACTAAAATTCCTGCTCCACTAAACTCAGATGTTGTTTTGAAAATAATTCCTGGTCACTTCGCAACCAACCACTCCCACATCACAAACTATATGGAAATCGGAACCATAAAGACCAGATGTAATGAGGCTCACGGTGTTGCCCAGCTTCTTGCAATGCACTATTCCGTATCCACACCAGTAGACACAATCGTATGTGCCGATGGCATGGAAGTAGTTGGAACATATCTTGCCGAAGAACTAACAAAAGCCGGCGTAGCAAACTACAATCAGCACAAGACAATCTATGTCACTGCCCCAGAGCTTGCTCCATCCGGCCTGCATATTTTCCGCGATAATCTACAACTGACTATCCGCGACAAACACGTTTTATTATTATTTGGATCACTAACTACCGGCCGCACTCTCGAAAGTCTAGCCGAATGTGTACAATACTACGGGGCAACCATCAGCGGTGCCTGCGCCATCTTCTCAGCCGTTCGAGAAGTGGACAACATCCCAGTAACAGCCGTATTCCACGACGAGGACATCCCTAACTACCAGTCGTACCCACTCCACGAGTGCCCTCTCTGCAAATCCGGCACCCCAATCGACGCCATCGTAAACTCCTTCGGCTACTCAGAGCTTCGCTAATCCCAGGGGCCACCATCCACAGGTGGCCCCTACTCCTCTTCGGCGAAGGGGTCGATTTTGATTTCGAACCAGAAGGTGGCGCCTTGGCCGGTGATGGATGAGACACCATATTTGGCACCGTGGAGCTCCAGTACGTTCTTTACGATGGAGAGGCCAAGTCCGGTGCCTTGAAGGGCTCGCTTGTGGGTTGTCTTGTCTTTGTAGTAGCGGTCCCATACGTATGGGATGTCTTCCTGCTTTACGCCATCGCCAGTGTCCACTACTTCGATGCGGAGGGTATTGCCGATGACCTTTTGAATGACGGTGACCTTTTTGTCCTCGCCGGTGTAGTTTATGGCGTTGTTTACCAGATTGTAAAGAACCTGGTACATCTTCTGCTCATCTGCATATACGTTGACTTCGTCATCGTATACAAAATCGATAGTGTAGCCCTCTACTTCGCGAAGCTTGTTGTAACGCTCAAGAACGTGACGAATACTTTCAGTAAAGTTGTATTCCTCTGGCTGGATGGAAATTGTGCCAGCCTTGAGTTTTGAAATGTCCAGCATGTCGTTTACAAGACCTGTTAAGCGCTCCGTCTCTTCGATGATAACCTGAACATTTTCTGGCGTGTTCTCGCCAGGGATGTCTCTCATAACCTCAGCATATCCCTTTATCATAGTAAGCGGAGTTCTAAGGTCGTGGGATACGTTTGCAATTAGTTCTTTTTGTAAGCTGTCTGCCTTTCCAAGTTCTTTTGCGGCGTAGTTTAGAGTAGCTGATAACTCTGCAACCTCCATATAGTCATCTGCATCGAATTTAACACTGTAGTCACCAGCTGCAAGCTTCTTGGCGCCATCGTTCAATTTGATAATAGAGCGAGATGTGCTTTTAGCTGTGGCTGCTGCAAGAATAAATGCAATGATAATTATGATGACAGTGATAATTCGAAGCTGAGCTTTCAGTGTAGTAACTGTAGCATCGACAGGTGTTAACACTGAGTTAATCATGACAACTTCTTCCTGACCATCTACTTCGATTATACGAACATAAATAACAGACTCAGCCAATTCATTACCAATGTTTTGTCTGAACTGCTCCTTCGTCATTTCATTTTCCGGAGGGATTGTGTATTCGATTTTTCCTTCACCCTGACCAGATTGTTCTTCTGAGGTTTCATCTGCACTATCAGGAGCATTCTCTAAAATGTTTTCAGGTTGTTCCTCGTCGGATTCTGGTGTAGCTTCAGATTCTCCATCTACACCCTCTGGCAGTTCCATGCCCGTTCCTTGATTAAGGTTTTCCCTGATGCTTCGCTGCATTTCGCTACCTTTAAACTCAATGACAGCCTCGCCACCATTAGCAACAGCCTCATCGTAAAACAGACTGAACATAAAATGTGGCAATGAAGACATCTGGGAATTTGAAATATATTCCGCATTATAAAGGGAGTTGCCCTCTGAATCTGTAATGAATACGCCCAGGTTGTAGTTGGCCGCAAGCTGGTCTATTTCAGATGCAGGATCATCAGATTCATGAAGAAGCGCCTCAACCTTATCTAGAACATTTTCTGTTTCCTTTTGCTTTATCATTTTGTAGAAATCATTCAGATAGACAATCTGAAAAAACCATAGTACTCCTAAAAGTACTATGGCAAAAATCAAGAATATACAAAAGGTTTTCCATTTAATACTAATTTGACTTTTTTTCAATGGGTCCTCCACAATTAAGCCTCGAATCTGTAACCTACTCCTCTAAGTGTAACAAGCAGGCGACGATACTCACCTAGACTGTTTCTAAGTAGCTTTATGTGTGTGTCCAGTGTGCGGTCATCACCATAGTAGTCATAACCCCATACTTCGGTAATAAGACGCTCACGTTCAAGTGCTATGTTTTTATTTCGAACCAGGTAGAAAAGAAGCTCGTATTCCTTTGGCGACATATCTACACGCTTGCCATCAATAGAAACTGTTCTGGCAGTAAAGTTAATTTCCAGGCCTTCATAACGGAAGATATCTACCGCACCTTCATCAGACTTGCTTCGGCTTGTAACAACATTCACACGCATCATAAGTTCCTTTGGTGAGAATGGCTTTACAACATAATCATCAACGCCTGCTTCAAAACCGTGGATTCTATCGTATTCCTCTCCTCTTGCTGAAAGCATGATAACTGGAATATCCTTTATCTTTTTGATTTCACTGCAAGCTGAGAATCCATCAAGCTCTGGCATCATAACATCCATGATGATAACATCATAATCGCTGTTTGCCTTTACCTTTTCTATTGCATCCATACCATCGCATGCTTCTGATATTTCATAGCCTTCAAACTCACCGTACTTACGGATAAGTGAACGAATCTTTTCTTCGTCATCTACCACCAAAATCTTTTTCATACTGACCTCCTATAGCTAACCCAGCTTAGATTATTATATAATCCCCCCTAAATGTGAATTCTAAGTGACGATATTAGTATTTTTTACTGAATATATGTCTTCTTTGCTTTACGGATAAAGTATGAGAAAACACACCATACTACAACAAAAGCAATGAGAAATCCTACATTTACTGCATGCGGGAACTTTACATAACCAGTGTCATTAAGCAATCCCTGAATTCCAAACACAATACAAAGTGCTCCAAAAATAGCTGACTTTGGCATCAAATACTTTGATAATCCTTTGATATCAGCACACTTTGCAAGCTCCTCTGCTGTAATCATCATAGGATCAACAATTCCTGCCTTAAGGCTTTTGATACTAACAAATACCAGGTATACTCCCAATACCCCGATTACAACATCAAATATTTTCATAAAACTAATATCCATTTTTAATCCTCCAATAAATTATTCTCGCCTAATATTATATAGATTATTTATTCTCTTTTCTATAAAAACAGGCCATTTATTATCCTCAAAAGTTTTCCCGCAATTCCATGAAAATTAACAAAAATATCAGATAAATCCATTTGAATAAAAGCTGTTCTTATTGTATTATTATTCTATACTGTGCAGGAGGGATAAGACATATGGATATTACAGGCAAAAAGATTTTAATATGCGATGATTCAGTCCTTGCTAGAAAACAACTCATGGATGCAGTTAAAGAAGTCAGCACAGGTGCTACTTTTATTGAGGGGAAAAACGGAGCAGAGGCTGTAAACTTGTACAAATCAGAAAAACCTGATTTAGTTTTTATGGACATCGTAATGCCAGAGAAAGACGGCACTACTGCTCTATCTGAAATCAGAGAATTCGACAATGATGCAATCATTATCATTGTTTCTTCAGTTGGTACTCAGGATCAACTCAAAAAGGCAATTCAGCTCGGCGCAAAGGACTTTATTCAGAAGCCTTTCGAGAACAATCAAATTCAAGAAATAATCGAGCTTCGACTTGGAGGAAAATAATCTATGTATACACAATTCTTGGGGAATTATTTGCTTCAAAAAGGAATTGTAAATCAAGAGCAGCTTTTCAATGCAATGTCTCGTCTTTCGCAAACACATATTAAGCTTGGCACAATTGCCATTCACGAAGGTTTCATGACCGCAAAAGAAGTGGATGAATGCTTATATGTGCAAACTCGTGAAGACAGGCGCTTTGGTGAAATAGCTGTTAATAGAGGATATCTTACAGATGATCAGGTAAACGATTTACTTACAAGACAGACTCCTGATTTTATTTTACTTGGCCAAAATCTTGTTGAAGATGGAATATTTTCTTACGAAGAGTTAGAGCGTATTCTTTTCGATTATAAAAATGAAACTGAAATATATGATTTAAGTCTAGATGTTGAAAATGAAGAAGCTGTCCGTGCAATCATTTCCAATTTCTTTGTTCTTGCAGAAATGCCTGTAAGTGAAGAAAACGTTATGTATTTGGAGCTGATGTTCAACAGCTTAATTAGATTTGTTGGAGAGGACTTTTCTCCTCTCACTCCTATGGTACTTGATGAATTTCCTGTCACATTTGGTGTTTCGCAGAAAATATCCAGTGACAGAGAGTTTATTACACATATTGATTGCGACAGGGAAACAGCCATTGCATTTGCTTCCCGCTACGCAAAAGAAGACTTTGGAGACTTCGATGAGTACGTTGTTGCAGCCCTTGAGGACTTCCTCAACCTCCACAATGGACTCTTCATAGTAAATATTTCCAACGCCTTATCAAAAGACATATCACTTGCTCCACCAGAAATCACCGCCGACGGCGTTCTCTACGGAGCTAACAAATGCGTAGACTTCCCAGTCGCCTACCCATTCGGAACCATACACCTTATCATATGCTTTTAAACTATGAGAGCTACCTGTTACGTCTACAAGCCTACTGATTTCTCCGCTCGACAACACGTCTCGCTTGAGAAATAGTAGAGCTTGTTGACTACAGGTAGCTCATTTACTTTACGTAAATATGATTTGGTGCTATGCACGGCTTTTTACGATTATTAGATTCCGAGGAAGCGTTTTACCTCTGCACACATGTCCGCTACTTCTACGACGGTGTCATGACGAACCTCTGCTGAGCGAATCTCTTCGATGGCATTAGGTACTGCAACCTTTCCAAGCTCTGAAAGCTTGTCTACTAGTACGAAGTCTTCCTCGCTTTCATAGGCTGAGTCGATTGCACCCATGACAGCACGTGTAAACTTGAATGGGCTGGCTGTTGAAGCAATGACTGTAACCTTGTCGTCCTGTGTGTCAGCCTTGAATTTCTCCCATACACATGATGCAACACCAGTGTGTGTATCAATGATGTAGCCTGTCTTGTCATAAAGATTCTTGATAGTCTTGCCTGTCTCTTCTTCTGAAGCGTAATTTCCATAGAAGCTTTCAAGCTTAGCCTTCATATCTGAAGTGATTTCGTATTTACCAGTTGTCTTAAGAGACTCCATAAGTTCAGAATTCTTTTCGGCATCATCACCAGCAATGTGATAGATCAATCTCTCAAGGTTGCTAGAGATAAGGATATCCATTGATGGAGAGTTTGTAAGAATGAACTCTCTGTTTTTGTCGTATTCTCCTGTAGTGAAGAAATCATAAAGGACCTTGTTTTCATTTGATGCGCAAACAAGCTTATCAATAGGAAGTCCCATGTTCTTTGCATAATATGCAGCAAGGATATTTCCAAAGTTTCCAGTAGGAACAACTACATTGATTGTCTCACCAGACTGTACCTTTCCCTCTGAAAGAAGCTTTGCGTATGCGTATACATAGTAAGCAATCTGTGGAACCAAACGGCCAATATTGATTGAGTTTGCAGATGAGAACTGGAAGCCTGCTGCATCAAGCTCTTTCTCAAGAGCCTTGTCGTTGAACATCTGCTTAACACCAGTCTGAGCCTGATCGAAGTTACCCTTGATACCAACAACATGAGTGTTAGCACCCTTCTGAGTAACCATCTGGCGTTCCTGGATTGCTGATACACCATTCTTTGGATAGAATACAACGATTCTAGTGCCCTCTACATCTGCAAAGCCTGCAAGAGCAGCCTTTCCTGTATCACCTGATGTAGCTGTAAGAATGACGATATCGTTCTTGATATTATTTTTACGAGCGGAAGTAATCATAAGATGTGGCAAAATCGAAAGTGCCATATCTTTAAATGCAATTGTTGAACCATGGAAAAGCTCCAAATAGTATGCTCCATCAGCATAAACAAGTGGTGCAATTTCCTCTGTGTCAAACTTGCTATCATAAGCGCTATTTATACAATGCTTAAGCTCGTCCTCTGTAAAATCTGTAAGGAAAAGCTTTAACACTTCATAAGCAACCTCCTGATATGTCATTTCAGAAAGCTTCTCAAGTGAAACATCTAGAGCTGGAATGGATGTAGGTACATATAAGCCTCCATCATCAGCCAAACCCTTTAAAATAGCCTGTGAAGCTGTAATCTGCTGCTTTGATGCATCTCTTGTGCTAACGTAATTGATTCCCATGATTATTCCTCTCTAACTATATTTTTGTTTAACTATTCAGCTAGTCCCAAACAGTTACACATACTGTAGCACAGTAAAGCATTAAATGCTAGTAATTTCTGTAAATTACTCTACTGCTTTAAGAGATTCTGTCATGCTGATTTCGTCAAGCTTTTTGCCCATTAACAGATTGATAATAAATGTAAATAATACCGTCAAAACAAAGGCCAATGCATAGCTAAAAGCAGTGACTCTAACATCAAAGGTAATCAAATCAACCACTATCTCGCTCATAACAAAAGCATGGAGAATCTTACCTAAAACAAGTCCCACTGCTGCTCCCATTATCGCCAGAAGTATATTTTCTCTAAATACATAGGCACTAGTCTCTTCCTTGTAGAATCCCAGCACCTTTACCGTAGCAATTTCCCTTACACGCTCAGCAATGTTAATGTTGGTCAGATTGTAAACAACAACTGCTGCAAGAGCCATTGCACTACCTATTACAAGATAAACTATGATGTTCAAGCTCTTCATCATACTGTCTACTCGATCCAAAGTATCTATGGTGGCTGAAACCACAGAAATGCTCTTATTATTCATAAGCTCAGCGCCAACTGAATGAGCATCCTCATCCTCTTTGATATTCAAGTACACATTCTTCTTTTCTGGAAGTGTTCCAATGTTTGTTTCATATCCGCTAGTTGTTAGATATACATAGTTGTATATGAAGTTTTCGTTTATGGCTGCCACCTTAAAAGTGGTAGCATTCATTGAATCGGATGATATGGTTACTTTATCACCAACTTTTATACCATATCGGTCGCTGAGTCCCTTGTTGACGATTATCTCATCATCCTTTAAATCCGCAAATACAATATGCTCCTCTGAACCATCATGCATATCATAGAAGTAATCTATATTCGCATCGTTATCATATACATTTAAGTATACATTCTTGGTATGCTTACCTGCCTTTAAATCCACGGAAGTGTGATAGTAAAGCAAATAATCATCTACCGTATATCCCCTGTTTTCAAGTGGTGCTACTGTATCTTTGGCACCATCTTTCAGGGTAATATCCATATCGTACTTAGATATATTCGTAAACTGATTTACAGCAATGTCTGCAATAGAATCATAAATACCAAATCCTGCCACGAGTAGAGCTGTACATCCGCCAATTCCAAGAACCATCATGAATAATCTGCCTTTATAACGGAAAATATTACGAAGGCTAACCTTCTTTAAGAACTTAAGCCTGTTCCAGAACCATGGTATATATTCTAGGAAGATACGCTTGCCTGCCTTTGGAGCCTTTGGACGCATAAGTGATGCAGCCATCTCTCCCATTTCATACCTGCAGGATATAAATGTAACTCCAACAGAACATACAAAAGCTACAACAAAACTGATTATCAACATAGCCGGGCTAAAGAAATATGTAATTTCTGATGTGTTGTACATCATCTTGTAGGCAAACCAAATAGCCTTAGGAAATGCAATTGTTCCAGCCACAAAGCCTAATGCTGTTCCTATAAATGCAGCTGAACCAGAATAAAATACAAACTTCCCCATGATGCTTCCGTTGCTATATCCTAAAGCCTTTAAAACACCAATTTGGGTTCGCTGGTCCTCAACCATTCTGTTCATGGTGGTCATAAATACAAGCGCCGCAACCAAGAAGAAGAAAACTGGAAATACGTTAGCTATAGCTCCTACAATTGTAGAATCACTTTCAAAACAAACATATCCCACATTGCTGTCTCGCATTAAAAGATATGTATTTGCTTCCTCAATATCTTCGATTTCAGCTTCTGCATCTGCTATCTCAGCCGCCGCATCTGCTATCTTTGTATTGTACTCCTCTAACCCCTCTTCGTATTCTGCAAGTCCATCATTATATTCTGCAAGACCGTTTGCATACTCTGTCTTTGCTGTTTCAAGTCCCACCTGAAGAGTATAGAGTTGCACACTAAGCTCACCGGCAGCTGCCTGCTGGTTTGGATCAAGAAGCAGCATATCAAGCATCGCTTTCAGCTGACTTTCCTGAGTCTCATATTCTTCTATCTGAGCTTTTGCTGAATCCAGCTGTTTCTTAGCACTATCCAGCTCTTCTTTAGCATCAGCCAATTCTGTTGCCCCATCCTCTTTGCTGGTTTCAAACTCTTCCTTAGCATCATTCAGTTCATCATAAGCATCTGCTATTATTCGATTAAATCTATTATCAGCAGCCTCATCAAGAGCCTTCTGGACCTCATCCTCTTTCGCATCAATAAGGTCCTTATATTCATCAGAATAGATCTCCAAGTCGCTATCAAGCTTCACATAAATATCGGTGTAATACTCTACATCAAATCCACCTTTATTTATATAGATATAACCGTCTAGCACACCACTTCCAAGGGTTGTGCTACCACGTTCATATTGAATGTATAATGGGGATTTTACTGTACCAACAATTGTGTACTGGCTGTATTTAAAGTTTTCCCTGTCCTCTTTTTCATTATTGCTGGATATTTTTATTGTATTTCCGATAGTGGATGCATCAAACAAATATGAATCTACAAGACACTCATCATCGCTCTCTGGCAATCTGCCTGACTCCAATACTATGGTATTTACGTTAGTTGGAATGCTAATAGCTTTAATGGCATGTGATGAATCTGCATAGTCAGCCAAAACGTCAAAGGAAATCGACCCTTCTACGGCCCTTGCACTGACATTCTCTGCCACATAGTCTACATCTTCCTCTTCAAATCCCAATGTTGATATCAATCTATAGTCATAGAAGCTGGTATCCTTAAAGTACTGTTGCATAGCCTGACGCATAGCAGGATCCGTTACCTTCAGTCCCGAAAAGAATCCAACACCAAGGGCAATGATAAGAACAAGAGCGATATATCGACCTATGGTCTCTTTTATTTCTCTAAAACTTGATTTTGCTAGCATTTATCTTCTCCAAAACAAATAACCACTAGTAAACTATCTCGTCCACACTCTTAGGATGTTCATTCAAAGTAATATCAACAACCGTGCCTGATTTAACAGAAATAACTCTATCCGCCATTCCTGTAAGGGCATGATTATGAGTAATTACCACAACTGTTTTGCCCTTCTTCTTGCAAGTATCCTGAAGAAGCTTCAAAACCGCTCTACCTGTAGCATCATCCAAGGCACCAGTTGGTTCATCGCAAAGCAGTAGCTTAGGATTCTTTGCAAGAGCTCTTGCTATGGCAACTCGCTGTTGCTCACCACCAGAAAGCTGAGCCGGGAAGTTATTCATTCTATCTGCCAACCCCACCTGAGTTAAAATCTCTTCTGCCGGAATTGGATCATTACAAATCTGGGCAGCCAGCTCTACATTTTCCTTTGCTGTAAGATTTCCAACCAGGTTATAAAACTGAAAAACAAATCCCACATCATATCTGCGATAGCTTGTCAGCTCCCTAGGTGAATATCCTGACACATCTCTATCAGCCAGATAAACGCCTCCCGAAGTAAGAGTATCCATTCCACCCAGGATATTCAAAATCGTAGTCTTACCTGCGCCGGAAGCCCCTACAATGATGCAGAACTCCCCTTCTTCTATTTCAAAATTAACATCGTGGAGAGCCTCTATCTTCACCTCTCCAGTCTTATATATTTTTCCAACATTCTTAAACTCTACAAAACTCATGAAAATACCTCCGCCTAAAACACAAAATGGTGGCTAGCGATTTAATAGTATCACATAAGTGTGACGCAATAGCGAAAAGTAGTGTAAGGATGCTGTTTAAAATACACTTTGTTTCAACCTGCTAGACACATCGTATCTGCCAAGTTATTTCAGTCAAGGGCAAGCCTCAGGAGCTACGCTCCCTTGACTTCATAACTTTTGGCAGATAAATGTTAGTCAAGCAGGTTTGAAACTGAGACTGTGGCGAAGCCACCAGTGCTAAGGGAGGGGAAGGACACGCGGGCTTTCCAAACCTTTAATTCGGCGTGTCTGTTTTGTAGGTCTCAGACACGCGCTTTGACCATACCTTCAATTCCGCGTGTCAATTTCTAGCTGCTCAAACACGCCGTTTTTCTATTTTGCACTAGTCAAGCAAAAGTAGACAGGTTTACGTGTTTTTACACATAGTTTCTCCACTGTAATACTCTCGATACTGTTTTGGAGTCAGATAACTCAGAGAGTAGGCAGGGCGTTCTTCATTGAAGAACACTATGTATCTGGCAATGTCTTTTTCAATGGTGGCATTGCTTGTTATATGTAGATCACTAAATATCTCTGCCTTAATCCAACCATTAATCGCTTCCATAGCAGCATTATCAGTAGGAGTTCCCGCACGGGACATAGAGTGAATTATGTTATAAAGTGGCAGTATTTCATTAAAGTTTTTAGAT